>JBQTGU010000020.1:0-93423 GCA_052390575.1 Actinomycetota bacterium | reverse complement strand
CCAACCGGCCGGGGCACGATCTAACCCTAGGAATCGACGCTCCAGGCGACGACACTGCTCACCAGCCAGCGGCTCGGCCACCAGGCTTCCCGCAGCACAGGAACCCTCGGTGGATCCCATTAGGCGGACGGCTCCGGGGGGCTCAGCTCCTCTGCAGCCCGCCCGAGGATCCTCAGTCGTCGAGGTGGAAGAGGCGCACTGCGTTGCCGGCGACGATCTTCTGGCGCTCGTCGGCGGGGATGTGGCCCATCATCTCCTCGATCACCTTGCGCGAGTACGGCCAGTCGTTGCCGTGGTGCGGGTAGTCGGTCGACCACATGATGTTGTCGACGCCGACGCGCTCGCGCAGGTCGATCCCGGCGCGGTCCACGATGAACGTCGCGCTGAGGTTGCTGCGCCAGTACTCGGTCGGCGGCCGCGTAATGGGCAGGTCGGCCCACGACCGGTTGCGCCAGAACTTGTCGTCCATCATCTCGAGGAAGTGCGGCAGCCACCCGATGCCGGTCTCGACCATCACGATCTGGAGGTCGGGGAAGCGGTCGAAGACGCCGGTGAAGATGAGCTGCGACAGGTGGCCGGGCACGAGCGAGAACACGCTTCCGAGCCCGCCGACCGCCTTCGCCTTGGCCGCCGCGCCCTTGCCGCCGTAGAGCTGACTGCCGCCTGCCTTCTTGGCCGCCGCCCGCTGCGCCTGCCGCGCCTGGCGTGACAGCAGCAGGATGTGGATCGTGACCGGGATGCCCTCGTCGACCGCCGCCGCCCAGAAGGCGTCGTCCTCCTCAGAGATGTCGTTGCCGCCGGCGGGCCAGTTGCCGATGATGACGCCCTTGGCGCCCCGCGCCTTGGCCTTGCGCAGTCCGTCGATGGCGGAGTCGATGCCGAGCGACGGGATCTGGGCCATCCCGACCAGGCGGCTCGGGTCGGGCGCGCAGAACTCCTCGAACAGGAAGTTGTTGTACGCCTCGATGCCGGCGAGCACGAAGTCGTCGTCCTCGTCGCCGAGGAAATGGCCGACCGTGCGCTGGGGCGGGAACAGGATCTCGGCATCGACGCCGTCGATCTCCATGTCCTTGGCCCGCTCGGCACCGTTGTAGCAACCGGCGCGCGCTTCCTCGTACGTGACGCCGGTCCAGCGGAACTGGTCGTAGGGCATGCCCGGTGTCGACACCAGCCCGATGGGGTCGGGCTGCGCCGACCCCGCGAACGCCCACGCGTCGCCGCCGTCGGCATCCTTCACCAGCTGCGGCGCCTTGTCCTGGTACTTCTCGGGCAGCCAGTTCTTCCAGATGTCGGGCGGCTCGAGGATGTGCGCGTCGGCTGACACGATCTGGTAGTTCGACATGCCCGTTTCCTCCGCAGGTGATCGGCGAAGTGGTCCCCGAGTGGCGACAGTAGTCTGACACGGATGTCAGGTCGACGGCCAAGCCCGCTGCTGGAGGGCGTACGGGTCGTCGACCTCGCCGGCGAGCCGGCGGCGATGGCCGGCCGCATCCTCGCCGACCTCGGCGGCGACGTCGTGAAGGTCGAGCTCCCGGAGGGCGACCCACTGCGCAGCGTCGATCCCAACCGGTTCCTCGCGTCCAACGCGGGCAAGCGCAGCGTGGTCGTCAGCGGAGCCGACGACGGCGAGCTCGACGCGCTGCTGCGGGCGGCCGACGTGGTCGTCGACACGCCCGGCTTCCCCGGCGCGCTCGAGCTCGACCCCGGCCGCGCCCCCGACGCGGTGTGGGTGAGCGTCACGCCCTTCGGGCTCACCGGCCCGCGGGCCACATGGCGCGCGTCCGACCTCGGCGTGATGGCGGCGAGCGGGAACATGTACTGCACCGGCGATCCCGATCGGGCGCCGGTGCGGTGCACCGAGCCGTCCGGCTACGCCCACGTAGGGCCCGAGACCGCGTTCGCCGCGCTCACCGCGCTCGCCTCCGGGTATCCGCACCGGGTCGACGTGTCGATGCAGGAGGCCGTGTTCGTCGCCAACATGGCCAACCCGGCCGGCTTCCCCAAGACCGGCTTCCGGGGCAGCCGCCGGGGGGCGAACATCGGCCGGACCCGCGAGATCTGGCCCTGCGCCGACGGGTTCGTGTCGTACGGCCTGCGCGGCGGCAAGGCCCGGGTGCGCAGCCTCGAGACGCTCACCCGCCTGGTCCTCGCCGACGGCATCGACGCGCCCGTGTTCGCCGACCGCGACTGGACCGAGTTCTCGCACACCAGCGCGTCCGACGACGAGCTCAAGGCCCTCGAGGCGCCGGTGGCCGAGTACTTCGCCCGCCACACGATGACCGAGCTGTACGAGATCGCCTGCGAGACGAACCTCATGCTGGCGCCGGCCAACTCGCCCCGCGAGATCTACGCCAGCGCCCAGCTCGCCGCCCGTGAGTTCTTCGGACCGGTCGGCGACGTCGAGCGCTTCCCCCGCTCGTTCGTCGTGGTTCGCTCCGCCGACAACGAAGCTTCGCCCGCGGGCGCGTCGACCCCTGCCCCCGAACTGGGGACCACCGAACTCTCTCCTTCGTTGGGTCGGAAACCGGTGCCAGAGGCCACGTTTCCGACCCCACGCTCCAAGGGGCGGCCGGCCTGGGACGGGACCAGGATCCTGGAGTTCGGGTCGGGGGCGGCGGGGCCGATCGCGACCCGGTACTTCGCCGAGCACGGCGCCACCGTCATCCGCATCGAGTCGAAGAGCCGGCCCGACTTCCTGCGCGTCTACGCGCTCAGTCCCGACAACCCCCACGGGCTCGAGGGTTCGACCATGTACGACGGGCTCAACGTGGGCAAGCGCAACGCCCCCTTCAACCTCAAGCACCCCGATGCCATCGCGCTGGTCAAGCGCCTGGTCGTCGAATGGGCCGACGCGGTGGCCGAGAACTTCGCCCCCCGGGCCATGCGGGGCTTCGGCCTCGACTACGACTCCCTCGCCGAGCTCAAGCCCGACCTCGTGATGATCAGCGCCTGCCTCAACGGCCAGACCGGGCCCCACCGCGACTACCCCGGCTTCGGCGGTCAGGGTGCGGCGCTCTCGGGGTTCAACTGGAACACCGGCTGGCCCGACCGCGAGCCGGTCGGCCCCTACGCCACCATCACCGACTCGCTCGCCCCCCGGTACGTCGCCACTGCCCTCGCCGCCGGCCTCTGGTACCGCCGCCGCACGGGCCGGGGCGCGTACCTCGACCTTGCCCAGGTCGAGACGGGCATCTACTCGCTCGGAGCGTGGCTGCTCGACTACGAGATCGACGGGGTCGTCGGGATGCGCGACGGGAACCGCCACGAGCGCGCCGTTCCCCACGGCGCCTTCCCGTGCCGGGGCGACGACCGCTGGATCGCGATCGCGTGCTGGACCGACGACGAGTGGCGCGACCTCGCCCGCATGATCGGCCGCGACGGGGCCTGGCCCACCCTCCCCGAGCGACGCGAACACGTCGACGCGATCGAGGAGGCCCTCGCCGCTTGGACCGTGGATCGCGACCGCGACGAGACCGCCGAGCTGCTCCAGGCGAGGGGCATCGAGGCGGTGCCGGTGCACGACTTCGGGGACATCCACGGCGATCCCCAGGTCGCGCACCGCGAGCATTTCGTGACGCTCACCCACCCGGTCATGGGAGAAGGCCTGTACGAGCGCAACGGCTTCCGTCTCAGCGACGCGCCCAGTGGCTACGCGCGCTCGGGACCGACGCTCGGGCAGGACCGCGACCTCGTGCTCGGCGAGGTGCTCGGGCTCTCCCCCGCCGAACAGGAGAAGCTCGCCGCCGACGGCGTGTTCGACTAACAGGGCACACTCTTCAGAGGTGCCATCCCCCGACTTGCGTCGTGACTCGTGCGGGAGCGGCGAGCGGCCCGAAGGCTGGCGGCAGGTACCCTGCCGCCGAGCGAGCGCGACCAGATGAGGTGCCCGGAGTGCGGGGCCCGCATTCGGGACGAGGCCGTCACCTGCAGCGCCTGTGGTGCCGACCTGGGCGAGCCCCTGACCGTGCTCGACCTCGACGATCCCGAGATCGGCGTCCGGCCCGAGGACCGGTTCGCCGCCATCCCGCCGGGTCCGCGCATCGTTCCCCGACGGATCCACGACGACTCGAGCCACGCACCCCTCATGCTCCTGGGCGTGCTGGTCGCGTTCTTCATCGTGGGGGCGTGGTTGGGGAGCCCGAGCTCGTCGCCCCCGAACACCGGCACCGGCCGCGGCCCCGCCCCCGAGCTCGACCAGAGCACCGGCGCCACGCTCATCCTGCTCGGCAGCGACGGCGCCACCCGGCTCGCCGTCGACAAGGGTGCGACAAGGCGCGCCGCCGAAGGGCTCGACGCGGTCGCCGATGCGGTCTCGGGTCGGGCGCGGCTGGTTCCCTCGGCCACTGACGGTCGGGCGTGGCTGGTCACCCGGGACCCGAACGGAACCAGCCTGGCGCAGGAGATCGACACCGGCGACGGCTCGCCTACGAGCGCGCCCATCCAGGTCGACGGTTCGGTCTCGGGTGCGGTTGCCAGCGGCCTGGTGGTCGAGCGGGCGTCGGGCGCGCTCGAGGTCGTCGAGGGCGACGGACGGGTGACGCTGACGCTACCCGAAGGCCGTCTGTTCCTCGCGGCGACGGGGAACCTACTGGCGACGCGGGCCGCGGGATGCGCCGGGTCCGAGTGCGATGTGCTGGTCGACAACGTCGCCACCGGCACCTCACGGACGCTGCGGCTCGAGCTTGGTGCCGGCGGCACCGAGATCGCCGGCTTCTCGCCCGACAGCCATCAACTGGTGGTGGCGCGCTCCGACGGCGTGCAGACTCGGGGTGTCGTCGTGGACGTCGGGCTCGAGACGGTGACGACGTTCCAGGCCCGGGCGGTACGGCGCGAGAGTGGCGGCCCGCTGGCCTGGTCTCCCGACGGCGCCTGGCTCTTCCTCGCCACCGAACGCGACGGCCTCGACGCGGTGGGCACCGACGGGCAGAACTACCGGGTGGCGAGCGAGCTTCCGCCCTTCGAGGCGATCCTCAGCATCTGACGCGTTCTCGAGACCACAGTGTGCGGATTCCGCACACCACAGCCTCGAAAATGAGCTGCCGCCGCTAGGCGGGCATGGAGGAGCCGCCGTCGACGCACAGCACCTGCCCGGTCACGAGCTCGGCGTCGTCGCTGGCGAAGAACACCGCCGTCCCGGTGAGGTGCTCGGGTTCGAGCGTGCGCTTCATCGCGCTCATCATCGGGATCATCGAGATGTACTCCTCGGGCACGATCTTCTTCGTGGCCTCGGTCATGGTCACGCCGGGCGCGATGCAGTTGACGGTGACGTTGTACTGACCGAGCTGCCCCGCCAGGAACTTCGTCAGGCCGACGACACCCCACTTCGTCTGGCTGTAGGTGTACGCGCCGACCTCGTGGAAGGCGCCCGGCGGCGTCATCGTGTACATGTACGCCGCCCCCGACGACTGGTTGATGATGCGGCCCCACCGCTGCTCGACCATGTAGGGCGCCGCCGCCCGCGACATGAGCCACGCGCCGTGCAAATTCACGCTGAACACCCGCTGGAGGTACTCGTAGTCGTTGCGCTCGTTCTCGATGTCGTAGTAGAGCGCGGCGTTGTTCACGAGGATGTCGAGGCGGCCGAACTCGTCCTTGGCCTTGGCCGCACACTCCTTGGCCGACTGCTCATCGGAGATGTCGGTCGGGATGTACACCGCCTCGCCCTTGCCCGCCAGGTGCTTCATGGCCTTCTCGGCCCGGTCCTCGTTGATCTCGGCCACCGCGACCCGGGCGCCCTCGTCGAGGAACCGTTCGGCGTAGGCGAGGCCGATCCCCTGCCCCGCCCCCGTGATGATGGCGGCCTTGCCCTCCAAGCGGCCGCTCATGCGCGGTGAATGAGGTTGAAGCGCTCGGTCACGACCGGCTCGTCCGTCTTCTCGTCGCGCCAAACCGTCTCGGTGACGAGGAACGTCATCGTGCGGCCCTTGCTCTCCTTCTCGTACATGTCGGTGATGCGGCCCTCGCCGACGAGCCGGTCGCCGACCACCAGGGGCCGGTGGTACTCGAACTCCTGCTCGCCGTGGAGTACGAGCCCGCCCTTCCCGAAGAGCTCGCCCATGACCTTGTGCATCGGGTTCTCGCCCCCGGTGGTATCGGCGGGCTGGTCCTCGGCGAACTTCCCCCAGTGCTGCATCGCGAACGAGAACGTGGGTGGCGCGGGGATGGCGCCGAAGCCCGCTCCCTGGGCGGCTTCGGGCGTCTGGTACACGGGGTTCTCGTCGAGCACGGCGGCGGCGAAGTTCGCCACCGGGCCCCGCTCGACCGTGACCTTGTACGCCCCGGTCGCCTTGCCGATGACGCTCGTGTCGACGGCCATGTACGTCCTCTCTCTTGTCGTTGGCTGGCTGGCGTTGGCTGGCTGGCGTTGGGTGGCTGGCGTTGGCCGGCTGGTTGACGGTCGCGTCGGTGCCCGCGGTACCGTGACGGCCACGTCAGTTTTCATGCGGTGGGAGGGACGCGCAAATGGGCATCTGCGAGGGCAAGGTCGCCATCGTCACCGGGGCCGGCAACGGCGTCGGCCGGGGCGAGGCCATCGAGCTCGCTGACCAGGGCGCCAAGGTCGTCGTCAACGACCTGGGCGGCGACGTCAGCGGTCAGGGTGCCGACAAGCGCGCCGCCGACGAGGTCGTCGACGTCATCACGGGTCGGGGCGGCGAAGCCGTGGCCAATTACGACGACGTGTCCGACTTCAACGGCGCCAAGAACATCATCGGCACCGCCCTCGATGCGTTCGGTCGTCTCGACGTGCTCGTCAACAACGCCGGGATCCTGCGCGACAAGATGCTCTTCACGATGGCCGAGGAAGACTTCGACTCGGTGATCCGGGTCCACCTCAAGGGCACTTGGAACACAATGCACCACGCGTCGGCCTACTGGCGCGAGCAGTCGAAGGCCGGCCACCAGCCCAGCGCCTCGATCGTCAACACGGTGTCGAGCGCCGGGCTCCAGGGCCAGGCCAGCCAGTCGAACTACGGGGCGGCCAAGGCCGGGATCGCCGCCATGACCGTCATCGCCAGCCTCGAGCTGTCGCGGTACGGCGTGCGGGCCAACTGCATCGGGCCCGGCGGGTTCACCCGTATGGTCGGGGTCGCCCGCGACGACATCCAGATCAAGCAGCCCGAGGAGTACACCGAGTTCGACGCCATGAACCCGGGTAACTCGGCCCCGGGCGTGGCCTGGCTCGCGTCGGACGAGTCCAAGCCGACCACCGGCCAGGTCATCCGGCTCGTCGGGAACTCGATCTGCGTGTACTCGCCGTGGGAGATGGGCGAGCAGTTCTTCAGCACCGACCAGGACGGCAACCCGACCCGGTGGGACGCCGCCGCCATCGGCCCGATCCTCAACAAGTACGCGTTCAAGAGCATCAACCCGGGGATCGCGGCCCAGAGCCGCAGCTAGGTGAACACGAGCTTCGAGACGCTCCTCTACGAGGAGCGCGACGGGGTCGCCTGGGTCACGCTCAACCGGCCCGACAAGATGAACGCGTTCAACTCGCTCATGCAGCGCGAGCTCCACGACCTGTGGCGGGGGCTGCGCCGCCACGACGACGTCAGCTGCGTGGTGCTGACCGGCGCCGGCGACAAGGCGTTCTGCACCGGCATCGACCGGATGGAGCAGATGGGCGGCGACGCCGACGCCACCACCGACCCCGACGTCGTCGGCTCGGGGTCGACGCCGTTCATGTTCAACGACCCCGGCGACAACATCGGGCCCAAGAGCTGCGACCTCTGGAAGCCGGTGATCGCGGCGGTCAATGGCATCGCCTGCGGCGGCGCGTTCTACATGCTGGGCGAGGTCGAGTTCATCGTCGCCGCCGACCACGCCACCTTCTTCGACCCGCATGTCACCTACGGCATGACCGCGGCGTTCGAGCCCATGCACATGTCGGGGATCATGCCGTTCGGCGAGATCATGCGGCTCTCGCTCCTCGGCAACTACGAACGGCTGTCGGCGCAACGGGCGCACGAGATCGGGCTGGTCTCCGAGGTCGTGCCCAAGGAGCAGCTGCACGACTCGGTTGCGTGGGCCGCCAACACCATCGCGTCGCAGCCGCCGCTGGCGATCCAGGGCACGGTGCGGGCGATCTGGGCCGCGCGCGAGCTCGGGCACCGCCAGGCGCTCCGGCTCGGCTACTCCTACGTCGCCATGGGGACCGATCAAGACTCGATCGCCGCGGGTCAGAAGCTGTTCGAGTCGGGCACGCGCATCGACTGGAAGCTCCGCTGACGCGACGAGTTGCCATCGTCGGTGCCGCGCTCTCCGACATCGGGCGTACCGACGGGCGGTCTCCGTTCCAGCTCCACCACCAGGCAGCAACCCGCGCGCTCGCCGACGCCGGCCTCGAGCGCGGCGACGTCGACGGCGTCGCCTCCCACGGCACCGGGCTGCTCGCGCCCATCGAGGTGGCCGAGTACCTCGGGCTGCGCCCGAATTGGGTCGATGGCACCGGTGTCGGCGGTAGCACCTGGGAGTTCATGGTCGAGCACGCCACCGCCGCCATCGCCCAGGGCCACGTCGAGGTCGTGATGCTCGTGTACGGGTCGACCAGCCGAGCTGACCTCAAAGTCCGACGCCGGCCCACCTCGAACCTGTCGTTCGGGAACCGGGGACCGGTCCAGTTCGACGCCCCGTTCGGGCACACGCTGATCGCCAAGTACGCCATGAGCGCCCGCCGGCACATGCACGAGTTCGGTACCACCATCGAGCAGCTGGCCGAGATCGCGGTCTCCAGTCGCTACAACGCGTCGCTCAATCCCGAGGCGTACTACCGCGACCCGATCACGGTCGCCGACGTGCTCGAGTCGCCGGTGATCGCCGATCCCCTAACCAAGCTGCATTGCTGCATCCGCTCCGACGGTGGCGGCGCGGTCGTCCTGACGTCGGAGGAGCGCGCCCGCGACCTGGCGCGGGAACCGGTATGGGTCCTCGGCACCGGCGAGGCGATCTCGCACACGACGATGAGCGAGTGGGAGGACTTCACCGAGTCGCCGGCGGCGCGATCGGGACCGTTGGCGTTCGAGCGCGCCGGCGTCGTGCCCGAGGACATCGACGTCTGCCAGATCTACGACGCGTTCACGCCCATGGTGCTGCTGAGCCTCGAAGGCCTCGGCTTCTGCAAGAAGGGCGAAGGCGGGCCGTTCGTCGAGGACGGGAAGCTGCGGGTCGGCGGGGAGCTACCCACCAACAGCGACGGCGGCGGGCTCTCCGCCTGCCACCCCGGTATGCGCGGCATTTTTCTGCTGGTGGAGGCGGTCCGCCAGCTCCGAGGTGAGGGCGGCGACCGTCAGGTGCCGGGCGCGCGGCTTGCCTGCGTCAACGGAACCGGCGGATGGTTCTCGTCGGCCGCGACCGCGATTCTCGGCGTCGAGTAGCGATGGACCTCGAACGCGGAACGGCCGAGCTCTACATCCGTCACGGCTTCACCCAGATGCTCGACGTCGCCGACCGCCTCGGCGATGCCAAGGTGAACGAGCGCCCGCTGGGACCGCAGACGAACGCGGTCGCGGCGCTCATCATCCACTGCTGCGGGGTGACCGAGTACTGGCTCGGCCATGTCGGGCTCGGCCGCGAGAGCGAGCGGGAACGGGAGTCGGAGTTCTCGGCGACCGCCACCGTGGCCGAGCTCCACGCCCTGGTGGAGGCCACGCTCGTGCAGTTGGGCGAGGACCTCGACGGCATCATGGGCGGCACCGCGCCTGACACCAACCGGGCGGGGCGGGTCTTCCTCCTCGACGCCGACGAGTCCGACGGCTCGCTCGTGCTCCACGTGATCGAGGAGCTGTTCCAGCACCTCGGTCACGCCGAGCTCGCCGCCGACGCCCTCATCGGGCCCAACCCAGCTGGATCGTGAGCAGCGACACGATCGCCGCCAGGCAGAACAGGTGGTCCCGCAGGATCGAGCGTGCGAGCACGCTCTGCATCTCGATCGGGTCGGTCCGCCGTCCCAGCCGTACCGCCGCGCGGAACGTGTGCGCGACCGCCAAGCCGACCGCGGCACCGATGAGCGCGAGCGACGCCCCCGCCGCCCAGTTCGGCGACTCGTCCCGCGTCAGCTGGATGATCGCCGACACGATCGTTCCCAGCATCACCGCGCTGATCAGCCGGTTCATCGGCCGGGCCGCGGTCGTCACCCGCCGGTAGTACCCGGCGATCGACGCCAACACGTCGTCGGGCACGTCACCCTGGCGGTGACGGCGCGCCTGGACGTCGAACATCAGGTCGAACCACAGCACCGCCAGCAGGAAGCCGGCCCCGCCGGTGACGAACGGGGTCATGCGGTGGTCAGCGCGTCGGGCCGGCCGGCGCGCCGAAGAAGCCTCGGTGGATGACGCGGGCCAGGGTGTCGAGCATCGCGTCCTCGTCGACCACCATCCGCTTCGACGCCAGCGCGTAGTTCACCCGCTCGAGCATCGCCATCAGCGCGCCCACCGCCGCTCGCTCGTCCTTGGCGATGTCGACGCCGGTCTCCCGCATGCGCTCGCCCAGCCCGGCGCCGATGGCGGTGAACGCCTTGACGCCCAGCCGGTCGACCTCGCGGTCGGCGACCTGGTCCTCCATCCACGCCCGGATCACCGGCCCGTAACGCCGGTACGTCGTCACGAAGCCCGAGAGGAACCGGCGCAGCTCCTCGTAGCCCTCGTCGTCGGGCGCGATCGGGCCGATGCCGTCGGCCAGCTTGGTCAAGTCCTCGGCGCACTCGACCGCCAACGCCCGGAGGAGGTCCTCCTTGTTGGCGAAGTACAGGTAGAAGGTCCCGTGCGAAGTGCGGGCCGCCCGCACGATGTCGTCGACCCGGGCGGCGTGATAGCCCCGTTCGGCGAAGACCCGCATCCCGGCATCGAAGAGCTTGCGCATCGTGCGCCGCCCTTGCGCCCGCAGCTCGCGTTGCTGGGCGGGCGTCCCCGCGGATGACGACTTGTACGCTCTCGCCACGATGCTCCCGGAGATCACGCGCGCAGCTGCTCGACGGTTCGCGGATGCTACCGCCTACGTCACACCGTCCGGTTGGGCGCTGACGTACACCGATCTCGACCGCGTGTCGGACGAGGTCGCCGCGGGGCTGACCCGAAGGGGCGTCGGCGTCGGCGACGTGGTGGCGCTCGCGCTGCCTCCCGGTCCCGAGTACCTGCTGGCGTACCTGGGCGGGGCCAAGGTCGGAGCGGTCACCGCGGGCGTGAACGACCGCCTCGCGTCCCGCGAGCGCACCGCGGTGCTGGCCATCGCCGCGCCCCGCCTCGTCGTCGCCGCGCCGGGCCTCGGGAACGAGGCTCCCGGCAGTGCCGAGGTGATCGAGGCGCCGGTAGCGGGTTCGCTCCCAGATGTCCTGGTCCCGTTGCGCGTTCCCGCCGAAGCACCACCCGCACTCCCCGACGACGCCGACCGGCCGGTGGCGATCGTGTTCACCTCGGGGACGACCGGTCTCCCCAAGGGCGCGCTGTACCGCAACCGCCAGCTCGCCTTCATCACCGCCACCGACGTCGGCGACGCCTGGGGCGGGGGCGGGCGAGGTCTCAGCGGAACACCCTTCGCCCACCTCGGCTTCATGACGAAGCTGGCCGGCAACCTCCGCCGCGGCGGCACCACGTTCATCATGAATCGCTGGCGCGCCGCCGATGCACTCCGGTTGCTGGCCGACGAGCGCATGACCACGGTGGCGGGCGTGCCCACGCAGCTCGCGCTCATGCTGCGCCAGCCCGACTTCGATGCCTACGACCTCGACAGCGTCCGCTTCATCGTCGTCGGCGGCGGGCCGGTCACGCCCGGGCTGGCCGAGGAGGCCCGGGCCCGGTTCGGCGCCGCCCTCGCGACCCGTTACTCGTGCACGGAGGCGGGGATCGGGCTCGGGACCGGGTTCGACGATCCCGAGGAGGACGCGGTGGTCAGCGTCGGCCGGCCCCACCCCTCCGTCGACCTCGCGCTGTTCGACGAGGCGGACCAGCCCGTGCCCGCGGGCGAGGTCGGTGCGGTGTGCCTGCGCTCCCCCGCGGTCATGAGCGGCTACTGGAACGATCCCGAGGCCACCGCGGCCGCGTTCACGGGGGACGGGTTCGTGCGCACCGGCGACGTCGGGTGGGTCGACGACCGCGGGCGGCTGCGCCTGGTCGGGCGGAGCAAGGAGATGTACGTCCGCGGCGGGTACAACGTGTATCCCGTCGAGGTGGAGGGCGTGCTCTCGAAGCATCCGGACGTGGTCGCGGTCGCGATCGTCCCCCGTCCCGATCCCGTCATGGGAGAGGTGGGCACGGCGGTCGTCGTGGCTCGGGATCCGGCTTCGCCCCCGACGCTCGAGACGCTGCGCGACCACGCCGCCGCCGAGCTGGCCGACTACAAGCTCCCCGACTCGTTGCGGCTCGTCGAGGCCCTCCCGCTCACCCCGATGGAGAAAGTGGACCGCGCCGCGTTGGCCGATCTCCTCGCGCGGAGCGAGGACGGCGGCCGGGAGGCCGTCGCCCGCAGCGGAGCAAAGCCGAGCGAGCGCCCGCGGGCCGGGTATCCCGGCCCGCAGCGAGCGAGGCCATCGGGAAGGCGAGCGGAGCAATAAAGATGGAGCTGGAGTTTTCGGAAGAGCAGGACGAGCTGCGCGACAGCGTGCGCGCCGTCCTCGCGCGCGAATGCCCGATGAGCGTCGTACGCGACGTCGTCGAGAAGGACATCGCTCCCGACGCCCTCTGGGCGCAGATGGTGGCGTTGGGCTGGCCCGCGCTCACTGTCGGCGAGGAGGCCGGCGGCCTCGGCCTGGGCATGGTCGAGCTCGCCGTCGTGCTCGAAGAGCTCGGCCGGGTGCTGGCGCCGGGCCCGTTCCTGCCCACGGTCACCCAGTTCGCGCCGGCGGTGCGCGCGGCGGGCTCCGCCGAGCAGCGCACCCACCTCCTCGGGCACGTGGCCGAAGGTGAGCTCACCGGTGCGCTCGCGATCACCGAGCCCGGCGGCAGCTACGACCCCGCCCGGGTCACCGCCACCGCCACGCCCGACAGCGACGGGTTCGTGCTCGCCGGCACCAAGGACGCGGTCATGGGCGCGGCGAGCGCCGACGCCGTCGTGGTGGTGGCCCGGCTCGCGGGCACGGAGGGCGACGAGGGCGTGGGCGCCTTCGTTGTGCCTCGTGAACAACTCACGGTCGTTCCGGTCGAATCACTCGACCTCATACGCGGGCTCGCCCGGATCATCCTCGATGGCGCTCGCGTGGCGCCCGACCGAGTCCTCGGCGAGCCCGGCCCGGCCACGGCTGCGGCGCTGCGGCGGGCCGTCGAGGAGGCCACCGCCGCCCTCGCCCTCGAGACCGTCGGCACCTGCCAGGCGATCTTCGACGTCACGCTGGACTACGCGAAGCAGCGCGAGCAGTTCGGCGTGCCGATCGGATCGTTCCAGGCGATCAAGCACAAGTTCGCCGACATGCTGATCGCGCTGGAGCGCGCCCGGGCGACCGGCTACTTCGCCGCCCTGACCATCGCCGAGGACGACGACCGCCGTTCATTGGCGGTCGCGAGCGCCAAGGCGACCGCGGGCGAGTGCGCCCGTCTCCTCGCCAAGGAGGGGATCCAGATCCACGGCGGCATCGGGTACACGTGGGAGCACGACATGCACCTCTACGTGCGCCGGGTGCGCGCCGGGGCTGCGTTGTTCGGTACCGCGGCCGATCACCGCGGCCGCGTCGCCGACCTGATCGGGTTGTGAGGCGCCGGACTACGGCGTCCCGATGAGGATCTCCCAGCCGACGACGTAGAGCACCGCCCACAAGACGAACCCGGCGATGATCACGTTCGGCACGGTTTCGAGATAACTCCGCAGCGGACCGGGGGCGTTGCCTCCAATGAGCCCGAGTGCGTTCAACTCGAGCAGTCCGACGACGACGATGAAGAGAATGGCGTAGCCCACCAGGCCCGCGGTCTGATCGAACCGAGAGGCGAAGTGGGCGGTGAACGTCATGTAGAAGACCATCGGGATCGAGAACATCGCGTTCGTGCGCGAGGCCAACAGCCCCTTGCGCCCGGCCGCGGCCGCGTTCGGGTCAGCCTGGCCGCCGGCACCGACGTTGCGGGCGTTGGCGATCACGACCTTCTGGTTGGGCCAGATGACCAACCACACGTTGAGGAACATGATGATCCCGAGCACGGCCCCGGTGACGATGCTCGTGCCCTCGAGCGACCCCCAGTAGTCGGGGTTGAAGCCGAAGCTCAGGTCGTCGGTCGCCGGGTCCCGTAGCAGGCCCAGGATGATCAGCCCCGTGAGGACGGTCAGCGCCGCCGCCCACCGGAAGTACCACAGGGCACGGGGTGCGAGCTTGTCGATGGCGTTGTTGCGGGCGCCGCCGTCCATCTCGGCGAACGAAGGCACCTGCACGAAGTTGAAGTAGTAGAGGAGCCCGATCCACAGGATGCCGATGACGATGTGCAGCCAGCGGAACAGGAACCGGAAGCCTTCGGAGCTATCAAAGATCTCCATCCCGCACCCCTTTCGCAGAGAGCCCGGAGAAACCGGGCGGAACGTACCACCCCTGACGACGTAAGGCGCGGTTAGCCTCCACGAGTGATCCTGGACCGGCTGGAGCTCACACCGGCCGAGCTCGAGGCGAAAACCGGCTGGTCGCTCAAGCCCGAGGGCCTGTGTCGCGACGACCGCTGCGTCCCCTTCCGGGCGGCGACGAACGGCCCGGTCGACGCGCGGGCTGTGGCCGAGCGACTGCGGATGCCGGTCGTGCACGACGAGAAGCACGGCCTGTGGGCCCTGGGCCCCGAGAGCGGCGGGCACGTCCTCGAGTCGGCCCAGCTTCCCCCGATCGTGCTCGCCGACGTCGACGGCCGCCCGTTCGACTTCGCATCGCTGCGGGGCCGGAAGCTGGTGATCTCGGCCTGGGCGTCGTGGTGAGGATGTCGAACCTCGCTGCCCGGGTGGCAGCGGCTGCATGAGGAGCTCCAACCCGCCCTGGAGGTCGTGACCGTCGCGCTCGACCTCGAGGTCGACGCCGCCCGCCCTTGGATCGAGGGCTCGGGCGCGGAGCACCCGCAGCTGGTCGACACCGCGCACGTGCTCGACGAGCTTCTCGGGATCGTGAACGTGCCCATGGCGGTCTGGGTCGACGAGGACGGCATGATCGTGCGCCCGGCCGAGCTGGCGGTGATCGAGCGTTCCGAGTGGGCCGACGTCGAGATCAAGGACGACTGGCCCGAGCCGGTGCGCGACATGCTCGAGCAGGTCAAGCGCATTCCTCGCCACGACCCCGACAAGTACGTGGGTGCACTCCGCGACTGGGTGGCACGCGGCCCCGAGAGCCCGTACGCGCTCTCGCCCGACGCGGTGACCCGCCGGTCGGCGCCACGCCCGATGGAGGAGGCGGAGGCAGCCGCCCGCTTCGAGCTGGGCCAGCACCTGCATCACGCCGGCTTCGAGGAGGACGCCCGGCCCCACTTTCGCGAGGCCCACCGCCTCCACCCCGACAACTGGACCTACAAGCGCAACACCTGGGAGCTCCTGAACCCGGGCATGCAGGGCCCGAGCGAGGATTACGACGGCGACTGGCTGAGCGACATCAAGCGCCTCGGCCCCGAGCGGTACTACCCCCCGCTCGAGCTCGACTGACACACTCTCAGACGCTCTGAGGCATTGACAGGCCGGATCGGGCCATTTACCGTGCCAGATATGGCCCGCCGTGCCCTCTGCTTGCTCACCGTGCTCGCCACCGAGGCGTCGACGGTCGTGCTCCTCCACGCCCTCGCCCGGGTCGACGGCCTGGGCGGTCCCGGCGCCGACCCCGCCGGCTGGCTGCGGTCGGCGTCGCCGGAGGGGGTCGTGGCCGGCGGGATTCGTCTCGCGGCGCTCGCGGGCGCGTGGTGGCTCCTGGCCTCGACCGCCGTCTACGCGGTGGCCCAGCTGGCGCGGGTCCCGGCCGCGGCACGCGCCGTCGGGTGGGTGGTGCTTCCCGGCGCCCGCCGCTGGGTCGACCGGGCCCTCGGCGTCTCGATGCTCACCTCCGTCGCGCTCGGGACCACCGGCCTCGGTGGCGCGGTCGCGCACGCGGGCGAGCCACCGGCGACCGTCGAGGTCCGTGACGGACGCGCGGTGGGGAGCATCCCGGACCCCGCCCCGCCCCCGACCACTCCGCCGGCACCGGACCCCTCGCCGGTGCCGGCGGAGTCCCCACCCCCGGCGCCTACCGCGCCACCGCCGGCCACCACCCAACACGTCGTCGCGCCCGGTGACAGCCTGTGGACGATCGCCGCCGACCACGTCGCCGGCACCGAGATCGACTCGTACTGGGTGCGCCTCGTTGAGGCGAACCGCGACGCGCTGCGCTCGGGCAACCCGAACCTGATCTACGCCGGCGAGGTCATCGAGCTCCCCGCGCTCGGCTAGGGATCGCGGGGTAGGCCGAGCACGCGCTCGGCGATGATGTTGCGCTGGATCTCGCTGGTCCCCCCGGCGATGGTGAGGCACCGGTCGAAGAGGAACTGGCGGAGCCAGCCGGCGGCCTCGCCGTCGTCCACCGCCGCCGCCGAACCCATCAGCGAGAGCCCGACCTCCTGGACCCGCTGGTCGTGCTCGGCGCCGAGGAGCTTGCGTACCGCCGCCTCCGACCCGCTCGGATCCGCGCCGCCGAGCGCTTCGAGGGTGAGGCGGAACCCGAGGACCGACAGCGCGTAGTCGCGCGCGACCAGATCGCCCAGATCGACCAGGGTCACCGGATCGTCGAGAAGCCCCTGCGCCTCGGCCAGCCGGAGCAGTGCCTTGACGCCGCCGCCGATGGTGTTCCCGCTGCCCATGAACACCCGCTCGTTGGCCAGCGAGGTACGAGTGGCGCGCCAACCGTCGTGTTCCCGGCCGACCAGGCAGTCGTCGGGCACGAGCACGTCGTCGAAGAACACTTCGTTGAACCACGACTCGCCGGTCAGCTCGCGCAGCGGCCGGATGTCGATGCCGGGCGTCTTCATGTCGAGGATGAAGAAGCTGATGCCGTCGTGCTTGGGTGCGTCGGGGTCGGTGCGGGCGAGCAGGATGCCCCAGTCCGCCTGTTGCGCCATCGAAGTCCAGACCTTCTGGCCGTTGACGATCCATCCCCCTTCCACGCGGTCGGCCCGGGTGGTGAGCGCCGCGAGGTCGGAGCCCGCGCCGGGCTCGCTGAACAGCTGGCACCATTCGATCTCGCCCCGCAGCGTTGGCGGGATCCACCGCTGTTGCTGCTCGTCGGTGCCGTAGACCATCAGGGGCGGGCACGCCCACGCCCCCACCGAGAGCGTCGGCCGCCGGATCGTGGCCTTGCGGAACTCGTCGTCGATCACGAGTTGTTCGATCGCGCCGGCGTCGCGGCCCCACGGCGCCGGCCATTGGGGTGCGAGATAGCCCGCGTCCGCCAGTCGGCTCCGCTGCTCGAGCGGGTCGAGTCCGGCCATCTCAGCTGCGAACGTCCGCACCTCGTCGCGGAGTTGTTCCGACTCGTCGGCCAGGTCGACCCCGAGCCGGCGCCGAGCGCCCCCCGCCGCCAGCCGCGCCACCTGCGCTCGCCACTCCGGTGTGGAACCGAGGAGCTGGCGCATCGTGATCGCGCGCCGCAGGTAGAGGTGGGTGTCGTGCTCCCAGGTGAACCCGATGCCGCCGTGCACCTGCACGCAGTCCTTGGCGCACTCGAAGAAGCCGTCGAGGGCGAGGGCCGCCGCTGCGGCCGCCGTCAGCGATCCGACGTCGCCGTCGCCATCGGCACGGGCCGCATCCCAGGCGGCGGCGCGGGCGAGCTCTGTGCGACTGACCATGTCGGCGCAGCGGTGCTTCACCGCCTGGAACTGGCCGATCGGGCGACCGAACTGACGCCGCTCGGCTGCGTAGCCGGCGGCGGCGTCGACGCACCATTGCGCGCCGCCGGCGCACTCGGCCGCCACCAGCACCGCGGCCAGGTTGCGCACGCGCGTCGCGTCGACGTCGGGGAGTCGGCGCGCCGTCGGGACCACTCCTTCGACGACGACCTCGGCCGAGCGCCGGGTGAGATCGAGGCTGGGGAGCTCGGTGGCGGTGAACTCGTCGCGGGTGAGCGCTACCCAACCCGCATCGACGGTCGGGGCAACGAGGACGGTGGCCAGGTGCCCGGCGAGCACCGGTCGCAGGGTTCCCCGGACGCGTAGCCCGTCGGCGGTCTCCTCGGCGTCGAACGCCCCGTCGAGCGCGACCGCGCCGACTCCGTCGCCGGCAACGAGTGCGGGCACGACCTCGGCCGCGATCTCCTTGCCCGCCGCCTGGACGACCGCCATCGCCAGCACCGTCGGGAGAAACGGTCCCGGGGCGACCACCCGGCCGAGCTCTTCGAGCACGACCACCAACTCGGAGAGTCCGTAGCCCTCGCCGCCCATCGCCTCGTCGACATGGAGGCCGAGCCATCCCTGAGCGGCGAGCTCACGCCAGAACGGAGGGAGCGCCTCGCGCTCGGCCTCGAGCAGCGCCCGCGGCACCGCGGGCGGGCAGTGGCGCTCGGCCCAGCCGTGCACAGCTTCGTGGAGAGCAGCGTGCTCTTCCGTGATCCCGATCGGCACGCCGGCGATCGTACGCTGGCGTGGTGCAGTTCCGTGCGCTCCTCGGTCTCGAGGTCGCGGTCGAACCTGATGCGTGGCGCTCGATCGGCTTTGCCGTCGACGACGGCAGCATCTGCTCGGTGGATGGCGTCGCGATCCGGCTCGGCGCCGCCGGGCGCAGGATCGCCGGCTGGTCGCTCGACGGCGTCGCGTCGGGGACGGCCATCGACGGGCTCATCACGGCGCACGCGCCCGTGGGGAGCGCGCCGACCGATCACCCCAACGGCACCGTCGCCCTCGACCATCTCGTCGTCCTCTCCCCCATGCCCGAACGGACCGTCGCTGCGCTCGCCGAGCACGGGATCGAGCCGCGCGGTCGCCGCCACACGGATCAGTACGGGCCACCGTTCACGCAGACGTTCTTCCGGGTGGGCAAGCCGGTGCTCGAGCTCATCGGACCGGACGACCCCACCGGGGATGAGCCGGCGCGGTTCTACGGCATCGCGTTCACGGTTGCCGACCTCAACGAGACGGCCGCGTTCCTCGGCGAGCGGCTCGGCCGCGTGAAGGAGGCGGTACAGCCCGGACGACGGATCGCCACCCTGCGCAAGGAGGCGGGCGCGGGCGTCCCGATCGCGTTCATGTCCCCCGAGCCGAGCTAGACGAGCTTCTCGCCGTCCTTGGTGATCGAGATCGCCTGGGTCGGGCAGCCCTGGCCGGCAAGGATGATCTTATCCTCGGGCGCGGCCGTCGGGTCGAGCACGATCGCGATGCCGTCGTCGTCGAGATCGAACACGCCTTCGGCCCAGAACGAGCAGTTCCCCGAGCCCATGCACAGCTCGCGGTTGATCTCGATCTTCAACGCCACGGCTCGTAGGGTAATGGCGTGACCGCGACGACACCGCCCAAGCTCAACTGGAAAAAGAGCGAAACGCACGGGCTCGAGCCCGACCCCGAGCCGCGTGAGATCAAGTACACGATCGTCTCGGTCGACGACCATCTCGTCGAGCCCCCCGACATGTTCGAGGGTCGCCTCTCGCGAAAGCACCAGGACCGCGCCCCCAAGGTCGTCGAGACCGAAGAGGGCCACGAGGTCTGGGAGTTCGACGGGGAGCTCTTCTTCCAGGTCGGGCTCAACGCCGTCGTCGGGCGCAAGCGCGAGGACTGGAAGGTCGAGCCCACCCGCTTCGACGAGATGCGCCCCGGCTGCCACCAGATCGACGCCCGCATCCGCGACATGGACATCAACGGCGTATGGGCGTCAGTGAACTTCCCGTCCCAGATCACCGGCTTCTGCGGCCGGGTGTTCTCGCAGTGCTCCGATCCCGACCTCGGCCTCGCGGTCACGCGGGCCTGGAACGACTGGTTCTTCGAGGAGTGGCACTCGCCGTACCCGGAGCGGATCGTGCCGATGGGCATCACCTACCTCGGTGACGCCGAGCAGGGAGCGGACGAGATCCGCCGCAACGCCGAGCGGGGCTTCACCGGCGTGACGCTCCCCGAGCAGCCCCACCGCGTGCACATGCCCAACCTCTTCTCCGGCTGGTGGGACCCGATCATCGCCGCCTGCGCCGAGACCGGCACCGTCGTGTGCCTGCACGTGGGCTCGACCGGCGTCGCCGACATGCCGCCGGGCGCGCCGATGGTCCCGCTCGGCGCCACCCTGTTCGGCCAGCTGTCGTTGGCCGCGTGCGCCGAGTGGCTGTGGTCCGGGTATCCGGCCAAGTACCCCGACCTCAAGATCGCGATGTCGGAGGGCGGCATCGGCTGGGTCGCGATGCTGCACGACCGGCTCGAGAACATCGTCGACCGTTCCGGGTACGGCGACTACTTCTCGGGCGACCTCCGCCCCGCCGAGGTGCTGCATCGCAACTTCTGGTTCTGCACCATCGACGACCCGTCGACGATCTCGACCCGGTACACGGTCGGGATCGACCACATCTGCTTCGAAACCGATTATCCGCACGGCGACGGCACCTGGCCCGACAGCCAGCGCGTGTTCGAGCGCTTCTACGGCGACCTTCCCGCCGACGAGATCGCCAAGATCAGCCACGAGAACGCGGCCGCGCTGTTCCGCCACCCGCTACCACCGGCCGACAGCCCCCACGCTGCGGGGCTACGGCGGTAACGCGAGGAACTGCTCGTACCGCTGCGCGGTCGCGGCGTGCCAGCGGGGATCGGGTTCGACCCGACGCCCGGTGCGCGCCCACCGCCGACCCTCGACCATTGCCGTCGGCTCCTCCAGCCCCGCCGCCATCCGCGCCAGCCAGGCCGAGCCGAGCGCGCCGCCCTCGGGCACGGCAACGCAGTCGACCGGCAGTCCGGTGGCGTCGGCGAGCGCCTGCACCCAGGCGTCGTCCTTGGTACCGCCACCGGTGGCGACGATACGGCGTGCCGTGACGCCCGACGCGTCGATCATGCGCCGGGCGCAGAACCCCGACGCCTCGTAGGCGGCCCGCCGGAGCGCGGCGGGATCGTGGGTGAGGTCGAGGCCGCGCACCGCCGCCCGGCGGTGGGGATCCTGGAACGGCACCCGCTCACCGCGCGGGTAGGGCGCCCACAGCGGCACGCGCTCGGGATCGACAGTCGCCGAGGCCGGTGCCAGCAGGCGTCCCACCCAGTCGAGGAAGAGGCCGCCGGCGTTGCTGGGCCCACCCACCAGCATCGTGCCGGCGGCGGTGTGCGGGATGACGTAGTGGTCGGGCACGGGGTCGTCGCGGTCGCTGACCACCCAGACGATGAGGGTCGTGCCCAGGATGGCAAGGACGTCGCCGACCTCATCGGCCCCGGCGACCAGCTGCTCGGCGAAGGCGTCGATGCAGCCGGGTGCGAGCGCGGGCCCGTCGCTGCCCACCCGCCCGGCGTCGTGCCCGGTGGGCACGAGTCGCGGGAGCTGCGCGGTGGTGATCCCGATGTCGTCGGCAACCTCCTCGCTCCAGGCGCCGGTGCCCCAGTCGAACAGCGGCGCGGTCGTCGCCGCGGTGGTGGTGTCGAGGACCGCCTCACCGCCCAGGGCGCGGTTCGCGACCGCCTGGGCCGGCCAGAATCCCGAGGCGTCACCCGCTTCCCGCTGGCACCAGCGCAGGAACGCCAGCGCCTCCCCCGCCTCCGCGATCGCCTGGGGCGCGTCGATGGTCCGATCGCGGCCCCGCTCGTCGCCGTAGAGGAGACCGGGGGTGACCGGCACGCCTTGGCCGTCGACCGCGGTGAGCGAGGGGACCATCGCGGCCACGCTCACGCCCCGCACGTCGGCCGCGTCGACCGAGAGCTCGCGCAACGCCGCCCCCGGGCCGCGCCGCCAGGCTTCGTCCGCATCATGCTCGAGCCGTTCGGGCGCGGGAACGCGGAGCTGGTGTGGTACCCGCGCGCGCGCGACAACGTTCCCGTCGCCGTCGGCGGCGATCGCCTTGACGGATGTCGTTCCGATGTCGATCCCGACGGTGACCTCAGACACGGAGCGCCTCGAGCACTTCGTCGTGCAACTGCCCGTTCGAGCTGAGCGCGTTGCCGCCGTCGGATCGGGCGGCGCCGTCGAGGTCGGTGAACCGGCCGCCCGCCTCCTCGACGATCACCTGGATGGCGGCGTTGTCCCACAGGTTCATCACCGGCTCGACCGAGATGTCGGCCGAACCCTCGGCCACCAGGACGTGGCCCCAGAAGTCGGAGAAGCCCCGGGCCGCCCAGCAGCGTCTCGACAGGGCACGGAACTGCTCCCCCAGCCCGTACTCGTCGAACGACCGGCCCGACGTGTAGCAGAGCATCGCGTCCTCGACCGCCGACACCGCCGACACCCGGATCGGGTCACCGTTGGCGAAGGCGCCGTGCCCCTTCGCCGCCCACCACCGCCGGCCCATCGCGGGCGCCGACGCGACGCCGACGCGCATCTCGCCGTCGACCTCGAGCGCGAGCAGGAACGCCCAGATGGGCACGCCCCGCAGGAAGCTGACGGTCCCGTCGATCGGGTCGACGATCCAGCGCCGGGCGCCGCTCCCGGTCACGCCGAGCTCCTCGCCGACGATCGCGTCGTCGGGGCGCTCGCGCGCCAGGCGGGCCCGGACCTCTGTCTCGACCGCCTGGTCGGCCTCGGTGACCGGCGTTCGGTCGGGCTTGGTCTCGACCCGGAGGTCGGCGGCCCGAAAGCGAGGGAGGCTGATCGCGTCGGCGGCGTCGGCCAGCTCGAGCGCGAGCGCGAGGTCGGGGTCGATTGGGGCAATCTATCGACGATGAACGACCGTCTTGCCAACGACAAGGTCACTGCCGCCGCGGTCCAGGCGACGCCGGCGTACCTCGACCGCGACGCCAGCATCGACATCGCGTGCCGGCTCGTCGACGAGGCCGGCGTCAACGGCGCCCGGCTGATCGTCTTCGGCGAGGTGTTCGTGCCGGGTTATCCCGACTGGGTCTGGCGCACCCAACCGTGGAACGACGCCGACTTCTTCGGGAGGCTCCAGGAGCAGGTGGTCGTCGTGCCGAGCGACGCCATCGAACGGCTCGGTGACGCCGCCCGGCGGGCCGGCGCCTACGTCGCCATCGGGATCGAGGAGCGCGATCCGCACGGCAGCACCCTCTACAACACCCTCCTCTACCTGGGACCCGACGGGAACGTGGTCGGCAAGCACCGCAAGCTCATGCCCACCGGCGGCGAGCGCCTGATCTGGGGCATGGGCGACGGCTCCGGGCTGACGGTGCACGACACCTCGATCGGACGGCTCGGTGGACTGATCTGCTGGGAGAACTACATGCCCCTGGCGCGCGCCGCGGTGTACGCCCAGGGCATCGACATCTACGTCGCCCCGACCTGGGACAACTCCCCGACCTGGGTGCCGACCCTCCAGCACATCGCCAAGGAGGGCCGCATCCACGTCATCGGGGTGACGCCGTTCCAGCGGGCCGGTGACGTGAGCAGCGCGGTCCCCGGTCTCGAGGATCTGTACGGCGGCGACGACGAGTGGGTCAGCCGGGGCAACACCACGATCGTCGGGCCCGAGGGCGACATCCTCGCCGGGCCGCTCGTCGGCGAGGCGGGCACGATCTACGCCGAGCTCGACCTGGGTGCGGCTCGAGTCTCGCGGCGGCTGCTCGACGTCACCGGCCACTACGCCCGGCCCGACGTGTTCCGCCTCACCGTCGACACCCGCGCCAAGGAATCCGTCACGTTCGAGGCGGAGGATCCGTCAGAGGACTAGCCGGGGGGCAGTACCTCGAGCACGGTGGCGGAGCCCATGCCGCCGCCGGCGCACATGCTGGTGACGCCGTAGCCGCCGCCGCGCCGGCGCAGCTCGTAGATCATCGTGGTCACCATGCGGGCGCCGGTCGCCGCGACCGGGTGGCCGAGGCTGCAGCCGCTCCCGTTCACGTTCACCATCTCGTGCGGGAACCCGAGGATGCGGCTCGATGCCACCGCCATCGACGCGAACGCCTCGTTGATCTCGACCAGCTTCACGTCGTCGAGCTGGAGGCCCGCCCGCTTGATCGCCTTCGGGATCGCCAGCGTCGGCGCGGTTCCGGTGTCGCGGGGCGGGACCCCGACCGACGCCCACGACCGCACGATCGCGAGCGGGTCGAGGCCGTGGTCCTGGGCGTAGTCGCTGTCGCAGATGACCATGGCGCACGAGGCGTCGTTGAGACCCGACGAGTTGCCGGCGGTGATGCTGAACCCCTCGATCTCGGGGTGCAGCGGCGGCAGCTGGGCCAACTTCTCCATCGACGTGTCGCGCCGGGGGTGCTCGTCGGTGTCGAACGTGCGGGTCTCGCCCCGCTTCCCCGCCGGCACCTCCATCGCGAAGATCTCGTCCGCGAACCCGCCCTCGTCGATCGTCTCCACCGCCCGCATGTGCGACTGGTACGCCCACTCGTCCTGATCCTCGCGGGTGATGTTGCATGCCTGGGCGGTGTTCCACCCGACCGTGATCGACATGTCCATGGTCGGCGCGTCGGGCGTCTCGGGGTGGCTCGGTGACAGCCACGGCTGCACGCCCGAGTACGAGCCCCGCTGCTTCTTCATGCTCTGGGGGCTCTGGGTGATGCTCTCGGCGCCCCCGGCGATCACGACGCGGTCCATGCCGGCGCGGATGCTGCCGGCGGCGGTGTGCACCGGCGCCATGCCCGACGCGCAGTGCCGGTTGTGGGCCAGCCCCGGCACTTCGGTGAGGCCGAGCTCGATCGCGGCGTAGCGGGCGATGCAGCCGCCACCCTGGAGGACCTCTCCCAGCACGATGTCGTCGACATCCTCGCTGGGGATGCCCGAGCGCTTCAGCGCCTCCCCGACCGCTGCCTTGCCGAGCTCGAACGCGTCGACGTCGATGAGCGAGCCCCGGCGGGCGGTGGCGATGGCCGTGCGCGCGACCGAGACGATGACGGCGTCACCCATGACGACTCCTTACTCTCCGGAGGCGTCATCGTACCCTGACGCCTGCGTCAGGCTCGGCGGCGCGCGCCTACTAATCTGCGCCCGCACGACGAGCCGGAACACACACGGGGAGCACGAATGCCGGGAGCACTGGACGGGAAGGTCGCGATCGTCACCGGGGCGGGCCGGGGCATCGGGCGGGGCCACGCCCTGCTGCTGGCCTCGGAGGGCGCCAAGGTGGTGGTGAACGACCTCGGCGGCGAGTGGGACGGCACCGGGACGGACACCCGCCACGCCCAGCAGGTCGCCGACGAGATCACCAAGGCCGGCGGCGAGGCGGCGGCGAACTACGACGACGTCGCCGACTGGGAGGGCGCCCAGAAGCTGGTGAACCAGGCCATCGAGACCTGGGGCGACCTCAACATCCTGGTGAACAACGCCGGCATCCTGCGCGACCGCATGAGCTTCAACATGAGCGAGGAGGACTGGGACTCGGTCATTCGGGTCCACCTCAAGGGCCACTTCGCGCCGTCGCGCTTCGCCGCCGTCTACTGGCGGGAGCGGAGCAAGGGCGGCGACGAGGTGTACGGGCGCATCGTCAACACGTCGAGCGAGTCGGGGCTGTTCGGCAACGCCGGTCAGGCCAACTACGCCGCCGCCAAGGCTGGCATCGCGTCGCTGACAATCGTGCTGGCGCGGGAATTGGAGAAGTACGGCGTCACCGTCAACGCGATCGCGCCGCGCGCCCGCACGCGAATGACCGAGGGGACCTTCGAGGGCTTCGGCGCCGGCGGTGAGACCGGCTTCGACGAGATGCACCCCGACAACGTCGCCCCGCTCATCGGGTTCCTCGCCTCTCCCGCGGCGTCCGACGTGAGCGGTCAGGTCCTCATGGTGTGGGGCGGAACGGTGACCCGCCTGAGCGGCTGGTCGCCGGCGGGGAAGGTCGAGAAGGACGAGCGGTGGACCGTCGACGAGCTCGCGGCCAAGAAGGCCGACCTGTTCGGGCCCGACGGCGGCAAGATCCCGCCCATGACGTTCTAGCTCGAGCACGCGATGCCCAGCTGGGGGGAGCTGCAGACGGACCAGCTGCGGTTCATGGCGGGCCGCTACCGGGACGAGACCGCCTACCGCGACGTCGACGCCGGCACCGCGATCACGTTCGGGGAGTGGGACGACGAGTCGAACCGCCTCGCCCGTGGGCTGGTGGCCCTCGGGGTCGAGCCGGGCGACCGGGTGTCGATCTTCCTCCCCGGCGACGAGGTACTGCGCTGGATCGTTGCCTACGCCGCGGTTCACAAGGCGGGCGCGGTCGTGGTCCCGACCAACACCCGGCTCACGGTGCGCGAGCTGGCGGTGATCCTGAGCCACTGCGAGGCGGCGGTGATGATCACCGGCGACTCGCTGCTGCCGACGGCGGTCGAGGTGCGCGCCGCAGTGCCGTCATTGGAGTCGCTGGTCACCACCGGTGACGGCGACGCGACCCGCTACGACGAGCTCCTCGACGCCGACGCGAGCGAGTTCCAGGTACCCGTCGCTCCCGACGACCTCGCCGACGTCATGTACACCTCGGGCACCACCGGGCTGCCCAAGGGCGTCGCGGTCCGCCACCGCAACGTGGCGATGATCCCAAACATGGAGCCGCAGTGGACCGGGACTGGTTGGATCCACGGCGCGCCCATGTTCACGTTCGCCGGCATCTCGTTCATCTACAACCCGATGAAGATGGGGATGGTCGGCTGTTACCTGCCGAGGTTCGACGCCGGCCGCTGGCTGGAGCTCGTCGAGCGGGATCGCCCGACGATGACGATGCTCGTGCCTGCGATGGCCGAGCTGCTCGTCGCCCATCCGGACTTCGAGTCGCGCGACCTCTCGAGCCTGGCGGCGGTGTCGATCGGCAGCGCGCCGCTCGCGCCCGGGACGCAGCGGGCGATGCAGGCGCGCCTCCCCCAGGCGACCGTGTCCAACTCCTACGGGATGACCGAGGCCGGGCCCGCCTACATCGTCATGCCCAAAGAGGAGGTCATGAAGCGGGTCGGGTCGGTGGGCAAGCCCATCCCGCCGATGGAGATCACGATCGTCGACGACGCCGGGTCGGAGTGCCCCGCGGGCGAGGTCGGCGAGCTGCTGACCCGGATGCCCGGCGTCCAGCGCGAGTACTACCGCGACCCCGCCGCTACCGCCGCCACCTGGACCGAGGATGGCTGGCTGCGCAGCGGCGACCTCGGCTACGTCGACGACGACGGCTTCCTGTACCTCGTGGGCCGCAAGAAGGACCTGATCATCCGGGGCGGTCACAACGTCTACCCCACCGACATCGAGGCGGTGCTGCACGAACACGCTGCGGTCCGCGAGGCCGCGGTCGTCGGGGTCGCCCACCCGGTGCTGGGCGAGGACGTCGCCGCCTTCGTGGTCGTGAAGCCGGGAGAGACCGTCGACGCGCCCGAGCTGCAGGCGTTCTGCGCCGAGCGGCTGGCCGATTACAAGCGGCCCCGGCAGGTGCACTTCGTCGAGGAGCTTCCCCGCAACGCGACCGGCAAGGTCCTGAAGCATCAGCTCACCGAGGTCGCGTCCGCCTCCCGGGCGTAGCCTGGAGGGCGTGTTCGACGTCGACGAGTTCGTGGAGGAATGCCGGGGAGCGCTCGGCGAGAACGAACCGCGGTTGGCCGTGCGTGATCTCCTCGAGCGGACCGTCCGCCGGGGCGACGAGCTCGAGCGTGTGCTCCCCGCCCGCCGGGGCGAGTTGACGCCGTTGTACACCGGTCCTGACCTCACCGTGATGAAGGTGATCTGGGCACCGGGCATGTCGATCTATCCGCACGACCACCGCATGTGGGCCGCCATCGGCATCTACCGGGGGCGCGAGGACAACACGTTCTTCCGCCGCACCGGCGACGAGATCGTCCGGTCGGGAACCAAGGAGTCAAACGACGGCGACGTCATCCTGCTCGGTGACGACGTCGTCCACGCGGTGGAGAACCCGCTGTCGGAGTGCACGGGCGCGATCCACGTCTATGGCGGTGACTTCTTCAACCGCGAGATGTCGCAATGGGACCCCGAGACGCTGGCGCCCGAGGCCGAGATCACGCCGCCGGCCCGTTTCTTCGAAGAGGCCAACGAGCGCCTGGGCCTGTAGCGCCACTACTCCTCCCTCCCAACTACTCTCCCGCCCGTGGCGCTCACGGAGCTCAAGGGGCAGGAGACCGGCACCCAGAAGGTGGTCATCGAGCGGGGTCCGGTCCGGGTGTTCGCCGAAGCGCTCGGCGACGACGACGACACCTATCGCGGCGACGCTGCTCCCGTGCCGCCGACGTTCCCGTTCGTCATGTCGTACTGGGGGTCGATGGGCACCGGCGGCGCCGCCGGCCTGCCGATCGAGAAGCTGCGCGGGCCGGGACGCGCCATTCTGCACGGCGAGCAGACCTTCGAGTACCAGCGCTGGCCCAGGGTCGGCGACGTCCTCGAGGGCACGACCATCATCACCGACGTCTACGAGAAGGAACGCTCGAACGGCGGCAAGCTCGAGTTCTACGTCACCGAGACCGACTGGAAGGACGCCGACAGCGGCGCGCCGGTGGTGAAGTCGATCTTCACACTGGTGATCAACGTCCGCCCGCAGTAGGACCGGACCGCAGCCGCGGCAGCCACCGTCGAACCTGGAGACAGTACGTCTTGTACTTGTCGCCGTAGGTGCGTCGCATCGTCGGTTCTTCGTAGAGCACGACGAAGAGGTGGAAGCCGGCGGCCACCGCCGCCGCGTAGAGCAGCGTGGCGCCGCTTCCGAACAGCAACGCCTGCCCGACGATGAGCGACACCACCCCGATGTACATCGGGTTGCGCACGTAGCGGTACAGGCCTGTCACCACGAGGTGCTCCGTGGGCATCACGGGAACGAGCGTCCCTCTCCCGATCCGTACGAAGCGCACGATCGACTCGACCAGGCACGGGAGCCCGAGGGCGATCAGCGCGACGCCGACGCCTCGCAATGCAGTAACGCCGAGGAACGGATCTTCGACGCGCCACCGGGTGATGAGCCAGGGACCGAGCACGCCGAGCGGCCCGGGCCCGACGAAGAGCGCGAACGCGAGGCTGACCAGAGTCGGGCCGACGAGGGACCGTCGGCCCGATGTCACCCGCCGACCACCTCGTCGAGGAACGACCGCACCAGATTGACGGTCGACTCGGGGTTGTCGCCGGCGGCGTGGTGGCCGGCGCTGCCGATGGTCGCGAGCCGGGCGTCGCGGATGAGGGCGGCCACCTCCTCGGCACCTTCGTCCGAGAGCACGTCACTGGCCGCGCCCCGCAGCACCAGCACCGGGCACGTGAGGCGGGTCACCTCCTGCTCGAGCCCGGCCATGAGCTCGCGCCAGCCGCCGGGCGGCGCGCCACCCTGTTCACGCATCCGCCGACCGTAGGAGTGCTTCCATTCCCAGCGGCCGTCGGGCCGCTGGCGGAGGTTGCGGCGCAGATTCTCCGGCTTCACCGCCTTGCGTTGCGGCAGGTACTCGGCGACCTCGCCAGCCGCCTCCTCCAGCGAGGAGAACGACTCGCGCCGGGTCATGAACTCGATGATCCGGTTCACGCCCTCGTCCTCGAGCCGGTGACCGATGTCGATGAGCGCGATCGCGCGTGCGATCTCCGGGCGGGCGGCCGCGAGGGTGAGGCTCACGATCCCACCGAGTGACGCGCCAACGAAGGCGGCGCGCTCGAGACCGAACTCGGCCATGAACGGCGGGATGCTCTCGGCCAGCGTCTGGCGGCCCATGTCGTCGATCGGATCCGAGTCGCCGTGCCACGGGAGATCCGGCGCGAGCACGTGATAGCGATCGCGCAGCGCCGCGCCGAGCTCCTCGTACATGTAGGCGGTCTGCCCGCCGCCGTGAAGACAGAGCACCGGCGGCGCCGCGCTCGCGCCCCACTCGAGGTAGTGGACCTGGCGATCGTCGACGAGCACGAACCCGCTGCGTCCGTCCCGGGGCACGTCGTGGCGCGGCGGATGGTCGCTCGGCGCGGGCATCTCCGCAGCAGCCACGTCCGTAGTCTGACATCGGCGTCAGGCCCATGCGATAGTGAGCGCGTGGACCCGCGCCGGTCGCTGACATTCGCCGACGTGCTACGCGAGCACCGTCACGGTCGACCTCGGCAGCTGGCCGCGGTCGACGGCGACGTCCGCCTGACATATCCGGAGCTCGACGCGCGGACCGACCACCTCGCGAGCGCACTGCGCGCCGCCGGGGTCGGCGACGGCGACCGGGTGCTGTGGCTGGGGCAGAACTCGTTCCGGGTGCTCGAGTGCCTGGTGGCCGCGGCCAAGCTCGGCGCCATGCTCTGCCCGTCCAACTGGCGCCAAAGCGCCGAGGAGATGGCCTTCGTCATCGACGACCTCGACGCCGCCGTCGTCATCTGGCAGGAGGAGGAGATCGGCGAGACCGTGCGGAGCGCCCGGGCGCAATCGGGGTCGCGCGCTCGCTGGCTCCGTCACGACGATCCCGAGACGGGTGACGACTCGTACGAGGCGTTCGTCGCCGGCGGCGGCGCACAGGATCCGGTGATCGAGGTCGACCCCGCGTCGGCGCTGCTCGTGATCTACACCGCCGCGTTCGGTGGACGGCCCAATGGGGCGATGCTGAGCCATACCGCCTTGATCGCCCAGGGTTCGGTGATGGGGCGCATCGCCGAGGTGGGCGCCGACTACGTCTACCTGAACAGCGGACCGCTGTTCCATCTCGGAACGTTCATGACCACGCTGGCGACCTTCGTCGCCGGTGGGACCAACGTGTTCACACGCCGCGTCGACGCCGAGGAGCTGTGCCGGCTGGTCGAGGCCGAGCGCTGCACCGGCGCGTTCCTCGTGGGCCCGACGTTCGAGAAGATCCTCGAGGTCAACAACGACCGTCGCTACGACCTCACGAGCCTGCGCTCCTTCCCCGGCCGCGCGGAATGGGAGGAGATGACCACCGTCGACACCAGCCCGTGGGCGCGTCACCCCGGCGGGTACGGGCAGACCGAGGCGGTCGGCATGCTGACGTACAACGCGCTCGGGACCGACGCGATCGGCACGCACGGGCGCGCCTCGCCGCTCGTCCAGCTGCGGATCGTCGACGAGGATGGCACCGAGCTCCCAGTCGGTGAGACCGGCGAGATCGTGGCCCGGGGGCCCACGATCATGAACGGGTACTGGAACCGCCCCGAGGAGAACGAGCGCCGCGCCCAAGGTGGGTGGCACCACACCAACGACCTCGGGCGGCGCGAAGCCGACGGCAGCATCAGCTTCGTCGGACCCAAGACCCGCATGATCAAGTCGGCGGCCGAGAACATCTACCCGACCGAGGTCGAGGGGTGCATTGCCCAGCACCCCGCCGTCGCCGAGTGCGCCATCATCGGCGTGCCCGACCCCCACTGGACCCAGAACGTCAAGGCGATCGTGGTCCTCGCCGACGGCGCGTCCGCCACCGCCGAGGAGATCGTCGAGCACTGCCGGGCGCGGATCGCGTCCTACAAGAAGCCCCGCACCGTCGAGTTCGTCGAGAAGCTGCCCAAGCAGGGCTGGGCGGTCGACTACGACGCCCTCGACGCCCAGTTCGGCGGAGGCGGGTATCCGGGAGGGAGGAACCGGAGCGCATGACCGAGGAATCGGAGATCCGGCGCTTGCTCGCCGAGTACTGCCACGCCTACGACGACAGGCGCGCCTCCGATTTCGCCGCCCTGTTCACGGGGGACGCCGAGTTCCGGGTCTTCGGCGACGTGCGCAAGGGGCGCCAGGAGATCCACGACAACATCGGGGTGCAGCAGCCCGGCATGCCACCTGGTCAGCACGTCACGTACAACTCCGTGATCGACGTCGCGCCCGACGGGAAGACCGCCCAGGCGTGGACCGACTTCTGCTACCTCCGCAAGGAGGGCGACGGACACGTCATCAGCAACGCCGGCCGGTACCACGACCGGCTGGTGCGCGAGGCCGACCGCTGGCGCTTCCGGACCCGCACGATCGTGTTCCTCGGCGAAGACCCGCCGCCCGACGCGTGAGCGCGCCCTACCGGGAGGGTTCGTACCGGCGCCGCATCCGCCTGGTCGCCCGCGAGGCGGGCGTGGTCGACGCCGGGCTCGAGGACGACTTCCACCATTTCGAGGTCTCCCTGCACCACGACGGCGAGCACGTCCTCGACGTCGATGCCCGCTCCGTGCGCTGGCCCTGGAGCACCTGCCCGGCCGCGGCTGGTCCTTTGCGGGCGCTGGCGGGGATGCCGTTGTCGCCTCGGTGCCTGGCCGCGGGCGAGTACATCAGCCCGAAGCTGAACTGCACCCACATGTTCGACCTCGCCGGGCTGGCGGTGGCGCACGCGGCGCGCGGCGACGAACGGCGCCAGTACGACGCCGAGGTGCCGTTCGGGTGGGGCGATGATCGGGCGGCGGTTCGATTGTGGCGCGACGGCGGGTTGGTGCTCGAGTGGACACTGGAGGGCCGGTCCATCGGATCACCGCCGCCCTACGACACTGCGCCGTGGACAGGGGGGTTCTTCCGCTGGGCCGACACGACGTTGCCGGTCGAGGAGGCGGAGGCCGCCATCGTGCTCCGACGGGCGTGCGAGATCGGGATGGGACGCGGGATGGACCTCGACGGCGTCGACCGGGCCGACGAGCTCGCCGACCTCATGCTGGGCGTCTGTTACACCATGCAGCCGGCGGTGATCGGGAGGTCACTCCGCAACAAGGGGACGATCCGCGACTTCTCGTCGTCACCCGACACCCTGTTGGAGGGTTCGGGCTCCTAGTGCCGCGTCGGGCAACGTTGCCTCGTTGGTGGCGTGACTCCGAGCCGGCGTTCGGTGAGCGGAGCTTCGAGCGAGTTCGCCTCGGTTGGCCGATCTTCAAGGCGCGCACCGGCCGAGCGAGCCGTCGCCAAGCAGTTGGCGGTCATCTTCACGCCCGCGCCGAGGTCATCTGTGGTGTTGCAGGTGCTGGTTGAGTCGCGCTGCTTGGCGCGTCTGATGGTCGCGTTCTGCGAGGTTGGGTGCGTTGCGAGCTGCGTTGGCATAAAGGCGGGCAGCGAGTTCGAGATCGCCGTTCTTTTCGTGGAGGTACGCGGCGACCGCTTCGCGCCGCGGGACGTGTTCGTCGACCTCGGCCAGTGCCGCCAGTCCTGCGGTCGCGCCGTCGGCCTCGCCGACTGCGACCGCACGGTTGAGCCGGACGATCGGAGTGTCGGCGAACCGGAGTAGCTCGTCGTACCACTCCACGATCTGGACCCAGTCGGTCTCCTCGACACGCGGCGCGTCGGCATGGAGCGCGGCGATCGCCGCTTGCGCCTGGTACTCGCCGAGCTGATCGCGCGCGAGCGCAGCTCGTGCGATGTCGATTCCCTCGGCGATGAGCCCTGTGTCCCACTGGCTGCGGTCCTGATCGGCGAGAGGCACGATGCTTCCGTCCGGTCGGGTGCGGCTGCGGCGGCGGGCATGGTGTAGGAGCATCAGGGCGAGCAACCCGTGGACCTCGGGGTCGTCCACCAAGGCAGCCAGCTGCCGGGTCAGTCGGATCGCCTCGGCCGCGAGATCGACGTCGCCGGAATAGCCCTCGTTGAAGACGAGGTACACCACCCGCATCACCGTGCGCACGTCGCCGGGACGATCGACACCGGCCCGACTGACCATGCGCTTGGCGCGGCTGATGCGCTGCGCCATGGTGCGCTCGGGCACGAGGTATGCCCGAGCGATCTGGCGTGTGGTGAGGCCACCCACGGCTCGGAGGGTCAACGCAACCGCCGACGACGACGTCAGATCGGGGTGCGCGCACAGGAAGTAGAGGCGCAGCGTGTCGTCGGCGCTCGGGATCGCGCCGGCCGGCGGTTCGGTGTCGAATCGGAGCTCTCGGTCGCGGCGCGCGGCGTCTGACCGTGTCATGTCGAGGAAGGCTCTCCAAGCGACCGTGATGAGCCACCCCGTGGGGTCGGTGGGCAACTCGTCCCCCCACGCGGAGAGCGCCCGGATGAGCGCCTCTTGTACGGCGTCCTCGGCCGTCGCGAAGTCCGCACCGCGACAGACGAGGACGCTCAAGACCCGTGGGACGAGCTCGCGTAGCTCAACGTCGTCCACGGTCACGGGGTGACGGTGGGCGGCGCGGCCAGGAAGGGTCGGACCTCCAGCCATTCGTGGATCGGTTCGCCGCCGGCCCCAGGTGCTGCCGACAGCTCACCGGCGAGCTCGATCGCTCGCTCGTAGCTGTCGACGTCGATCACCATCCATCCCGCGATCAAGTCCTTCGTTTCGGCGAACGGGCCGTCGGTCACCGGCGGCCGCCCCTCGCCGTCGTAGCGGACCCACACGCCGTCGGGCGACAGCGCCTGTCCGTCGATGAACTCGCCGCTGCTCTCGAGCCGAGCTGCGAAGTCGTTCATGAACCGGATGTGTGCCTCGACCTCGTCGGGCCTCCACTGGTCCATCGGGACATCGTTGACGGGCGCCGGCGCGCCTCGGTAGTGCTTGAGCAACAGGTACTTGGCCATGGTGTTCTCCTTGTGTGACGTCGGCCCTGCCGGCCGGGTGCACCCTGGGACGGAGCAGGCCCCGAATTCTCGACATCTTCGCCGGGAATTCGTCACGAAAGCTCTGAGGACGAGTCAGCTTGAGCAACGCTGTTGCTCAAGGAGGTGGTGGTGCGAGAAGGCATCCGGGTCAGGGAGATCAGCAAGGAAGAGGGCCAGCGGCTCCTGAGGATCGTGCGCCGGTCGTCGGGGTCTGTGGTGACGTGGCGGCGGGCGCAGATGGTGTTGCTGTCGGCCCAGGGGATGGACGTCGCGCAGATCGCCAAGGTGGCGTTCACCTCCGAGGACCGGGTCCGGGCGGTGCTGCACAACTTCAACGACGACACCTTCGAGTCGCTGTACCCGAAGTACGCCGGTGGGCGGCCGCCGACGTTCACGTTGCCCCAGCGTCAGGCGATCAAGAAGATCGCGTTGGCTCGTCCGCAGGATCACGACCTGCCGTTCTCGACCTGGTCGCTCAGCAAGCTCGCTGGGTTCCTGGTCGCTGAGGGGGTGGTCGACGACGTCAGCCATGAGGGCCTTCGGGTCCTGCTCCGAGAGGAGGGCGTGTCGTTTCAAGTGATCAAGACGTTCAAGGCGAGCAACGACCCCGACTACGAGGCCAAGAAGAACCGGGTCCTCGAGCTTTACGACATCGCCGACGGCAAAGCCCCACCCGGCCCTGGCGATCCGACGGTCGTGTTCTGCATGGACGAGTTCGGGGCCGCTCAACCTGCAACCCCACCCGGGCAAGCAGTGGGCCCCGTCGGCCGCCGGCAAGGGCGACCCAGCAGCACCCCGCCGGCGTCGCCGTCGGGCGACCTACACCCGTCCCCACGGTGTCCGGCACCTGCTCTCCCCTACGACCTGGGCCGGGACCGGCTCTACGGCCACGTCAAGGTCCGCAAGGGCCGCACCGAGTTCCTCGCCTTCTGCCGCTACCTCCGGTCGCTGTATCCGCCCGACGTCCGGATCGCGATCGTGCTCGACAACTTCAGCCCCCACCTCTCGACCAGGAAGGACCAGCGCGTCAGCGAGTGGGCCGAGGCCAACAACGTCGAGTTCGCCTACGTGCCGTTCTACGCATCCTGGCTGAACCGGATCGAGGCCCAGTTCACCGCGCTGCGGTACTTCGCCCCGACGGCACCGACCACCCCTCACACCTCGAGCAAGCCCGGATGATCCGCCGCTACATCGCGTGGCGGAACCGCCACGCCGACAACCAGACACTTCGCGAGCTTGTGAAACGCGCAAACGTTGCCTGACGCGGCACTAGGAGACCGTTGAACAAGGCGCTTCTCGGGCCCGGGTTTGGTTCGTAGGCTTGGGGTTGCGGGCTCGGGTGCATGACCGACCGAAGCGCCGGACGTCGAGGGTGAGATAGCCGGCCGCCCTGGTGGCTGATGCCGTAGGAGTGGTCCCCTCCTTGTCAGCTCCCGAGCCCGCGTTCAGCTCAGCGCCCACCTCGGGCCGTCGCGGGCGAGGCCGAGGTTCACGAGCCGGCGCAGGTTCACGGCGGCGACGCGCAGCGAGAGGCCGAGCTGGTTCCTGGCCACGCCCCGGTAGCGGACTCGTCGGTGGCGCCCGAAGACGAGCCAGGCGAGGGATCGTTCGACCATGGGCCGCAAGCGCCGGTAGTCCTCGGCGAAGTCGCCGTCGCGCCAGGCACGCCGGGCTTCGACGAGCTCGTGATCGTGTTCGGTGAGCTTGAGGGTTCGGCCGTCGGCGGCGTTGGTGCAGCGTGCCTGCAGGGGGCAATCTCGACAGCGCCCACCGAACACGGCGTTGCCTTTGGCGGTGATCGCGACGGTGTGCTCACCCGGGCAGGTGACCGTGCCGGCATCATGGTCGACGACGAAGTCGTCGCGATCGAAGCCACCCGGCACCGCCGACCGCAACGGGATCGGCTTGATCGCCTGGTGGTGGCGCGCCTCGCGCAGCGCGGTCCGTGTCGGGCCTGACCCGTAGGCCGAGTCGGCCAGCACCTGGAGGCCGGGATCCTCGTCGGCGAGGAGCGCCACGCCGGTGGGGCCGTCGGGGGCGTTGGCGGGTGTGAGTGCAGCCGCGGTGATGATCCCGGTCTCGGGCTCGACGGCGACGTGGGCCTTGTAGCCGTCGCGGTATTCGCTGCGGCTCTTGTGCATATGCCGGGCCTCGGGGTCAACCGTGGAGATCACCCGATCGGAGGCGACCCGTCGGGCGATGCGCCACGTGCCCTCCCCGTCACCGGGCTCGACGTCCTGGCCGGCGACCAACGCCAGCAGCCCCACCGCGTCGGCCTGCTCGCCGCTCAGCTCCACGCCTTCGAGCGTGGCGATGATCGCCAGCGCGTCGTTGACCAGCCCCGACACCAGGGCGGTCTTGGCCTCGGGGTCGTCCCAAGCACAGACCGGCTTGCCCGCGGTGTCGTAGTCGTGCGCGCTCACCGCGACCGTGGCCGCCTCGGGCACGACACGGCGCACACGCCGGATCGCCGACACCAGCTGGGTGACCGTGTCCTGGGTCGCCACCGCGTCATCGAGCAGCGTCGAGTCCAACGCCCGGCGCCGCCGTCCCGCCAACACCCCGGTCGCTTCGATCACCGCGGTGATCGCGTCACTGATCCGCTCGGGGCGGGCGCTGCGCGCCAGGCGGGTCCGCCAATACGTGAACACCGTGTAGTGCACGCCCGGGTCATCCAGTGGCAGGCCGCAGGCCACCTTCCAGCGGATGTCGCAGCGCAACGCGTCCGCCGCCTGACGGTCCGACAGCCCCTCGAGGGCCTGGAGGACCATCGCGGTGGCGATCACCTCCCCCGGCACCGAGGGGCGGCCCCGCCCGGAGGGGAACAAGTCCTCAAACATCTCATCCGGGAACAGCTCGGCGCGATGGTCGGCCAAGAACGCGTACACCGAGCCGTCCGGAACCAACTCCCGGCACAACGCCGCCGCGTCCAACAACACCCGATTCGAATCGCTCTTTCCCTGCATGCTTCGAGTCTGAGCAAATCACACCCAAATCGCGAACACCACTGGCCTATTTCTTCAACAGGCTCCTAGGTCGGCAGGCCGATGACGCCGGCGAAGCTCCGCATGCCGTCGATCGCCTCCTTGGAGCGCGCCCACGGCGACACGATCAGGCGGGTGACGCCCAGCTCTTCCCAGCGCTTCACGTCGTCGCGTGAGTCGACCGGGCCACCGAGGCAGATCTGGAAGTTCTCGTCAGAACGGCCGTGTTCGGCCAGGAGCGCGCGCAGGCGCTGGATGGACGGGCCGGCCGATTCGAACGTGTGGGCCATGCCGATCCAGCCGTCGCCGGCCCGGGCGGCCCGGTTGAGGGCGGCGTTGCTCTCGCCGCCGACCAGGACAGGTGGCCACGGCTTCTGCACCGGCTTGGGCTCGAACGCCACCGAGTCGAAGCGGAAGAACTCGCCGTGGTGCGCGACCTCGGTCTCGGTCCAGAGGCGCTTGCAGATCGTGAGGGCCTCGTCGACGCGGCGGCCGCGGGTGTTGAAGTCGAGCTCGGCCGCGACCCATTCCTCTTCGAGCCAGCTGGCGCCGATGCCGAACTCGAGCCGCCCGCCCGAGACGATGTCGATCGTCTGCACGCCCCGGGCGGCGACGAACGGGTGGCGGAGCCCGAGGTTGTACACGTGGGTGCCCAGCCGCAGGCGCTCGGTCCTGCCCGCGAGGTAGCCGAGGTAGGCGAACGCGTCGAAGACGGGTGTGGTCGGCGGCACCGGTGGGTGTTCCTCGCCGGGATGGGGCGAGTTGCTCATGGCGGTGGTGAAGATCAGATGCTCGGGTAGCCACACCGACTCGTAGCCGAGGCGCTCGGCTTCGAGCGTGGCGTCGAGGAAGAAGGCAGGGTTGAGCCGGCCGAGGGCGATGCCGAACTTCACGTCGCGAAGCTCCCGTCGTCGAGACGGTGCCAGCCGCCGGCAGCGACGTTGCCTCCGTCGACATGGATGGTCGCGCCGGTCACGAAGCTCGACAGGTCGCCGGCGAGGAACACGGCCGCGGCGGCGACGTCGTCGACGCTGCCGGCGCGTGGAAGTGGCGTCTTGACCTCCATCTCCCCGCCGATGCCGGGCGTGGGGATGACATCGGGAGCGATGCAGTTGACCCGGATCATCCGGTCGCCCAGCTCGAGCGCCAGTGTCTTGGTGAGGCTGGCGACCGCCGCCTTCATCGCCGAGTACACGCCGTAGCCGGGGGCAGCCCGGTGGGCCTCGATCGAGGTGAGGTTGACGATGGAACCGCCCCGGGGCGGATCGGGGAAGAGCGGGACCACGCCCCGGATGAAGTTGGTGACGCTCACGAAGTTCTCGCGCACGAGCGCGTCCTGGCCCTTCTCGTTCACGTCGAGGAAGTTGGCGTAGAAGCCGCCACCGGCGTTGTTGACGAGCACGTCGACATGGCCGAGTTGCTCGCGCACGACGTCGAGAAACCCGGTGACCTGGTCGGTTTCGCGGACGTCGAGCTCCCCCGCGACAACTCGGCGGCCGGTGGCCTCGATCGCGTCAGCCGTGCTGTCGAGGTGGGGGACGTCGCGGTCGCAGATGGCGACGTCGGCGCCGAAGCGCGCCAGCGCGGTCGCGACCGCTTCGCCGATTCCGACCGCCGCGCCCGTCACGATCGCGACCCGGTCGGTGAGGAGCACGGACGACGGGTCCAGCGGCACGGCGGGCGAGGCTATCGTCGGCGGCACTCATGGGCTATTCGGTTGCCGGGAAGAACGTGCTCGTGACCGGCGCGTCGTCGGGTATCGGCGCCGCGCTCGCCGAGGGATTCGCGGCGCGTGGCGCGGTCGTGGGGATCTGCGCTCGGCGCGAGGACCGGCTCGCGGACGTGTTGGAACGCGTTCGTGAGCATTCGCCGACGTCGCAAGCGTGGACGGTCGATCTTGCCGACCTCTCGGGCGTCGAGTCGTTCGCCCGACGGGTGGAGCACGAGCTCGGCGGCGTCGATGTGCTGGTGAACAACGCCGGCATTCCCAAGCGACGACGGGTGACCGACCTGACGCCCGAGGTGGTCGACGCGGTGACGACGATCAACTACCTGTCGGCGGTCCGGCTGACGCTCGCGTTGCTCCCGGGGCTGATCGAGCGGCAGGGGCGGGTGGTGAACATCTCGTCGGTTGCGGCGCGGCTGAGCCCGCCGAGCGAAGCTGCGTACGCGGCGACGAAGGCGGCGTTAACCGCGTGGTCGGAATCGATGCAGGTCGACCTGCACGACACCGGCGTCCGGGTGCACGTGGTGAACCCGGGCATCATCGACACCGACCTTTTCCACTTACCCGACAATGACGCCCCGATCGCCGACGAGGTCGAGGCGCTCCCGGTCGAGGCCATCGTCGCCCCCGTCCTCGACCAGCTGGAGTCGGGGACGTTCGAGATCTACGTCCCCGAGTGGTTCGCCGACGTCGTCGCGGGAAAGTTCCCGGACACCGGCGCGTTCCTCGAGGGAACGATCACCTGGCTGCGCGGGAAGGGTTGAGCCGCTACTCCAACAGGTCGGGTTGCTCTCGCACGATCTTCTGGTAGAGCGGCTGGAAGCCGAAGTGGCCGGCGGCGTGGCCACCCACCTGGCCTGCGGTCAGCCGAGCCGTCTCGGGGTCGATCAGCACCGGGTTCCCCGCCGCCGACGCGAGCAGCTGCGCCTGGCACGACCGCTCCATCGTGATGAACCAGAACGCGGCTTCGTCGACCGAGTGGCCCACCGTCAGCAACCCGTGGTTCCGCAGGATCGCGGCCTTGCACTCGCCCAGCGCGTACGCCAGCCGCTTGCCCTCCTCCAGATCCAGCACCACACCGGTGTAGTCGTCGAACAGCGCGTGGTCGTCGTAGAACGCGCACGCGTCCTGCGTGATCGGATCCAGCAACCGACCCAGCGCCGACCACGACTTCCCGTAGATCGAGTGCGCGTGGGCGGCCGCGACCACGTCGGGACGGGCCGCGTGCACCTGCCCGTGGATCACGAACGCGGCCGTGTTCAGCACCCCATCCCCCTCCACGACCTCGCCCGCCTCGTTCACCAGGAGCAGGTCCGACACCCGGATGCGGCTGAACGGCATCCCGAACGGGTTCACCCAGAAGTGGTCGAGCCGCTCGGGGTCTCGGGCGGTGATGTGCCCGGCCACGCCCTCGTCGAACCCGAACCGCCCGAACAGGCGGAACGCGGCCGCCAGCCGCTCCTTGCGGAGCCGACGCTCCTCGATCAATGCGCTCATGCACCGCAGTCTACGACTGGACCATGCCCCGCAAGCCGGTGGTCACGCCCCGCAGCACCCGGCGGGCGTCGGTCACCAGGACGCGCTGCTCGGCGGCGGTACCGACCGGGTAGCGCAGCCACCGCTTCTCGACCTTGAGGTCGCCGAACGGCTCGCCCGAGAACACGTGGAAGTGTACGAACGCAGCCGTCCCCCGGCAGAAGACGCCTCGCCTCCGCTCGACCAGCCCGTCGAGCTCCCGCAACCCCTTGAGCACCCGCTCGAGCTGGTCGAGATCCTCAGCCCGGGCGTGGCCCACGGCTACGCCGGGGCGGGCAGCCCGAGCGTCTTGGTCTCCAGGTACTCCTCGAACCCGGCGACGCCGTGCTCCCGCCCGTTCCCGCTCTGCTTGTACCCGCCGAAGGGCGAGTCGGGCCCGAACCACAACCCGCCGTTCACCGACACGGTGCCGGTGCGGATGCGGCGGGCGACGCCCAACGCGCGGTCCATCGACTTGCTCGTGACCGCGCCCGAGAGCCCGTAGGTCGAGTTGTTGGCGATGCGCACCGCGTCGTCGTCGTCCTCGTAGCGAATCACCGCCAGGACCGGCCCGAAGATCTCCTCCTGGGCGATCGTCGCGTCGGGGTCGACGTCGACGAACAGCGTCGGCTCGACGTAGTACCCCTTCTCGAGGTGCGCCGGCCGGCCCCCGCCCACGAGCAACCGGGCTCCCTCGGCCTTGCCCTTCTCGATGTACCCGAGCACGCGGTCGCGCTGACGGGCGTTCACCAGCGGCCCCATAATGACCCCGGGATCGTTGGGGTCGCCGTAGGGCACGTTCTCGAACGCGGCCTTCAGCAGGTCGACCGCCTCGTCGTAGTGCGAGCGCGGCAGCAGCATGCGGGTGGTGATCGCGCACCCCTGCCCGCCGTGCATGCAGATCATCGACCCGCTGGGCACGACCGACTCGAAGTCGGCGTCGTCGAGGATGACGTTGGCGGACTTCCCGCCGAGCTCGAGGAACACCTTCTTCAGAGTCTCGGCGCCATTGGCCATGATCCGGCGGCCGGTGGCGGTCGAGCCGGTGAAGCTGACCATGTCGACGCGGGGGTCGCTGCTCAGCACCTCCCCCACCGCGGCGGGGTCGCCCGACGGGACGACGTTCAGGACGCCTGGCGGCAGGTCGGTCTGCTCGGCGGCCAGCCGGCCGATGAAGGTGGCGCTCCACGGGGTGTCGGGCGCGGGCTTGAGCACGGCGGTGTTGCCGGCGGCGAGCGCGGGCACGATCTTCGACAGGTTGAGCATGAACGGGAAGTTCCAGGGCGTCACCGCGCCCACGACGCCGACGGGCTCCCGCACGACCCGGCGGGCGCTCTTCATGCCCATGAACTCGTGGACGGGCAGGTCGCTCTCCCATTCGTAGCGGTCGAGGAGGTCGACCTCCCAGAGCATGTCGTCGATGCACGAGTCCTGCTGCACCGCGTACGTGAGCGAGATCGGAGTGCCGACCTCGGCGACGATCTGGGGCCGCAGCGCCTCGCGCTCACCGTCGAGGGCGTCGTGGAGCTGGTGCAGGCACCGCTTCCGCAACTCCGGGTTCGTCGACCAGTCGGTCTCGTCGAACGCCCGCCGGGCGGATTCGATGGCACGGTCCATGTCGGCCGGCGATGCGTCGGCGACCTGCCCGATGACCTCTTCGGTGGCGGGGTTGATGTTGTCGAACGCCTTCCCGGACGCCGCCTCGGTGAGCTTGCCGTCGATCAGCATCCGGTGCTCGCCCTGCACAGCCATGATCCCTCCCGCGCTCGGACGCACGGGAGCGTACCCGAGCCTTCCGTGAGCTGACGCCGGCGTCAGGCCAATTGAGATCAGGGAAGCGAGATGACGATGTCGCCGGCCTCGGCGTCGATCTCGGTGTCGAAGTCGCGACCACGCTCGACCGCGACCGCGGGCGGCACCGCAACCTCGATCTCGGTCTCCCCCACCTGGGCGCGCACAGTCACCGCGGCATTGTCAACGGCCGGACCCGGCGCTACCGGCGGCGCCCCGAGCTCGGGCGTCTCGATCGGCTCCGCGCCGGCCCCGTCGCCGCCCGGCTCATCCGGTCCCGGCGCCGGAAGCCCCGCGCTCGGCCCCGCTTCGCCGGCCGTGGTCGACCGCGGGCGACTCGACGTATCCGGCCCGGACAGCGGCGCGGGCGTGCGCGGCTCCGCACCCGTGCCACCCAGTTGGGCCACCGCGGCGGCGAGCGCGACCGCGCCCGCCGTGGTGACCGCCGACGCCGCCGACTGACCCGCGGCCATCCTCACCCGCGCGCCGGCGCGCGGCAGGAGCCCGAGCACGGGTATCTGCGCGACCGAGGCCGCCAGACCCGCGGTCAGGCGCAGCCGCCCGAGCGAGACCTTGAGGAACGCCCGGACGACCCGGGGGTCGAAATGCGTCCCCGCGCAGCGCGCCAGCTCCTCGCGCGCGTCGCCCGCGCTCATCGGCTTCTTGTAGGCGCGCACCGCGGTCATGGTCTCGTACGCGTCGGTCACGCTCACGATGCGGGCGGCCAGGCTGATGTCGTGCCCCGCCAGTCCGTGCGGGTACCCGTTGCCGTCGAAGCGTTCGTGGTGCTGGGTCACCGCGTCGACCCAGTCGCCGAGCCAGGGGCGGAGCGGCCTGGCGATGCGCCCGCCCGCCGCCGGATGTCGCTGCAAGACCCGCCATTCTCGGGCATCGGGCCGCCCCGGCTTGTTCAGGATCCGCGCCGGGACCGTGATCTTCCCGATGTCGTGGAGGAGCGCGGCCCACTGCAGTCGCTGCGCGTCCGTCGCCGGCAGGCGCATCTCCTCGGCGACGAGCTCGGTAAGCGCGCGCACCCGCTCCGAGTGCCCCCGCGTCCGCCGGTCGTGCGCGTTCAGCGCCGCCGCGAGCGCAAGAACCTGCTGCGCCCGCGCCTTGGGGTCGTCGCCGTCCCGGGCCGACGCGCTGGCGGCCTCGGCCCACTCCCGCAGGCGCTTGACGCTGGTTGCCCGCATCGCCACCCGGAACCGGGACGGTGCCCGGTCGGGGAAGACCAGCGTGAGCCGCAGCAGCGCGGCAATCGGAAGCAGCCGCCGGGCGAGGCGATCGACCACGACCAAGGCCAGCAACGATGCTCCGAGCACGACCATGAGCCAGCCGAGCCGGCCCGCGCCCGACCCGGCGGGGAGGACGCGCGAGACGAGCACGCCGGTGACGACCGACACCGCGATTGGCAACGCCAGCGCCGCGCCTCGCAGCGCCAGGCTGAGCAGCGGCCGGCCCCGCCAGCGCCCGCGGCCCGATTGGACGTTCGGTGGCGCTTCCACCACTTTGAGTGGCACTCCCTCTTTTGTACCACTCCATGTGGTCACCTCAAACCTAAACCTCACAGATCGTGATACTTCGGTGGTCCATCCACAGAGCCCGCTCGCCGTTTACATTCGGCCTCGTGCGCATCGCCGCCCTCGACCTGGGGACGAACTCCTTCCATCTCCTGGTCGCGGAGGTCCACCCCGACGGCGGGTTCACGCCGGTGGTGCGGGAGAAGGAGATGCTGCGCCTGGGCGACGTCGTCGCCCGCGAGGGCCGGATCCCCGACGAGCCCGCCGAACAGGCGGTCGCCACGGTGCGGCGGTTCCGGAGGATGGCGGACACCGCCCATGCCGACGAGGTGCTGGCCTGCGCGACCAGCGCCATCCGCCTCGCCGCCAACGGCGACGAGCTCGTCGACCGCATCGAGGAGGAGACCGGCGTCAACGTCCGGGTGATCGACGGCCTCACCGAGGCCCAGCTGATCTTCGGCGCCGTCCGCGCCAGCGTCCTGATCGATCCCGCCCCCGCGCTCTGCTTCGACATCGGCGGCGGCAGCGTCGAGATCATCGTGGGCGATGCCGGCGGGATGCGCTGGGCGACCAGCGAAAACCTCGGAGTCGGCCGCTTGACCGCCGAGCTGGTCGAGTCCGATCCGCTGTCGAAAGAGGACCGGCGCCGCCTGCGCGACCGCCTCACCGACGTCCTCGCGCCGATCGCAGCCGAGGTGGCGGCGTTCGAGCCCAAGCTGTTCGTGGGCAGCAGCGGCACGCTCGTCGACCTCGCCCGGATGGTCGCGGCACGGAGGAGGGAGCGCGTCCCCGTCTCGGTGAACCAGCTCACGATCACCCGCGACGAGTTCCTGCCGCTCCACAAGCTCATCGTCTCGTCGAAGGCGTCGGAGCGGCGCCGGCTCGAGGGTCTGGAGCCCCGCCGGGTGGACCTCATCCCCGCGGGGTCGATGTTCCTCGACACCGCCATGGAGCTGTTCGGGTTCGACGAGCTCACCGTCAGCGAATGGGCCCTACGCGAGGGGATCGTCCTCGACGCCATCGGCCACCACGATCCCGCCGACTGGACCGACGACCCCCGCGCCATCCGGCGGGCCTCGGTGCTCGGCCTGGCCCGTCGCTGCGACGTCGCCGAGGGTCACTCCCGTCAGGTCGCCCGGCTCGCGGTGGAGCTGTTCGACCAGACCGCCGAGCTCCACGGGCTCGGACCCAACGACCGCGAGCTGCTCGAGTACGCCGGCCTGCTCCACAACATCGGCCAGCACGTCGCCAGCGAGGGCCACCACAAGCACGCCGCCTACCTCATCCGCCACGGGCAGCTGCGCGGCTTCGACCCGCGCGAGATCAGCCTCCTCGCCGCCCTCGCCCGCTGGCACCGTAAGGGCGACCCGAAGGCCGCCGACGAGTTCGCGCCCATCGACCCCGACGACGAGGATCGAATGCGCAAGCTCACCGCGCTCCTGCGCGTGGCCGACGGCCTGGACCGGAGTCACCACGACGTCGTGCGCGGCGTCGACGTGCACGTCGGACCGTCGCTGGCCCTCGTGCGGGTCGATGCCGACGGCGACGTCGAGCTCGAGCAGTGGGCGGCCCGCCGGCGCCGGAACCTGTTCGAGAAGATCTTCGACCGGGAGCTGGAGGTGACGGCCCACCCGTCCGGTCGGGCGCGGGCGGGCGCGGCTTAAGAGAACTGGCTAGCCCTCCGCTCAGGCCGCTCGGGCCCGGCTCGCTGCGCAGCAGGGTACCTGCGGCGCGGCCGCTCGCCTTAGCCCTTCTTGCCCGTCACCGTCTGGTGGATGATCCGGGCGGTGGTCTCGACCACGTCCTCGCGGCTGGCGCCCAGCGGCTCGAGGTCGGTGTGGAACGCCGCCATGCGCTCGAGCATCGCGACGAGCGCGGCCGCCGCCGCGATCGGCGCCATCCCGGGGCCGACCCTTCCTTGCGCCTGCGACTCGGCGACCTTGGCCGCGACGCCCTCGGTCAGCGGTCGGAGCGACCGGTTGCGTACGTCACGGAACCGCCGGTCGCCCTCCTGGGCCGCGAGGTTACGGGTCCGCAACACCGCCCGGTGGCCGTCCCAGTACTGGAGGAAGGCGTCGACCATCTCCCGCGCCGACCCCAATCCCGCCTCGCCCTTCCAGGGGCGCGCCAGCAACTCGCCCACCGGCGCGAGGTCCTCCCCCACCTCCTCGGCGAGGACGAGGACCGCCTCCTCCACGTCGCGGAAGTACTGGTAGAAGGTCGCGGGCGAGCTCCCCACCTCCCGGGCGATGTCGACCACCCGCAGGTCGCGCACCCCGTGGCTCTCGAGCAGTCCGGCGGTCGCATCGAGCAGCCGGCGCCGCGTCGCCGCGCCCCGTTTGCCGAGCGGCCGCCCGTCGAGCGCCAGCCCCCCGAACGGCGGCGTCGTGTCGGGGGCTTCCCCGGAGCTCATCCCCTACTGCCTCGCTCGCTGCGGGCCGGGATACCCGGCCCGCGGGCGCTCGCTCGGACGCCAAGTAGTTCCGAGCAAGTTCACTACCGCCACATGCACTGGCTCAGGTTATCTGACGACCCGTCAGGCTTCGCCGAGTGCGCCGGCCGCGCGCAGCGCCTCGATCCGGTCGGGCTCGTAACCCAGGACGTTGGCCAGCACCTCGTCGGTGTGTTCCCCGACCTTGGGTGCGCGCGTCGGCTCGGGCAGCTCCTCCCCCGCGACCCGCACCGGCAGCGGCATCTCGTCGGCGCCCAACCGTGACGCCGGGATCCACGGGAAGCGATCGCGGAACTGGGGGTCGTCGGCGATCGTCTGCGACGTGTTCACCGGCGCCATCGGCGTGTTTACTTCGTTGCCGAAGGCGATCCACTCCGCGGTCGTGCGGGTCCGGAAGATGTCGCGCAGCTCACGTTGGAGCTCCCGGTTGTTGCGGGCGTGATCGGCGTACTGCTTCCCCGGCCACCGCTCGAACAGGTCCATCCGCTCGACACCCTCGCAGAAGTTCTTCCAGAACTCCTGCTCCGACGCCATGAACAGCACGTGCCCGTCGGCCGAGTCGTAGATCTGGTAACGGACGCCCTCCTTCATCCCGGCGGTGCCGGGCGCCCGGCGCTCGTAGTCGTCGCTGGCGTTGCCGGTGACCTCCGACTCGGGCCGCTCGTACGCCCGCCAGGTTTCGATCCGGTACCAGTCCATGTAGGCGGCCGCGTCCGACTGGGCGATCTCGAGCTGGCAGCCCTCGCCGCTCTCACGCGCCCGCACCACCCCGGCCAGGAGCGCGAGCGCGCCGAGCATGGGACCGGCATGGATGCCGATCGACGGGTGCTCGGGCATGTAGCAGAACCCCTCGTCGTCGTAGGCGGGGTTCACGATGCCGGCCCAGGTGTCGAAGGCGATGCCGTGCGCGGGAAGGTCGCGGTAGGGACCGGTCATGCCGTAACCCGAGATCGTGCAGAAGACGATGCGGGGGTTGACCTCGCGCAGGCGCTCGAACCCGAGGCCCCGGCGCGCCAGCGCCCCCGGGCGCATCGCTTCCACGACCGCGTCCGCCCTCCGGACCAGGTCGAGGTACACCTCGACGGCCTCGGGCCGGCGCAGATCCAGCGTGATGCTGCGCTTGCCCCGGTGGATGTGGAGGTGCATCAGCGACTCGCCCTCGACGATCGGCCAGGTCATCCGGCGCACGTAATCGCCCTGGGGCGGCTCGACCTTGATGACGTCCGCGCCCAGGTCGGCCAGGAAGGACGTGAGCTCACCCGGTCCGAGCAGCGAGCTCTCGACGATCGACACCCCCGCGAGCGGGCCTCCGCCCGCCACCGACCGGTCGGCGCTCACAGCGAGTCGCCCCGCGACAACCGCGTGCCCGGGTAGGGGGTCATGAGCTCCTCGCGCCAATGGGTCAGGAAGTCACGCGCGTGCGTGCGCCAGCGGGCGATGCGGTCGTCCGACCCGTCGTCGGTGGCGCGCCCCAATGCCTCGTGCCCGGCCGGATCGGTCGCCCAGATGGTCAACACCTCCACGTCGGTGAGCAGCACCTCGTACAGGCCCACGAGGGCGTGCCCGTGGTCGGCGAGCACCGGCTGCCACTCGTCCCGGACGGCCGCGAGGTACTCAGGGGCCGCGCCCGGCCGCACCTGCGACAGCTCGTGCACGAACACCGAGCCGGTGACGCCGGCCCGGCGGAGATCGGCCAGCGACGGGCACCCGGGCACCGCGCCCAGAAGCCGGTCGAAGCCGCCGCTGCGCACCTCGAGCGCCTTGCGCCACCACTCGGTGAGCTCGGGGTTGCGGGTGCGGGCCAGGTTCGTGCGCTCCATCAGCTGCCGCCACCCCGCCCAGCCGTCGACGCTCTCCCACAGGTTCACCACCTGGGGCCAGCGGCCCGTCGATCCCATCGTGTACCAGGTGCCGACGAGATCTAGGCCGCGATCGGCCGCGGTCGCGGTGTCGAAGGCGGCGACGTGCTCCATGTAGGCCATCGCGCCCTCGCCGACGATGTCGACGTACTCGTGCAGGTAGAGGTGGCGCGCCGGGGCCGACAAGGGGCCGAGCGTAACGGAGCCACCCCGTCAGAAGGCGGGTGCGCGCGCGACGATGACCGAGTGCAGACCGTGGGCGAGCTGCTGGGACGCTGCCTGCGCGCCGGCGGCGTGACCCGGGTCTTCGGCGACGCGGTGCCCGGGCTCCCGCGGGTCGAGGCCGGCGCCCCGGAGACGGCACGCCTGCTCGCCGACTGCGACGGCCGGCTCGGGCCCGGACCAGGCTGCGCGCTGGTCGACGGAACGCTGCGCCTCTCCTCTCGACCGGGCGCGCAGCCCGAACCGGTGAAGGTGAGCACGGCCGACGACGTGCCGGTCGCGGTCGCGGCTGCCGCCGGTCCGGCGGGCATGGGCAGCGGCGCGGCCGAACTGCATCTCGAGCTCGACCTCGACGCGCCGGCACCGGAGACAGGCCCGGTCAGCCTGGCCCCGGAGCGGTCGGGGCGCGAGCCGATCGAGCCCGTCGCCGGGGCCGTCGTCGTGCTCGCGGGACCGGGCGTCGTGCGGGCCGGCGCGATCGACGGGCTGCGCGCGTTCGCGGCCGCCGCCGGGGTGGGCGTCGCCAACACCTGGGGGGCCAAGGGCGTGTTTCCGTGGGACAGCCCCCACCACATGGGGACCGCCGGCCTCCAGGAGCACGACTTCGAGCTTCTCGGCTTCGGTGATGCCGCGCTGATCATCGCGACCGGGATCGATCCCGACGAGTCGTCGCCGGAGCGCTTCGGGCTCGCACCGGTGGTTGCAATCACCCCGGGGCAACTGTCACCGGGCCTGGCCCTGTACCTCCGGGCACCCGAGACGCCGATCCCGTCGAACCGGCTGTACGAGCGCCTCGCCGCGGTCGCGCAGCCGGGCTACGTCGAAGACAAGGTTCCGTTGCACCCGGCGCGCGCGGTCGCGGACGTGCGCGCCGCGCTGCCCTCGGGCGGCGTCGCCGCCGCCGAGCCCGGACTCGCCGGGCTGTGGGTGGCGCGCACGTTCCCGACTACCGAGCCGAGCAGCGTGGTGGTCCCGGCGACCGCCGCGCCCGGTGTCGCCGCCGGGGTCGCGCTCGTCGCCGCCCTGCGGGGCCAGCCCGCGATCGCGGTCGTGAACGATCCGGTCGACGACGCCACTCGAGCGGTGGCCGCGTTGGCGGCGCAGCTCGGCGTCGGGTTCGTCCTGGAGGTCTGGGGGCTCTTCGGCGGGTTGAGTCGGGTCGAGGATCACGCCGCCGCGCTCGCGGCCGCGTTCCGCGCCCCGGGGGTCACCGAGCTCGTGGTGCCGGTCGACGCCGGCGACGTGCGGTTCCTGATCGACGCCGCCGGCGCCGTGGTCGCCTGGGGCGGCCTCAGCGGGGCGTGAACGTTGCTTCAAGCTGATAGAACTGCCATTCTGCGAGCCGTGACGGAGCGGCCCGAGGGCGAGAAGAAGGTCGCCATCGTGACCGGGGCCTCCTCGGGGATCGGCCGGGCCATCGCCCCCGCCCTGGGCCGGCTGGGCTGGGCGGTGGCGATCGGGGCCCGCCGCACCGACCGGCTCGAGGACGCCGCCGGCGAGATCACCGCGGCCGGCGGCGAGGCCTACGCCCACCACCTCGACGTCACCGACCCCGATTCGGTCGACGAGTTCTTCGACGCCACCGAGAAGGCGCTCGGCGGCATCGACGTGCTGGTCAACAACGCCGGCATGGCGGTGCCGGGCGAGTTCCACCGCGCCGCGGTCGACGACCTGCGGTGCGAGGTCGAGACCAACCTCCTCGGCCCGATGTACCTGAGTCGCCGCGCCATCGCGTCCATGCTCGACCGCGGGTCGGGCGGCGACCTCGTTTTCATCTCGTCCGACGCCACCCGCAACGCCCGCCCCCGCATGGCCGCGTACAGCGCGACCAAGGCGGGCGTGGAGCTGCTCGCCCGCTCCCTCGCGATGGAGCTCGAGGGCAGCGGCATCCGCTCGACCATCGTCCGGGTTGGCCCGACCGTGAGCGAGTTCGGCTTCGGCTGGGACATGGACGTGCTCCGGGACCTGATGACGTTCTGGCCCCGCTACGGCCTCCAGCGCCATGCCGGTGTCCTCGACCCGGCTGCGGTCGCGCGCGCGGTCGTGTTCGCGGTGACCACGCCCGACGGTGTGCACCTCGACACCATCGAGGTCCAGCCCGAGGCGCCGACCGGTGACGGCCCCGCCCAGATCATCGAGCGACCGTCGTGAGTCCCGCCACCCGCGACGCCGCCGGTCTCCGGGCGCAGCGCCGCCGCGAGCACGACACGCTCAGCCGTGAGCACATCCTCGACGCCGCCGAGTACGTCTTCGCCCGCAAGGGCTTCCACGAGGCCACGCTCAAGGAGATCGCCCAGCGGGCGGAGTTCTCGGTCGGCGCCCTCTACGGCTTCTTCAACGGCAAGGACGACTTGTTCGCAAAGGTGATGGAACGGCGGGGGTCGGCGATCGTCGAGGTCATCGAGCAGGCGGTCGCGTCGGGCGGATCGGCGACCGAGAAGCTGCACGCGCTCGTGGACGGCCAGTTCCGCTACTTCCGCGAGCACCACCGCTTCTACCTGCTCCTCCAGCGCACGATCGGCTTCTCGTGGCTCAACTTCAGCGCCCGCCTCGACCAGGCGAGCTTCGAGCGCTACCGGAAGGCCATCGCGCTGGAGGCGAAGATCTTCGCCGAGGGCGTGGCCAGCGGTGAGTTCCGCGACGCCGATCCCGAGACCATGGGGGAGCTCTTCTCCGGGATCATGCAGGCGTACCTCGCCCACTGGATCCTGCGCATGGACGGGCACGGCGATTCGCCGGTGACGGACGCGTTCCCGCTCGAGGAGCTCCACGCGTTCGTCGACCGGGCGTTCCTCCGCAGCCCGGGTCAAGCGGGAGGGTCGCGGGCCTCGCGCATGTAGCGCCGGACGAGCGGCCGGCTGCGGTGCCCGGTCTGGGCCATGATCCCGCGGTCGGGCGCGCCCACCTCGGTCGCCGCCGTCACCATCCCGAGTCGCAGCGACAGCGCCGAGTAACGCTGCTCGTCGAGACCGGCGCGTTCGGCGGCACGACGGACGATCCGGGTGACGGACTTCTCCCCCAGCCGGTTGACGCCGAGGCGACCGTGGCGGTCGACCGCACGGAACGCCGGACCGCTGGTGAGCCCGGCGGCGACCATCCATTCCTGCCACGCCGTGACCGCGCACAGCGGGCGCGAGGACCCGTAGGGGATCACCACCTCGCCCCGCATGAGCGACACCGCCAGCCCGCGCTCGACCACGCCGAGGTCGGCGACGTCCAGCGTGACCAGCTCGGACGGGCGCAGGCCGGCGCCGTACCCCACCAGCAGCAGCGCCCGGTCGCGGGCGCCCACGAGATCGTTCGGCAGCGCCGCCAGCATCACCCGAAGCTCCCGGACCGCCAGCGGGACGGTCCGGTCGGTCGACTTGCGCTGGTGCCAGCGCATGCGGGTCACGTCGATGCGGATGCGGTCGTCGTCGGTCGGGGAGGCGAGCCCCACCTCGCGATGGGCCTCGCCGATCGCGGCCAGACGGCGCTCGACCGTGGACGCCTTCCGGGTGGTGGCCAGCTCGGCCACGTAGTCGACCACCGACTCCACCGACGCCGGCAGGGCCGGCTCGCCCCTGGCGACGCACCACTGGGCGAAGTCGGCCCAGTCGGACCGATAGGCGCGCAGGGTATGGGCCGATTTCTTCGCCATGGAGCCTCCCCCAGAACGGTACCGGTTCGTCGGCTGGCGTCCGATAAGTGGTCGACCGTTGACGCGGGGCGGCTGCTCCCGGACCCTGGCGGTATGCACGGGATCGTCGTCGACGCCGACGGGCACGTGTGCGAGCCCGCCGACCTGTGGGAGCGTAACCTGCCGTCGGGCATGGCCGACCGGGGCATCCGGCTGCGCTGGAACGCCGATACCGGCTACGACGAGTGCTGGGTCGAGGACGGGATGGCGACCGACCGGGGGCTGGTCGGCCTGGGCAACGCGGGCGAATCGTTCGACGAGTTCGGCAAGGGTCGCCACTACCAGGACCTCAATCCCGCCGGCTTCGACCCCAACGAGCGGGTCAAGGTGCTCGACGCCGAGGGCATCGACATCGCCGTCCTCTATCCCGGCCTCGGCCTGAAGCTGGGCGCGTTCCAGGACCCCGAGCTCGCGGTGGCGAGTTGCCGGGTCTACAACGACTGGATCGCCGGGTTCGCCGCCGCCGCCCCCGACCGGCTCGTCGGTGTCGGCGCCCTCCCCCTCCAGGACCCCGCGGCCGCGGCCCACGAGGCCCGTCGCATCGTCGACATGAACCTCAAAGCCGGCTTCGCCCGTCCCAACGCCTACAACGACCGGCCGCTGCACCACAAGAGCTACACGCCGCTGTACGAGGCGCTCGAGGAGACCGGCCTCCCGCTCGCGTTCCACCCCGCGGGGCTGGCCGACATGCCCGGCGCCTCCCGCGCCCTCGGCGCGCTCATGGCACCGGGCACGCACCACGCGCTCATCCTCCAGTTCGACCAGCAAATGACGCTGTCGAACCTCGTGTACGGCGGTGCGCTCGAACGCCACCCGGGGCTGAAGGTGATCGTGCTCGAGTGCGGCGGCGGGTGGCTGGCCCATTGGATGGATCGCCTCGACGAGTTCCACGAGAGCTACGGGTGGGCGACGCCGCCGCTCTCGCTCGAGCCGTCCGAGTACTTCCGGCGGCAGTGCTGGATCAGCTTCGACCCCGGCGAGCGGACCGCGGGTGTGCTCGGGCCGTTGTGCGGGGCCGACCGGTTCGTGTGGGCGTCCGACTTCCCCCACAGTGACGCCAAGTACCCCGGGGTCGTCGACGAGCTCAGGGAGGCGAACGCCGATCTCGAACCCGAGACCCGCGCCGGCCTGTTCGGGCGCAACGCGCTCGAGATGTACGGCATGCCCGTTCCAACATGAGCCTCGATCTCCTGGTGCGCGGCGGGCGGGTGGTCGACGGCACCGGCGCACCCGCCCGTACCGCCGATGTCGCGGTGCGCGGTGGCCGGGTCGTCGAGGTCGGTCGCGTCGACGCCCACGCCGAGCGCGTGATCGACGCCGACGGCCTGGTCGTGACGCCCGGGTTCGTCGACATCCACACCCACTACGACGCCCAGCTCCACTGGGACCCGACCGCGTCGCCGGCGTCGTGGCACGGCGTGACCACGCTGCTCACCGGCAACTGCGGGTTCACGCTGGCACCGAGCAAGCCCGAAGATCTCGAGTGGCTCATGCTGATGTTGAGCCGGGTCGAGGGCATGTCGGCCGACGCGCTCGCCGCCGGCGTCACGTTCGCCGGTGGGTCCTTCGCCGACTTCCTCGCCGGCCTCGAGGGAAAGGTGGGCGTCAACGTCGGAGCCAACGTCGGGCATTGCGCGGTCCGGCGCTTCGTGATGGGCGACGACGCGTCCGAGCGCACCGCCACCGACGACGAGATCGCCGCGATGCGCACACTCGTGCGGCAGGCGTTCGACGAAGGTGCGGTGGGCTTCACGTCGTCGCAGCTCGAGCTGCACGTGGCCCACGACGGCCGGGGTGTGCCGTCGAACCATGCCGCGCCCGAAGAGATCGTCGCCCTCGCCTCCGTCCTGGGCGACGTCGGTCACGGCACGATCGAGTTCATCCCCCGGACCTTCCTCGACGGCTACTCCGACGAGGACCGCGCCCTGATCCTCGACATGGCGCGGGCGTCGGGCCGACCGGTCAACCTCAACACGCTGACCAAGCTGCCGCACGCGCCCGAAGGCTGGAAGCGCACCCTCGAGTTCGCGCGCGAGGCGCACGGGCTGGGACTGGCCGTCCACCCGATGTTCGCCGCCAACCGCCAGGGCGCCCACTTCCAGCTGGCGAACACGTTCCTGTTCGACGAGATGCCGAGCTTCCGTGACCACCTCACCCTCGCCTCGCCCCAGCGGGAGGAGCGGCTGCGGGACCCGGCGGTGCGGGACCAGATGCGCAAGGAGCTCGCCGACCCCACCGGCCGGTCGTTCGTCTTCATTTGGGAGGTTCTCAAGGTCGAGACCGTCACCCGGCGCGAGCACGAGCAGTACCTCGACCGGTCGGTGGCCGAGATCGCCGTGGAGTGGGGCGCCGACCCGCTCGACGCCTTCCTCGACCTCTCCCTCGCCGAGGACCTCCAGACCCAGTTCGTGCTGGCCGCCCCGCCGTCGGGCGACCGCCGTGCCGCCACCGAGGAGCTCGTGCGCGACCCGATCGTCATGGCCGGCAGCTCCGACGGCGGCGCCCACCTCCTCTCCTTCTGCGGCGCCGACTTCACCACCCGGCTGCTGACCGAGTGGGTCCCCGACGTGCTCACCCTCGAGGACGCGGTGGCCCGGCTCACGTCGGTGCCGGCACGGATGCACGGGATCGCCGAGCGGGGAGAGCTGCGCCCGGGCTACGCGGCCGACCTCCTCGTGCTCGACCTCGACCGGCTCGGGACGCCCGACACGCCCCGATACGTGGAGGACTTCCCCGCCGGGTCAGGTCGCTACGTGGTCGACGCCGACGGCTACGTCGCGACGGTCGTGAACGGCGAAGTGCTGCTCGAGGCGGGCGAGTGGACCGGCGCCCGCCCCGGAACCGTCCTGCGGGAGTAGTCAGCCGCCTCGCGGCCCCTTAGGATGCCGCCGGCATCGGGACGGGAAGGGGTTGACAGTGGCAAACGAGAATCTGAAGCGGCTCGCACCATTGACGGGTGTGCTCTTCGTCGTCTTCGTGTTCGTGTCCTTCGCCATTCAGGGGGACCCGCCGGGCGCCGACGAGGGGGCAGGCGAGATCGCCGAGTGGTACACGGACCACGAGGGACAGACGATCTTCGCGGCACTCCTCGCCAGCCTGGGCGCGGCCTCGTTGGTCTTCTTCGCCGCCACCGTGCGGCGGGCCCTACGGCGGACGGAGCAGGCGATGGGCGTCCTGTCCATGGCCGCGTTCGGCGGCGGCGTGGTCGCCGCGACCGGCGTCGCCACCGACTCGGCGCTCCGGTTCACGCTCGCCGACTCCGCTGACGAGATCCGACCCGTGGCGGTCCAGGCGCTGCACGCGTTCTGGGAGGGCTTCTTCTTCCCCATGGTCGTCGGCGTCGGAGTGCTCGTCCTGGCGACCAGCCTGGCCGCCCTCAAGACGCAGGTCATTCCCGTCTGGCTCGCCTGGATCGGCATCCTGATCTTTGTGGTGTTCTTCACGCCCGCGGGCTTCATCGCCTTCGTGGTCTCGGCGCTCTGGATCCTCGTGGTCAGCGTGCTGCTCTGGCGCCAGGAACCGGCAGCAGCGAGCGTCTGAATCCAGCCCGTCGGAGCCAATGGACGAAGCGCGACGCGACGCCTTCGCCGAGCGGATGCTCGGCCAGACCATCGGCGCGCTCGAGTTGTTGGGCGTCTACCTCGGCGTGCGCCTCGGGCTCTACGACGCGCTGGCTGAGCGGGCGCTCACGTGCGGCGAGCTCGCCGAGACCGCAGGCATCCATCCCCGCTACGCGCGCGAGTGGCTCGAGGAGCAGGCCGTCGCCGGCATCCTCACGGCCGACGGCAGTGACGACGCGGACACCCGGCGGTTCATGCTTCCGCCCGAACATGCTGACGTGTTGACGAACGAGCTCGGGCCCGCCTACCTCGCGCCGGCATCACTGCTCGTCACCGGCATCGCCGGCGTGATGCCGCGGCTGCTCGACGCCTACCGCTCGGGTGCCGGAATCTCGTTCGGCGAGTACGGCGCCGACGTCCGCGACGGCCAGGCCGCGTTCAACCGCCCGATGTTCCTGAGCGATCTCGGCGCCGAATGGATCCCGGCGATGCCCGAAGTGCACGAGCGGTTCCTCGCCGACCCGCCCGCACGGGTGGCCGACATCGGGTGCGGCGCGGGCTGGTCGACCATCGGCCTGAAGCGGGCGTACCCGAAGATCGACGCCCACGGCATCGACCTCGACGAGGCATCGATCGCCGACGCCCGTCGAAATGCGAAGGAAGCCGGCCTCGACGGTGCAGTGAACTTCGAGGCGCGCGACGCCGCCGACCCCGCGCTAGCCGGGCGCTACGACCTCGTCTGTATCTTCGAGGCGCTCCACGACATGTCCCGTCCCGTCGAGGCGTTGGCGGCGGCGGGCGCGCTCCTCGGCGACGGCGGATCGGTGCTGGTCGTCGACGAGCGCGTCGCCGACACGTTCACCGCGCCCGGCGACGAGGTCGAGCGGATGATGTACGGCTGGAGCATCCTCCACTGCCTGCCCGTGGGTCTGGCCGAGCAACCGTCGGCCGGGACCGGAACCGTGCTACGGGCCGACACGCTGCGGCGCTACGCCACCGAGGCGGGCCTCACCCGCGTCGACGTGCTGGCGGTCGAGAACGACTTCTTCCGCCTGTACCGCCTGCGCCCGTAAGCGCTCAGAGCGCGGCGGGATGGGTCTGGCGCCACTCTTGTTTCGCGGTCGCCTTCGTGAGGTCGCCGAGCGCGTCGACGAGGCAGCCGGGGAGCCGTTCCGAATCGGGCACGGCATCGGGGCAGGCGACGATGCCGAACCAGAGCGTGTCGAGGTAGCTCTGCACCGTGATGTTCAGCCCGGTGCCGAGCCCGACCGGGCCCATGGGATACGCCGCGACCATCCGCGCCCCCGCGCAATACAGGTGGGTCGGCGGGCCGGGAAAGTTCGACACGATGAGGTTGCACACCGGCGGCATGCGGCCCGTCACGCCGAACCGGGCCTCGAGTGCGCCCATGGCGGCGAGGAGGGGAGCCGGGGTCAGCCCGGCCAGCTCCGAGAGTGTCTCGGGCCCGAGGAGGCGGTCCTGCTCCTTGGCCGCTCGGGCTCCCTCGGCGATCGCGCCGAGTCGGGCGGCGGGGTCGTCGACGGTGGTGGCAAGGTCGACCAGCATCGCCGACAACCGATTGCCCATCGCGCCTTCGTGGTCTCCGGTACGCACCGAGACGGGCACCGCGGCCACTAGTGAGCGGTCCGGGTAGCCGCCGTGGTCCTCGAGGTGACGCCGGAGCGCGCCCGCGCACACCGCGAGCACCACGTCGTTCACGGTGGTCCCGGCCAGATCCTTGATCTGACGCACGTCGTCCAGGCTGACGTGGGCGAAGGCCACGTGTCGGCGACCGGTCACCGGCGCGTTCAAGCAGGTGCGGGGAGCGCTGAACGGGCCGGGAGGCGGGGTCGTGTCGGGCCGCCGGTTGTGGCTTCGCAGCCGGGCCACGGCACCAACCGCGCGAGCCAACGTGGATGCGGCAACGACCGGCTGGCGCAGGAGCTCGCGCACCGCGTCGCCGACCAGCGCGAGTGGCGACGGAGCGGGCTCGGGCTGCCACGGCCGGACGGGTGGTTCGACCGGCGCCGGTTCGGGCCCGATGTCGAGCAGGTTGGCGGTGAGCTCGGCCCCCGAGACCCCGTCGATGGCGGCGTGGTGCATCTTCGTGACCGCGGCCACCATCCCGTCGGCGAGCCCTTCGACGATGTGCATCTCCCACGGCGGCCGCGACCGGTCGAGCGGATGGCTGATCACCTCGGCGGTGAAGTCCTCCAGCTCACGCGGCCCGGCCGGGGCCGGGAGCGATCGACGGTGCAGGTGCTGATCGAGGTCGAACTCGGAGTCCTCGATCCACACCGGACGGTGGAGGTTCCCCGGGACACCCACCAGGCGGCGGCGGAACGGCGGCACGAGGTCGAGGCGGTCCTCCACCAGTCGGCGCACCTTGCCGAAGGAGTAGCCCCCCGGCACCGTCGCCGGGTCGAACACGCAGGTCATCCCCACCTGCATCGGGGTCGTCGGTGTGTCCAGGTACACGAACGACGCGTCGAGGCCTTCGAGTCGTTGCACAGCTCCCCCCAACCCGCCCATCGAGGTATTCAGGAACACATACCCCAACCCGAGGCGCGACGAAACCCTCCTTTCTCGGCGGCGAGCCGGGCTGACCGGGCGCCGTGTTCGGGCGGTAATCTGACGGAGCGTCAGAAGAAGGGGGCCGGTCATGAAGACCGAAGACATGATCCTGGTCAGCGTGGACGACCACGTGGTCGAGCCGCCCGACCTGTTCGAGCGCCACCTTCCCGCCAAGTACAAGGACGTGGCCCCCCACGTCGTGCACAAGGACGACGGCACCGACGTCTGGCAGTTCCTCGAGATCGAGGTGCCCAACATCGGCCTCAACGCCGTCGCCGGGCGCCCACCCGAGGAGTACGGGATCGACCCGACCTCGTTCGACGAGATCCGCCCCGGGTGCTTCGACATCGAGAAGCGCATTCTCGACATGAACGCCAACGGGCTCCTCGGCTCGATGTGCTTCCCCTCGCTGCCCGGGTTCGCCGGCCGGCTGTTCGCCGCGCTCGAGGACAGGGACGCCGCCCTCGCGCTGGCGCAGGCGTACAACGACTGGCACATCGACGAGTGGTGCGGCACCCAGCCGGGCCGGTTCATTCCGCTGTCGGTGCCGACGATCTGGGACCCGGACGCGATGGCGGCCGAGGTCCGCCGGGTTGCGAAGAAGGACTGTCACGCGGTCACGTTCCCCGAGAACCCCGTCCCCCTCGGTCTCCCGAGCCTCCACTCCGACCACTGGGACCCGTTCTGGGCCGCGTGCGCCGACGAGGGCACGATCGTCTGCATGCACATCGGGTCGTCGTCGAAGCTGGTGGTGACCGCGCCCGACGCGCCCATCGACGTGATGATCGTGCTCCAGCCCATGAACATCGTGCAGGCGGCGGCCGACCTCGTGCACTCGCCGGTGTTCAAGAAGTTTCCCGACGTCACCATCGCGCTCTCCGAGGGCGGGATCGGGTGGGTGCCGTACTTCCTCGAGCGGCTCGACCACTCGTACCGCACGCACAAGGCGTGGACCGGCGCCGACTTCGGCGACAAGATGGCGAGCGACGTCTTCATGGAGCACATCGTGCTGTGCTTCATCTCCGACCCCATCGGCGCCAAGCTGGCGCGCGACATCGGCGTCGACCGCATCACGGTCGAGATCGACTATCCCCACTCCGACACCACCTGGCCCCGGGCACCCGAGAGGCTGATGGGCGAGTTCGAGCCCGCCGGCCTGACCGACGCCGAGATCAACGCCATGACGCACGAGAACGCCATGCGCTTCTTCCACTACGACCCGTTCGCGCATCGGCCCCGCGAGAAGTGCACGGTGGGCGCGCTGCGAGCGGAGGCGGTGGGCGTCGACGTCGAGCCGGTGGCGCGGGGGCGACGCTTCGAGGCCCGGCCCGGCGTCACCATCTCGGAGCTCTCCCCCACTGCCTGATCCGGAACCGGCCCCGCCCGAACCCGCGCCGCTCCCCTGGCGGCCAGCCCGGCCGCTCGTCGTGCACTGGCTCGTCGACAGCGCGGTCGTCTTCTTGGTCGTCCTGATCGTGGCCCTGTTCCTGGGCGCCTCGCTCTGGTTCGTCGTGATCGCCGCGCTGCTGATCGGCCTACCGCTCGCGCCCTGGACCCGCCGCGCCGAGGAACGGGCGCTGGCGGGGCGTCGACCGCCCGACTGACGGCCCGGGCTACGCAGGGACCTACTCCGGGATCTTCTCCCGCCACTGGCACCACCACTGGGCGCCGACGAGGATGCGCAGCTTCGAGTGCCAGCGGTACGAGATCTCGGCGGTGTCCTCGGTGAAGTAGAGGCAGTTCTCGCACTTCTCGCCGCCATGCTGGGGGCTGGCCTTGAGGACGGCATTGTCAGCGAGATGGCGCGACTCGATCGCGAGCTTCTCGTCGATCTCCTTGGGCTCGGCCGGTGGGATCTCGTACTCAGCCACGACGGGAACGCTACTGTTCGCCCAGGACACGCCAGGCAATGACCAACACGACGACGGCCGCTCAGCCGCGAGGCCTGGTCAAGCCCCGGCTGCGCGGCGTCACCCACCTCTACGCGTTCTTCGTCTCCTTGGTGAGCGGCACCGTGCTCGTGCTGATCGCCCCGTCGGGACGGGCGACGTTCGCGGCAGCCGTCTACGCCGCCGGCCTGTCGGGGATGCTCGGCGCCAGCGCGCTGCTACACCGCGGCAACTGGAGCGAGACGACGTACCGGCAGCTCACCCGCCTCGACCACTCGATGATCTTCATCCTGATCGCGGGGACGTACACGCCGCTGGCACTACTGGTCCTCTCGGGCTGGCTGCACACCGTGGTGCTCGTCACGGTGTGGGCCGGTGCCGCGTTCGGGATCGCGTTCGAGTGGGCCAGCGACCGACTCCCCCGCGGCTGGGTGACCAGCGTCTACGTCACCCTGGGTTGGGTCGGCGTCATCTCGCTCCCCCAGATGTGGACCTCGCTGGGCGTGCTCGGCTGCTTCCTCATCTTCGGCGGCGGCATCTTCTACACCGGCGGTGCGATCGTGCACGCCGCCCGCGCCCCCGACCCCAGCCCGGCGGTCTTCGGCTACCACGAGATCTTCCACGTCTGCGTGCTGGTGGCGGCCACGATGCACTACTGCTGCATCGCCTTCCTCGTGCTCCCCCGAGGCTGAGCCCCGGCGGGAACGAGAGCACGGAGAGGGGGCGGAGCGACGGGCGCAGCCGCTCCACCCCCTTCCGATCGTGAGCCGAAGCCCTCCCGCGCTACGCCGGCGGTCGGATCGGCCGGTCGAACACCGTCACGAACGTCGCGTCGGCGGTGGCGCCGCCACCGCCAAGCCCGAGGGCGATGTTGATAGCGGCCGCCCCGAACACGCCGCACGCCTGGGGACCGAAGGCCATGGCCGGCGGTACCGGGACCCCGCCGCCGCTAAAGGTCGCGTACCCGTTGAACTCGTCGAACGTGTAGTCCGCCGTGTACAGAGCGGTGTCGCCCGTCGCGACGATCGGGCCGATGGCGCACGTCGGCGGCAGGGTCAGGCCCTGGATGCCGCGGAACCCGAGCCGGAGGCGCAGGTCCTGCGAACCGGCACCCGTCGCCGGGTCGAGCGTCCCAGCCGCCGCAGGGGCTACGCCCTCGATCGAAATGCCGAGGATGTAGATCGTCCCGCTGACGTCGACGGCGACCTCCCCCTCCTGGAATTGCACGCCCGCGGGCTCGAGGGTGGTGACTCCGTTCTCGTCGATGGACGGGCTCAGGCGCGGTGCCGCGTAGTCCTCGTTCTGCTCCGCCCGCTCGCTCCGGTCGCTCGCGGCGACGCAGCCGTCGTCGTTGACGTCGGGGTCGGGACCGAAGTCGACGTACCCGTCGAGGTCGTTGTCCTCCCCGTCCACACAGGCCCCGGTCCCGAGGGAGAACACCCTGCCGCTCGGGTTGATGGTGATCGAGCTCCCGGCCTGGACGTCCACGTTGAACGGCCCGACGTCGTCGGGATGGATGATCGGCTCGGCCGCGGCCGGGCCGGCGGCCAGCGCGACCGAAGCGGCGATGACCACCGTCGGCAGCCCGAGCCGCGCGAGCAACTTGCGACACTTGCGCATGAAGGATCCTCCTCTGGGTCCTGCGTTCTACGAATGTGTCCGGTCGGGGCCGGTCGTCACCGACCGTCTGCCGCCCGTGCCCGGCACGGCTCTGATCTACGACATCGCGCCTGAAGTTCTCGTGAAGGCGCCGGGGCTGACCGGGGGGGGGGGCCGAGCCCGAGGGCCCGGCCACCCGACCGCGTGCTGGGGGCGGAGCTCAGCCGGTGAAGCGGGCGGAACCACCCACCGCGGCGGCGCGCCCGGCCACTGGGACGTCGACGTCGTACTCCTCGACCCGCACTCGGTTCTCGCCGGGGATCACCCGGGGGGTACCGCCACTAGCCGCCGCCGCCACCGCCGTGACCGTCGTACTCCCGATCGGGTCGGTCGGCTCGCCGGGGTCGCACGTGAACAGGAGCGGCAGGATGAACGTCACGGTCATCGTGATCTCGGTGACGCGCCAGTCGATCCGCGAGCCGACGACACCGTCCGCGATCGCCGTGCCGGTACCGGTCGGCCAGGTTGCGCCACCGCCGGCCGGGATCTCCACGCGGTCGTTGCTCGTGAACGCGCCGTTCGGTGCCAGCGACACCCGCAGACTGACCGCCGGAATGGCGGAATCGATCCAAGGGGCGTCCCCGAGGGACACCTCGAAGTTGGTGAGGCTGACCTCGCTTCCCCTGGGCGCAGTCGCCGGTGCGGTGCCGTCGACGGTCCAGGTGGCCGGCAACAGGTCCGGTATCCCGGGACTCGTGCAGACGGTGTCGAACGTCACCGGGTCAGCACCGGCCGGCGCAGCAGTGGTCACGAAGACGCCGCCGCCCGCTAGCACGCCGGCCACGACCGTGGACAAGATCCGCTTCACTTCGCTGTTCCTCTCTCTCGGTGAACTTCCGTCGCCGTCGTTCCGTGAACGGGGGTCATCCGGTGAACTGGGCATCGCCGGGCACCGCGCCCGCCGGCCCCGCACCGGGGACCAGCCGCGGTCGATAGCGGGGGCGGCGCTCGACGGTCTCGGTGTCTTCGCCGAAGACGCTCGGGTCGACCCCGATGCCGGTGACGACGAACGGCGCCGCCCCGCCCGGTGGCGTGCAGGTGAGGGTCAGACTGACGAGCGGGATGAACGCGGTGACCGGACCGGGGCGCCAGCCCAGCTCGGTGCCGATCGGCCCGGTGGCCCGGAACTGCGCCGCCAGGGAGCCGATCGTCACCGTCTGGCCTCCCGACACGACGATCGGGCCCGCGAGCCGGTACACCATGGCGCCACCCTCGACGCTGCCGGTACCGCCGCCACTGGCGGTGATCGTTCCGTTGACGTACTCCACGCCTGCGGGGATCGGGAACTGGAGCACGATGTCGCGGACCTCGATGTTGGGCGGGGCGCTGGGCGGGACCGTGACCGAGCCGCGGAAGTTGGAGACATTGATGAGGTCGCCGGGCGCTTCGACCCGCGCCGGCGCGTCCCCGCTGATGTCAGCACCAACCTGCTGGTCCAGCAATCCCGGCACGACACAGCGGAAGCTGTAGCCACGCGCCTCCACCCCGGTCGCGAAGGCCAGTACGCCCGTGGCCGCCATCGCGGCGGCGACGAGCACCCTCCCAATGCGCCTCACCCGAGCCCCCCTGGTCGTCCTGTTCCTCCAGGAGGGACTGAACCGCGATCGGGCTGAAGTTCTCGTGAAGTTGGTCGGCTACCCGCCCAGCGTCAGGGTGAAGACCGCCCCGCCGTCATCACGGTTCGCCGCTTCGATCCGCCCGCGGTGGGCCCGAGCCACCCACTCGACGATCGCGAGACCGAGCCCGGAGCCCCCGCTGCGCCGGCCGGTGCGGAACCGCTCAAAGAGCTGCCCGAGCAGTTCCTCCTCGATCCCCGGGCCGCGATCGGCCACTGCCACCGAAGCGTCGTCCACGGTGACCACGATCTCGGCGGTGGCGTCGTCGACCCGGCCGTGACGGACGGCGTTCTCGACCAGGTTGCCGACCGCCCGCCGCACCAGCTGCGGGTCCGCCCGCACGACGCATTCCTCCGCTCGCAGTTCGACCGGGGGCGCGTCGGCGCGAGTAGCGATCAGCTCCTCGACCAGCAGGTCGAGCCGCACCGGCTCGAGCTCGACCGGTTCCCGCCGGGCGTCCATACGGGCCAGGGTCAGGAGATCTTCCAGGACTTCCCCGGCGTCGTCGACGATGCCGGCGGTGCGCTCGAGCGCCCGCCGGGGCGGCTCGTCGCCGGCCAGGCCGCTCTCGGTCACTCCCCGCAGCGCCGCCACCGGCGTGCGCAGCTCGTGGGCGGCGTCGGCAAGGAACCGCTCCTGCTGGTCGAGCGCCTCGCCCACCGGTCGGGTGCTCCGGCCCGCGAGCACGTACCCGGCGAGCGCGGCCGCGACGAGCAGCCCGCTACTTCCCACCCAGACCAGCGTCGTGAGGCGCCGGTGGCTCGCGATGCGGGGGCCGTCGTCGGCGACCGCGACGACCGCGCCCCGGAACACGCCGTCGTTGTCGGCGAACGGCGACGCGAGCATGCGCAGCCGGTAGCCGTCGGCGCGGTCGTCGGCGGTGGCGTCGCCCCCAGCGGACACCGCGGTGCGCGCCACCGACGCATAGTCGCCTCGCGGCGCGAACTGCTGCTGTGGTCGGAGGGCGACGGCTGCCTCCTTCTCCGTCTCGTCGCGAGCTGGATCGGCGGGGACGTACTCGACCACGTAGACCTGCGGATAGCCCTCGACGAGCTCGACGTCGGCGACGAGATCGGCGAGATCGAGTTGGCCGGCAGCGTCGAAACGCACTCGGCGGACACCGTCGCGCGCCCGCTCGCGTAGGTCGGCGTCGAGACGGCTCCGTCCGAACCGTTCGTCGCCCGCGACGACGAGCACGGCCATCACCGCAATCCCGATCGCGAACGCGCCGGTGAAGAAGAGCGTCAGCCGGAGGCGCAGCCGTCCGAGCCGGACCGGTGCGGTCGGTGCCCCCGGACCTCGACTACGCCGCCGGCGCATCGAGCAGATAGCCCTCGCCGCGCACGGTCCGGATCAGGTCGGGCGCGCCCAGCTTGCGCCGCAGCGACGCCATGTGCACTTCGACGACGTTCGAGAGCGGGTCGGTGTGCTCGTCCCAGCAGTGCTCGATGATCCGGGTCCGGGTGACCACCGCTCCCGGTGACGCGGCCAACAGCTCGAGGATGGCGAGCTCCTTGGCGGTGAGTGGGAGCAGGACGCCGCCGCGGCGCACCTCGCGACGGGCGGCATCGAGCTCGAGGTCTTCGATGCACACCCGCGCCGGGCGAGCGGTCGCCGACCTCCGGCAGAGGCTGTGCACCCGGGCGATCAGCTCCTCGACCGCGAACGGCTTCACGAGGTAGTCGTCGCCGCCGGCCTCGAAGCCCGCGACCCGGTCGTCGACGGTGTCGCGCGCGGTCAAGAAGAGAGCGGGGACGGAATGTCCGCGCCCCCGCAGGGCGGTGACCAACTCGAGCGCGTCCCCTCCGGGCAGCATGCGGTCGAGGACCAGGCAGTCGTACTCGTTCACTCCGACCGCAGCCTGGGCCTCACCCAAGTCGGGAGCCTCGTCGACCGCGATCCCCGATGCGCGCAGGCGCCGCGTCAGGGAGTCGCGCAACTCCGCCTCGTCTTCGACCAGCAGTACGCGCATGAGTGGGTCAGCGCGGCGCGTGACGGCGGCCGGTCGCCGTCGACGCGAGGAGCGTGTAGAGCACCAGCCCGGCGGCGCCGAGCACGAAGACGAACAGCGGGTTGAGCCCGTCGCCGAGGAGCGGGCCGAGCAGGGCGCGGGCGACGAACCGGGGGGTGTCGAGCTCGTGCTCAGGCGCGGGTTCGGGTCCCGAGCGGTGCTCGGCCTTGTGGTGCGATCTGCTCGGCCCCTGCGTCGGCCCGCTCGCGACTGCGATTGCGCCTCCGGTCGCTCTTTCGACCGCGGCTTGCTGCTCCTCGACGCTTGACACTGCCGGGGGCGCGACGCTCGCGGTCTCCCCGCCCCCCGACGAGCATTGCGCCGGGCTCGACGGGTCACTCGGTGGCCGAGGGGACTCGGTCTGGCCCGGGGGCGCCACGGGCTCGCTCGATGCGCCCTCGTAGGGAACCCAGAACGTGACCCACTCCTCCCCCTCCCAGTAGCCGTCCCAGTACCCGCTCTCCGCTGGCTCCTCGTAGGGATCGCCCGGAGGCGGCGCGGTCTGCCAGGACCCCTCGGCGGGAACGGCGGTGGCGGGGCACGGCGTCACGTCGGCCGGGTCGCCTGCGAACGAACCCTCCGGGGGCGCCGCCCACGCCGGAGCAGCGCCCAGCGTGGCAACCGCGCCCAGGACGACGCCGGTCATGATCCGGGTGGAGCGCCGAAGTCGTGGCATTGCCGAGAGCCCCCCAGCTACGCCTGGTGCGGTCCCCTCGGCGCCCACGCGGGGATCGCGCGTAGTCCTCCGTCTAGCGGTGTCACCGTCAGGTTACCAGGCGCCGCCGGGGCCGGCGCCCGGGCGTGGTCAGCCCGACACCTCGGGGAGCCGGTACAGCCGCTGGGCGTTGCGCCAGGCGATGTTCTCCTGGGCCTTGGTATCGAGGTCGCCGATGTTCTCGAGCAGCTCGTCGACGGTGCCCGGGAACTTGGCGTCGGGGTGCGGGTAGTCCGACGCCCAGATGATGCGGTCGTCGCCGACGTAGGGCGACTCGGCCGCCAGCCCGAGCGTCTCCTCGTCGGCGTCGAAGCTGATGTAGCACTGGCGCCGGAAGTACTCCGACGGCGCGAGCTTGCAGTCGGGGACGTCCCACGGGAACGTCTTGGCGTTGTGGTCGAGGCGCTCCATCCACGGGGTGATCCAGCCGCCGTTGGTCTCGAGCACGATGATCTGGAGGTCGGGGTAGCGCTCGCACACGCCCCCGGCGAGCAGGAACGCCAACGTGGTCATCATGTCGACGGGGTTGCCGATGGCCTGCGTGTAGAAGATGTTGCTGAGGTTCATGCGCGACTGGTACGGGAGCACGCTCGTGTCGGCGTGGATCTCGTTGAGTCGCAACCCGACCACCGCGCCGGGCACGTCGCCGGCGAGGAACGGGTGGAGCCCGATGGGCCAGCCGGCGTCGGAGGCGGCCTTCCACATCGGGTTGTAGACGGGGTCGTGCAGGTGCTTCCAGTCGACAACCGGGTTGGGCCGGATGAACGTGCCGACCAGGTTGGGCTTCTTGGACGCGCGTTCGATCTCGGCGGCGGCGGCAGCGACGTCCTGCTGGGGGATCACCGCGATCCCGAAGAGGCGCTGGGGGTCGGTGCTGCAGAAGTCGGACAGCCAGTCGTTGTAGGCCCGGCACTGCGCCACCGCCATGTCGACGTCCTTGAGGCTGGCGATCCCGAGCAACATGGTCGGATAGAGCACGGTCTGGTTGATGCGCTCGGTGTCGAGGTCGGCGAGGCGGGGCTCGGGCTCGAACGCGCCGGGGCGGATCTGGGTGTAGCGCAGCTCGCCCGAGGCCGCGCGCGCCTGCTCCTCCGCGGTCATCCCGCCGGTGCCGGCGAGGGCGAAGACGTTGGCGGGGTCGCGGGCGCCGTCCCAGACGACCCACTCCCGGTCCTTGTCGTCGGTCTCGACGTGCCAGATGCGGTCGCGGTACTCGGCCGGGGCGTAGTCGAGCATCTTGTTGGGGTGCTCGAGCACGTGGCCGTCGGCGTCGACGAACTGGAACCCGGGCTTGGCAACGGTGGTGGCCATCAGGCGTCCCCCTCGTGTGATCCGGCGTGAAGGTAACTCGACCTGGGTCCTGCTGCAACCCCTGTTCAGTGCTATGAACCTCAGTTCAGAATGAGCCGCCAGGCCCGGCGGCGGCGAACCACCCCCGATGACCCGGACGTTCGAGCGGTTCGCAGGCTGGTGTGCGTTGCTGGTAGCGCTCGCGAGCGTGGTCTTCACCATCGCATTCAGCGTGGTCGTCGAGGAGGCCGAGCGGGAGGCGGTGTGGGTGAGCTTCACCACCCTGACCGTGGCCGGGCTGGTCACCGTCCCGGTCATCGTCGCCCTCTGGGCCCGGCTCGGTACCGCGGAGCCGCAGTTCGCGCTCGTGGCGCTCGCCGTGGGTCTCGCGGGTGTGATCGGTTCCTCGGTCCACGGTGCCTACGAGATCGGAGTGCTCTCGAAGCCCGGGAAGCCGGATCTCAGCGCCCTGCCGAACTTTGCCGACCCCCGCGGGTTCCTGACGTTCGCGGTCACCGGGCTCGCGCTGATCCTCTTCGGGTGGCTGGCGTGGGACGGCGGGTTCCCCCGGCGGGTCGCCCAGCTCGCCGTCGCGGCAGGGGTACTGCTCGTCGTCCTCTACATCGGTCGCATCACCGTCCTCGAGCCCAAGACCAACTTCATCAAGGTCGTCGCGCTGACCTCCGGCCTGGTGGTCAGCCCGGCGTTCTACCTGAGCCTCGCCCGCTCCCTGCTCCATGAAAGTCGCGCGCGAGTAGCCTGACCCTCCCACGATCGGGAGGTCGTCATGGCGATCCAGGACGAGTACCGCGAGAAGGCCAAGGACGCGCTCGAGAAGCTCCAGCAACAGATCGACGAGCTGCGGGTCCAGGCCGACCTCGCCCAGGCCGAGGTGCGCGACCGGCTCGAGAAGGCGGTCGACACCCTGCGCGACCAGCAGCGCGACGTCCGCTCCCGCCTCGACGACGCCAGCAAAGCCGGCGCCGACGCGTGGAAGACCGCGGCAGGTCAGGTCGAGGACGCGGTCGGCAACCTGGGCGACACGTTCTCGAAGCTCGCCGACGAGGTGCAGGCGGCGGCGGGCGCGAGTGGCTCGGCGGCCAAGAAGGGCTACACCGCCTTCCTCGAGGAGTGGAAGAAGGCGCGGGCCGAGCGCAAGGCGCTCCTCAGCAAGTAGCGCAGGCCGCCCGGACGAGCCCCGACGACGAGGTGGCGCGCGACCACGAGGCGCACAACCGGGCCTTCTGGGACGCCGACGCCGACGACTACCAGGCCGCCCACGGCGACGCCCTCGCCGCCGTCCCGCGGGCGTGGGGGGCGTGGCGCATCCCCGAGGCGGAGCTCGGTGTCCTGGGCGACGTCCGCGGACGCGACGTCCTCGAGCTCGGCTGCGGCGCCGCCCGGTGGTCCGTGGCCCTCGCCGCCGACGGCGCCCGGGTGGTGGGGCTCGACCAGTCCGCGGCGCAGTTGGTTCACGCCCGCGAGTGTGGGATCCCACTGGTGCAGGCCAGCGGCGAGGCCACTCCGTTCGCCGATGCGTCGTTCGACGTGGTGTTCGGCGACCACGGCGCCATGAGCTTCTGCGACCCGGAGGTCACGGTGCCCGAGGTGGCGCGCCTGCTGCGGCCGGGCGGGCTGCTCGCCTTCTGCCACGCCACGCCCCTGCTGTACCTGACTTGGGACGTCGACGCCGACCAGCAGACCGACCGGTTGCAGCGGTCGTACGCCGACCTCGGAAGAATGGACTTCGACGACGGCACGATCGACTTCCAGCTGCCCCACGGCGAGTGGTTCCGTCTGTTCCGCCTCCACGGCTTCGCGGTCGAGGACCTGATGGAGCTCATTCCCCCGGAAGGCGCGACCACCACCTACGCCGAGTTCGTCCCCTACGAGTGGGCCCGGCGCTGGCCCGCCGAGCAGATCTGGAAGGTCAGGAAGCAGGAGTAGCTGCCATCCACCCGCAGGCGGCGGGGTCTCCCCGCCGCCGGACCGCCAGGCGCGTGCGGGAGCGGCGAGCGAAGCGAGCGCGACCCAGAAAGTCAACGGCGGTCGAAGGTGAAGCCGGCGGCCTCGCGGTCCCAGGTGGTCTCGGTGACGCCGTCGTCGCGCAGCTCGTACTTCAGCACCCGCCCCACCGGGTTCCGGGGCAGGTCATCCCGGAACTCGATGTAGCGGGGCACGGCGAAGTACGGGACCCGCTCCACCGACCACGCGCACAGCTCCTCCTCGCTCACCTGGGCATCGGGCTGGAGCACCGCGGTCACCTTCACCTCGTCCTCGCCCTGCTCGCTCGGGACCGAGTGCACCGCGACGTCCTTGATCGCGGGATGGCCGTGGAACGTGCGTTCCATCTCGAAGCTGGAGATGTTCTCGCCCCGGCGCCGCAGGTAGTCCTTCTTGCGGTCGACGAAGAAGAGGAAGCCGTCCTCGTCGAGCCGTCCGAGATCACCGGTGTGGAACCACAGGTTGCGCAGCACCTCGACCGTCGCCTCCGGTCGGCGCCAGTAGCCCGCGAACATCGAGTTCGGGCGTTTCGGCCGGCACGCGATCTCGCCGATCTCCCCCACCGGCACCTCGAGGTCGTCGTCGTCGACCAGGCGCACCTCGAAGTCGTGGTCGTTGGGCTTGCCCGCCGCGCCGACCGCGTTGGGCTCGCCCGCGTCGAGCACCGAGATGAGCGACGCCTCGGTCAGGCCGTAGCCGGCGCTGAACGTCGTGCACCCGAAGCGCTCCTGCCAGATGCGGTCGATGTCGGGGGGCATGGGCGCGGCCGCGCACAGCCGCAGCCGGTGACCGGACTGGTCGGGATGGTCGTCGGCGTCGGCGATCAGGATCGCCAGCGACCCGAGCATCGAGGCGATGGTCGCGCCGGTGCGCTTGACCTCGGGCCAGAAGCGTGACACCGAGAACCGCCGGGCGATGCTCGCCTGCCCACCCGCCAGCAGGGTCCCGACGACGCAGACCGAGATGGCGTTGAAGTGGAACAGCGGCAGCGGGGTGAGCACGACGTCGTCGGGTCGGCGCTGCCACGCCCGGATGATCTGGTCGGCGAGGGAGACGATGTAGTTGTGCGGGAGCATGCACCCCTTGGACGGGCCGGTCGTCCCCGCGGTGTAGATGAAGCACGCCAGGTCGCCCGGCGTCACGCCGGCATCGGGCACCGCCGTGTCCCGCGACCACTCGAGGAGCTGGTCCCAGTCGTGGACGGGGACGCCGTCGATCACCTCGTCGGGCGGGCCCACGGTGACCGCGGCCACGAGATCCGGGAGGTCGGCGCCGGCGATCTCGGCGACCCGCCCGGCGAAGTCACCCTGCACCACCACCGCCTTCGCCGCCGAGTCGGCGAGCTGGTGGCGGAGGAAGTCGCCCTTGTACGCGGTGTTGATCGGCACGGCGACGGCGCCGAGCTTGAGGGTGGCGAAGAACGTGACGACCTGGGCGGGTGAGTTCTCGAGCAGGCTCGCGACCCGGTCGCCGGGGCTGACGCCGAAGCCGGCCAGCGCGTGCGCCAGCCGGTTGGACTCGGCGTCCATCCGCCGGGCGCTGTAGCCGTCGCCCTCGAAGTCGAGGTAGGGCCCGTCGGGGTCGTCCGCGAGTCGTCCCGCCAGCGCGTCGAGGACGGTGGTCTGGGGTCGGGGCTCCGCCACGGACCTGACAGTACTGTCAGGTCAGGGAAGGACGCCCCGTACCGCACGGGGCTCGACCGGATGCGCCGCCCGCACCGCCGCCAGCCGTAGGGCGTCGAGCAGCGCGTTGCGGAGCTCGCGGGGATCGATCACCGCGTCGTAGCTCATCGTGTCGGCGGCCGAGTACGCCCCGCCGAGCTCCGAGTGCTCGAGGAGGTCGCGGCTGTCGCCTTCGAGGCCGGCGGCGTCGGCGCCGCTCTCAGCCGGCATGGCACCGAGGCGGGCGCCGGGGAACGCCAGCGTCACCGTCTGGCCGTCGAAGGGGTTCATCGCCATGAGCGAGCTGCCGAACCCGTACGCCTTGCGCACGGTGACGTGCAGCTTGGGCGATCGCACCCGGGCCTGGGCGGCGAACAGGCGGGCGGCGTGGCGGAGGATGCCGGTGCGCTCGGCGGCGGTGCCCGCCATGACGCCGGGGTTGTCGGCCAGGAACACCACCGGCAGATGGAACGCGTCGGCGAGCTCGAGGAAGCGCGCCGCCTTGTCGGCGGCGTCGGAGTCGATCGCTCCCGCCTTCACCGCCGGCTGGTTGGCGACGACCGCGACCGGAGCGCCGCCGAGACGCGCGAGCGCGGTGACGACAGCACGTCCGAACCGGGGCTGGACCTCGAGCACCGAGCCGTCGTCGCAGGCGCGCTCGATCACCGGGCCGACGTCGTAGCCCTTGCGCGGGTCGGCGGGCACGAGGTCGAGCAGGTCGTCGAGGGACCGAGGACCGGTGTCCTTGCCGCTCTCGCTACGCGGAGGGCGCTCCCACGCGTTGGAGGGGAAGTAGGCCAGGTAGCGACGGACGAGCGCGAGCGCAGCTGCGTCGTCGGGAGCAGCGTTGTGGGCGACGCCGCTGGCGGCGGTGTGCACCGAGGTGCCGCCGAGCGCTTCCTTCGTGACGTCCTCCCCCGTCGCTGCCTTGACGAGCGGCGGGCCGGCCGAGAAGACGGCGGCGCCCTCGACCATCACGACGAAGTCCATGAGCGGCGCGGTCAGCGCGCCGTGGCCGGCCGACGGGCCCATGACCACCGCGATCGTGGGCACCAGGCCCGACAGCGCCGCCAGCGCCTGGAGATCGTTCGGCGCCCGCCCCCGCCGCTCGAACGCGTTCTGGGCCCGCTCCCCCGCGCCGTCGAGCAGCATCACGAGTGGGACCCGCTCCTGCTCGGCGAGCTGGGCGAGCCGGTGGCGCTTCGACGCGTTCCCGAGCCCGATCGACCCGCCCATGACCGTGAAGTCCTCCGCTCCGATGAGCACGGGTCGGCCGTCGATGGTGCCGTGGCCGGCGACGAGGCCGTCGGCGGGCACTGGTGGCGTCGCGCCCCGTTGCACCGAACCGACCAGCGCGCCCAGCTCCACGAACGTGCTCGGATCGAGCAGCTCGTCGATGCGGGCGCGGGCGTCGAGGCGACCGTCAGCGTGCTGACGCTCGAGCCGCTCCTCGCCGCCCATCGTCTCGGCTGCGCCGCGACGGGCTTCGAGATCCTTGAGCAGCGGCTCCCAGTCGGAGTCGCTCACGGCTGGTCGCCGGTGGCCGGGAGGCAGTCGGCGACCGTGTCGGCGTGCTCGGCCGGCGTCCCGAACACCGTGCCCAGCAGCCACGCCCGCTTCAGGTACACGTGGACGTCGACTTCCCAGGTGAACCCCATCCCGCCGTGCACCTGGGTGGCGGCCAGACCGTTGGTGACCGCGGCCTCGCCGGCAAGGAGCTTGGCGCCGGATACCGCCCGGGTGACCTCGCCCACGCCGGGGTCGTCGACAGTGCAGGCGGCCGCGTGCACCGAGGCGCGCGCCACCTCGGTGCGCACGGCCATGTCGGCGAGGATGTGCTTCACCGCCTGGAACGACCCGATCGGGCGGTCGAACTGCCGCCGCTCCAGGGCGTACGCGACCGAGAGATCCGTGCACGCCCACGCGATGCCGACCGTGTACGCGCCGGTCAGCACCGCGCCTTCGAGACGCCACTGCGTGAGCAGGTCGATCCCTCCGATGCGGGCACCGTCGGGCAGGTGCTCAACGCGATGCACCGGGGTGAGCGGGTCGAGTGGTCGCGCCGCCGGCACCGCGCCCGTTATCTCCGCTCCTGGCACCAGCCGCACTCCGTCCGTATCGATCACTGCGAGCGCGTCGATCGCGTCCAGGTGCTCCACCATCACCGGGCCGCCGGCGACAACGTCGACACCAACGGTCACGCCGTCGGCTCGCCCCGCCGCCAGGTGACCCCACACGAGTGGGCCGGGCACGAGCGCCCGGCCCAGCTCCTCGAACACGATGGCGGCGTCGGCGAGCCCGAAGCCGTCCGCCCGCAACGAGAACACCCCCGCCTCCGCCAGCTCGTCCCACGTCGACCGGTCGAAACCGTTGCGCACCCGCTTCATCGGGAACCGGCCCTCGCACAGGCTCCGGATCCCGTCGCGCAGCGCCTCCTGGTCGGAGGTCAGATCGAAGTTCACATCTGCACCGCCGGCTCGCGCGGCATGCCGAGCAGGCGCTCGCTGATGATGTTGCGCTGGATCTGTGACGTGCCCGCCGCGATAGGCAGCGAGAGCGTGCGCAGCCGCTCCTCCACCATGTCCCCGACTTCGGGCGCGTCGAGGTCGAGGCCGGCCCGCCCCAGCACCCGGAGCGACAGCTCACCCAGCCGGGTCCGGGTCTCCGAGTACGCCAGCTTGATCATCAGGGCACCGTCGCCGGGTGAGCCGGTGCGCGCCGCCCGCGAGACGTCGCGCTTGGTCAGCGCCCACAGCGCGTCGAACTCGGCGGCGAGATGCCCGAGCTCGCGCCGGTCGACGTCGTCGTCGCTGAGCGCGGCGAGGTCGTCCAGCAGCCGGCGCGCCTCGACCATCTCGCTGACGAAGGCGGTGCCCCGCTCGAACGAGAACGTCACCTGCGTGACCCGCCAGCCGTCGTTCTCGGCGCCGACCCGGTTGGCGACCGGGACCCGCACCTCGTCGAGGAACACCTCGCTGAACTCCGACGACCCCAGCACGGTCTCGATCGGCCGCACCTCGATGCCGGGGAGGTTCATGGGCAGGATCAGCCAACTGATCCCGCGGTGCTTCGGTGCGTCGGGGTCGGTGCGCACGAGCAGCTCACCGAAGTCGCCCACCTGGCCGAACGAGCACCAGATCTTCTGGCCGGTCACGACGTAGTCGTCGCCTTCTCGCACCGCGCGCGTCCGCAGCGCGGCGAGATCGGAGCCGGCCGCCGGTTCCGAGAAGCCCTGGCACCACACCTGGTCGCCCCGCAGGATCGCCGGGAGGTGACGCGTCTTCTGCTCGTCGGTGCCTTCGGTCATGAGCGTCGGGCCCGCGTGCAGCAGCCCCACGAAGTTCACGCCGACGGTGGGCGCCCGAGCGGCCGTAGTCTCCTCGAGGAACACCAGCTGCTCCGACGGCGACGCGTCGCGCCCGCCGTACTCCCGCGGCCACGACAGTCCGGCGTACCCGGCGTCGAACAGCCGCCGCTGCCAGTCGGTGTCGAAGCGCCGCCGGGCCTGCCAGTCGTCTCGCCCCGGATGCGGGGGCAGCTCCGGGAGCACCCGGGCGAGCCAGGCGCGCAATTCGGTTCGGAATGCCTCGTCCGACTCGGAGTACCGGAGCTCCATCTCTATGGCCTCGCTCGCTGCGGCGCAGGATACCTGCGCCGCGGGCGCTCGCTCGGACGCCAAGTTCGAACAGCGCAAGCGGAACGTGCCGCTCGCATCAGGTAAGCGACAACTCGAGCATGCGGATGGCGTTGCCCCGCACGAGCTTGTAGACGACGTCGTCGGGCAGCCCGCCCATCAGCTCCTCCGCCACCTGCTTCGTGTGGGGCCAGGTGGAGTCGGTGTGGGGGTAGTCGGTCTCGAACGTGGTGTTGTCGGCGCCCACCACGTCGAGCGAGTCGATGCCGTGCCGGTCCCGGAAGAAGCAGCCGAACACCTGGCGGTAGTAGTAGGTCGACGGCGGCTCGGGCACGATGTCGCGCACGCCGCCCCAGGCTCGGTGCTCGCGCCACACGTCGTCGGCCCGCTCGAGGATGTAGGGGATCCAGCCGATCTGTCCCTCCGAGTACGCGAGCTTGAGCGTCGGGAAGCGCACCAGCACGCCCGAGAAGAGGAAGTCGGTCAGGCTGCTCATCGCGTTTCCGAAGGACAGGGTCACCGCCACCGCCGGGGGCGCGTCGGGCGACGTGGCCGGCATCTTCGACGACGACCCGATGTGCATGCACACGACCGTTCCGGTCTCGGCGCAGGCAGCGAAGAACGGGTCCCACTCCCCCGAGTGGATGCTGGGCAGCCCGAGATGGGGTGGGATCTCGCTGAAGCACACCGCCCGCACGCCGCGTGCCGCGTTGCGCCGCACCTCGGCGCCGGCCTCGTCGGCGTCCCACAACGGGATCAGGCACAGCGGAATGAGCGCGCCCCCGCTGTCGCCGCACCATTCCTCGACCATCCAGTCGTTGTACGCGAGCACGCAGGCCCGCGCGAGCTCCCGGTCCTCGGCCTCCAGGAATGTCTGGCCGCAGAAGCGCGGGAACGTCGGGAACGCCAGCGACGCCTCGACCCAGTTCATCTCCATGTCCTCGACCCGAGCCTTGGGCTCGTAGCACCCGGGACGCATCTCGTCGTAGGTCATCGGCGACATCGTCATCTGGTCGCGGTCGAAGCCGACCGCGGCGACGTGGCGCTTGTGGACGTACACGAGGTCCTCGTAGACCCAGCAGTCGGCCGGTGGCCCGTCGTCGGCGAACGTCTGTTGGTACGTGCCCCCGCCGACGTGGCGCATCTCGCCGATGCCCCGCCGCTCGACCCGCGGGCCGCGCTCCCGGAACCTCTCGGGCAGCCAGGTCTCCCACACGTGCGGTGGCTCGACCACGTGGTCGTCGACGCTGACGATCTTGGGCAACTCGCCCACGGGGCGCGGCCTCCCGAACGAATCTGACGGGTCGTCAGATGCTATCCCGACCCTTCGGCCGAGGGCTCAGATGCCCAGGCCCGAGTCCTCGCAACGGATGCCCTCGTCGGGGACCTCGAGGTCGACGAGGTACGCGTTCACCGCTTCGGTGACACAAAAGTTGGTGAGATAGGCGGTGTGCTGTTCGCCCTCGGCGGTGAGCAACACGCCCGAGCTCAGGACGTCGGCCAGCGACTCGGCCCACTGGTACGGCGTCGCCGGGTCGCCGAGGGTGCCGACGACGAGGATGGGATCGGCGCCGGGCGCGTCGAGCGGGTTCGGGCTCGGGACCGGGTCGGCCGGCCACAGCGAGCACACCAGCGCGGAGTAGAGGAAGGTGATCCCGAACCGGGGGGCGGCTGCTCGGAACTCGTCCTCGAGGTCGGGATAGCCGGCGAGATCGCCGATGGGCTCGCCGTCGATGCAGCCGATCGCCCAGAACGGCTCGAGCAGTCCTTCGTAGCTGCCGTCGTCGCGCCGGCCGGTGTACTCGTCGGCCAGGATCAGCATCTCCGCCGCGTCACCGTCGGCGGCGGCGGCGAGCGCCTGGGCGAGACCGTCCCACCCGAACTCGCCCCCGTACAGAGCCTGGGCGACGCCGAGGTCGAACTCGTTGGGTCCGAGTCGGCGTCCGTCCACCTCGGGGGGCTGGGCGTCGATCATGGCGGCGAGGGCATCGTACGCACCCTGCGGGTCGCCCCCGTTGTAGAAGGCGCAGCCAGGGTCGCCGGCGCAGTTCTCGAGGAAGGCGTTCAACGACCGCTCGAACCCGGCCGCCTGCTCGAGGTTGACCTCGAGCGAGGTGAGCGCGGGATCCACCGCGCCGTCGAGGGCGAGGGCACGCACCTTGTCGGGGAAGAAGTCGGCGTAGACCGCCCCCAGGTAAGTGCCGTAGGAGAAGCCGAGGTACGTCAGCTTCTCGTCCCCGACCGCCTCGCGGATGCGGTCCATGTCGCGGACGGTGTCCTGGCTCGAGATGTGCTCGAGCAGCTCACCGTGCGCCGCCTCGCACTGCTCGGTGAACTCCTCGACTCCGGCTTCGAGGGTGTCGCGTTCCTCGGGCGACTCGGGCGAGTAGTCGAAACCGAGCACCTCGTCGAGGCTGCGCACGCACTCGATCGGCTCGGTGGCGCCCGTCCCCCGGGGATCGAACCCGACGATGTCGAAGCGCTCGCGGAGCTCGTCGGGGAAGAAGAAGCCGTTGTTCGCCACGAAGTCGACGCCCGACGCGCCCGGCCCACCCGGGTTGACCAGGAGCGAGCCGATCTTCTCGCCGGGATCGGTGGCCGGCACCCGGATCAAAGCGACCTCGATGGTCTCGCCGTCGGGATCGTCGTAGTCGAGCGGGACGGTCAAGGTGGCACACTCGCCGCCTTCGCACTCGCGCCAGTCGAGGGTCGTGTCGGCCTTCGTGCCCTTGGTGGTGGAGGTCGGGTCCCGTTCACGCTTCCGCCGGTCCTTCGCCTCCTGGGGGTCGTCCTTGCACGCAGCCGCGACGATGCCCAGAGCCAGTACGAGGACGAGCGCGACCACGCGGCGGGGGGACTGCATGGAGGCCGATCCTAGGGTGCGGGCCGCCGCGTCAGGCGTCGGCCAGCGCGGCGCGGAGCGAGGCAAGGAACGGCGCGATCTCCCCGGGTTCCCGCACCGACCGCGCCGGCGTGACCGACAGGACGGTGACGCCCAGGTCGCGCAGGGCGGGCACGCGCGCCATCGTGCGATCGAGGTCGACATCGCCGTCATCGGTCGTCTTGATCGCCAGACCGGCCCGGACGCCGACGGTCGCAGGGTCACGTCCGATGGCGACGCAGGCGTCGCGGATGAACGAGACGCCTTGCCCGAGCTCGTCGTCGGGCATGATCCCGATCGGGAGCCAGCCCGCACCGAGCTCGGCGACCCGCCGCGCCGTCGCCTCGTTGGCGCCGCCCCCGAACCACACCGGCACTCCCCCGGGCTGGAGTGGCCGGGGCTCACACCAGATGTCGGCGAACGCCACGGTCGGGGACGAGAACGACACCGGCGGCTCCTGCGTCCACAGCGCCCGGCAGGCGCGCACGGTGTCGTCCATGCGAGCCGCCCGGCCCCGGAACGGCACTCCCGCCGCTTCGTACTCCTCGGGCTGCCAGCCGGTGCCGACGCCGAGGTCGAGCCGGCCCCGGCTGAGGACGTCCAGGGTCGCCGCCGTCTTCGCCAGCAGCACCGCCGGGCGCAGCGGCGCGATCACGACCCCGGTCGAGAGCCGCACCCGCTCGGTCGCGCCCGCGAACGCGGCCAGCGCCGTCAGCGGCTCGAGCCAGGGCTCCTCGGGACCGAACGGGAACCGCCCGAACGGGTAGCGGTCGAGGCGCGTGCCCATTACAACGTGGTCGGGCAGGACGACCTGGTCGACGCCGGCCTCGTCCACGGAGCGCGCGACGTCGATCACGGCGGCGAGGTCGTTGCCGAACAACCGAGTCAGCCCCGAGATCGTGACGGACAGCTTCAATAGGCTCCCCTCACCGGCAGATCAACGAGCGGATCATAGGAGTCTCATGCCACGCCTCGACGGGAAGGTCGCCCTGATCACGGGGGCCGCCAGCGGGATCGGGCGCGTCGCGGCCGAGCTGTTCGCGGCCGAAGGCGCCCGGGTGGTCATCGCCGACGTCGTCGAAGCCGATGGCGCCGCCGCGGTCGATGCGATCAACGGCGCCGGCGGGCAGGCCGCGTTCGTACGAGCCGACGTGTCGAAGACGGAGGAGGCCGCGGCGATGGTCCGCTTCGCCGTCGACACGTTCGGCGGGCTGCACGTCCTCTACAACAACGCCGGCATCCTCCCCCCCGACGACGCCGGCACCCTCGACACCCCCGAGGACGCGTGGGACCGGGTCATGGCCGTCAACCTCAAGGGCGTCTGGCTCGGTTGCAAGCACGGCATCCCCGCCCTGCTCGAATCGGGCGGGGGCGCGATCGTGAACGTCTCGTCGCTGGTCGCGCTCATGGGCTCGGCGGTACCGCAGATCGCCTACACCGCGAGCAAGGGCGGTGTCCTCGCGATGACCCGCGAGCTCGCGGTCGAGTACGCCCGTCAGGGCATCCGCGCGAACACATTGTGCCCGGGGCCGATCGACACGCCGCTGATGGCCCAGCTCATGGCGGACCCGCAGTGGGCGGCGCGTCGCCTCGTGCACATCCCGATGGGGCGGCCGGGCCAGGCGAGCGAGATCGCCAAGGCCGCCCTGTTCCTCGCCTCGGACGACTCGTCGTTCATGACCGGGGCCACGCTCGTTGTCGACGGCGGCATCACCGCCGCGTACGTGACGCCCGAGTAGGAGAATGGGCCCATGACGCTCGAACCGCCGCCTCTCCAACAACAGCCTCTCCAACGACAGGGCCTCGAGGAGATGATCCGCGCCGGCGAGGTCGACACGGTGCTGGTGGTGTTCCCCGATCTCCAGGGCCGGCTGATGGGCAAGCGGGTCACCGGCCATTTCTTCCTCGACGACGTGCTCGACGGGGCCGGCGGCGTCGAGGCGTGCGTCTACCTGCTGGCGGTGGACGTCGACATGGAGCCGCTCCCCGGCTACCGCTTCTGCAACTGGGAGCAGGGGTACGGCGACTTCACCCTCCGGCCCGACCTGACGACGCTGCGGCTGGTGCCGTGGCTGGAGAAGACGGCGCTGGTGCTGTGCGACCTGCTCGACGAGGAGACGGGCGAACCGGTGGAGGTGTCGCCCCGACGGATCCTCCAGCGCCAGATCGAGCGGGCCGCCGACGCCGGCTACGCGATCAAGTGCGGGTCGGAGCTCGAGTTCTTCCTGTTCAAGGACTCGTTCGACGACGCTGCCGCGAAGCGATACGCCGGGCTCACGCCCCACTCCACCGTGATCGAGGACTACCACATCCTCCAGACGACCAAGGACGAGTACCTCATCCGCCAGATCCGGAACGCGATGGACGCGGTCGGCGTTCCGGTCGAGTTCTCGAAGGGCGAAGCGGGCCGGGGCCAGCACGAGATCAACCTGCGCTACGCCGGCGCACTCGAGATGGCCGACCGCCACACGATCTACAAGAACGGCGCCAAGGAGATCGCCGCGCTCAACGACCGGTCGATCACGTTCATGGCCAAGTACTCGATGGACGAGGTCGGGTCGTCGTGCCACGTCCACTCCAGTCTGTGGAGCGTCGACGACGACCGGCCCCTCGACTGGGACGACGGCGCGCCCGACCACTTGTCGGAGCCGTTCCGCCACTACCTCGGTGGCCTGGTGGCCGGCAGCCGCGAGCTCTCCTACCTGTTCGCGCCCTACGTCAACTCGTACAAGCGCTACCAGCCGGGGTCGTGGGCGCCGACCGCCGTCGTGTGGGGGAACGACAACCGCACCTGCGGGCTGCGTCTCGTCGGACACGGTCCGTCGATGCGGGTCGAGTCGCGCATCCCCGGCTCCGACTGCAACCCCTACCTCGCGTTCGCCGCGACCATTGCCGCCGGGCTCCACGGAATCGAGCACGGCCTCGACCCAGGGCCGGCGTTCCGGGGCAACGCCTACGAGGCCGAAGATGTCGCTCGGGTGCCGTCGACTCTCGTCGAGGCGATCGACGAGCTCGAGCACAGCGAGGTCGCGGTGAAGGCGTTCGGCGAGGACGTGCACTTCCACCTCGTCAACACCGCGAAGCAGGAATGGGCCAGCTTCAACCGCGTCGTCACCGACTGGGAGCGCCGCCGCAACTTCGAGTTGATATGAGCAGGCCCTTGATCGCCGTGCCCGCCTACCCGATCAAGACGGGCCGGGTCGAAGGTTGGGTGTCGTCGGCGGTGGCCGCCCCCGACACCTATCTGTACGCGCTGCGACGAGCGGGCGCCCAGGAAGCCGTCCTCATGCCGGACGAGCTCGACGAGCACGAGGCCAACGACCTGCTCGACCGGTTCGACGGCCTCCTTCTGCTCGGAGGCGGCGACCTCGATCCCGAGACCTACGGCCAGGCGCGCGCCGAGGAGACCTACGGCGTGATCGGGCGGCGCGACGGCTTCGAGCTCCCGCTGGTCCGGGCGGCGGTCGGGCGCGGTCTCCCGACGCTCGCGATCTGCCGCGGCCACCAGGCGCTCAACGTGGCGCTGGGTGGCACGCTCGAGCAGCACATCCCGACCGGCGACGTGTCCCATGGTCTGCCCGGCGTCGAGGGCGGGGCGGCGATGCACGCCGTGCGTCTCCAGGAAGGGTCACGGCTCGCGCAGGCGATGGGCACGACCCGCGCTCGGGTGAGCTCGCACCACCACCAGGCGGTCGAGAAGCTCGGCGACGGGCTCGAAGCGGTGGCGTGGGCCGACGACGGCGTCGTCGAGGGCATCGAGCTCGCCAACGGCGACGCCTGGATCGTCGGCGCCCAGTGGCACCCCGAGGACACCGCCACTGGTGACCCGGCGCAACAGCGCCTGTTCGACGCGTTCGCGACTCAGGCGAAGAAGTAGACGATCACCGTGCTCTACGGCACGAGGACCCCGTGGACCGGCGGGGTCTCCTCGGTCTCACCTGCCATCGTCTGCACCAGGTGCTCGGCCTCGTCGAGGTTGGCGACGGTGCGGGACAGCTCCGCGAGCGGATAGCGGCGCGACGCGAGCAACTCGAAGGCGGCGCGGTACGCCGCTGTGTCGACCCCGAGCGCCCCCAGGATCGTCAGCTCCTTCTGCACGATTGCGTCGGGCCAGATCTGCGCCGGGTGCTCCGGGCCCCGGGTGCCGGCGAGCACGACCGTCCCGCCCGTGCGCGCGAACCCGATCGCCTGCGCGACCGCCTCCGGCGCCTTGGCCGTGACGTCGAGCACGACGTCGGCGCGGTGGCCGGTCTCGTCGACGAGCGATCGGATCGCGTCCTCCCGCTCGACGTCGACGACGAGATCGGCGCCCATCGCCCGGGCAGCATCGAGCCGGGGCTTGTCCCGCTCACCCCGTCCGGTCACGGTCACGAACCCGGCGCCCGCTTCTTTCGCCGCCGCCACCGCCGACAGGCCGCGCACGCCCGGCCCCAGCACCACGACCGAGTCGCCCGCCTTGGTGCCCGGCAACGTCACGCCCCAGCGGATGCCGGCGCCAAGGGGGTTGAACATCGTCGCCAGGACAGGATCCATCCCGTCGGGAACCGGCAGCACGAGCGCGTCGGGCCCGAGGTACTGGTACTCGGCGTAGCCGCCCCAGAGTCCCGGCGGCGTCTCGACCGGCACGAACCCGTACATGTCGCGGAGGCCGTGGCGCTCGCACTCCCGGTAGTTGCCTCGCCGGCACGGCGCGCACTCGCCGCAGCGTTGAAACACTTCGACCGCGATCCGATCGCCCGCGTACACACCCCACCGTTCGGAGGCGCGCCCCCCGATCTCCTCGAGCACCCCGACGGTCTCGTGACCGGGCACGAACGCGTACCCGGGGTGCATCTCGCCGGTGTACTCCTCGTGGTCGGTGCCGCAGAGCCCGCACGCCTCGACCCGCAGGAGCGCGTCGTCGTCGCCGATCTCGGGCAGGGCGAGCTCGCGCTCGACAAGCCGCCGCGGTTGCTCCAGCACCAGCGCGCGCGCGGTCTGCGCCAAGCCGGGGGCCTACTTCGTGGCGGTGGGCGCGACCGGCCCGCCGACCGCGTGCGTGATCGGCAGCGGCGTGGCCGCGAGGAGAAACTCGTAGCGGCCGTCGCCGGCGCAGTCGGCCGCGAGGTCGTCCAGGTGCCAGAGCTGGCCCTGCACCAGGCCCATGTCGCGCAGGTCGATCATGTGGACGGGCAGGAGCACGGCCGGGTCCTCGCACGGCCACACCTCGAACACCAGGGTGTCGGTGGCGACGGCCGCGACCTCGTGGTCGTGGAGCCATTCGATCGAGCCGACGCCCAGACCGGGGGTCGGGTCGTTGAAGCGAGCCTTGTCGCCCCGTCGCAACCACTCCATCTGGCCGGTCCGCACGAGGACGATGTCGCCCGACTCGACGCTGACGCCGGCCTGTTTCGCCGCCGCGTCGAGGTCGTCACCGGTGATGGCGTAGTTGTCCTCGAAGAAGTCGACGCCCTTGAGCCGGGCAAGGTCGACCAGGATGCCCCGGGTGACGATCGGCCCGTACTGCTCGATCCCCAGCTTCGACGCGCCCGAGTCGTTCACGGCGTCGAACGGAGTGTCGTTGTAGAGCTTGCCCTCGTAGCCGACGTGGGCGAGCGCGTCCCAGTGGGTGGCGGCCTGCACCCCCATCTCCACGATGTCGTCGCTGGTGCAGAAGTCGGCGATGTCGCCGGTGAAGGGCGCGTTGGCCATCAGCATGGTGTGCTTGGGGTTGATGCGGCCCGGGATCGCGCCGGTCTGGGGCCCGTCGTCGTCGTAGGGAATCGACAACGGGAAGGTCACGCCCGTCTGCACCGCGGCCGCGCCCCGCTGCACCGCCTCGGGCGTGATGAAGTTCAGCGTCCCCCGCTGGTCGTCAGGACCCCACCGGCCCCAGTTCGAGACCTTGGCCGCGAGGTCCTTCAGCTCCTGGGGAAGCGGCACCGGACCTACTGCTTCGAGTACTGCTTGCGCAGCTCGTGCTTGAGGACCTTGCCGGTGGCGTTGCGGGGCAGCACGTCGACGATCTCGAGCTGCTCGGGGATCTTCTGGGTCATGAGCCCGGCGTCCTTGCAGAACGTGGCGATGTCTTCGAGCGTCGGCGGCGCCGATATGTCCTTGGGCACGAGCACCGCGCAGGCGCGCTCGCCCGAGCCGGGATCGGGCAGGCCGATCACCGCCACGTCGGCGACGTCGGGGCTGGTGAACAGGAGGTCCTCGACCTCCTTGGCGCTGATGTTCTCGCCCTTGCGGATGATCACGTCCTTGAGCCGACCGGTGATGGTGACGTACCCGTCGGCATCCTGGTTGCCGAGGTCGCCGGTGCGGAAGAAGCCCTGCTCGTCGAACGCGTCGGCGTTGAGCGACTCGTCGAGGTAGCCCTTGCACTGCATCGGTCCCTTGGCCCGCAGCTCGCCCTCCTCACCGGGCTTCGCGACGGTGCCGTCGAGCTTCACCACCCTGAGCTCGACCCCCGGCGTGGGGCGACCCTCGCTGGTGGCGAGCTTGTCGTCGGGGTCGGTCACCGAACACATCGTCAGGATGGGCGTCTCGGTCAGTCCCCACCCCGACACCACGCCCACACCACCGAGCTCCTTCTTCACGTCGTAGTGGAGCCGTGCCGGTTTGGCCGCCCCGCCGCCCGGATACGCGCGCGCGTCGGGAAACAGCGGCTGGTCGGGGTGCTGGCGCTGGGCCGCGAGGTACGCCATGTGGAACGGGGTGCCGGCGCCCGCCAGCGTCACGCCCTCGCGCTGGAGCACGGGGATGGTGGTCGCGGGGTCGAACGCCTCGACGATGATCGCCTGGCAGCCGGTCATCATCGCTGCGAACAGCCATCCGATTCCCCCGATGTGGGTGAACGGGAACACCATCGCGCTGCGGTCGTTCTCCTTGACGTCGAGTGCCTGCACCATCCCGAACGCCGACGCCATGATCGTGCGGTCGGTGTGACGGGCGCCCTTGGGGTCGGCGGTCGTGCCCGACGTGTAGAACGCCCACCGAATCGGCGCGCCGTCAGGGTTGTCGGGCGTCGGCGACGCTGACGGGAGGCCGGCGGGGTCCCCCGCGGGTAGCTCGCGATTCACGACGAGGATGTCGAGCCCGGGCTGGCCCTCGGCGATGGCACGCGCCATGGCCTCGTAGTCGTAGCCCTTCCACTCGCCCGGGACGACCAGCAGCTTGGCGCCGGTCTGGCGCGTGACGAAACCCACCTCGCGCTCGCGGTAGATCGGCAGGATCGGGTTCTGGACCACGCCGAGGCGCGACAGCGCGCCGACGAGCACGACCGACTCGAACCACGTCGGCAGCTGCCACGAGACCGCAGTGCCCTCGCCGAGCCCGAGCTCGGCGAGTCCGGCGGCGGCGCGCTCGGCCGCGGCCTTGTACTCGGCAAAGCTCATGGTGCGCTTGTCCTCGTCGATGCCGAGGAGGGCGTCGGGCGTGGCCGCGGCCCGGCGCTCGATCAGCTCCCAGAGGCTGCGGGCGTCGTCGATCACTCCGGTCCTCCCGTTAGGCGGTGATGCCGCCGTCCATCGAGACGATGCTGCCGACCATGTACCGGGCGTCGTCGGAGGCCATGTAGGCGATGAGCCCGGCGATCTCCTCGGGCTCGCTGTAGCCCAGGGGTGAGGTCACCTTGGCGAACTCCTTGAGGTTGACGCCCTCGGGCATGGTGAAGCCGGCGATCATCGGCGTGTTCATACCGCCGGGCGCGACCGCGTTCACCCGCACGCCCCGCTTGACGTACTCGACCGCCAGCGCCTTCGTGAGGTTCACCACCCCGCCCTTGGACGCGCAGTAGGCGGCCGAGTACGGCTGTCCCATGAGCCCGGCGTTGGACGCGATGTTGACGATGGCGCCGCCGCCGTCGAGGAGGTACGGAAGGCTCGCCTGACACATCAGGAAGGTGCCGGTGAGGTTGACGCCGATGATCGCCGACCAGCGCTCGTAGCTCTCGTCCAGGGTGTGGGAGAACCCCCCGATCCCGGCGCAGTTGACGAGCACCTGGGGGCGCCCGAGGTTGCCCGCGACCTCTTCGACCGCCGCGCTGGTCGACTTGGGATCGCTCACGTCGGCGGCGAACGCGCGGGCAGCGCCGCCCGACTCGGCGATCTCGGCCGCAACCTTCTCGGCCGCGTCGGCGGCGAGGTCGACGACCGCGACCGGCGCGCCCTCCGACGCCAGTCGGTGCGCGGTGGCGCGTCCGAGACCGGATCCGCCACCGGTCACGATCGCGACTCGGTCGGTGAAGCGCGCCATCCGGTCTCCCTCCGTGGCCCGGGCGCGGAAATCTAACGTAGTGTCAGATTCGTGGCAACGAGCCCGCGACCAGGGCAAACGACCGCCCACCTGCTCCGCGACGCGGTCCGCGCGCACCCCGATCGCGAGGCGTACGTGCACGGCGAGAAGCGCGTCACCTACGCCTGGCTCGACCGCGCCGCCGACGGCTTCGCCGCCACCCTGATCGACCTCGGAGTGGCGCCGGGCGACGTCGTGTGCCTGCTGTTGCCCTCCTCGATCAAGTTCGCCGCTTGCTACCTCGGCGCGCTGCGCGCCGGCGCGGTGACCTCGGCGATCAACCTCCGCCTCGGGCCGACCGAGCAGGCCAGCATCATCGGGCGGACCGAGCCCCGCGTCACGGTGGTCGGCGACGACGCCGCGGTACCCGACGGCGTCGACGGCGGACACGAGCTTCCCGTCACGGAGCTCGGGCACGCGCTCGGCGCCGACCCACCGGTGCGACTTCCCGAGGTCGCCCCGACCGATCCGGCGTGCATCGTCTGGACCAGCGGCACCACCGGGGCACCCAAAGGGGCGGTCTACGACCACGCCGCGATGGCGGTGATCTCGCGCAACATCGGCGAGCTCACCCGCCCCGGCGACCGCCGGCTCCTCGCCCTGCCCTTCGCCCATGTCGGGTACATGACCCGGATATGGGACGAGCTCGTCAACGGGACGACGCTCGTGCTCGTCGGCGAGCCGTGGTCGGCCGAGGAGACGCTGCGCCTGGTCCGCGACGAGGGCATCACGATGGCCACCGGCGTCCCGACGCAATGGTCGCTCGTGCTCGCGCACCCGGATGTGGAGCGGACCGACTTCTCGAACCTGCGGGTGGCGGCCATCGGGGGCGCCGCCATCGCGCCCGAGCTCGTGCGTCAGATGCGCAAGATCCTCGGCTGCCCGGTGATCACCCGGTACACGAGCACCGAGGCGGGCGTGACGACGAGCACGCTGGCCGCGGACGACGACGACACGGTGGCGACCACCGTCGGACGCCCCGCACCCGAGGTGGAGCTGCAGATCGTCGACCCGAGGCGCGGCGCGCCGCTACCGGACGGAGAGGTCGGCGAGGTCTGCTGCCGTTCGGCGGCGATGTTCAAGGGTTACTGGCGCGACCCGGACACGACTGCGGCTGCCGTCGACGGCGACGGCTGGTTGCACACCGGCGACCTCGGCTTCGTCGGCAGCGACGGCAACCTGCGCATCGTCGGTCGGCTCAAGGAGATGTACATCCGGGGCGGGTACAACGTGTACCCGGCCGAGGTCGAGGGCGCGCTGGCCGAGCACCCGTCGGTCGCGCGGGTCGCGGTGGTCGGTGTTCCCGACCCGGTCTTGGGTGAGGTCGGGGTGGCGTTCGTGGTGCCGGCGTCCGGTACACCGCCGCCCGCGCTCGACCCGCTGCGAGCCTGGTGCCGCGACCGACTCGCCGACTACAAAGCTCCCGACCGCCTGGAGCTCGTCGACGACCTCCCACTGACCTCGATGCTGAAAGTTGACAAGCGCGCGCTCACCGCGCGGGCAACGGAGGACCCATGAGCATTCAAGAGGTAGGCACCGGCGACAGCACCGAGCGCCCCATCAAGCTCGGAGGCGCGCTGTTCACGATGGTCGAACCGCACCGCGGCCACGAGGTCGCATACAACCGGTGGTACGAGCGCGACCACTTCTACGCCGGCTGCATGATCGGGTCGTGGACGGTCGCGGGCGCCCGCTTCGTCGCCACCAGGGAATGCAAGGAGAAGCGCTACCCCACCGAGACGCCCATCACGCCCGACCCCATGGTCGGCTCCTACCTCGCGATCTACTGGATCCTCGCCGGGAAGTTCGACGAGTGGACCCAGTGGGGCGTCAACCAGGTCAACTGGCTCCACGCCAACGACCGGATGTTCACCGAGCGCGACCACATCCACACGCTCATGTACCGGTTCCTCGAGGAGCGCAACGCCGATGCCGACGGCGTTCCCGCCGAGCTCGCCCTCGACCACCGCTTCCGCGGCATCACCGCGGTGATCGCCGAGCCCGCCGAGGGCGCGTCGATCGACGACGTGACCAAGTGGTTCGGGTCGCGGCCGCTGCCCGCCGACCTGCTGGTCGCGTTCACCCCGGTGCCGCTGTTCGGCGACGCCCCCAGCGACGTCCCGCGCGACACCGCCGACAACCGCCTCCTCCACCTCTACTTCACCGACGACGACGTCCTCGACACCTGGGACGACCGGTTCGGTTCGCTGGGCAAGGAGCTCGAAGGGAGCGGCAAAGGGCGCATCCTGTTCGCGTCGCCGTTCCTGCCGACGGTTCCCGGCACCGACACGTATAGCGATCAGCTGTGGTGAGCTGAGCATGGACGTGACGCTGCTCGGGACGGGCAACCCGCTGCCCGACCCCGAGCGCGCCGGCGCCGCCGCCCTCGTGCGGGCGGGCGGGCTGGCCCTCCTCTTCGACTGTGGCCGCGCCGTCACCATGCGCCTCGCCGGCGCGGGCGTCGGGGCCGCTTCCCTGTCCGCCCTGCTCATCACCCATCTGCATTCGGACCACACCTGGTCGCTCAACGATCTCCTCACCACCCGGTGGATCGGCCAGTTCGCCGACCAGTCGTTGCCGGTGATCGGGCCGCCGGGAACCGCCGAATTCGTCGACCGGACCCTGGCGGCGATGGCAACCGACATCGGGTACCGCATCGCCCACCACGACGACCTCACCTGGGAACCCGGCTGCGAGGTAACGGAGGTGACCGAAGGACCGGCGTTCGAGGCCGACGGCGTGCGCGTGATCGCGGCCGTGGTGGATCACGGAGTCGTGCGGCCGGCGCTCTCGTACCGCGTGGAGGCGGACGGCGCCGCGGTGGTGATCTCCGGCGACACCCGGCCGTGCCCGGGACTCGACCGGCTCTGCGCCGGGGCCGACGTCTACGTGCAGACGGTCCTGCGGCGCTCGCTCGTCGAGCAGGTCCCGGTCCCCCGCTTCCAGGACATCCTCGACTATCACTCCTCCACCGAGGACGCCGCCGCGACCGCAGCGCGCGCGGGGGTCCGCACCCTGGTCCTGACCCACCTGATCCCCGCGCCCGCGCCCGGGACCGAGCAGGACTGGATCGACGACGTCCGCCGCTCGTTCGACGGCGAGGTGATCGTCGGCCACGACCTCCTGACCGTGACCGCCGGTTCGGGTTAGACCGCGTCGCCACCGAAGTAGCCGCGGAGCCGCCGGTGGCGATGGCGGAAGACGCGGGCCACGAACGCGCGGTGGAGCCGTCGGGGCGGAAACCTCGGCTCGAACCGCAGCCGGTCGGTGACACGTGTCCCCTCGGCAACCGGCTCGAGCGTGCGCTCGTGCTCCCAGAACCGCTGACTGAGCATCGTCGAGCGCTCGAGAAAGCCCTGGCCAGGATCGAGTCGGACGATGGTGAGGTCGTCGTGGTCGAACGGGATCACGCCGAACAGGAACACCCAGCTTCGGAAGGCCTTCTCCCCGATCGGGATCGTCTCCGCGTCGATCGTGCGGGCGTTCCTGGGCACGGTCATCCTCAGGAGCGGCATCAGCTCGTGGTTGATGCCCTCCGCGCTCGCGACCCGCTCCCAGACCTCCGGTGGCGGTGCGTCGAGCACCGACGCGATCTCGAACCGCTGCTCCTTCACGAACCGGATGCTACGAACCCCCGCCTAGGCTCCGCCGCGCATGAACCTGAGCGGCGAGGCCGCGATCGTCGGCATCGGGGAGACCGACTACGTGCGCGGCTCGGCGAAACTGCCGGTCGAGCTCATGCTCGACGCCGCCCGGGATGCCGTCGCCGACGCCGGGCTCACGCTCGACGAGATCGACGGGCTCATACCGCCGGCGGGGTACACGAGCACCGAGGAGCTCGCCGCCAACCTCGGGATCGAGGAGCTGCGCTACTCCGTCACCGTGCACATGGGTGGAGCCAGCCCGGTCGCCTCCCTCCAGAGCGCGGCCACCGCCGTGACCGGCGGCCTCGCCGATCACGTGCTGTGCGTCGTGGGATGGAACGGCTACTCGGCATTCCGGCCCAAGCCCGACGCCCGCCGTCCCCGGTACGGGCTCTCGGTGAACTCCGCCACCGACGCGGTGCAGGACTACTACCTGCCCTACGGCGCGATCTCGGCACCGCAGTTCTACGCGTTCTTGTGCATGCGCCACAAGCACCTCTACGGGATCGCGGACGAAGACACGGGCGCGGTCGCGGTCGCCGCCCGCAAGCACGCCCAGCTGAACGACCGCGCCCTCATGCGGGGCCAGTCGCTGACCATGGACGACTATCTGAACGCGCGTTGGGTCTCGGAGCCGTTCCGGCTCTACGACTGCTGCCTCGAGACCGACTGCGCCGCCGCGGTGGTCGTGACCACGACGGAGCGCGCCCGCGACCTTCCCCATCCGGTCGTCGCGGTGCTCGGCGTGGCCGAGGGCCACCCGTATCCTGCCGACGACCTCGCCAACCGTTCCGATCCGTTCCAGGTCGGCCTCAGCTTCGCCGCCCCCCGCGCCTTCGCGATGGCGGGGGTGACCGCGGCCGACGTGGACTTCCTCGAGATCTACGACTGTTTCACCCACGTCGTGCTACTCCAGCTGGAGGCGCTGGGGCTGTGCGGTCGCGGAGAGTCGGGCGCGTTCGTCCGCGGCGGGCGCATCGAGCTCGGCGGTGAGCTCCCGCTCAACACCCACGGCGGGCTGCTCTCGCAGGGGCACATGTGGGGCATGAACCACCTCGTCGAGGCGACCCGCCAGCTGCGCCACGATGCCGGGCCGGCGCAGGTCGAAGGAGCGGAGCTGGGCCTCGTCACCGGTTGGGGCGACTTCGGCGACGGCAGCCTGGCGGTGCTCGGGCGCCGGCCATGAGCACCGAAGCCCGTGGCGGACCCCGGTGGCTGCCTACGCCCGTCGGCCTGGGCGCCGAGTGGTACGCGCACCTGGCGCGGGGCGAGCTGCGCTTCCAGCGCTGTCAATCGTGCGACGCGTGGCGCCACCCACCCCGGCACCTGTGCCCGGCGTGCGGCGGTGAAAGTTGGAGCTGGGAGCGGGCGAGCGGACGAGGAGCCGTCTTCTCCTGGACCGTCACGCACCAGGCGCTCCATCCCGGATTCGCCGACGCGCTTCCCTACGCCGTCCTCGTGGTCGAGCTGGAGGAGGGTGTCCGGGTGGTTGCGGGGCCGCGCGAGATCGAGCCTCGCGACCTCCGCCTCGGGCTCCCTGTCGAGGTGGAGATCGAGCGCGTCTCCGACGCGATCGGCTTGCTCTACTTCCGACGCCGACCCGCGTAACATCCCGCGTAGTCGAGAGGAGCCATCGTGCGTGTCGTGCGCTTCCGCCTTCAGGGCTCCATCGGTACCGGGGTCGTCGTCGGCGACGAGATCGCCGAGGTGTCCGGCTCCGTTCTCGAAGTGGCTGCCGCTACCCCCGACGTCGCCGAAGTCGCCCGCCACCCTCTGGGCCAGGTCGAGCTGCTGGCGCCGATCGCCCGCCCGCCCAAGTTCCTCGCCATCGGCCTCAACTACGCCGACCACATGGCCGAGTCGGGCCAGGAGGCGCCGTCGTTCCCGGTGTTCTTCAACAAGCAGAGCACCTGCGTGATCGGCCCGGGTGAGGCGATCCACCGCCCCCGCGTGTCCGAGATGCTCGACTACGAAGGCGAGCTCGGCGTCGTCATCGGCCGCCGCTGCCGTCACGTCCCCGCCGAGCGCGCCCACGAGGTCGTCGCCGGCTACACCATCGTCGACGACGTCACCGTGCGCGACTGGCAGTTCAAGGCGCCGACCTGGACCCTGGGCAAGTCGTTCGACACCCACGGCCCGACCGGGCCCTGGATCGTGACCACGGACGAGCTGGCGGATCCGCACTCGCTCCAGATCCGCACCTGGGTCAACGACGAGCTGCGCCAGGACGCGTCGACCAAGGAGATGATCTTCGACTGCTTCCAGCAGATCGAGACGCTCTCGACCGCGTTCACGCTCGAGTCCGGCGACCTCATCGCCACCGGCACTCCCGCCGGCGTCGGGGTGTTCCGCAAGCCGCCGGCGTTCCTGCGCGCCGGCGACACCGTGCGCATCGAGATCGAGGGCATCGGCACGCTCGAGAACCCGGTCACCGACGAGCCCGTCGACACACAGGTGCTCTGAGATGGCGTCAGGACTGACCCCGACGGTGCGGGCGTTCCTCGCCCAGCAGCAGGCGGGCGTGCTGGGCACGACGCGGCCGGACGGCTCGGTCCGCCAGTCGGTCGTGTACCACGTGCTCGAGGACGACCGGGTGCTGATCTCGACCGAATCGAAGCGGGCCAAGGCGGGTGACGTGCAGCGCACCGGACGGGCCTCGTACTGCGTGCTCGGCCCCGAGAAGCCGTTCCCGTCGGTGACCGTCGAAGGGCCGGCTCGCATCGTGACCGAGGGCGTCGGCGAGCCCACGACCCGGATCTTCGAGGTCATCAGTGGAACGGCACCGGCGGAGCCGCTCGAGGACGAGGACCTGGCCGCGGTCGACCGGGTGATCCTCGAGCTCACCATCGAACGCGTCTACGGCGCGTCGTATCTGGAGGGAGGGTGACCGTGCGGACGAACGTCCCCGAAGGGGCGGCGCCGGGTATCCCGGCGCCGAGTGAGGGAGCTATTTGATGGCCGCACCCGCCAAGTTCGCCCACATCGTCTACCGCTCCGGACGTCTCGCCGAGATGTGCGACTGGTACTGCACCGTCCTGGAGGCGACCGTCGCGTTCAAGAACGACTTCATCGCCTTCCTCACCTATGACGACGAGCACCACCGGGTCGCGATCGTCGACACCGGCGCGACCGAACCGCCCTCCCCCACCGCCAGCGGGCTCGAGCACGTCGCGTTCACGTACGCCTCGCTCGCCGACCTGGTCGGAACGTACGAGCGGTTGAAGGAGCTCGGTATCGAGCCGTACTGGTCGATCAACCACGGGCCCACGACCTCGTGCTACTACCGCGATCCCGACGGCAACCAGGTCGAGCTCCAGATCGACAACTTCGAGAGCATCGAGGCGCTGAACGCGTGGTTCCGGTCGGGTGCGTTCGCCGAGAACCCGATCGGCGTCGAGTTCGACGTCGAGGAGCTCGTGGCGAAGTTCCGAGCGGGCACGCCCCAGGAGGAGCTGGTGCGCCGACCGTGAGTCGACCGGTCGCCGACCGCTGCGGGCGCAACTCGGCTCGGTAGGGTGCAGTCGATGAGCCCCCGGCGGCCGCCGCTGAACGAAGTGGGCGAGGAGCCCGACGTTCGCTTCACCTACGCCAACGAGCGCACGTTCCTGGCGTGGAACCGCACCGCGCTCGCGCTCATCGCCACCGGCGTGGCCGCCACCCAGCTGCTGCCCGCGCTCGACATCGAGTTCGGCCGCCGGCTGCTGGGGCTGCCCCTGATCGCGATGGGCGCCCTGCTCGCGGTGGCGAGCTATCGGCGCTGGGAGGCGAACGAGCGGGCGATGCGCCTGGGCGAGCCGCTGCCGGCGTCGCCGCTCCCTCGGCTCCTCGCCCACGGCATCGGCGTCGTTGCCGTGGGAGCCAAACTGTTAGCGAGCAACGGCGCCCCCACCCACAAAAGGT
>JBQTGU010000019.1:0-2314 GCA_052390575.1 Actinomycetota bacterium | reverse complement strand
CCGCGCCAGGACCACCCCGTCGCGCTCCTCGACCTCGGTGCTGCCGATCACTCGTCCTCGACCTCGACTTCGCCCCGCAGCCGGCGGCGCAGCAGCACCGTGGTGCCCTCCGGACCGGAGTCGACCGACGCCTCGTCCATGAGGCCGCGCATCAGGTCGAGACCCCGGCCGCGGCCGTGGGCGGGCTGCTCCCCCCAATGCCCCGCGTCGCGCCCGCACACGACGACCGACTCCTCGTCCATGCGCGCCTCCACGGAGAAATCGGCATCGGCCAGACCATACGCGTGCTCGACCGCGTTGGCGGCGGCCTCGTTCACCGCGATCGTGATCTCTCCCGCCTCGGTCGGGGCCGCTCCGAGCCCGATCAGCCAGTCGCGCAGCCGTTCGCGCAGGATGCCCAGTTCGCGCGGGCGCGCCGGCAGCCGCAGGTCGAGTCCGGGCGCGGGCGCGAGGGCGCGGGCGGCGATGAGCGCGATGTCGTCGCCGGGGGGGTTGTCGCCCAGCAGGGCGGCGAGGACGTGGTCGACGAGCTCGTCGACTTTGTCCGGTGCCGCACGCAACGCGTCGGCGAGGCGGCGCAAGCCGACGTCGAGCGATTCACCCCGACGATCGATCAGCCCGTCGGTGTAGAGCAGCAACAGCGAGCCCGGAGGGAGGGGGGCCTCGAGTTCCGGGTAGCGGGCGCGGTCGGACGCGCACAGCGGGGCGCCCCGGCCACCCGGGAGGTACTCGGGCTCGTGTCCGGGCCGCTGCACGAGCGGGGGTGGGTGGCCCGCGCTCGAGAAGCGCACCACCTCGTCACCGGGGTCGTACACGAGGACCAGCAGCGTGGCCATGTCCGAGTCGTCGAGGCCGCAGAAGTGCTCGTTCAGGCGCCGCAGGATGGTGCTCGGCGACAGGCCCTCACGCGCGCAGAAGTGCAGGGCGTTGCGGATCTTGCCCATCGAGGCGGCCGCCCGGATGCCGTGGCCCACGACGTCGCCGATGGCGACGAGCACCCGCCCGCCCGGCAGCGGGAGGACGTCGTACCAGTCGCCGCCGATCTCGAGCTCCGCACTGCCGGGGAGGTAGCGCGCCGCCAGCTCGGCCTCGGGCACGTCCGGGACTCGCTCCGGCAGGAGGCTGCGCTGGAGGGTGAGGGCGGTGGCGCGCTCCTGCTCGAAGCGCAGCGCGTTCTCGACCGCGGGGGCGGCCCGGCGCGCCAGCTCCTGGGCGAGCGGCACGTCGTCGGGCCCGTACCGGCGGCCCGAGCTGCCGTACGCGAACGACACCGCGCCCATCGGCCCGTCCGGCCCGGGCAGCGGGACGCTCACGATCGAGCGGACGTCCAGCGTCGCGGTCGGTCCCGATTGCCCCGACGCGGCCACGGCGAGCTGCTCGGTCACCGCGGCGGGCACCGCGCCCACGACCACCGCCTCGCCCGAGGTGACCGCGAGGCCCCACGGCGTCAGCGCGTCGGGTGCGGCGGCGCGCCCGGCTCCGGCGGCGGCGTCGACCCGCGTCTGCGTGTCGCGGTCGACGGTCGCGAACGAGGCGACCCGCAGCGCGCCGTCGTGCTCCACGACGTGCACCGCGCACACGTCGGCGAACGCCGGCAGAACCAGCTCCGGAAGAGCAGCGAGCCGCGCCCGGGAGTCGAGCTCGACCGTGAGCAGCTCGCCCACCCGAGCCAGGAGGTCGAGCCGGGCCCGGGCGCGTTGTGCCTCCTCGAACAGGCGGGCGCGCTCGATCGCCTCGGCGAAGCCCCGCGAGAGCTCCTCGGCGAGCGGCACGTCCTCGGGTTGGTAGCGGCGATTCGATGCGCCCGTGTACATGAGCATCAGCACGCCCAGGCGCTCGCCCCGCACCGCCACCGGTGTGGCAATCACCGAGCACACCCCGTGCCCCCGGAGCAGCTCCAGGTGCTCGGGGCTCCGGGCCATCTGCGCCCGCATCTCGTCGGTCACCAGCTCGACCCGGCGGGTGCGGCCGGTGCGAAGCGCGGTGGCGGTGGGCAGGTCACCCTCGAGGTCGGCGGGGAAGCGCCGGTCCGCCTCGACCAGCAGCGGCTCCAGCGCGGGGTCGACGTTCGCCATCGCCACCCGGCGCCCGCCGCCGTCCGGGTCGACGAGGTAGAGGTGGCAGGAGTCAGCGAAGTCGGGGATGGCGAGGCGAACCGCGCGGTCGAGCATGGTGTCGAGATCGAGTGAGGAGGTGAACAGCTCGCTGGCGGCGGCGATCAGTCGGGTCGCGAGCTCGGCCCGCTTCCGTTCGGTGATCTCGACCACGATGGAGCCGGTGCCCACGAGCTCGCCGCCCCGCCCGATGACGGGGT
>JBQTGU010000018.1:0-127848 GCA_052390575.1 Actinomycetota bacterium | reverse complement strand
GCCATCCCCACCCCCGTCCCGCCCCCCGCCCTCGCCGCGTTGGGCCGAACCCCCCGACCAACCCCCCGGGCCCCGCCCCAACGGCTGGGAGGGCTACGGCATCACCAGGCTGAGGGCGTCGGGCTCCCAGCGGACGTCGAGGTGCTCGGTCTCGCCGAGGTAGTCGCCGTCGACCTGGAACGGGAACGGCCCGTGCCCGGTCACGGTCAGCGACTCGAGGCCCTCGCGCTGGGCGATCTTGGGATTGCGGGTGATCATGCGGGTGGTCGTGAGCGCCGACGCCGCCGCCCCGAGGATGAGCGGGATCTCGAGGGCCCGGAACATCGTGAGGGTCAGGGGATCCTCGAGCCCGGCGGCGGGGTTCACGACGATGGGGATCCGCCCCAGGTAGGTGTACGGGCTCGTGTTCGACACGATCGCGAAGGCCGAGTCGCCCACGACCTCCTCGCCCCCCTGCCCGTCGGGCACCGTCACCTGGAAGCGCGGGCGGGACCGGTCGTAGTGGCGGAACCATGTGTTCACCGCGGCGGCGACGTAGAGCGGGTGGGCGAGGTGCCGCTTGAGGAAGGAGCGCCGCTCCACCTGTCCGATCACGGCGGCGTCGAACCCGATGCCGAGGTGGAACATGAAACGGCGTCCGCTGGCCGAGCCCAGCCCGATCCGCCGGAACTTGAGGTTGCGCAGCGACGCGACCAGCCGGTGCGCGGCCTCCACCGGGTCGTAGGCGACGCCGATGCTCCGCGCGAACACGTTGGTGGACCCACCGGGGAGGGGCGCGAGCGCGGTGAGGCTGCCGGCGAGGCCGTCGGCGGCCTCGTTGAGGGTGCCGTCGCCGGCGAGCACCGCGACCACGTCGACCCCGTCCAGCGCAGCGGCCCGGGCCAAACGGGCGGCGTGACCCCGGCGCGAGGTCTCCTGCACCTCGAGCTTGTGGTCGACGCTCAGGATCCGCTGGATCTCGACCCGGCGGCGGGCGGTGACCGAGGACGCCGTCAGGTTGACGATCAGCAGAACGCGCACGGACGCAGGGTAGCTGCCGCCTCGTAGCATCCGGTCAGTGGCCCGCGATTCGCTCGCCGGACTCACGCGCGAGATCACCGCGTGCCGGGCGTGCCCGCGGCTGGTCGACTGGCGCGAACACGTCGCCCGCGACAAGCGCGCGTCGTTTCGGGACGAGGAGTACTGGGGCCGACCGGTTCCCGGCTTCGGGGACCCGGCGGCCACGCTGCTGCTGGTCGGCCTGGCGCCGGCGGCGCACGGCGGCAACCGCACCGGGCGGGTGTTCACCGGCGACCGCTCGGGCGACTGGCTGTTCGGTTCTCTACACCGCACCGGGTACGCCAACCAACCAACCTCGACCTCCTCGGACGACGGCCTCCGCCTCCACGACGCCTACGTCGCCGCCGCGGTGCGCTGCGCCCCGCCGGCGAACAAGCCGACCCCCGAGGAGCGCGACCGGTGCCTCCCGTACCTTGCCCGCGAGCTCAACGTGCTCGACCGAGTGCGGGTGATCGTCGTTCTCGGCGGCTTCGCCTACGACGCGCTGTGGCGCACGCTCAAGCTCGGCGACACTCCGCTCCCGGGACCGCGGCCCCGCTTCGGCCACGGGGTCGAGGTCGCGACGCCCCGCGCGACCGTGCTGTGCTCCTACCACCCGAGCCAGCAGAACACGTTCACCGGCAAGCTCACCGAGGCGATGCTCGACGGGATCTTCGAGCGGGCCCGGGAGCTCAGCCGATGAGCGCCGCCAGCTCCGTCGTCGCGTAGATCACCGCCACGGTGCTGAGCCCGATCGCCACCGTCAGCCGCAGCGCGCGGTCGGACGCCCGGATCGCCAGGCCGGCGCCGAGCCGGGCGCCCGGGATCACCGCGATCGACATCGGGATCGCGAACCCCCAGTCGATGTGCCCGAGCACGGCGTGGGTGACCATGCCCGGCACCGCGATGATGCCCACGCACGCAAGCGACGTCCCCAGCGTCTCCTTCAGCGGCATGCGCAGGAGGCCGGTGAACGCCGGCACCATGAGCAGCCCGCCGCCGATGCCGAGCAGCCCGGAGAACAGCCCGGCGACCAGCCCGATCGCCACCAGGGTGAACCAGTGGTCTCGGCCCGAAGCCGCCTCGACGTCGGCGGGGGCGCTCTGGCTCTCGTCCGCGGGAACGGTGGAAGGTCGCGCCGCTCGCCCGGTCCGGACCGCGGTGTACAGGGTCAGCACCGCGACCGAGATGGTGAGGGCGCGGGCGTCGGGCACGACCGTGGTGAGTAATGAACCCCCGACGGCCGCGACCGCGCCGGAGAACCCGGTCCACGCGACCACGCGCAACCGCAGGAGCCCCTCGCGGTGGTAGCGGAGCGCGCCGCTGATCGCCGACGGGAGGATCGACGGGAGCGTCGACCCGACCGACTGGATCGGCGACGCGCCCAGCGAACGAATGGCGGGGTTGGAGACCACCGCGCCGCCGATCCCGAACATCCCCGACAGCACCCCGGTCACGAGCCCCGCGGCCAGGGTCAGAAGCGTTCGCCAGGGCTCGGACACGAATCGGCAATCTATCGGCGGGTGTCCTCGGAGTAGCCTGCGAGCCATGCCCAGCGACGTCACACTGCGCGGGGTCTACATCCCGGTCATCACGCCGTTCGCGTCCGACGGGTCGGTCGCCCTCGACGCGGTCGAGCGGCTCTGCCACGAGTACCTCGACGCCGGCGTCACCGGGATCGTCGCCCTCGGCACCACCGGCGAGTCGACCGCGCTCGACGTCGACGAGAAGCGCTCGATGATCGAGACCTGCTCCCGGGTCTGCGCCGAGCGCGACGCCCAGCTCATCGTGGGCGCCGGCACCAACAACACCCGCACGACCGGCCAGGCGGTCAAGGAGCTGCACACCACCGCGGCGTGCGTCGCCACCCTGATCGTCGTCCCCTATTACGTGCGGCCGTCCGAGGCCGGGATCGTCGCCCACTTCAAGGCAGTCGCGGCCGTCAGCCCGGTCCCCATCGTCGTCTACAACATCGCCATCCGTACCGGTCGCAACCTCGGTGCTGCCGGCGTGCTCGAGCTTGCCCGCACCCCCAACTTCGCCGGTGTCAAGCAGGCGGCCACCGGCCTCGACCTCGACACGCTCGAGCTGCTCAAGGGGGCCAACGAGATCGACGGGTTTGCCGTGCTCGGAGGCGAGGATCCCTTCCTGTTCCCCATCGTGCTGATGGGCGGCGCCGGCACGATCTGCGCCAGCGCCCACGTCTGCACCGCCCGCTTCGTCGAGATGATCGAGTGCGGGCTCGCGGGCAAGCTCGACGACGGCCGGGCGCACGCCGAGGCCTTGCTGCCGGTCACCCAGGCGCTCTTCGCCGAGCCCAACCCGGCCGTGTTCAAGGGTGTGCTCCACGCCCAGGACCGGATCCCGACGCCCGACGTGCGACTCCCGCTCGTGAACGGGTCGGACAACTCGGTGCAACGGGCACTGGACGCAATCGACCAAGCCTCGTGACCAACGCTTCTTGATCGGCGCCTCGTGACCCGCCGTGCCGCCGGCGTCCTGCTCGCGGCGGGAACATGGACGCTGTTCGTCTGGTTGACCCGGATCAACAACATTCTGGGTGACGACCGCTCGACCTCGTTCAAGGTGGTGCACGTCGTCCTGGCCATGGTGTCGGTCGCGTTCGGCGTCGCCGTCGGCTGGATCGGCCTCCGGGCCTGGCGCCAGACCACGTAGCGCGAGCAACCGAGAACAGGAGCCCGCATGGTCCCCCGCATGCAGGACGTGGAGGCGAAGGCCTACGAGCGCCGCTGGTGGATCCTCGGGGTGCTGTGCCTGAGCCTCTTCATCATCGTGCTCGACAACTCCATCCTCAACGTCGCGCTGCCCACGATCGTGCTCGACCTCGACGCGACCAACAGCCAACTCCAATGGATGGTGGACGCCTACACGCTGGTGTTCGCCGGGCTGCTGCTCACCGCGGGCGCGCTCGGCGACCGCTTCGGACGCCGGGGCGCGCTCCAGGTCGGGTTCGTGATCTTCGGGCTGGGCTCGGTGCTCTCGGCGCTGGCGTCGACGCCGAACCAGCTGATCGCCACCCGCGCGTTCATGGGGATCGGCGGGGCGTTCATCATGCCGGCGACGCTGTCGATCATCACGAACGTCTTCCCGCCCCAGGAGCGGGGGCGGGCCATCGGCATGTGGGCCGGCGTCGCCGGCCTCGCGATCCTCGGGCCGCTGGTCGGCGGCTTCCTGCTCGAGCACTACTACTGGGGCTCGATCTTCTGGGTGAACATCCCGATCGTCGTGTTCGGGCTCGTCGCCGGCGCGTTTCTGATCCCGACCTCGAAGGACCCGGCGGCGCGACCGCTCGATCCCGTCGGCGCCCTGCTCTCGATCTCGGGGCTGACCGTGCTGATCTACGGGATCATCGAGGCACCCCAGCAAGGTTGGACCGAGGGGAGAACGCTGGTCGCGTTCGCGATCGGCGCGGTCCTGATCGCACTGTTCTTCGCGTGGGAGGCGCGGACCGAGTACCCCATGTTGGACCTCGGCTTCTTCAGGAATCCGCGCTTCACCGTCGCCAGCAGCGCGATCGCGTTCATCTTCTTCGCCATGTTCGGCTCGATCTTCCTGTTCACCCAGTACTTCCAGTTCGTGCTCGGGTACAGCGCCCTCGAGACCGGGGTTCGGCTGATGCCGTGGGCGGTGACGATGATGATCCTGGCCCCCAACAGCCCCCGCCTGGTTGAGCGGGTGGGCACGAAGGCGGTCGTCTCCTCCGGCCTCGCGCTCATGGGCGTGGGCCTGATCACGATGGCGGGCGTGAGCGCGTCGAGCCCGTACCCCGACATCGTCTGGCGCATGGTGCTCATGGCCGCGGGGATGGGGTTGACGATGGCGCCGGCGACCGAGTCGATCATGGGGTCGCTGCCGCTCGCGAAGGCCGGCGTCGGCTCGGCGGTGAACGACACGACGCGCCAGGTAGGCGGCGCGCTCGGGGTGGCCGTCATCGGGAGCGTCGCCTCGTCGCTGTACGCGTCCCATGTCGCCGACGCCGTTCCCGCCGCGGCGCCACCGGGTGCCACGGCTCAGATCAAGGAGCAGATCGGCGCCGCCCTCGCGATCGCCGAGCAGCTCGGCGTCCCCGAGCTCGCCACCGCGGCGCGCACCGCCTTCGTCGACGGCATGCACGCCGGCGTGTTGGTGGCCGCGGGCGCCGCCCTTCTCGGTGCTCTCTTCACCGCGCTCTGGTTGCCGGCGCGAGCGCGGGAGTCAGGTCCGGACGCGGCGGCGACCGATCAGGCCAAGCCGTCGAAGGCGGCCGTCAGCAGCTGAGCCTGCTCGCGGTCGTGGACGGTCGCGCTCCCGGTCGCCGGGCTCGCGCTCGGCTCCCGGGCGACATGACGGAGCTCGTCGCGTCCCTGGAGGAGTCGCTCGAGCTTGTCCCGCACGTACCCCCAGGCACCCATGTTCGCCGGCTCCTCCTGCACCCACCAGACCTCGCGCGCGTTCGGGTAGCGGTCGAGGATGGCGACGATGTCGTCCTCCGGCCACGGGTACAGCTGCTCGACTCGCACGACCGCGGCGGTTGCGCCCATCTCGTCCCGGGTGTCCATCAGCTCGTGGCCGACCTTGCCGGTGCAGAACAGCACCCGGCGCACGGCGTCGCGGTCGAGGGTGGCGCGGTCGTCGAGCGTGTAGCGAAACTCGCTCTTCGTGAACGCTTCGATCGGCGACTTCGTGTGCGCCATGCGCAGGTACTTCTTCGGGGTGAAGCAGATCAGCGGCGTCCGCCGCGTCGCCAGCGCCTGCCGCCGGAGGGCGTGGAAGTACTGCGCCGCCGTCGACGGGTACACCACCCGAAGGTTGTCCTCGGCGCACAGCGCGAGGAAGCGCTCGATCCGCGCGCTCGAGTGCTCGGGCCCCTGGCCCTCGAACCCGTGGGGGAGCAGCATCGCCAGGCTGCTCTTCTGGCCCCACTTGTCCTCGGCCGCCACGATGAACTGGTCGATGATGACCTGGCCGCCGTTCATGAAGTCGCCGAACTGCGCCTCCCAGCACACCAGCGCCTCCTCGTTCTCCACCGAGTAGCCGTACTCGAAGCCGAGGGCGGCGAACTCCGAGAGCACCGAGTCGTAGAGCATGAACGGCGCCTGGTCGTCGGAGAGGTGCGCCAGCGGCACGTACTCGGCCTCGGTCCGGGTGTCGACCAGCGCGCCGTGGCGCTGGCTGAACGTCCCTCGGCGGGTGTCCTGCCCCGCCACTCGCACCGGCGTGCCCTCGAGCACCAGCGACCCGAACGCGAACGATTCGGCCAGCGCCCAGTCGATCTGGTCGGAGTCGAACGCCACCCGGTGGGCCTGGAGGATCCGCTCGAGCTTGGGGTGGACGGCGAAGTCGTCGGGGCGGCTGGTGAGCCGCTCGATGATCCGCTCCAGCACCGGAGGCGCCACGCTCGTGGTGACCGACACCGGCGCGGCCCGGATGCCACCCGGCAGCGCGCCGCGCGGCGCGTCGGGCGGCGCCGCCTGCTCGGGGTCGGGGGGCGCGCTCGGGTGGGTCTCGGCGAACGCGGTGTCGAGGCGGTTCTTGAAGTCCTCGAGGACCTGCTCGGCCTCTTCCATGGTCATGTCGCCCCGCCGCACGAGCGTGTCGGTGTAGCGGGTGCGGGGCGACGGGTGGGCGTCGATGAGCTCGTACATCCGGGGCTGGGTGAAGCCGGGCTCGTCGGCCTCGTTGTGGCCGTAGCGCCGGTAGCACAGCATGTCGACGACGACGTCCTTGCGGAACGTCTGGCGGAACTCGAACGCGAGCCGGATGGTCCGGACGCACGCCTCGGGGTCGTCGCCGTTCACATGGAAGATCGGGGCCTGGACCATCTTGGCCACGTCGGTCGCGTACACAGTCGAGCGCCCCATCTCGGGTGCCGTGGTGAACCCCACCTGGTTGTTGACGACGACATGGACGGTGCCGCCGACGTCGTAGCCCGGCACCTCTGACAGGTTCAGGGTCTCGGCTACCACCCCCTGGCCGGCGAAGGCGGCGTCGCCGTGCAGCAGCACCGGGAGCACCTTGGTGCGCTCCTGGTCGCCCTGCTCGTCCTCCTTGGCCCGCACCATCCCCTCGACGACCGGATCGACCGCCTCGAGGTGGCTGGGGTTCGAGGCCAGCGTGACCAGGAGCTCGTTGCCCGCCGGCGACGCGTGCTTGCCGGTCGCGCCCACGTGGTACTTCACGTCGCCCGAGCCCTGCGCCGACATCGGGTCGAGCTCGCCCTCGAACTCGCGGAAAATCTGGCCGTACGACTTGCCGACGACGTTGGCGAGGATGTTGAGCCGGCCGCGGTGCGGCATCCCGAGCACGGATTCGGCGACGCCGTTGTCGGCCGCGGCCGAGAGCAGCGCGTCGAGCATCGGGACGACGCTCTCGGCCCCCTCGAGGCTGAAGCGCTTGTGGCCCAGGTACTTCGTGTGCAGGAAGCGCTCGAAGGCCTCGGCCGCGTTCAGCCGCTCGAGGATGCGGTGCTTCTCCTCGTCGGCCGGCTCCCAGGTCACGCCCTCGATCCGCTCCTGGATCCACGCCTTCTGGTCGGGCTCCTGGATGTGCATGTACTCGATGCCCATGGCCCGGGCGTAGGCGTTGCGCAGGATGCCGAGGATGTCGCGCAGCTTCATCACCGGCTGGCCCGCCAGGCCGCCGGTCGGGAACTCGCGCTCGAGGTCCCAGATGGTGAGCTCGTAGTGGTTGATGTCGAGCTCGGGGTGGGTGTCGGGGTCCTTGCGCCCGAGCGGGTCGAGGTTGGCGATGAGGTGGCCCCGCACGCGGTACATGTTGATGAGCTGCTGGACGTGCACGGCCTTGTCGTGCTCGGCGGCGCCTTCCTCGGCCGCGCTGATGTCGACGCTCCAGCGCGCCGGCTCGTACGGCACCGTGAAGCTCCGGAAGATCTCGTCGTAGAACTCGTCCTCGCCCACGAGCAGGTTGTGCACCACCGCGAGGAACTCGCCGCTCTCGGCCCCCTGAATGATGCGGTGGTCGTAGGTGCTCGTGAGCGTGATCGTCTTGCTCACGCCCAGCTCCGCCAGCGTGTGTGGGTCGGCGCCCTCGTACTCGGCCGGGAAGCCGATCGCACCCACGCCGATGATGAAACCCTGCCCCGGCATCAGGCGGGGGACCGAGTGCTGGGTCCCGATCGTCCCGGGGTTCGTGACCGTGCCGGTCGTCCCGGCGAAGTCGTCGGGCGACAGCTTGTTCGACCGCACTTTCGCGATCAGCTCTTCGTAGGCGGCGTGGAACGCGGCGAACTCGAGCGTGTCGGCCTCACGGATGTTCGGCACGACGAGGTTGTGCGAGCCGTCGCTCTTCTTCACGTCGACCGCCAGCCCGAGATTGACGTGCTCGTGGCGGACGAGGACGGGCTGGCCGTCGGCGAGCCCGAAGCCCGAGTTCATGGCCGGGACGTCGCCCAGCGCCCTGACGACGGCGTAGGCGATGAGGTGGGTGAAGCTGACCTTGCCCCCGCCGGTGCGGGCGAGGTGGTTGTTGAGGATCATCCGGTTGACTTCGAGGAGCTTGGCCGGGACGGTCCGCACCGAGGTGGCGGTGGGGACGCCGAGGCTCGCCTCCATGTTCTCGACGATGCGGGCCGACGCGCCCCGCAACACGGCCGGCTGCTCGCCCTCGAGCAGGAGCGGGGGACGGCCACTTGTCTCGCTCACTCGCTCGTCTGCGGCGGGTGGTGCGACTCCGACTGATTGCCGCTCGTTCGCTGGGCGAACGACCTCCGCTCCCTCCGGTCGCCGCTCTTCCGGTACGGGGGGTGCGGGCGTTGACGGCTGCTCCGGCTGCGCCGGTGCTTGCGTCCCCTCGAAGAACGCCCGCCAGGTCTCGTCGACCGCGGCCGGGTTCTCGAGGTAGCGGCGGTGCATCTCCTCGAAGAACCCGGAGTTGGGTCCGTAGTCCTCGAAATCTCCCCCCGGCATGCCTACCTCCTAGGAACGATCCTCCTAGTTACGGAGGAGCTCCGCCACCTGGAACGCGAGGTCGAGCGACTGCCGGGCGTTCAGGCGCGGATCGCACATCGTCTCGTAGCGCTGCTCGAGGTGCTCGTCGAGCACCTCCTCGGTGCCCCCGAGGCACTCGGTGACGTTGTCGCCGGTGAGCTCGATGTGGACCCCACCCGGCCAGGCGCCGGCGGTCTCACAGGCGGCGAAAAAGCCCCGCAGCTCGCGCATCACATCCTCGAAGCGCCGTGTCTTGTAACCGCTGTCGTGCACGAATGTGTTCCCGTGCATCGGGTCGCACGCCCACACGACGGGGTGGCCGGCCATGGTCACCGCGCGGAGGATCGGGGGGAGCCCGGTCGTGACCCGGTCGGCGCCCATCCGGGTGAAGAGCACGAGGCGGCCGGGTCGGCGGCGGGGGTTGAGCCGCTCGCACAGGGCCACGGTCTCCTCGGGCGTGGCGGTCGGCCCGAGCTTCACGCCCAGCGGGTTCTGCACCCCGGCCAGGAACTCGACGTGGGCGCCGGCAGGCTGGCGGCTGCGCTCACCTACCCACAGAAGGTGGGCGGAGCAGTCGTACCAGTCGCCGGTCAGGCTGTCGCGCCGGGTGAGGGCCTCCTCGTACGCGAGCACGAGCGCCTCGTGGGCGGTGTAGAAGTCGACCTCGTGCAGCTGGAGCTCGCCGTCGAGGTCGATCCCGCACGCGGCCATGAACCTCAGGGCGCGCTCGATCTCCTGGGCGAGGGCTTCGTAGCGCTGCCCCTCGCGGCTGGTCGCGACGTACTCCAGGTTCCACGCGTGCACGCGTGAGAGGTCGGCGAAGCCTCCCTTCGTGAACGCCCGGAGGAGGTTGAGGGTGGCGGCGGACTGGTTGTACGCCCGCACGAGCCGGGCCGGGTCGGCGCGCCGTGCGTCGGCGTCGAACGCGAAGCCGTTGACGATGTCGCCCCGGAACGACGGGAGCTCGGTGCCGCCGCGGATCTCGGTGGGTTCCGAGCGCGGCTTGGCGAACTGACCCGCGATGCGACCGACCTTGGTGACCGGGACGCCGGTCGAGTACGTCAGCACGACCGCCATCTGGAGGATGACCTTCAACTTGTCGCGGATGGTGTCGGCCGAGAACGCCTCGAACGACTCGGCGCAGTCGCCCGCCAGCAACAGGAAGCCTTTGCCATCGGCGGTGGCCGCCAGCGACTCGGTGAGCTGGCGCGCCTCGCCCGCGAACACGAGCGGCGGCAGCCCCCGCAGCTCGTCCAGCGCCGTCTCGGCCGCGGTGGCGTCGGGCCACTCGGGCTGCTGCACCGCTGGGCGCGACCGCCAGCCGTCGGGGGCCCACTCGCTCGCGAACATGCGCGGCGCGTCGGGGCTCAGCAACGGCTCTGTCACAGCGACGGCCTAGAGGTAGCCGCTCGGGGGCTCGACCGTGCCGTCGGCCGCGGGAGGGCGGGGCGCGCCCGGCGGGAGCTTGCGCCGCATCTCGTCCAGCTGGGCCTGGGCCATCGCCTGCTGGGTGAAGAGCGTCGCCTGGATCCCGTGGAAAAGACCTTCCAGCCACCCCACCAGCTGCGCCTGGGCGAGCCGCAGCTCCGACTCGCTCGGCGTCGGCGACGAGAACGGCAGCGCCACCTCGGCGAGCTCGTCGCGCAGCTCGGGCGAGATCACGTCCTCGAGCTCGTGGATCGACTTCTCGTGGATCTCGCGCAGCGCCTTGCGCCCGGCGTCGTCGAGGGGGGCGCGCCGCACCTCGTCCAGCATCGACCGGACCATCGAGGCGATCCGGATGAGCTTCGTCGGGTGGGTGACCTGCTCGTTCGCCGCCGGGCCCTCACCCATTTGGGGACCGGGGACGGGCATCACCTCGGGTTGGACGCGGTCGCGCTCGGATGCGCCGTCAGCAGGGGTCATCGAGCAAAGGATAGAAGGTGGCCCGCCCGGCGGGACCATGGTTGTCGCTCACCCGGCGGGGAAGCTCCCCTCGCGCACACCGGGCGGGACCTTCGCCTGGTCGCCCTCGGTGCGGGGGCCGGGGACCTGACGGAACTCGTACGGCACCGGATCGCGCCCCGGCTGGCACACCCAGCACTCGCCGGTGCGCCCGGTCGTCACGATCGTCAGCACCGCCTCGGCGATCTGGGTCGCGGGCATGATCGGGAAGCCGGCGTCTCCGAGCAGCTTCTTGGCGTCGGCGCTGAGGATGTTGGTGTCGGTGATCCCGGGGTTCACCGTGTTGGCGGTGATGCCTTTCGCCGCGATCGTGGGGGCGATGCTGCGGATCAGCCCGACCACCGCGTGCTTGGTGAGGGCGTACACCGGGTCGGGTGGGAACGGGATGAGCCCGGCCAGCGACGACGTGGCCACGATCGCGCCCCCGCCGCCGCGTTCCATCGTGCGGATGGCCGCGCGGGCGCCGTAGACCACCCCGTCGACGTTGACGCGCATGATGCGCTCGTAGACGTCGTCGGTCAGCGTGTCCAGCTCGCTGTGGCCGATGGCGATCCCGGCATTGAGGTACGCGATGTCGACGCGGCCGAGCTCGGCGACGCACCGGTCGAACGCGTTGTCGACGTCCTTGGACTCGCCCATGTCCGCCTGCACGAACATGCCGCCCAGCGAGTCGGCCACCCGGTGGCCCTCGTCGTCGGTGAGGTCGACCACGCAGATGCGAGCACCCTCGGAGGCGAGGAGCTCCGCGGTCGCCTTGCCGATCCCCGATGCCGCCCCGGTGATGAGCGCGACCTTGCCGTCCAGTTGTCCCACGCCGGCACCCTAGGTCTGGATCACCACCAGGCGCTCCTCGGTCATCTCGCGCACCGCCGAGTGCGGGCCCTCGCGGGTGTTCCCCGAATCGCGCACCCCGCCGTAGGGCATCTGGTCGGTGCGGTAGGTCGGGATCTCGTTCACCAGCACGCCGCCGTAGTCGAGGGTGCGGGCGGCGCGCAGCGCCGTGCCGAGGTCGGCGGTGAAGATGGCGGCCTGGAGGCCGTAGCGGGAGTCGTTCGCCAGCCGGAACGCCTCGCCGACTTCGGTGTAGGTCTGCACGGACACCACCGGTCCGAAGACCTCCAGCGCGCACACCTTCATGTCGGGCTTGACGTTGGCTAGCACCGTCGGCCGCACGAACGGGCCGTCGACCTCGCCGCCGGTCAGCACGTCGGCGCCGCCCGCCTTCGCCTCCTCGACCCAGGACGCCACCCGGTCGCGCTCGTCGGTGGAGATGAGCGACGACACGTCGGTGGACTCGTCGAGCGGATCCCCGACCTTCAACGCCTCCACCTTCGGCACCAGCTCGTCGAGGAACTTCGAGGCGATCGACTCGTGGACGTAGACCCGCTGGGTCGAGATGCACGACTGGCCGGCGTGGCTGAAGCCCCCGACCGAGATCTTCGCGGCCGCGGTCTGGTAGTCGGCGTCTCCTTCCAGGATGACGGGGGCGTTGTTCCCGAGCTCGAGACCGACCTTCTTGCGGGGGGCGCGCCCGCGAATGCCCCACCCGACATCGGGTGACCCCGTGAACGTGATCATGGCGACGTCGGGGTGGTCGACCAGCGCGTTGCCGACCGTCCCACCGCCACCGGTCACGACGTGCAGCTGGTTCGGCGGCAGCCCGCACTCGTCCAGCAGCAGCTCGGCGAGCGCGAGGGCCGACAGCGGCGTCTGCGTCGCCGGCTTGAGGACAAGCGGGCACCCGGCTGCGATCGCGGGCGCGACCTTGTGCGCGACCAGGTTGAGCGGGAAGTTGAACGGGCTGATCGCGCCGACGACGCCGATCGGCAACCGGAACGTGAACCCGAGCTTGCCCTCGCCGGCATCGCTCGCGTCCATCGGGACGATGTCGCCGGTCAGGGTGCGCGCCTCGACGGCCGCGAAGGTGAACGTCGACACCGCCCGCTGGGCCTCGATGCGCGCCGTCTTCAGCGGCTTGGCCGCCTCCGCCGCGATGATCCGGGCGAAATCCTCCGAGCGGTCGTCGAGCAGCCGGGCGGCGCGGTCCAGGATCTCGGCCCGTTGCCACGCGGGCAGGGGCCCGTCGCTGAGCGCGTCGCGCGCCGCGTCCACCGCCCGGTCGACCTCGGGCGGACCGCACTTCGGCACCCGGGCGAGCTCGGCGCCGTCGAAGGGGGAGGTGACGACGATCTCCTCTGCCGTGGTGATCCGTTCGCCCGCCATCGGGAGCGGGTGGGCGTTGTTCACGCTTCGGACTGCTTCCGCCGCAGATAACCGCCTGGATTGAACGTGAAAAGGAGCTTCTCTCGCCGCTTGTCCCGCTCAAAGTGAGGATGTCGCTCGAGAAACTCGTTCACGGCCTCGAGGGGACCCGGACCATAGCGTGCAAGTACGGGATGGCCATTTACGTTCGTGTCCTCAACGACCAGATAGCAACCTTCCGTCACGAAAGCCGAGTACGCCTCGAGCTCACGCAGGACGTGACCGCGCGAGTGATCGGAATCAAGCAGCACCATCACCCGCTCACGATTCCGGACGGACTTCGCGACCGCGGCGACGACCTCTGGATCGGTCGAGGAGCCGTGGAGATATCGAATGCGCTCATGCTGTGGTCTGCCCGGCAACGGCGCGATATCGACCGAGATCACTTCGCCTGTACCCAGGAGGTCGCACATCATGGCGAAGAACAGCGCGCTTCCACCTTGTGCCGTTCCAGTCTCGATGATGACCTCTGGGCGCGTGTCAGCGAGGATCTCTTGATAGATCCAAACGTCGAGCGGATTCTTCCAAATGGTGACGCCAAACCAAGACGTGTCGCGCCACGTCCCCCCGTGCCGGTGACCGAGGTCGTAGTAGAGCTGATGGAATCGATTGACTCTCGCGCGCATGAGCCAGGAAGGCCGCCATCTGACGATCGTGCCTGCCTGTCGCCTTGCACGGCGGAACACGCTCATGCCTCGACCTCTCTGAGTCTTGTTGGCGAACCGGCGGCGACGAGTGTAGGCACGCGCTGAAGAACTCGGGCTCGCGGAGCTGCCGTGGGAGGTTCTCGATCTCGTGAGTGGAGGTTCGTCAGCGAGGTCTTGCCGTCTCCGACCTCTCGACCTGATGCAAGCGCCGCGCCTGCGGCGCACGCGGTCTCGACGTGCGTGGTGCCTTTCGCCGAGCCCGGAGCACGCGGTTCTCGGCAGGATCGTGACCGGGACGGCTCAGCCCATCACGCCTGGGTTTCCCTGCGCGCAGGCGCGGATCGCGGCGTCGGCCGCGAGGGTGGTCGCGGCTTGGGCGTCGCGGCCGAGTCGGGCGAGCTTGAAGATCTGCCACGGCCGCGGCAGGAGGTAGCGGAGGACAGCGCGGACGTTCGCCGAACCGTCCGGGTTGGCCATCGCGAGCACCGAGTCGTCAGTGTCGCCCGCCATGTCGCTGATTGCCCGGAACACCGACCACGGGACCTGGCGGGCCTCGCACACCGCCGCTACCGCGGCCGTCTCCATGTCGAGTGCGGTGACGCCGTCGCTCGACACCCGGGCGACGTCGGCGTCGCTGCTGAGAAAGTCGTCGTCGGACACCAGCCGGCCTCGCGGCTCGAGGTCGCCGAGCCGTGCCGGGCGATGCTCGGTGCCGGTTTCGCCGTTCACCACGACCTCAGGGACGATCAGGTCGCCCACCTTGCTGTGGGGCGGGACGCCACCGGCGATCCCGACGACGATGAGATGGTCGACCGGGTGCGCGTCGAGGATGCGCTCGGCCGCCCACGCGGCCGGTTGCATGCCGATGCCCGTGAGGCTGGCGACGACCTCGACATCGCCGGCACTCCCGGTGTGGAAGACGCCGTCGTCGCCCTCCGCCCGCTGCAAGTCGAGCTTCTTGACGAGCGGCCGCAGCTCCGACTTCATCGGAGCGAGAAAGGCGACGCGGGGGTTGCTCACGCGCCCTCGGCAGGATTCGAACCTGCGCACATGGCTCCGGAGGCCACTGCTCTATCCCCTGAGCTACGAGGGCGAATCGCCGCATCGTGGCGGCCAAGCGCCAACGGTACCAGCGCGATTTCGGCAGGCCGGGGGGTGTCGCGCGCTCAGGTCGTCGTGCCCTGGAGCTCCAGCGCGAGGATCCGGTTGAGCGCGTGCAGTGTCGCCCGGGCGGCGGCGTCGACCTCGCTCTCGCCGGCGGCGAGCCCGTACCGGTAGGCCTGGGTCCCCGACGCGTACAGCGCCACCGCCACCAGGAAGCGGCCCGGCGATTGCGTCTCGATCGTGCGCGCCCACGCCGGTGCATAGGGCAGGAGCGTGCTGAACCCGCGCACCGCCTCGACCGTCGCGTGCACCGCGGCGATCGGACCGCCACTCGCCGCCGCCCGACCGATCGCCCGCCGGTCTCCCCGGGTGAGGTGCACCTCGACCGCGTCGGCGTCCGGGAACACGAGCACCGCCAGCAAGACCAGCCGGGGCTCGGGGCCGGGTTCGGGCGCGACCGCGGTCGCGGCGGGCTCGCCGATGTCGACGAAGCCCTCGCCGTTGCCGGCGGCCAGCGGGTCGCCACCGGCCGGCGCGTCGTGGCTCCCGCGTCCCGCGTCGCGCCAGCGCACCAGCTCCACTGCCACCGGCCGCTCCGAGTGGCGGGCGGCGATCCGCGACGCCTGGAGCGCGAGCCCCGAGTCGCCGGGATCGTCGGGACCTCCCGCGTGCACCTGCACGAACAGCATGTCGTCGCGCTCGCTGAACCCGGTCGCGCGCACACCCGGAAGCTTCCGGAGCTCGAGCTCGAGGTCGTCGAGGTTCATGCTCACGTCCTCTCCGCGCTAGTGCGCCGTCTCGCTCATACGGGACGACGCTTCTTCGCCGCGTACAGGCGTTCGTCCGCCAGTCGGAACAACGTGTCGAAGTCGTCGGCCTCGTTCGGGCAGACGGCCAGACCGTACGAGAACGGGGGCGCCGGTGCACCGGTCGGGTCGGCGGCGTGGACCCGCTCGAGGAGCCCGGGCACGTCGGCCGGGTCGGTGTTGGGGAGGATGAGACCGAACTCGTCGCCGCCGATCCGGGCGGCGTCGTCCCCGAACCGCAGCACCCGCCGGAACCGGTCGGCCAGTGACCGCAGCGCGTCGTCGCCGGCGGCGTGGCCGTGCTGGTCGTTGAGAGCCTTGAACGCGTCGAGGTCGAGGATCACCAACGTGAACGGCCAGTTGTAGCGCCGGCTGCGGGCGACCGCGTTCTCGAGCAGGCGATCGAAGCTGCGCCGGTCGTACAACCCGGTGAGCGGATCGTGCCAGGCGTCGTAGCGCAGCAGGTCGAGGCGCAGCGCGATCAGGCACACGTCGACGACGAGGACGTCGTCGAGGTCGCGGATGTGCGGCTCGGTGTACAGGCCGGTGCGAGCGTCGAGCAGCACGTCCGAGCCGTTGTCGAGGGGTTGGCGGCCGGCCCGGAAGATCTGGCGACCCAGCCCGGGCTCGTCGATCACGAGGACCGCGTCGTCGAGGCCGTAATAGGCGACGACGTCGTCGAGCGCGCGATACAAGATGCCGATGCCGGATGCGTTCGGACGGGCCAACTCGCGGACCAGGTCAGCGCCAAGCTCGGACATCGCCGTGGGCGCGCTAGCTGATTCGGGCGGTGGATCGGCCGGTGGATCGGCCGGTGGATCGGCCGGTGGATCGGCCAACGGATCGGCCAACGGATCGGCCAGTGGATCAGGGAGCGGGTCGCCGTACGCCGACTCGTACTGCGCCTGGTCGTACGGTGGTGGCGGCGGCGGCGGCGGATCCGCTGACGGAGAAGGGGAGGGGAGCACCGTCGGTGGCACCGGCCCGTAGTCGTCAGGCACCGATCGCAGCGCGCGTGAGACGGACCGTCCGCGCCCCCTCCGTCGCCCCACGTCCAGACCACCCCTACGCGTCCCGGCCCACCCTGCCTTGGCCGCTGCGCTCCGCCCCAACGACATCCCGCTCGCGCGAGATGCGAGGGAGGATAGCTGCGTTTGTCACGCGCCGCGCGCAAACGCAAAGGCGTTCCGACAAAACGGACACGATAGGTACCATGATTCGCGCGCTCTGCGCGCATTTCTCCGAATGATCCGCGACGACATCGTCCAGGCCCTGCGCGCCGCCTTGGCGGCGACCGGCTTGCCCGAGCCGGACGGCGACCTCGCGCTCGAAACGCCCAAACAGCGCGAACACGGCGACTGGTCGTCAAACGTCGCCCTTCGAGTCGCCAAGCCCGCCGGGCGCGCGCCGCGCGAGGTCGCGCAGGAGCTCGCGGCTGCGATCGAAGCCGACCCGCCCGCGCACGTCGCGCGCGTCGAGATCGCGGGCCCGGGCTTCCTCAACTTCCACCTCGCGCCGACCTGGCTCCACGACGTGCTCCGCGCCGTGGTCGCCGCCGGCGACGACTACGGACGGGGCGACAGCCTCGCCGACGGACGCATCAACCTCGAGTTCGTGTCGGCGAACCCCACCGGCCCGCTGCACGCCGGCGGCGGCCGCTGGGTCGCGGTCGGCGACGCCATCGCCAACCTGCTGGCGGCTCAGGGCGCCACCGTCCACCGCGAGTACTACCTGAACGACGCCGGCACCCAGCTCCACGCCTTCGCCGCCTCCCTGTTCGCCCGCTACGAGGGCCGGGAGCCGCCCGAGGACGGCTACCAGGGGGAGTACCTGGTCGAGATGGCGGCCCGGATGCGAGCCGAGCTCGGCGACGCGGTCACGGGAGACGAGGCGCGCGAGTGGGGGTATCGCGACGTCGTCCGGACGCTCCAGGAAGACCTCGCCCGCATCGGCGTCCACTTCGACACCTGGTTCTCCGAGCGCACCCTCCACGAGCGGGGCGACGTCGCCGACGTGCTCGAGCTGCTGGGTGAGCGGGGCCACACCTACGAGCAGGACGATGCCACCTGGCTGCGGTCCACCACCTTCGGCGACCAGCGCGACCGGGTCCTGGTCAAGCGCGACGGGTCACCGACCTACCTCCTCCCCGACCTCGCCTATCACCGCGACAAGTTCGTGCGCGGGTGGGACCACCTCATCGACATCTGGGGCGCCGACCACCACGGCCAGGTGAAGTCGGTGCAGGCGGGGATGGAGGCGCTGGGCTTCCCCGCGGGCGAGCCCGAGATCATCCTCGGTCAGCTCGTGCGGATCCTCCGGGGCGGCGAGCCGGTGCGGATGTCCAAACGCGCCGGCAACATCGTCACGCTGGCCGACATCCTCGACGAGGTCGACCCCGACGTGTGCCGGCTCACGTTCCTGCTCCAGGGCATCGACACCGCCCAAACCTTCGACCTCGACGTGGTAACCGCGCAGTCGATGGAGAACCCCGTCTACTACGTGCAGTACGCCCACGCTCGCATCGTTTCCATCGGGCGCAAGGCTGCCGCCGAGGGGGTCGAGCGGCGTCGGTTGACCGACGTCGATCTGACCCCGCTCACGCACGAGCGCGAGCTCGAGTTGCTGCGCGCGCTGGCGGCGTATCCCGACGTCGTCACCGAAGCGGCGGCACTGCGGGCGCCGCATCGGGTCACCACGTGGGTCCGCGACTTCGCCAAGGACTTCCACGGCTTTTACCGGGACTGTCGCGTGGTAACCGACGATGCCGCGCTCACCCAGGCGCGGCTGTGGCTGATCGAAGCGTGCCGCATCGGCCTTGCCGACGCCCTCGGCCTCCTCGGCGTCGGCGCCCCCGACGAGATGGCGCGGCTCGACGATGATGACGTGGAGGAAGCTGAGGGAGAGGAAGCGGAAGCGTGAGCGACCCGGCGGCGCCGATCGACCGGGCGCTGATCGCGCCCGCCCTGCTCGACCTCGACCTCGAGTCGTTGGCGCAGGAGTACGGAACGCCGCTGTTCGTCTACGACGAGGACGAGCTGCGCCGGCGGTGCCGCGAGTACACCGCCCACTTCGGCGACGACAACGTCGCCTACGCGAGCAAGGCGTTCCTGTGCACCGCCATGACCCATCTCGTGCACGAGGAGGGGTTGCACCTCGACGTCGCCACCGGCGGCGAGCTGCACGTCGGTCTGCAGGCGGGCTTCCCGGCCGAGTGCATGATCCTGCACGGCAACAACAAGTCGGAGGAGGAGCTGGAAGCCGCGCTCGACGCCGGAGTCGGGCGGATCGTCGCCGACTCGTTCGACGAGCTCGACCGGCTCGAACGGCTCGCCGGCGAACGCGGCGTCGTGCCGCGCGTGCTCGTGCGGGTGACGCCCGGGGTCGAGGCGCACACCCACGTGTTCATCGAGACCGGCACGGAGGAATCGAAGTTCGGCTTCACCGTGACCGCGGGCATCGCGCTGGCGGCGGCCACGCGCGTCGCCGCGAGCCCGGCGCTCGCGCTCGCCGGCCTGCACTCGCACATCGGGTCGCAGATCTACGTGCTCGAGTCGTACCGGCGGGCGGTCGAGATCGTGATGGGCCTGGCGGTGGAGATCGAGGCGGCCACCGGTCAGGCGGTCGAGGAGTTGAACCTGGGCGGCGGCCTGGGCGTTCGCTACCTGCTCGACGACCCCGAGCGCGACGTGGCCGAGTACGCCAAGGTGCTGCGAGGGGCGCTCGACGACGCCGGCGCGGCGGCGCGCGTCGCGACCAAGCCCCGGCTCATGGTCGAGCCCGGCCGCTCGATCGTGGCCCAGTCCGCGATCACCCTGTTCCGAGTGGGCACGATCAAGGAGATTCCGGGCGGGCCGACGTACGTGGCCGTCGACGGCGGAATGAGCGACAACCCCCGGCCGGTGCTCTACGGCGCCGGCTACGAGGCGTACCTGCCCGCCCGTATCGACGAGCCCCGCCCGCTGGTGGCGTCGATCGCGGGCAAGCACTGCGAGCAGGGCGACCTCGTCGTCGCCGACGCGCATCTGCCCGCGGATGTCGCCGTCGGCGACCTCCTCGCCGTGCCGGTCACCGGCGCCTACGGCTACTCGATGGCGTCGAACTACAACAAGGTCCCGCGCCCGGCGGTGCTGTTCGTCCGCGACGGCCGCGAGCGGGTCGTGGTCCGGCGCGAGACCCTCGACGATCTGCTCCGACTCGACGAGCCGTAGTCCGCGAGACTGGCCGCAGTGGGAGCCATGTGATGATCGATCGCCTCCGTGACGAAGCCGTGAAGGTGGGCCTGCTCGGCTGCGGCCACGTCGGCGCGCCCCTGGCGCGCCTGATCGACGACAACGCCGACGTGATCGAAGCCCGCGCCGGCGTGCGGATCGAGATTGCCCGGGTCGCGGTGCGCAACCTGGCGCTCGAGCGGGACGTCCCCCTGCCGGCGAGCCGGTTCACCGACGACGCCGAGGCGGTGGTCGCCGACGCCGACATCGACATCATCGTCGAGGTCATCGGTGGCATCGAGCCCGCCCGCTCCCTCGTGACCAACGCGCTCAAGAGCGGCAAACCCGTCGTGACCGCAAACAAGGAGCTGCTCGCCAACGTGGGCAAGGAGCTGCTCGAGGTGGCCGAGGGCGCGGGTGTCGACCTCCTGTTCGAGGCGTCGGTAGGAGGTGGCATCCCGCTCATCCGGCCGCTGCGCGAATCGCTGGCGGGCGACCGTATCCGCCGGGTAATGGGCATCGTCAACGGGACGACCAACTACATCCTCACCCGGATGGCCGAGGAGGGCTCGTCGTTCCAGGACGCGCTGGCCGAGGCCCAGACGCTCGGCTACGCCGAGCCCGACCCCACCGCTGACGTCGAGGGCTTCGACGCCGCCGCCAAGGCGGCGATCATGGCGTCCATCGCGTTCGGCGCCCGCGTCGTCGCCGGCGACGTCTACCGCGAGGGGATCACCGAGATCAGCGACGACGACATCGCGTCGGCGCACGAGCTCGGCTACGTGGTGAAGCTGCTGGCGGTGGCGGAGGAGCTCGACGGCGACGTGGCGGTTCGGGTGCACCCGGCGATGGTCCCGCTCCACCATCCGCTGGCGTCGGTGCGCGAGTCGTTCAACGCCCTGTTCATCGAGGGCGACGCGGTCGGGGAGCTCATGCTCTACGGGCGGGGCGCCGGCGGCAGCCCGAGCGCGTCGGCCGTGCTGGGCGACCTCATCGACGCGGCCAAGAACCTCGTCTCCGGCGGCCGCGGCGCGACCATCGGCACGCTCGCCCGCCGGACCGTCCGGCCCATCGACGAGGTCGAGTCGCAGTTCTACTTGTTGATCGAGGTGGCGGACCGCCCGGGTGTGCTCGCCCAGATCGCCACCGAGTTCGGCCGCCACCAGGTCTCGATCAAGTCGATGCAACAGAAGGGCATCGGTGACGACGCTCGCCTGATCTTCGTCACCCACAAGGCGCGCGAGGCCGCGTTGCGGGCGACCGTGCACGCCCTCCGCGACGTGGAGCCGGTGCACCGGGTGGGCTCGGTCCTGCGCGTCATCGGCGACGAGCCGTGAGCGCGCCCGACCAGAAGGGCTGGCGGGGGGTCGTCGAGGAGTACCGCGACCGGCTCCCAGTTACCGAGGCCACGCCGGTGGTCACGCTCCTGGAGGGCGGCACCCCCCTCGTCGACGCGCCCCGCCTGTCGGACCGGACCGGCGCGCGCGTACTGCTCAAGATGGAGGGGGCCAGCCCGACCGGCTCGTTCAAGGACCGGGGCATGACGGCGGCGAGGTCGCAGGCGGCGGAGGAGCAGCCCAAGGCGGTGATCTGCGCCTCTACCGGGAACACCTCGGCGTCGGCGGCGGCGTACGCGGCGCGGGCCGGGCTCACGTGCGCGGTCGTCATCCCCGAGGGGCAGATCGCCCTGGGCAAGCTCGCCCAGGCGCTCATCCACGGCGCCCGGGTGGTGCCGGTGCGGGGCAACTTCGACGCCGCCCTCGACGTCGTCCGCGCCCTCGGCGACGGCGGCGAGGTGTCGGTCGTGAACTCGATCAACCCCTACCGCATCGAAGGGCAGAAGACCGCCGCGTTCGAGATCGTCGACGTGCTCGGGGACGCCCCCGACGTCCACTGCCTTCCCGTCGGCAACGCCGGCAACATCACCGCGTACTGGAAGGGGTACGGGGAGTACGCCGACGCCGGCAAGGCCCGGCGCCCGCCCCGCATGTTGGGGTGGCAGGCGGCCGGCGCCGCGCCGCTGGTGATCGGCGAGCCGGTGCCGCACCCGGAGACGATCGCCACCGCGATCCGGATCGGTAACCCGGCGAGCTGGGAGGGCGCGATCGCGGCACGCGACGAGTCGGGCGGGCACATCGGCTCGGTCAGCGACGCCGAGATCCTCGACGCCTACCGCATGCTCGCCCAGGTCGAGGGCTGCTTCGTCGAACCGGCGTCGGCGGCGGCCGTGGCCGGGCTGCTGCGGGCAGCCGCGGACGGGCTCATCGAGCCGGGGGAGACCGTCGTGTGCACGCTGACGGGGCACGGGCTGAAGGACCCGCAGCGCGCCATTGCCGAGGTCGACGTGGGCACCGCGGTCGATCCGACCGCGACTGCGGTCGCGGCCGAGCTCGGTCTGTAACCACCTGCCGAACGACACGAACCACCTACCTAACGACAGGTACGGCGAAGGAAGCCGCTATGGGCACGGCACTGGTGACCGGCGCGTCCTCCGGGATCGGCCGGGCGTTCGCGGAGGCGCTGGCCGCGCGGCGGGACGACGTCGTGCTCGTTGCGCGCGACACCGCCCGGCTCGACCAGCTCGCGTCGAAGCTGAAGGGCGCGCACGGCACAAACGCGGTAGTGCTGACCGCCGACCTCACCGCCGACGGCGGCGTGACCGCGGTGGAGGAGCGACTCCGCGCCGGCGTCGACCTTCTCGTGAACAACGCCGGGTTCGGGACGTTCGGCAAGTTCGCCGAGCTCCCGATCGAGACCGAGCTGCGCGAGATCCAGCTCAACGTCGTCGCGCTCGTACGGCTGTGCCAAGCCGCGCTTCCAGGGATGATCGAGCGCGGCACCGGCGGCATCATCAACGTCTCGTCGGTTGCCGGTCACCAGCCGACGCCCTACAACGCGACCTACGGCGCCACCAAGGCGTTCGTTACCAGCTTCACGCACTCGCTCCACGAGGAGGCACGCGGGACGGATGTGCGCGTCACCGTCCTCTGCCCCGGCTTCACCAAGACGGAGTTCCAGGAGCGAGCCGGGTTCGACTCCAGCGCGGTGCCCGGGTTCCTCTGGCAGTCGGCCGACCAGGTCGCCGCGGCCGCGCTCCAGGCCAACGACCGCAACCGGGCCGAGTGTGTGCCCGGCGTCCTGAACCGCGTGAGCGCGGCGGTCTCGGGCGCGATGCCGGCGTCGGTCAGCCGGCGCCTGGCGAGCGCGGTGGTGCGACGGGTGGAGTAGCGCTACTGACGGTGGCTCGTGCGCGGCCGGGGTGCGCTTGGGCGGGGCCGCTCGCGCTCGTCGGCCGGCGGGCCTTCCCCGCGACCCCCGGAGGCCCGGCCGAGTGCGCTCGACGCCCGGGCCAACTCACCGACGCGCCCGAGCAGGTCCTCGAGCGCGGCCCCGCTGTCGACGGTCCGACGTTCGAGGTCACCGAGCCGGCGAACGACCGCCCGCTCGACCTCGCGAACCTGGCCGACGAGCTCCTCCATGTCGGCAGCCCGCCCCCTGACCGCGTTCTCCAATTCGGCTTCCTGCGCCGATCGGGCCGCCTCGAGCTGGCGGCGAGCCTCGTCGACGGCGAACTGCACGGCCGAGAGGCGATCGGTGGCCATGCGCTCCAACGTGGCCGAGCGCTGGGCCAGCTGGTCGTCGAGCTCGTCACTGCCTCGGGCAGCAATCCGCTGGAGCTCCGCCTCGCTCGCCGCCTGGAGCTTCTCCTCGATCGCGTCGAGTTGGCGCTGGAGCCGCTCGTCGATATCGCGCGCCAGCGCGAACACGGGGTTCACCCGCTCCTCGACGTTGTCCTTGAGCGCCTGCAGCTCGCTGGCTCGCTCGTCGGCCCGCCGAGAATCTTCGGTGGCTCGCTCGTCGGCCCGCCGGTCAGCTTCCGTGACCTTGGATTCGACCAGCCGATCGAGGTCGCCGGCCCGCTCCTGCGCGACCCGGCCGAGTGTGGCCGTGTGCTCGGCCAGTACACCCTCGAAGTGGTCGGCGGCGGCCCCGGCGGCCTCCTCGATGGTGTGCTCGAGCTCCTGCGACCGGGTGGACCAGCGCTCGAGCGCCGCCGCCGTCGCCTCGACCGCCTTCTCGAGCTCGGCGCGACGCGCCCTGGCGGTCTCGCTCAAGGATCCCTCGAGGTCGCTGCGGAGCTGTTCGAGCTCGGCGCGCCACGCCGCCAGTCGCTGCTCCGCCTCCGTGTCGAGCCGGTCGACCTCGGCCCGCCAGGTCGCGACTCGCTGATGGGCCTCGGCGTCGAGCCGGTCGACCTCGGCCCGCCCGGCCGCCACGGTCTGCTGGACGATGCCGGTGTGCTCGTTGGCGGCCCGGGCGAGTCGCTCCTCCGACGCGGCGGCGTCCTGAGTGCTCACGATGGCTTTCCGCTCGAGCGCGGTGAGTTGGGCCTCGGTCGTCTCGCCGATACCGGCGGCGCGGGATTCGAGCTCGACGACGCGCGCCGCTGCTTCCTGCTCCAGCTGCTCGACCTTCTCCACCAGCTGGTCGAGGGCGGCGCGATGGGCCTTCACCCCTCCCTGGAGCTCGGCGGAGTGGGCGGCGGCGGCACCGCTCATCTGCGCGAGGAGCTCACCGGTCCGCTCCTCGATCGACTGCGACTGCTTCGCCGCCACCCGAGCGACGCTCTGCGCGCCCGCGGTCGCCGCTCGCACGATGCCGGCGCTCCGCTCGTCGACCTTGGCGCGTCCGTCGGCAACCGCTTCCTCGACCGCTCCGACGTTCTCGGCGACGGCGCGCTGCATGCCGTGAGTGGCCGCGGCCGCGGCCTGCTCGACGGCACCGACCTTGTCCGCAGCGGCGCGTTCCATGCCCTGAGTAGCGTCCTCAACGGCGCGTTCCACGCCCTGCGTGGCGGTGGCGACCGCGTTCTCAGCTTCAGTGCGGAGTGTTCCGACCTGGTCCCGGCTGGCGGCAATCGCACCCTCGACGATGCCGGCGTGGTCGGTGGCGGCACGCTCCAGCCGCGCGATGGCCCCGTCGACCTTCGCCTCGACATCCTGGAGCCGGGCCTCGGTCGCCTCGTACACGCCGTGGGACCGTGCCTCGACTTCAGACATGCGGGCGGCGGCGCCGCGCTCGAACTCGAGAATCCGCTCGGTCAGCTGGTCCAGGGCACTGCCGCGCGCCGTGACAACCGCATCGACGCGTTCCGGCATCGTCCGTTCGAACGTGGCGACGCCCTCGTGGACGCGCGCGAGCGCCGCCTGGGCCGCCTCGCCGATCTCCTGCTGCCGCTCGCTGATCTCCTGCTGCCGCTGCCCGGCGAGCGATTCCAGCGCGTCCCGACTCGTGGTGACGAGCTGGGCGAGCGCCTGCTCGCGCTCGGCCGCGGCCTGGTCCAATGCCCCCCGCGCCGTCGCCAGCGCCCCGTCGAGCGCGGCGGTCTGGGTCCGCGCCGCCTCGGCCAACTCGGTCTCGAGCGACTCGATTCGCCCGACGACGGCCTTGGCCAGGCCGGTTCGCTCGGACGACGCCGCCGACTCGATGTCGGTGCGCGCGGCCGCGGCCGACTCCTGGAGCGCCTCCACCAGCTTGGCGACGCCCTTTTCGAGGGTTTCGCGGGCTTTGGCGGCAACGTCCTCGAGCTCGGTCCGTCGAGCTTCCGCGAGCGCGACGAACTGGAGCTCCTTGCGCTCGGCGAGACGTGAGAAGAAGAGCGATACCTCGGTGGCGAGCGGGGCGGCGTCGCCGAGCTCCGCGGGCAGCTGTTCGTCGTCCTCCCGATCCGGGACCTGATCGATCTCGGGGTCGCCCGTCAGATCGATCTCGGCGCCCTCGTCGGCACGAGGCCGCCGGGGCGTAATGCCTTCGGGCGGGGCCCAGTCGCCTCGGTGCCGTTCGGTGCGCGGGCGTCGTCGCTGTCGTGGCATCGGGGAAGTATCACATAGACCGCGCTGGGCGCGCGGGCCCGCCGCCACTCACCGCGACCGCCCGCGGACCCGGCCGGTCGATCCCCCAAGGGCTCGTTCGGCTCAGGGAGCCGGTTCGACCGGGGCCGGCCCGCCGGCCCGCTCCTCGAGCGCCTCGATGCGGGCCGCGGCCGCCTGTTCGAGCTCGTGGACCCGACCCACGAGCTGACGCAACGCCTCGAGCCGCTCGGAGGCGATCCCTTCGAGGTCGGACAGGTGCTGGTGGACAGCCCGCTCCACGTCGGCGAGCCGGGCCGCGGCCGCCTCGTGCAGGAGTCGTCGCTCGTCGCTGCCGGCGCGCCGGAAGTCGGCGACCGCGTCGGCCAGCGTGCCCTGGGCCTGGGTGATTCGGCCGTCGATCACGGTCCTTCGCGCCTCGATCGCCCGATCGAGGTCACCGAGTCGCGCCGCGAGGGCCCGGTCGAGGTCTGCCACCGCCTGTGCCCGGTGCTCGGCCAGCTCGCCCAGCGCCGCGGCAGTCGCGCGGTGCACTCCGGCGCTGCCACCGGAGCCGAGCTGGTCGTGCCGACGCGGCGGTTCGGTGGCGGGAACGTCGGAGCCTTCGAGGTCCTCGGTCGGAGAGTGGGGTGCACTCACGAGGGCGGAGTATCACACACCGCGCCATAGGGTACAGAGAGAGGTCGTACTCGATCACCGACGGAGGTGGCATGCACGCGCTCGTCACCGGAGGCGCGGGGTTCATCGGCTCGCATCTCGTCGACGCGCTCGTCGCGCGGAGTGCCTCGGTGCGCGTGCTCGACGACCTCTTCTCCGGGAACCGGGAGAACGTGAACGCGGCAGCCGAGCTCTCCGTGGCCGGCATCGCCGACGAGGACGCGGTCCGCGACGCGGTCGCCGGCGTCGATGTCGTGTTCCATCAGGCCGCGCACCGGGCGGTGCTCCGGTCGGTGGAGGACCCGCTGGCCACCGACGCCGCCAACGTGCACGGCACGCTGACGGTACTGAAGGCAGCCGCCGACGCCGGGGTACGGCGGGTCGTGTACGCGTCGTCGAGCAGCGTCTACGGCGGGGCGGAGACACTCCCGACCCCCGAGACGGCGCCGACCATCCCGCGGTCGCCCTACGCGGTCAGCAAGCTGGCCGGAGAGCACTACTGCCGCGTGTTCGCGGAGCTCTACGACCTCGAGACCATCTCGCTCCGGTACTTCAACGTCTACGGGCCCCGGCAGCGGCCCGACTCGGCCTACGCGGCGGTGATCCCGTTGTTCATCGAGGCGCTCCGGGAGGGCAGGTCGCCGGAGGTGCACGGTGACGGGAAGCAGAGCCGGGACTTCACCTACGTCAGCGATGTGGTGGAGGCGAACCTGTCTGCCGCGGCCGCGCCCGCCGACGTGGGCCGGGGCGGCGTCTACAACGTCGCCGGCGGTTCGGCCCACTCGCTCCTCGACCTGCTCGACGTTCTCGGGCGGATCCTGGACGTCGAGTCCCGACCGGTGCACACCGATCCACGACCGGGGGACGTGCGCCACACGTGCGCGGACGTCTCGGCCGCGCGACGGGACCTCGGGTTCGAGTGTCGCGTCGGCTTCGAGGACGGCCTCGAGCGAACCGTCGAGCAGTTCTGACCCGCTGATCGATGACCCCCCTGCCAAAACCTCCCAGGGGGGTGCCCCCGGCGTAGGGGATCGCCGCCCCGGCCAGGACTAACCTCGCCCTGATGCCCTCCGATCTGGAAACTCCGGCCATGGACCTGCGCGACTACGTGCGGGTCGTCCGGCGCCGGAAGCTGATCATCCTGCTCGGCATCGTCGTCGGCGTGGGCGGCGCCCTCGGCCTCGCTTACCGCGAGACGCCGATCTACCAGGCGGGGACCAAGATTCTCGTGGCTCCGAGGCTCTCGGAGCAGATCCTGGCAACCGAGCAAGCGTCGGGGACCGCGGTCGGGCCGGGGCTCGCCACCGAGATCGAGCTCCTGAACAGCCCGAAGACGCGCCAGGCGGCGGCGAAGGACCTCGGCCATGTTCCGAGCGTCACCGTCCAGGTCGTCGGGACCACGCAGGTCGTCGCGCTCATCGCCAGCAGCACGAGTCCCGAGGCTGCGGCCGGCGACGCCAACGGTTACGCCAAGACGTACATCGAGCTCCGGCGCCAGACGCTCTACGACGAGCTCCTGGCCGCGAGCACCGAGATCCAGAAGCGGGTGGGCAAGCTCGACGAAGAGCGCGCTGCGGTGGAGTCCGAGCTGAACGCCCTCGGGGCGCCGCTGGGCGAGGACCCGGATCCTGCGCGCGAAGCCGACCGTCGGCGGCTCGACGAGCGGTTGGTGACCATCGAGACGCAGCGAGACGTCTACCTGCAACAGCTCACCGATCTCGAGATCTCCGCCAACATCGCCGAGCAGGGCGGAGGCGCCGAGGTGATCGCCGAGGCCACACCGCCGAGCTCGCCCGTGAGCCCGAAGCCCATCCGCAACGCAATCGCGGGTCTCGGGATCGGCCTCGTGTTCGGAGTCGGTCTTGCCCTTCTGCGCGAGTACCTCGACGACACGATCAGGAACGAAGACGGGGTTGCGCGCGCCACCGGCGGACTCACCGTCGTGGGTCGTATCCCCGCGGTCCAAGGGTGGAAGAACCGCAAGGCGCCGATGCTCGTGTCGGCTTCGAATCCCAACTCGGCCGCGGCCGAGGCGTACCGGATGCTGCGGACGAACGTGGAGTTTCTCGATCTCGACCAGCCGATCCACACGCTCCAGGTCACGAGCGCCATCGCAGTCGAGGGGAAGACGACGACGCTCGCCAACCTCGCCGTCACGATGGCGAAGACCGGTCGGCGTGTCATTGTCGCCTGCTGCGACCTGCGCCGTCCGCGTGTGCACGAGTTCTTCGGGGTCTCCCACGACGTCGGGTTCACCTCGCTGCTCCTCGGCGAGGTCCCGATGTCGGAGGCGCTCCAGCAGACCAGCGTCGGCACCGGGCTCCTTGTGCTCGCCTCCGGCCCGCCCCCGCCGAACCCTTCTGAACTCCTGTCCTCGCGCCGCGCCGCTGAGCTCTTCGAGCTGCTGTCGGCCCGCTGCGACCTTCTCCTCATCGACAGTCCCCCGGTCCTCCCCGTGACCGACGCCCTCGTCATCTCCGGGCTCGTGGACGCCACCCTGGTCGTGGCAACCGCGGGGACCACCACCAAGCGGGGACTGCACCGGGCCGTCTCCGCCCTTCGCCAGGTCGACGCCCCGCTCGTCGGTACGGTGCTGAACGGAATCGGTACGGCCGACGCGTACGGCTACGGCTACGGCGGCTACGGGTACGGGTACACGGAGCCGATCCGGGGCGGGCGGGCACGTGGAGAGCGGGAGGAAGGGGCGAACGGTCGCAAGCGCTTCCGCAAGAAGGCGGAAAGCAGCTCGCGGCGAAGCTGAACGCGGCCACGCCGGTCGGTCGGCTACAACGCCCGCGGTCGGCGAGAGTGGGCGAGTCTCTGGGTGCGGGCGTTGGCGGGTTTCGTGGGGCTTGTCGGCGCGGCGGAGGCCGTTGTGGCGCTCTCGGGGTTCGTCCCCTTCCCCATCGGTAACGCGGCGAGCACCAGCAGCAGCGGGAACACCTGCGTCCGCTGGCGCACGAGGATCCCGAAGTTGCCCACCGCCGAGAACCCGTAGATGAAGAGGAGTGAGAACGTCGTGGCGAAGGCGGCGTACGGCATCCGCACCATTTGACGAGGAATGGCCAGGAGTCGGCGCGGAACGAGCAGGAACAGGAGCAGGACCACAGTCCCTTCGAGCGAGGCGATGAGCCTCGTGACGCTGCCCCCGGCTTCGAAGAGGAACGGGCGAAACAGGACGGTGACGATGGCCGCGGGGAACTCGATCGGCGACGACGGGCGCGCGTTCTCGAACTGCGAGGCACCCTGGCCGCTCTGCGTCTCGGCACGTTCCAGGACCTGATCGACCGCGCTCGTGCCGGATGCGTCGACACCGAAGAAGCTCTCGGTCTGGCTGACGACGGCCGCCCCGATCACGAGCAGCAAGACGATGCCGAGCAGTCGGCCGAACCCCGGAACGCCGGACGCGGCGCGGCGGGGTTGTCGGAGGACGTACCCGGCGCCAACGGCAACGATCGCGATGAGCGCCATGTGCGGTCGGACCATGGCCGCACCCCAAAGCCCGAGGACAAGGAGCGGGAAGCCGCCGCGGCGCTGCGTAAAGATGCAGGCGGCGGCGTAGGCGCAGACTCCGATCGTCAACTGCATCCAGGCCTCTTTGCCGATGCTCGACGGCCAGAAGACGAGCGACGGGAGGAAGAACACCAGGACGGCGTACAGCCGGTGGTTGCCGTCGGGGACGGCGATGCGGAACGCACGGTAGAAGAGGTAGAGGCCCCAGAAGCCGAGCCAGGAGAACACGACGAACCCGCCAAGCTTCGTGGGCCCGGTCACCGTGTACACGAAGCCGGTGAGCAGCCGGATGAACGGGGTCCCGACCCAATCGGGCACGTGCTCCTGGAAAGCCGTCCCGGCGAATTCCCACGCCCGGAACTCCTTGGCGAGCTCGCGACCCGCGTCATGGTACGCGTCGGCATCACCCGCCCGCAGAATGTTGGAAGTCACCGCATACCTGATCAACGCGCCCACGAGCTTGACGACCAGGGCCGCACCCAGCAGGTTCCGGATCCATGGGTCGCCGTCCTGGCGGCCGAGCCGACGGAGCAGCGGAAGAGAGATCAGCGCGAGCACCGGCGCGATGAGCAGGCCTCCCCAGAGGTCGTAGCTACCGCTGGCGATGGCCCACGGCAGCGCACCGGCGTAGACGACAAGCGCACCGAACGTCGCCAGACCGAAGATCGACCCCAATCCCGGCGAGGCCGACGGGCGGTGTATGTCGGAGGGGACGTCGGGCATCGCCGGGCATGATCGCGCGCGCCCGATGTCGGTGTCACCGAAGCCGCCCGCGCCCCACCAGGGTCTCCGCGCTCGGTGCGCCTATGCTGTCCTGACGCCCTGTACCTTCGTCTCTGCACCTCCACCAGGATGACCCCGTCCGTCACCCTTCCCACCGAGCCACCGCGCCACCTTCGCTTCCGTCGCCGGCTCCGCATCTCGACTGCACTTGCGGAGCTTTGGCAGAGGCGAGAGCTCGTGCGAACCCTGGCCGAGCGCGACATCCGGGCCCGCTACAAGCAGACCGTGCTGGGGTTCGCGTGGGCCGTCGTGATCCCGGTGATGTACATGATCGTGTTCACGCTGTTCTTCCGGCGTGTGGCCGACGTGCGGACGGGTGACGTGCCTTACGCCCTGTTCACGTACGTCGCGCTCCTGCCCTGGACGTTCTTCTCCAATTCCGTCTCGCTGGGCGGGCCGTGCCTGTTGATGAATATGCCCCTGCTGAACAAGGTCTACTGCCCGCGCGAGGTCTTTCCGTTGGCCAGCGTCCTGGTCGCCGGCGTCGACATGGCGGTCGCAACGCTCGTCCTCGGCGTCCTGTTTGGGGCCACGACGTTCGCGCCGAAAGCCACCACCCTTTGGGTTCCGCTGCTGCTCGCCGTCCAGGTCGCCTTCACGCTCGGTCTGTTATTCCTGCTTTCTTCGATCGTGGTCTACCTCCGTGACCTCCGGCACCTCATCGTTATCGTGCTGCAGCTCGGACTCTTTGCCACGCCGGTCGCCTACAGCCTTGCGTCGATCCCCGAGGGTTTTCGGCGCGTCTATTGCCTGGTGAACCCGCTTGTTCCTGTGATCGACGGTTACCGCCGAACCATCCTCTACGGGCAGCCGCCGAACTGGGACCTGCTCGGCCTCGGCGCTCTCACCGCGTGCATCGTTCTCGTGGGTGGTTACATGACATTCAAGCGACTCGAGACGGGAATCGCCGATGTCGCTTGACGGTACGGTGACCGTCTCGCACGTGTGGAAGCGATTCCGTCCCGACCGCCGGCGGGTGCGCGCATCTGACCAAGTCGCCATCCTGCTCGGTCGCCTGCGGGGGGAGGTGCGCCTGCCCTGGGTCTGGGCGTTACGAGACGTCGACTTCGCAATGGAGCCCGGAAGCTCGCTTGGGCTCGTCGGGACCAACGGGTCCGGCAAGTCGACTCTGCTGAAGATCCTCACCCGGGTGATGTACCCGTACGCGGGGCGCGTCGAGGCCCGAGGCAGAGTCGGTGCCCTGATCGAGGTGACGACTGGTCTGCATCAGGAGCTGTCGGGCCGCGAGAACATCTTCCTGTACGGGTCGCTTCTCGGACTCAACCGGCGCGATGTCGCAAGGCGCTTCGACGACATCGTCGGCTTCGCCGAGCTGGAGCAGGCGGTCGACCGGCAGATCAAGCACTACTCGAGTGGCATGAAGATGCGCCTTGGATTCGGCGTCGCGGCCTTCCTCGAGCCCGATGTGCTCCTCGTTGACGAGGTCCTCGCCGTCGGCGACGCTTCGTTCCAACAGCGCTGTCTGGTGCGCATGCGCGAGGTCCTGGCCCAGGGCACGACCCTCATCTACGTGTCACACGACCTACCCACGATCGAGGCGACCTGCGCGCGGAGCGTGTGGCTCGAGCGCGGTGTCGTGCGCGCGGACGGATCGGCGCGTGACGTGCTCGGTCAGTACCGGCGGGCGGTCGAGGCTGGCGCCGAGCTGGAGGTGCAGCAGGGCGATGAACTCCAGGTGGTGAAGGTGTCCGCAACCGGCGACGGTGAGCGCCCGCCGCACACCACCGAGCCGCTCGTGGTGACCGTCGTGCTGGACTCACGCCGCGAGCTACGAGGTCGCCTGCTGCTGGGCATCACGGAGGGGCCGGGAACGCCCATTCTCCTCTTCACGCGCGACGTGCTGCTCGAGACCGGCAACACCGAGTTCGAGTGTCGGATCGAGGAGCTTCCGCTGCCGCGGGGCCGCTTCTACGTGTGGACCGCGGTCTACACCGGGAAGGACGCCGTCGCGGCGCTTCCCTGGGGGCCGGCGGCCCAGTTCGACGTGGTCGGCCCCGACCTGGAGCGTCCTCCTGTCGGGATCGTGCGACTCGCCCCCGTCTACGCGGCCACCACGTGGGAAGTCAGGGAGCCCGCCAGCACCCGCCAACCGTCCTAGGTGAATTCCCTCGAGGGGCCTTCAATGGAACGCGACCCACATATGACCGTTCCCGTCGACCTGCCACTGATGGAAGAGGCAAAAGGCAACATCGTCCTCTTCTACCCGCACATCAGCGAACGCGCCCGCGACCTGGTCAGCGCCCAACTGGGGAGTCGATGGATCGGGCAGGGGCCCTCGGTCGAGAGATTCGAGTCGGAGTTCTCGGAGGTGTTCTGTAACGGCGCGAGCACTGCCGCCGTGGGTTCGGGAACCGACGCCTTGCACCTCGCCTATCTCTTGGCCGGTGTCAAGGCCGGGGACGAAGTCATCACCCCCCTGTTCACCTGCACGGCGACCAACATCCCGCTCCTCTACATCGGTGCCAAGCCGGTGTTTGCCGACGTCCAACCCCACTCCCTGAACATCGATGTCGATCACGTGCGCCGTCTGGTGACCGAAAAGACCGCCGCGATCGTGTGCGTCCACTACGGCGGCCTGCCGTGTGACATGGACGAGCTCCGCCGGATCGCCGACGAGGCCGGCGTTCCCGTCATCGAGGACGCCGCCCAGGCCCTCGGCGCCTCGTACAAGGGATGGAGTGTCGGTTCCATCTCCGAGTTCACGACGTTCTCGTTCCAGGCGATCAAGCACATCACGACCGGCGATGGCGGCATGCTCGCGATCCGGGACTCCGACCTGCTTCCGAAGGCGAAGCGAATCCGGTGGTTCGGGATCGACCGCGAGGGCAAGCAGAAGGCCACCTGGGACAACGACATCTGGGAGATCGGCTTCAAGTACCAGATGACCGACATCTCGGCCGCAATGGGGCTCGCTGCACTCGAGGACTGGGAGGAGACACACGCACACCGTCGGGAGCTCTTCGCGATCTATGAGCGCGGCCTTTCGAACGCGCCGGGTATCCGATTCATCGGAGGCGGGTTGGAGGACCGAGTGCACGCCGCCTGGACCTGCACCGTGCTCGCCGACGATCGCGTCGGGCTGCAACGGAAGCTGCTCGAGAACCGCATCGAATCGAATCAGGTCCACTATCGGAACGACCGGTACACGCTGTTTCGCGAGTCGCGGGGAACCTTCCCCAACATGGACGCGATCGAGGACGACTATCTCGTGCTCCCGCTCCACACTCGGATGACGGCTGCCGATGCCGAGCGAGTCGTGAGCGTCATCCGGTCGGGATGGTAAGAGCAGGATCCGAACCGAGGTTCGCGTTCGAGCCTCTCGCACACGAGGATCTTCCGTTCCTGATCGAGGTCAGAAACGAGTGCCGCAATTCCCTTCACGACAATCGCGTGTTCACGCTGGCGGAGTGTGAGACCTGGTTTCGCGAGGAGTCACCGGATTTCCACGTCATCAGGTACGGCGGAGAGCGCATCGGCTACTTCAGGCTCAGCCATCATGATCCGGAGAATGCGTCGATCTACGTGGGCGCGGACCTGCACAAGCGCTTTCGCGGGCGTGGTCTCGCGCGCCCGGCCTACGAAGCGTTCCTTCCGCTCGTGAAGGACCGCCATCGCGTCTCGATCGCACAACTCGAGGTGCTGAGTCACAACACCGTCGCTCTCGCGCTCTATCGGAGCCTCGGCTTCGCCGAGATCGATCGCAAGAAGGAAGTCGCCGTCAGGGCGGGCACGCCGGTCGACAGCATCGTCATGGCGAAGAAGCTGTGATGCTCAGAGCGCCGTAGGATGCGCCGACGGTTGTCACGGATGCTCAAGCGAGTGGCATTTCGCGGTCTGGCCCTCGCGTGCCTTCCCCTCCGCCTGTTCGGCCGGTTCCGGCGCCGGCGAGTCGTTGTCTACTACCGACATCCTGCGTTCGCGCGCAAGTCCGAGGCGATCGCCGACCTCTTGCGCAGGCGGGGCTTTCGCACCCAGGTTCGTTCGGGTCTGTCGCTCTCGATGCTCGTCCGGCTGAAGTCGAGCCTCGACCTCTGGATCGGGTTCTGGAACAACGTTCCGTTCGAGTTGTTCCCGAAGAACTACATCTTCGTGAACGCCGAGCCGCTCGCCATCAGCCGGTGGACCGACAATGTCCACTGGTCGAAGGGGATACGGAACGCCAGGGGAGTGTGGGGCTACAAACGGTCCGAGGCCGAGCACGTCGAAAGGCTCGGCGTGCCCTTCCACTTCGTTCCCCTCGGTTATGCCCCCTACTACGAAACCAGCTTCCGGAGACACAACGAGGGGAAGAAGCTCCCGCAGGACATCGACGTGCTGTTCTTCGGCATCGTGTCCGGGCGGAGGCAGCGAATGCTCGAGCAGCTCGAGCAACGCGGCATGAACGTCAAGGTTCTGAGTCAGGCCAACCCCGCGTACGGAGAGCAGCTCGACGAGTTCCTGGCGCGTACCAAGATCGTGCTCGGGATCCACCACTACAAGGAACCGCAGGCGCAGATCTTCGATCTCGCCCGGGTCGACCATCCCCTGTCGAACGGGCTGTTCGTCGTGCACGAGAAGCCGTCGGCGGTGGCGGACCCCGTTCTCGACCCCGCGTTCGAGGAGAACGTGATCACGTGCGAGTACCAGGACATCCCCGATACGTGTGCTCGCTTCCTCACCAGGCCACAGGAGCGAGCGAGCAGATCCGCGACGGCGTACGAGTGGTTCAAGTCCGACTACGCGCTCGATGCATTCATTCCTTACGAGAGCGTGCAGGGGATCCTCGGGCGGCGCGCCGAGGAGAAGCGCAACCGTGCGCCGGTAGAGACCCGGGCCTAGCGGCTTCGGGCGAGACGCTGCAGCACGCGGCGGCCCAGTGCTCCGGTGGGCGACCTCCGCAGGGCGCGGACGGGGCGGAACGTGTACCAGTGCTGCCGGTGGAGCCAGCGAACGAGTCGCCGTGCCCACGGTGGCTTCGAGATGTGGGCATACCGAAGGTTGAACGTGGCGCTGCGCTCCACGTTGAACGCGTCGATGGCGCTGTTCACAGCATCGTGTCGCGATGCAAGCACGAAGCCGTCGCTGTCGATCTCGTTGCGGTAGTGCAGGACATACGGGCGTTGAACCTCGTGACCATACGACGGGTGCACCGGGACTGTCGTGCAGAGGTTGAGCGAAATTGGCAGCGGATCGACGGTCACGCCCAGCGAAGTGATCGCGCAGGTGAGCGTGATCTCATCGGTGAACCAGCGAGTCGGCTCCAGTTGCTCTTCGGCATCGCAGAGTTTGTCGTATTCCCGGCACAGTTGCTGCCAGACCGTTGCCAGCTCCAAGCACATCGACCGGGGGACCATGAGCACACCGCTGCTGAAGAACGGGTACGTCGTTTTGCCGGTTGCGACCATGCGCGTGGCGCGGTCGGGCTCGGGGACGTCGAGCGCCTCGAAAGCCATCCTCCATTGCGCCGGCGTGAGACGGTCGGCGTGTTCGGGGGTTCCCCGAAGTTTGTCTCGAGAGAGCCACGGCGAGATGTCCCCGGTGATGATGACGTCGCAATCGAGTGCGAGTAACACGTCGAAGGCGTGATCGTGCGCAAGCTCGAGCATCCGTAACTTGTTGGTCGGCGGTGTCCCGTAGTCGGATCGCGGAACCGTCACGACTTCAACGTCGAGTCGGGTCAAGCGGTCGCGGTATTCGTCGTCGACCGCGTCAACGAAGCAGGCGGTGACGGGCGTGTCCGCGAGGCCTCCACCGAAACGGCGCACTGAGAGCGCGAGGTTCTCTACTTCCGTACACCAATACTCACTGTTCTCCGCCGTGCATGCGATCAACAGCCTCACGACTCGCGCTCCGCCTCGCCCCAGGGCAAACGTGACGACACCGGTCCTGGTGCATCATTGCACCGATGAGCCCGCGCTTGGACACCGCTGAGGTTCCGAGCCCGTGAAGCTCTTTCTCGACGTGGGCGCGCACGTGGGCGAGACCCTCGAAGCCGTCCTCGATCCGAGGTACGGCTTCGACCGCATCGTCTGCTTCGAGCCGACGAGCGAATGCCAGACCCAGCTCCTGGGCTTCGACGACACGCGCGTCACCGTCTGTCCGTTCGGGCTCTGGAACGAGACGACGGAGCGTGCGATCTTCGCCCCCGGGACCCTGGGCGCAAGCATCTTCGACCGGGGCCACGATCTCGACGAGCACGAGATGGCGAGGTTCGTGAAGGCGAGCGACTGGTTCCGGGACAACGTCGCCGCGGACGACGTCGTGTACGTGAAGCTGAACTGCGAGGGGAGTGAGTGCGACATCCTCGACGACCTCATCGATTCCGGTGAGATCCGCAAGGTGGAGGAGATGGTCGTCCACTGGGACGTCCGCAAGATTCCATCCCACGCCCACCGCGAGGGTGAAGTTCGGCAGCGTTTGCGCGCGCTCGGGTTCCGGAACGCCCTCGACGCCGGGTGGGTGATGTACGGACGCACCGTCGAGGCAAAGACCCACCACTGGCTCCACGCGCTGGGCGCCGACACCGAAAGCACCGTCCTCCGCCGGGTGCGGCGCTTCCGGATGATCACCGTGCCGCGGATCGCCCGAGGTCTGCGGGGACTCGTGCGGCGGGTGACTCCTGACCCCGCGTTCCGCCGGCTCCAGAAAGGCTGGCGGCGGGTGCGATACCGGGCCTGACGCTGCCCCGCAGCGCCGATGGCGGTGGACCTCAGCCGAGCGCCCGCCGATAGAAGTCCAACATCTTCTCGGCCACGCGGTCGATCGTGAAGTGTTCGACGAATCGCGCCCGCGCGACGGCAGCCCGCCGCGCGGCCTCTTCGGGGTCCCGCAAAGTGCTGGCGATGGCTCCGGCGAGCGCCTCGGGCGACTGGGGCTCGACCAACAACGCGCTGCGCTCGTCGACGACTTCCCGGATCTGGGGAAGGTCGCTGGCGACGATCGGTGTCTCGAGCGCCATGGCTTCCAGGAGCGACCCCGGCATCCCCTCGCGTCGAGACGGCAGTACGGAGACATCGGCGGCACAAAGCAGGTCGCCGACGTCGTCTCGTTTTCCGAGCAGGGTCATCGCCGCGTCGACGCCGAGACCACGTGCCCGATCCTCGAGCTCGGCCGTCTGTTGCCCGGCTCGACCCGCGACCAAGAGCCGCGTCCCTGGGACTGCCGCGCGTACCGATGCCAGGGCCTCGACGAGAACGTCGAGGCCTTTCTGGTAGTCGTGGCGGGCGACGGCCAGGACGACGCGCTCGTCGTCGGTGAGCCCCAACTGCTGCCGGGCCCGCGCCCGCCGATCTCGACTCCGCTCTCCCAACAAGACCGGGTCGCGACCGCGCGGAACGACGTCGATCCGCGCCCGAGGTATGGCGAGCCGTCGTGCCATCACATCGGCTACGTGTCCCGAGACCGAGTGGAATCTCCTCACGAACCGGCCGGTCGCGGCATCGAGCGCCTGGGCGGCTCGAACCTTCCAGGGGCGGAGGTTCGGGTTCCGGACGTGCGCCGGCCCGTACTCCTCGTTCACGAACGTCGAAACGACGGGTATTCCGACCAGTCGAGCTGCCACCCGGCCGGCAACGTCCGCCTCGAACAGGCTGGTGTGGACGAGATCGGGGCGGCGTTCGCTGAGGTACGTCCGCACTCGACGCACATTGCCGAGACGTCCGCCGCGGCCCGAGAGCGAGATCACCCGGGCCCCCGCGGCGATCAGCTCGGGTCGAAGATCGTCTCGATCGCGCAGGTAGACCACTTCGAGGGCGACGCCCCGCGCGCGGTACTCGGGCGCGACCGCGACGAGCGAGCGTTCCGTCCCCGCCGGCGCCAGGCTGTCGATGACGTATACAAGCTGCATGCTCGTCAGTGGCCCGAGTCGAACCGGCAAGTCTGCGGTTCGGGCCCGGTCATCGTACGATTCTGCCGGTGCGCTGGTCCGAGATCTCCCGAGACCCGAACTCGGCCGAGGCCCTCGGCCATCGGGCCGAGCAGGTACGAGCCGCACGGCGCCCGCCCGTCGACGACCGCGCTGGGTATCTCTGCGAGCTCGCGCGCGATCGGAACGTCCTCGACATCGGGTTCGTCGACCACGACATCTCCTTCACCGACGGTCCGTCCTGGCTCCACGCGCGCCTCGTTGCCGTGGCCTCGCGGTGTGTGGGCATCGATGTCGTGTCGGACGCGGTCGAGATGGTGGCGGCACGCGGTTACGACGTGCGCAGCTGCGACGTCACCCGAGATCGCCTCGACGAGACGTTCGACCTGATTGTGGCGGGCGAGGTGTTGGAGCATCTCGGCGATCCGGAGGCGATGTTCCGAAACGTCGGCGAGATGCTCGGCGACCGGGGCCGGTTCGTGTTCAGCACGCCGAACCCGTTCGCCCTTCACCGGGTGTGGCGGGGCACTCGGGGCGATGCGCGCGACAGCGTCGATCACGTGGCGTACTTCGCCCCGGGGAACATCGTCGAGCTCGGCGCCCGCACCGGTCTTGCACTGGAGTCGTTCCGTGGCGTTCGCCTCAAGCGCATTCGCACTCCGAGAGGTCGGCTCCAGGCCGCGGCGCGCGCCCTGCTCGCCCGCACCGTCATGACGGAGGAGATCGCGTGCGAGACGATCGTCTACGAGTGCGTGCGCGCCGCTGACGGGGCGACGTCGCCGTAGTTGTCGTCCGCCGCCGCGACCGCCGAATCATTGGCGTGTACGCGCGCCACGACTTCGCAGACCCGGTCCACCGCAGCCGGAGACAGGCTCGGATAGAGCGGCAGGCTGACGACGCGCGCCGTGACATGCTCGGTCACCGGAAGGCGGTTGGTGCCCGCCGCACGGTACGCATGCTGGAGATGAACCGGGGGGTCGAAATAGCAGCGGGTGTCGATGCCCTCGGCGCGCAGAGCGGTAACGAGCAGGTCGCGGCCGACGCCGAAATCGTTTTCGTCCACGATGATCGTGAAGTCCTTCCACGTCGACTCGTCGCCGGACCGGACGCGTTGCACGCGCACTCCCGGGACGTCCGCCAGGCGATCGACATACCGCTGGGCGAGCGTCCGCCGCGTTCGCAGGTTGTCATCGAGCTGGGCGAGAGATTCGAGCGCCAAGGCCGCATGGAGCTCCGACAGCCTCGCGTTCAACCCCGGGAACCGACTGTCGTAGTCGCCCGGGTTGGCGTAGTCGCGTCCGATGCGGACATCAGCGGCGAGGTCGTCGCGGTCGGTCGTCACCAATCCGCCCTCGCCGGCGGTGAACGGCTTGGTGGGGCTCAGGCTGAACACCTCGGCGTCGCCGAAGCCACCGATCGGGCGGTCACCCGAACGCGCGCCGAAGCCATGAGCCGCGTCGAAGACGACCGGCGCGTCGGCGTCACGACCGAGTGACTCGATCGCGCTCGGTGAACACGGAGCTCCGAATACGTGAGTCGCCAGCACGGCATCGACGCCGTCGAGCCGTAGAGCCGCGTCGGCCGGATCGAGCTGGAAGGACTCCGGGTCGCATTCCGCGAACCGGGGGCGGCATCCGTTCCACGCCACCGCGTGCGCCGATGCCGAGAAGGTGAAGCTCGGCAGCAGGACGGGCTGCTCGAGACGGAGCGCGCGCAGCGTGAGCATCAAGCCCGCCGTGCACGACGCGACCGCGACGACGTTCCGCACCTGCAGCCGATCGCGGATCCGTTCCTCGAGTTCGCTCACAAGGGGACCGTTCGTGAGGATCCCGCGCTCGTACGACGGTGAGAGGCGGTTCATGACCCGCTCGAGTGGGGGGACGGGGGGGCGAACGAAGGGCAGGCCCTCGGGGAACGACGGCTCTCCCCCGAGCAGCGCGAGCGTGCTCACGTCGTCGCGCCCGCGTACCGGCGCCGGTTCATGACTTGTCGCACGCGCTCCTCGAACTCCATCCCTCCCGCGATCTTGCGCCGGAAGAACCGCATGCCGTCGGTGGTCTGGATCGGCGAGCGCGCGAGACGGTGCGGGTCGGTCCGGCCGTAGGGGTTGGGACGGTTCCCGGCGAGCGCGGCCGAGCGGAACCGCTTCCGAACGGCCGCGTCGGCGGCGGCGGAGCCGGGTGCCGCCTTGGGATAGGCGAAGTGCCGGGCCGGTACCCCCAACCGCTCGCCAATGAGCTCGGTCGAGCGGTCGAGCTCGGCTTCGGCCTCGGGTGCGGCCACCCGGTCCAGCAGGACGTGCGTGTGTGTGTGCGATCCCACCGTCACCAGTCCGGTGCCGATCGCGTCACCCAGTGCCTCCCACGACAGCGGCATGCCCGCATGGGGGAACGGTCGTCCCCGGTCGACGAAGTCGGTCGCCACGTAGACGGTCGCGGGGATCTGGTAGCGCTCGAGGATCGGCAGGGCCTCGTCGACGAAGTCGGCGGTGCCGTCGTCGAAGGTGACAACCACCGGGTCGGCTTCGGGCGCGGCGCCGGCGGTGAGGATCTCGATGGCGTCGTCCAGGGTGACGACGTCTGATCCCGCGGCCAGCGCGCTCATCTGCTCGTCGAACAATGCCGCCGGCAGGTCGACGGAGAGGCGGGAACGCCCGCCGACGCGGTGGTACAGGAGGATGACGACGCCGCGAACGGGCCGACGAACGTGGTCCACGGCCGCGGCCGTCACCTTGAGTGTCCGCTGCGCGAGGGTGCTCAGCATCTTGCGCGATCACGGTGTGGTGCGCTCGGCATTGAACTGACAATCCTAGGCGCGCATCATTGGCGCGGGACTTGTCGCCGCCTACGCCCGCTCGATGTCACCGAGTGTGAGATGCCATTGGGGTCGACGGGGCATGCTCGCGACCGTCACCCCGCGCCAGAGAAGGACCGGCCCCTGCCCCGGCAGCGGAATCAGCCCGCCGATCCGGCGACCGAGCGTGAGCGCGTAGTCGGCGTCGACCGCCCGCGTGAACTCGCCCACGAGGCGGCGCTGCAGTCCGCGATCGTCGCCGGGTGTCAGCACCTCGCAGACGCTGGCTTCGCGCGCTCGTCCACGCCGCCGGATCCGGAAGATCACCAGCCCGGCCTCGATGCCGTCGGTGCCGACGAAGCCGCGGTATCCGAGCCACGGATGCCCGTACCGCCAGACCAGGTATTCGACGCTGATCGGTGTACGGAGGCCGTCCGATTGCGGACGGGACGCGAGGAGCTCCGGCAGTCGCCCGCCTTCGAGGATCAGAGCGAGATCGCTGCCGGCGCGGGTCGGCTCCGACCACTGATCCGCGGGGGCGCGGGCGCGGCTCAGGCGAAGCAGCCCTCGTGCCGAGGTCGCCCGGACCGCGATCGGGAGGCGCCCCACCACCTCCCAGCCCATCTTCTCGTAGCCCGGGCGGCTCTGGGCATTGGGCGTGTTGAAGACGAACTCGATCGCCTCGGTGCGCAGCTCCTCGAGCGCGCGGCGGGTCAGCTGGGTGAAGATCCCGCGGCCCTGGTACGAGGGATCGGTCGCGGTGTCGACGGCGCGAACCGCGCCGAGGGTTTGCTCGCCCGTCTCGAACCGCCAGCGCATGAAGGTCCGAAAGCCGACGACCCGGTCTCGGTCGAGCGCCAGCCACGCCGGCGAGGGGCCGAACACGTTCTCGACGTGCTTCCAGCTGAACAGCTGGGCGTGACGCGGGTCGATCTCCCGGCTGAGCGCGTCCTGGAGGAGGGCGAGGATCGCCGGGTTGTCTTCGTCTCGTGCCCGCCGGATCTCGATCGCGTGAGCCGAGTGGGCAGGGGTCATCGTCCCGCGACCTGGCGGTAGATCGATTCGATCCGGTGCACGGCGCTTGCGATGTCGAACTCCTCACCCCGGCGGGCTGCCGCCCGTCCGAGCGCGGCGCGCCGGTCGGGATCGGTGACGAGCTCGCCGATCGCCGCGCCCAGCTGATCGGGCCGTCCCGGCGGCATGAGCATGCCCTCGACACCCGCCCGCACCGCCTCCGGCACGCCGCCGACGGCGGTGGCGACAACCGGAAGGCCGAGCGCCAGCGCCTCCATCAGCACCACGGGAAGGCCCTCGACCCGGGAGGCGAGCACGAAGACGTCGAAGGCCGCCATCAGACGGACCGCGTCGACGCGGTAACCCGGGAGCTCCATGACGCCTTCGAGGTCGAGTTGTCGCCGGAGGGCGAGGATCTCGTTCTCGAGCGGTCCTTGTCCGATGGCGCAGAACCGCGCGCTCGGGAAGCGACTCGCGACGTGCCGGAAGGCATGAAGGAGCGTCGGGTAGTCCTTCTTCATGTTGTAGTTGGCGACCGTGCCCACCAGGACGGCGTCGGGATCGATCCCGAGCTCGTCACGGGCCGCATCGCGCTCGCGCCGCTGGCTCTGGACGCACGCCAGCGGCACGCCGTGGCGTATGGTCTCGACCCGGCGCCGCAGTCTGCTCCATACCGAGGCGCGCACCTGCTCGGACACCGCGATGCTGGCGTCACCCATCGCGAGGGTGATGCCGTTCAGGAACCGCGTGGTCGGCGTGAACGTCGGCCAGCCGTTGTGCTCGGTGGAGACCACTCGCGGGCGGCGGTCGCGCGGGATCGTGCGGACGACGACCCGGGCGATCCCCGCCGGGTACGGGGAGTGGACGTGCACGACGTCGATCCCCTCCTCGACGAGAAGGCGGCGGAGCGCGACGGCCCAGCGCACGTCGCGCTCGTTCCGCACCTCGAGGCACCGCGCCGGGACTCCCACCGACTCCAGCTCGGGAACGAGGTGGTTCTTCCAGGGAAGGAGGTAGGCCACCCGGTAGTCGAATGCGGCCGTGTCGCGAACACCGGCGGCCGTCACGAGGAGACGCTCGGCCCCGCCGGGCCCGAGGCCCTTGATCAGCCACAGGACACGCAACCGGCGGCTCATCGCGGCCGCGGCCGGTTGATCACGATGACGGCGAGCGCACAGACCAGGAGCGCGCCACCGGCGATGACGACCGCCGCGCTCACCGAGGACTGCGTCCCCGCCACCCGCCCGCCGATCACCACGACTCCGGCGTGCAACGCGACGGTCGCCAGGGCGCGTGGTGCGAACGGCCGGGTAGCGGGCGTCAGTCCGACGGCGTGCCGGACGACCGGCTCGACCAGCAGGACGCCGAGGGAGGCGAGCGCCCCCACCGCCGCCGCCGGTCGGGTCCCGGCGCCGAGCGCGGCCACCCAGACGAACAGGCCTGTGACGGCGCCGGCCCCGGCCGCGCCGAGGGCGCCGGTCCGAAACGGCCACGCGAGAACGGCCAGGGGCAAGAGGACGCCCACCAGCACGACCGCCCGTCCGGTCTCGGGCACGGTCGCATAGAGCCCCAGCGCGCTGCCCCCCAACAGAACCGGCGCCAGCCGGCTCGCGGTGTTGGCCCGGTCGAAGTCCATCAGCAGCAGGGAGACGACGACGACCGCGACCGGTGCGACGACGCGGAGCCAGTCCATCTCGACCGGCCGAGTTCCGAGTGCGACGAGGGCCGCGCCCGGAACGACGGAGACCGCTCGCACGCCGAAACCGCTGGAGGCCAGGTGCGCGATCAACGGCGCGATGAGGAGCGCCGCCACCCCGGCGAGCAGCTCCTCCGGAAGCGAGCGGGCGCCGAACGCGACGATGGCAGCCACCGCGGCCGCGCTCCCGGCCAGGCCGACGGGCGGGTCGGGGCGGAGAACGATCGCGAGCGCGGCAACCGCGACGAGCGCGACGACTCCCGCGACCAGGCCGTCTCGGAATCCGCTCCGCACGAGGTCGACCATTGCGTCGGACATCAGCGATTGCCTCCCGCCCGATCGTGCGGGTCGTCGACCGCGGTCGCGAGGATGCCGGCGATTCGCTCCCACATGCGGACCGCGCTGAACTGCTCGACAACGGCTTGGCGGGCGGCGTCGCCGACTCGGCGGCGCAGTTCGGCACCCGAAACGGCGGCCTGCAGCGCAGCGCGCAACGCGTCGGCGTCGCCGGGCGGAACGAGCAGCGCGTTCACGCCGTCGACCACGTAGTCGGACATGGCCGGGGTCTCGGTCACGATGCAGCACTTCGCCATCGACATCGATTCGAGGACCACGCTCTGGCCGGTCGGGTACGCCCGGACCTCGGTCGGGACGACGGCAACCCGGGCTCGGGCAGTGAGGTCGCGGTACACGTCGCGGTCGAGGACGCCGACGACTTCGACATTTGCGGGGACGACAAGCCCGGCGATGTCCTCTTCCCGGCAGGCCAACTTCACCTTCAGGTGTGTCCCGCGGACCGCCGCGAAGAGCGTCCGCCAGTCACGGCCCCGGTCTCGACCGACCGCAACGACGTAGTCGTCCTCGGGCACGTCGACGGGGGCGAAGTACTCGTGGTCCACCCCGAAGGGCACCCAGGCCAGCCGCTCGCCGGTGATCCCGAGGAGGTCCCGGTACACGACGGTCTGGTTGCGAGAGAAGTAGATGAGCCGGTCGACGCCGCGGTAGGCGCGGCGGTACCAACGAAGCCGGAACCGGCCAAAGCTCGGCGCGTCGTGCGCGAGCCAGGTCGCCATGATCGCGAAGCGCGGCCGCGTGTACGGCCAGATCCGCATCGATCGCAGCCACGCCAGGAAGTTGCCTTGACTCTCGAACAGCGCGACGGTCACGTCGGCGCGTGCGATGCGCCGCGTCGCCAACAGAGTCTGGAGGAACGGCGTCGAGAGCCGCTCCAGGCGCCGAATGACCCGCCGGAGCGGTCGCCACCTCCAGAACCGCGTATGCACGGCGTCGGAGTACTCGAGCTCGACGCCCACCCGCGCCAAGGAGTCGATCGCGTACGGGAGCCTCCAACCGTCGTTTCCGACGGGGAGCGCGGCGGCCCGCGCATCGAACGACTTGAGGAGGAACAACCGCAAGCGGCCAGGATACGGTGAGGAAGGATGCAAGTTGCTGGTCGTGGAGCCGCGACCCGAGGCGACACTGTCCTCTTCGTCACGCACGTGGGTTACTTCGGTGGATCCGCGGTCAGCCTCCGGACGGTGCTCCGTCACCTGGACCGCGGCCTCGGGCGTGTCCTCGCCGCCCCCGACGGCGGTCCTGTCGCCGCCGCCCTCATTGACGAGCACCTCGTGGGCGACCACGTACCCCTGCCGTGGGCGACGGGTCGCGGTCTGCGGTCGGCGGCGGCCGTTGTGGCCACCGCCCGCCTGATCGCGACCACGATCCGTAGGCGGAGGCGACTGGTCGCGATCCACGCCAACGGGCTCATCGATGCGCTCCTCGCGGCACCCGCGGCCGCGATCGCCCGAGTGCCGCTCGTCGTGTGGGTCCACGAGACCGACGCCGCCGCGCGGCGGTCGTACCGCCTGGCGGTGCTCGCGGCTCGCGCCGCGCCGCGGGTCGAGTGGGCCGCCGTCTCGGACGCGCTGGCTCGTGAGCTGAGGACGACCCGCTGGATGAAAGGGGCACGAGTGCACGTCGTCCCCAACCCCATCGAGGCCACACGACGGACGGGTGAGACGACCTCGGGCGTGATCCTCCGGGTCGGGTATCTCGGTACCGACACGTTGGTAAAGGGCTTTGACCTGCTTCCCGAGGTCGCCCGCCGGCTCGCCGACCGACAGGACATGCGGCTGCTCGTCTTCGCCCGCCGCCACCACGGGATTCCACCGGCGATCGAACGGGTCTGGCACGAGCTCGACGAGCTCTCCCCGGGCGCGGTCGAGCTTCGAGGCAAGGCGCAGGACGTGGGCGCGGCGTACGCGGACTGCGACATCGTGCTGTGTCCCTCACGCGCCGAGTCGTTCTCTCGCGTCGCCGCCGAAGCGATGACCGAGGGCCTCCCGGTGGTCGCCGCCGACATTCCCGCGGTCAGGGAGGTGGTGGGGGACGCCGGCATCCTGTTTCCCCGGGGCGACACCGCGGCCGCAGCGCGAGCGCTGGGCCGGCTCGCCGACGAGCCCGCCCTGCGGCGCCGTCTCGCCTCGGCCGGGCGAGAGCGCGCCCGGGCCTTCGACCCTTCTGGGATCAGCCGGCGGCTCGAGGAGCTGTACCTACGGCAGTGACCGCTCCACGATTCCGGTGATGGCCGCGCGGAAACCCTCGACCCCGAACCGTTCGCGTACCCGCGAGGCGGCCCGGTCGCCCAACTGCCGCGCCGCCTCGGGATCATCCAGGAGGCGCTGCACTTCGCGAGCGAGCCCGGTGACGTCGCCGGGCGCGACGAGCACTCCAGTGTCGGCGAGCTGCTCGGCGACACCACCGACGTCGAACGCCACGATCGGTCGCCCGAGGGCCATGGCTTCGAGCACGACGAGTGGGAACGGGTCGGAACGTGACGGGAGGGTGAACACGTCCATGATCGCCAGCAGCGGGCTCGGGTCCTCGAGCTCGCCGGTGAACTGCACCCGGTCGTTGAGCCCCAGGCTGCTCACGAGCCGGCGGGGCTCGCGATCGGGTGTTCTTCCGGCCCAGACGAAGCGCACCGGAGGCCCTTGACGCGGGTTCCGCGCCATGAGTGCGGCCATCTCCAGCCACAGGTCGACCCCCTTGCGCACGTCGGCAGTCCCGCAGGCACCGACGATCGGTTGTCGATCACATCTGGCGACCGCGCGTTCGGCCGCGACCCGCTGGAGGTGGACCGCGTCGACCGGAGACGGGACGACCTCGACTCGATCACGGTCCAATCCCGTGGCGAGGACGAGCTGATTTCGGACCGCGCCCGAGCACGCCACCCAGCGCAGGTGGTCGGCGATCTCGGCCAGCTGGTACCGCGCCATTCCAGCCCCGAGCATCGGGTCGAGCTCGTGCAGATGGACGACCGTCGGGATACCGAGCGCCAGCGCTGGGCGGGCGAACACCGCCGAGACCACCGTGTTGAGGTACACGAGATCGGGCTGCCACCTCCGGAGCAGGCGGGCGGCGATGCCCGCATCCACGCGCCTGACGCGACGCCGCAACGCTTGTGGGCGGCGCAGCTGAGCACGGAGACGCGGAAGCCGCTCGCGGTCGAGGCGGTCGGCTGCTGACCGGAACTCCACCGTCAGCGGGCCGCCGGCGCGCAGGAGCGCAACCACCTCGAACCCGTGATAGTGGAGGGCGCGCACGGCCTCGACCGCCACCTTCGGCGCGCCTGTGCGCGTGGCCTCGTGCGACACCACAAGCACTCGCTTCCGTGGGGAGCCGTCCATGCGGTGGAGCGTACGATTCGATCGTGGATCTTGGTACCGCGTCCCCCCGCCGGGTCGTCCGGGGGAGGCGTTCCTCGCTGGCCGATGGCGCGAGGCGGCTCGTCGACGTACTGGGCGCGGGCCTGCTGCTCGTGCTGTGCGCGCCGGTGCTCCTCCTGGCGGCGCTGGCGATCGTGCTGACGATGGGCCGGCCGGTGTTCTTCCGGGACCGCCGAACCGGGATCGGCGCCCGCGAATTCGAGCTCGTGAAACTCCGGACGATGCGTGCGCTCCGGCCGGGTGAGCAGGTCCCCGACGCCGACTCGCAGCGCGCGACGTCAGTCGGTCGATTCCTCCGGAGCTCGAGCATCGACGAGCTGCCGTCCCTGGTGAACGTGCTGACGGGGGACATGAGCCTCGTGGGCCCGCGCCCGCTGCCGGTGCGCTACCTGGACCGCTACACGCCTCGCCAGGCCCGGCGCCTGGAGGTTCGGCCCGGAATCACCGGGTGGGCGCAGGTGCGCGGTCGGAACGCGCTCTCGTGGGACGAGCGGCTCGAGCTCGACGTCTGGTACGTGGACCACCGCAGCCTCGGGCTCGACATCAGGATTCTGGTGATGACGGTCGGTCGAGTCTGGAGCCGCGAGGGCGTCAGCCACGATGGCCACGCCACGATGCCCGAGCTGCCCGGCCGCGACCGGGGCCAGCACAGGCCTGACGCGTCGGCCTGATGACCCGGGTCACCGTCTTGATCTCGTCGGCCGGCCGACGGGTCGCGCTGCTCCGGGCGTTCGCGCGAAGTCTGACCAGTCTGGGGCTTGAGGGCGACGTCATGGCCGCCGACGCCTCGAAGCTGTCCGCCGCGTGCGCGGTCGCTGACCGCGCCTTCCAGGTACCGCGCTGCGATGCGCCCGAGTTCGTGCCCGCGCTGGTCGAGCTGTGTCGCGCCCACGAGGTCACGCTCGTCGTGCCGACCATCGACACCGAGCTTCCGATCCTCGCCGAGCATCGCGGGCGTTTTGCCGACGTGGGGACCACCGTCGTCGTGTCGGCTCCGGAGACGGTCGCGATCGCCGGCGACAAGGAACGCACCCACGCCTGGCTCGAACGGGAGGGGTTCCCGACCGTGCGGCAAGGATCTCTCGCCGAGGCGATCGCGGATCCTCTCCGCTGGGCGTTCCCGCTCATCGTGAAGCCCCGTTCTGGCAGTGCCTCACAGGGCGTCGCGCGCGTCGACAGCCGCGAGGAGCTGGAGGTAGCCGGGCGGCGCGGCGACGTCGTGGTCCAGACGATCGCGCCCGGCAACGAGCACACGATCGACGTCCTCGTGAACCGCCGCGGTCAAGCCCTGTGTGCGGTGCCTCGGCGCCGGATCGAGGTGCGCGCCGGCGAGGTGAGCAAGGGCGTCACCGTACGCTGCGATCGCCTGGCCGAGCTCGGATGCAAGGTGTGCGAGCGACTCCCGGGTGCGTTCGGTCCACTCACTGTGCAAGCCTTTCTCGATGACGCCGGCGGGGACGCGCGTGTCATCGAGATCAACCCCCGGTTCGGCGGTGGCTACCCGCTCTCGTGGGAAGCGGGCGCGGCCTTCCCGCGCTGGATCATCGAGGACGTCCTCGGTCTGCCGTCCACGGCGGCGCCTGACGGCTGGCGCGCTGGGCTCGTGATGCTGCGCTACGACGAGGCGGTGTTCGTGGCGGAGGACGAGCTGGGCTTGTGAGGTCTCGGACGGGCCCCGCCGGCTGCGTGGTGTTCGACCTCGATGACACCATCTATCTCGAGCGGGACTACGTGCGAAGCGGCTTTCAGGCGGTCGGCGAGTGGGTGCGAGACCGCGTGGGCGTGCCCGACTTCGCCGAGCGGGCGTGGCAGGCCTTCGAGAGCGGGGTGCGGGGCACGATCTTCGACCGTGTCCTCGCGGAATGCGGCGTTGCCCCCGACGCCGAGCTCGTCCCGGTGCTCGTGGACCTGTACCGGAATCACGAACCGGCGATCCAGGTGCTGCCCGACGCCCGGGCGGCCCTCGATGCCCTCTCCGGGCAGGTTCCGCTCGGGGCCGTGACCGACGGCCCGATTCGCAGTCAGCTCGCCAAGGCGAGGGCCCTTGGCGTCGACGAGTGGTCGCAGGTCACGGTGCTCACCGAACAGCTCGGCCCCGGCTACGGCAAGCCGCACCCGCGTGCGTTCCAGGAGATCGAACGGAGTATCGGGCACGACGGCCCCAGCTGCGTCTACGTCGCCGACAACCCGGCCAAGGACTTCGCCGCCCCGCGTGCGCTCGGCTGGCGCACGGTCCGGGTCCGACGGGCGCAGAGCCTCCACGTCGGAGCCGACAGTGGTCCGGACGTGGACTTCGAGGTCGCCGACCTCGGCGGCCTCGACCGCCGGCTCTCCCTGCAGCGGTGACGAGGCCGTGGTGCGCGTCGCTCATCTGACGACCGTCGACAGCACGCTGTGGTTCATGCTGGGTCCTCAGCTCCGTGCCGTCGTCGACGACGGCGGCGAGGCGATCGGGATCAGCGCGCCGGGCCCGTGGGTCGGCGAGCTGGAACGCTCCGGCGTCCGGCACATCGCGCTTCCCTCATCGACACGAGGTTTCAACCCGCTCGGCGATCTGCGCGCCGCCCGTGAGCTGTGGCGCATTCTCCGGAGCGAGCGCTTCGACGTGCTCCATACGCACAACCCGAAGCCCAGTCTCTACGGCAGAGTGATCGGTCGCTTGGCCGGCGTGCCCATCGTCGTCAACACCCTCCACGGTCTCTACGCGACCGAGCGTGACCGTTGGGGCAAGCGGATGCTCGTCTACGCGCTCGAGTGGATCGCCGCGCGGTTCTCCGATGCCGAGCTCGTGCAGAACGTCGAGGATCTCGAGCTCATCACCCGGTGGCGCATCGTGCCCGCTCGACGATCCCGACTGCTCGGGAACGGGATCGACCTCGATCGCTTCGATCCCGGACACGTTCCGGACGACGCGCGGCTCGCGGTGCGCCGCCTCGTCGGGGCGCGGGAGCACGAGATCGTGGTCGGCATCGTGGGGCGGCTGGTCGCAGAGAAGGGCTACCCGGAGCTCATTGCCGCGGCCGAGCTCCTCGACCCCCGGTTCGTCGTGATCGCGGTCGGTCCCGAGGACCCGGAGAAGGCCGACCGGCTCCCCGCGGGGTTGCAGGAGCGCGCCCGCCGCTCGGGGATGCGCTTCCTCGGGTTCAGGGCCGACATCGAGGCCGTGTACCGGGCGATGGACATCTTCGTGCTCCCGACGCGTCGCGAGGGTTTCCCCCGCGCCGCCATGGAGGCGGCGGCGATGGGTCTCCCGGTCGTGGCTTCCGATGTCCGGGGATGCCGGCAGGTCGTCGAAGACGGAGTCACCGGCATGCTCGTACATCCGGCCGATCCCGCGGCACTCGCAGCCGCGATCGAACGGCTCGGTGAGGACGAGCGCCTGCGGGAGACCATGGGCGCCGCGGGGCGGCGACGTGCCCTGAGTGATTTCGACGAGCGCCGCGTCGTCGACATCGTCATCGAGACGTACCACGAACTGCGCGCCCGAGGGACACCGAGGGAGTCGGACACGCCGTAGGATCGGCGTTCGTGCCCGCATTCAGCGTGGTGATCTGCACCTACAACCGCGCTTCACTCGTTTCACGCGCGATCGACAGCGTTCTCGACCAGTCGTTCCGCGCTTTCGAGCTCATCGTCGTCGACGACGGGTCCGTCGACGACACCAAAGCCGTCGTGAGCGCGATCGACGACGATCGCGTCCGCTACGTCTACCGCGACAACGGCGGGCTGTCGGCGGCTCGCAACACCGGAGTGGAGCAGGCGACGGGCGGCTCCATCGTGTTCCTGGACGACGACGACGAAGCCTTGCCGGACTGGTTGGCTGAGCTCGACGCCGGGCGCGGTGGCGACGACGACGCGGTGGTCACGTGCGGGGAGCTCGCCGTGGACGAGGACGGGCGCGTGGTGGGGACGCGTTTGCCGGAGCCACTCGGCGCGGCCTTCGAGGGGTATCGCTGGCTGTTCGTGGCGGGGACGTTCGCAGTACCGCGCCACGCGTACCACGCCGCGGGGGGATTCGCCGAGGGCCTGCAGTGCAGCCACCAGACGGAGTTCGCGCTGCGGCTCCTCCCGCTGTGCCGCGCCCGGGGATGGCCGGTAAATGTCGTCGAGAAGCCGCTCATCCGGCGTCTGCTGCGAGAGCCCGAGGCGCGGCGCACGCCGGCCCGGGTGGTGAGCGGGGCCACGTTCGTGCTCGAACGGCACCACGAGCGGCTGGCCCGGTCGCCCCGGTTCCTGGGTGACTGGTATGCCACCGCCGGCGTCGCCGCCGCGAGGACCGGCGACTACCGGAACGCTCGGCGCCTTCTGGCCCGAGCGTCGCGGACGGACCCTCGGAACTGGAAGCATCACGCTCGGCTCGCGCTCGCGCTCGCGCCTCCGCTGGGCGACCGCGTCTGGCGCGTCCGCCGGTACCGAGCTCCTGCCGGCGAACCCGCGAGGACCGGTTGACGCGCCGGCTGCTGCAAGTCATCACCACAACCGATCGGCGTGGTGCCGAGACCCGTGCCGTCGAGCTCGGGCAGGCACTGCAGGAGCGGGGCTGGTCGGTGGACACGGTCGCGCTCGCCCCGGGCGCGCACGGTGGCGGGCTGCCGGTCACCGCGTTGGGTCGGCGCCGCCTCGCCGCCGCGACCCTCAGGGCGCTCCGGTCGCGGGCCCGCGAGACGGCGGCGGTGATCGCGCACGGGTCCACGACGCTGCCGGCCTCGGCCCTCGCGCTGGCCGGGACACGAGTCCCGTTCGTCTACCGGAACATCGGGGAGCCCGGCGATTGGGCAACGACCCCACTGCGCCGGCTCCGATCCCGGGTCCTCCTCGGGCGCGCCCGTGCCGTGGTCGCGCTGACCGACGCGATCGCGGTGACGCTCACGCGCGACTTCGCGGTTCGCCCGGAACGCGTCTGCGTCATCCCTCACGGCGTTCCGGCCGACAGCTTCCCGCCCGTCAGCGCGGCCTCCCACGCCCGAGCCCGCGAGCGGTTCGGCCTCGCCCCAGACGTACCCGTCCTCGTGTACCTCGGTGCGCTCAGCCCCGAAAAGGACGTCGGAACCGCGGTCGACGCGATGTCACGGCTGCCGGGCGTGCACCTGCTCGTGGCCGGCGACGGTCCCGACCGGACTGCCCTCGAAGCGCGGGCGGCAACCGCCGCGCCCGGCCGCGTCCGCTTCGTGGGAAGCGTGCAAGACCCCAGTCAAGCGCTGGCAGCTGCGGACGCGATCGTGCTCCCGAGCCTCACCGAGGGCCTCCCCGGCGTGCTCATCGAAGCGGGCCTCATGGGTGTGCCGGCAGTCGCAACCGATGTCGGGTCGGTGTCCGACATCGTGGTCGACGGCGTGACCGGCCGCCTCGCTCCCCCCGCCGACCCCGACGGCTTCGCTCGCGCCATCCGTGACGTGCTCGATGACCCCGTCGCACTGGGCGAGGCGGCGCGTACACCCTGCCGGGACCGCTTCGAGCTCCGGGTCGTCGCAGAGGCGTGGGACGGGCTCCTCGGCCGCATCCTCCAACGCCGGTAGGACGGTGCCCGGCAATGCTGGTACCCCCCTGCCCGACGCGATAAAAAGCCCTGGTGAGGGCCCAGCGGCGACGGTCATCCCTTCGCCCGCCCGCTCGGCGGGCCAGTTTGGAGATCGCGCGGGCCGCCAGCCGGATCCCCGGCGATGTCGCGTTGGCATTCCTCGACTGCTTCCTGGTCCTGACCGCGTACACCGCGTTGGTGCTGCTGCGCTTCGAGCTTTCGGTTCCGTCCCACTTCTGGGCGCGGCTCCGGGTGTTCCTCCCCGTCGCCGTCCTGGTGCACCTGGTCGCCAACCGCCTCTGGGGCGCGTACGGCCACATGTGGGAGCACGCCAGCATCGAAGAGGCCCGTCGCCTCCTGCTCGCCGGCCTCACCTCCGGGGCGGTGCTGTTCGGCCTGTTCGCCTGGGAGGGACCGCTCCGCATGCCCCTCTCGGTCCTCCTGATGGGCCCCCTCTTCACCAGCCTTCTCCTGGGTGCGGTCCGCTTCCAGTCGCGACTGTTCGCGTTCCGGCAAGCGGTTGACCGCACCCTCGGTCTGCGGGTCGTGGTGGTCGGCGCGGGCTCGGCCGGGGCGACGATCCTGCGCGAGATGCGCCGCAACGAGAAGATCGGGCTGACACCGGTGGCGGTCGTGGACGACAACCCGCGCATCCGGGGCCGTTCCGTCGGCGGAGTCCGAATCGCCGGGACGGTCGGCGATCTCACGAAGGTGATCCACGAGCACGGCGCCCACCAGGTGCTCCTGGCGATCCCCTCGGCCGGCCCGGAGGTCGCCCGTCGGGTGGCGACGGCGGCGGCCGCGGCCGGCGTCCCGGTCAAGACGCTCCCGACCATCGCCGACTTGATGCACGGGGACGTCTCGGTGCGGGATGCCCGCGACCTCCGCATCGAAGACCTCCTCGGCCGGCGCCAGGTGGAGGTCGACTCCGGCGTCGTGCGCGACTTCCTGCGCGGCCGGCGGGTGCTCATCACCGGGGGCGGCGGATCCATCGGCTCCGAGATCGCCCGCCAGGTAGCCGAGTTCGACCCGGGCTCACTCGTGCTCGTCGACCGGGACGAGACCCACCTCCACGATGCCGCCGCCCGGTTGCCGGGCTTCGTCAAGCAGGTGCTCGCCGACGTCGGCGACCGGGAGGTGGTCGATCGGGTCTTCGATCAGACGCGTCCCGACGTCGTGTTCCACGCCGCCGCCCACAAGCACGTCCCGATCCTGGAGCAGCACGCGTGCGAGGCCGTGTGCACCAATGTGCTCGGCACCGTGTACGTCGCCGACGCTGCCGTGCGCGTCGGGGTGGAGCGCCTGGTCTTCGTCTCGACCGACAAGGCCGCCCGACCGGCGAACGTGATGGGTGCATCGAAGTGGCTGGCGGAGCAGATCGTTCTCGCGCGCACGCCACCGGGCCACCAGTACTGCTCGGTGCGATTCGGCAATGTCCTCGGCAGCCGGGGGAGCGTCATCCCGACGTTTCAACAGCAGATCGCCGCGGGTGGTCCCGTGACAGTGACCGACCCCGAGATGACGCGCTTCTTCATGAGCGTGTCCGAGGCCGTGAGCCTGGTGCTCCAGGCCGCCGCGATCGCCCGCGACAACGAAGTCTTCATGCTGGAGATGGGCGAGCCGGTGAACATCCTCGAGCTCGCCGAACGGATGATCCACCTCTGCGGGCTCGAGGTCGGGTCCGATATCGAAGTGCAGATCACCGGCCCGCGCCCGGGCGAGAAGCTGATCGAGGAGCTGCGGGCGCCGTGGGAAGCGGTCGCGTCGACAGAGCACCCCTCCGTCGTCGCGTTGCGACCGGCCCGGATGTCCGCCGAGCAGCTCGAGCGCACCCTCGAGCAGCTGCAGCTTGTCGCCGAGCAGGGCGACCAGGACGAGGCCCGCCGCCTTTTGCTGCATATCGTCACCGTGATTCCCGAGCCCTCCGCGCGGGACCACGAGTGGGCCGCGACCGGTGACAAGCCCGCCGCCGCACCCGGCCAGCCCTGACGTCCCGGAACGGACCCGCAATAGATGCGGCGTCCTAGAGAGGGCGTCAGGCGCGCGCCACCGGCCTCGGCTGGGTCTCCGAGCCTCGTTCCCCGTACGGTCCCATGCCCGTCGACGACATCGACAGGCCTCGTATCATCGCCCGGATGACCGGAGCCGCTCGTGGACACAGCGAGGACCATCGGGGTGCCCGGCGGCGCGAGTGGTCAAGGATCGGCCTCGTGCTTCGTGGGCTCCGAAGGCCGAAGGGCATCCGGAGGACACTTCGGTGGGCCGCCGGACGCGCCAAGCGGGTCATCGATCCGGGCTTCCGTCGGGGCCTTCCGTCCCGCTACCAGACGCTGAGGCGCGAGGCGCGTGCCGCGTCCGGGCCGAGGATCCTGGAGATCGGTGTCAGCGGTGGCAGAAGCGCCCGACTGCTGATTGCCGAGGTGCTCAAGACGCATGGTCGGGCCGAGTACTGGGGGTTCGATGTGTTCCGCGAACACGCCGCGCCCGAGCTCCTGGCGCGCGAGCTTTCGTCGATGCCGCTGTCCGAACAAGACATCCGGGCCAGGCTGGAGCGGCGAGGAGCCACCGTGCACCTCCTGGGTGGCGACTCTCGCGAGACACTTCGCAAAGCACGGTTGCCGCCGATGGACCTCGTATTCATCGACGGCGGTCATTCCTACGAGACCGTGGCGTCCGACTGGGCGAACGTGCAGGCCTTTCTCCATGACGGCTCGGTTGTCATCTTCGATGACTACACCAACGAAGACGGTGTCGTGAGAGGAGGCTATGGCGTCAGGGCGCTCGTCGACTCCATCGACCGGAACCGATGGCGTGTGGAGCTTCTTCCTCCCGTCAACGAGTTCAAGGAGGAATGGGGAACCCTGACTACACAGCTGGCCCGGGTACGGCGAGCGTGACGCCACATCTCACTTGCGGTGTTCGGAGTCATCGAACAGGCCAATTCCTGCCGCCACCGCAAGCACTCGGTGGGCAACCGCTGCCATCGTGACCTCCGTCGTGACGAGCTCGTGGGCATTGTCGGCGATGGCGCGACGCTCGTTCTCGTGGTCGATGTAATGAGCCACGGTGTCGGGGATCTCGTTCGCGGGAACGGCGACGAAATGCGTGGCGTTCACGAAAGGCTCGGTCGCTGGGATTGGGGCCTCGGAGACTACGAGGGCACCGTTGGCAGCCGCCAGCACGAAGCGCTCGAGCTCGGGGTGCCATGAGTTGCTGCGAAGGTTCACAAGCACTCGTGTACGGCTGAGAAAGGCGGTCCGCTCGCTGCGTTCCCATATCGGAAGCGGCACCGTGAGGGCGATGCCGAGCTGGGCGAGCTCCTCCTTGATGGTTGCTAGCCGGCCTGCTCGGGCGCCCGCCGGGTTCCCGAGGAACGCCACGTCGATGTCCCGCGCGCGGCTGAGGTCGCCGCCCATCCAGCGGTGATAGCCCACGGGTGCCCGGGTGGCGTGGATCCCGTGGTCGGCGAGGATGCGCACAGCGTTCGTGTTCGTCACCATGACGTGGCCGATGCTTCCGGCTTGGACGTTCCTTGTCACCCACCGCAGGCGGCGGAACGCGTGGCGGTCGATCCTCCCCGGCGCCGCCTGGTGTCCGCGGTCGATCAGCGCGCCGGAGCCGGCGGTGAGGCGAGCCCGCAAACGCGAGGCTCGTTCTCGCAGTCCATTCGGCAAGATGTGCCGCAACGTGACGCCAAGCCGGTTCTCCGGGAGGCGAAGCCGGGCGTCGACCTCCGCCATCCGCTGACCGCGGCGGACGGTGTCCTCGGGCAGGTCTGGAGGTGGAAAGGGCTCCAACGCCCACAGGATGGTGAACGGTCGCTTCGGCCAAGAACTGAGCAACCGCTCGAGCGAGCCGAACTCCGGGCCGGCGCCGACGATCACGAGCACCTCGGGTGTTGGCGTCGCATGGTCGCGCTCACGAACGACCCAAGCGTGGGCTCCGAGGTGCTCGAGCGAGTCGGCCAGCATCTGGGCGATTTCGGTCGTGATTAGCACCGTCCGCACAGAGACGGCGACGCGCGGTTGGAACCCGCCCACGATAGTCACTCTTCTCCTCGATTCCGGCGTGTGCAACCCAAGTCGGCCACGGACCGTCTGAGGCCGCGACGCGATGTCGTGCCAAATGTATTCCGATCCGTACATGTTCGGTACGGGTCGCACGTCGTGGGCCTGGCGGAGCACGTCGTCCTCCCTCATAGCCCTGCGGGGCGGAAGTTGCTGCCGTACATCGCCACCGCGATGCCGGAGAGCCTCTGACGATGACGACGCTCAGCGCCGCCGAAGGATGATGTGTCCGCCGTAGCTCTTCGCTGCCCCACGACGGGCTGACGCGCCTTCACCGCGCGGCAGATGTCCGAGGTCCTAGGCGCAGTCGTAGACGGCGCGCGCACACCGCCGCCCGCCACCGCCGGAAGGGGAAGGACGTCTAGCGTCCCCCGGGTGGCGGACCGGTGGGCGCTGGCATTCTCGGTGTCGGCGTTGCTCCCAGTCATCGCGGGGGCTCAGTTGCGCCGCAGCGCCCGAGGCTCCTCATCCGCTCGACTCATCCGGCGTTCGGGGGGCGTCGTGTTGGTGGCGTCACTGGCGGGATGGCTGCTCGCGCCCGACCATGCCCGCGAGCTGCTGGCGCTGGCTCCCGCCGTGGTCGCGTTCGCGGTCGTCGGGGTGCTGGCCGACCAGGGCCGACTGCGGGAGCGGTCCCTCTCCTGGTCGATCCTCGCGATCTCGGTCGTGCCCGTGGTCGGCGGGGCCCGGGTCGAGTTCTTCGGCGTCCCCACGACGGATGCCGTGGTCACGGTCGTGTGGATCGCCGGCGTCACCGCCGCAGTTGCTGGGATCGGCAACACCGACGGCCTGCTTGCCGGCGTGGCCGCCGCCGCCGCCGGTGGCGCATTCGGCCTCGCCGCCTTCGGTGACCAGGATGGTCTCGCCACGATCGCGGCCGCGGCAGCCGGTGCCTGTCTCGGCTTCCTGACGTACAACCTGCGGCCGGCGTCGCTGTTCGTCGGTCAGGCCGGTGGTCTGCCGACCGGCGCCATCCTGGCGGTGGCGGCGATCGAGCTTGAGCCCGCGATCGCTTCGCCCGGGAGCCTCGCCGTTCCGCTGATCCTGCTCGGGCTCCCGATCACCGACACCGTGATGGTGGCGTTCAGCCGCCTGCGTCACCGCCGGCGACTGACCACGCGCCGGCCCGATCACCTCCCGCACCGCCTCCGCGCGCGCGGGTGGCGAACCGCAGGCGTCGTCCGAGTGCTCGTAGCCGTCCAACTCACCCTGTCGGTCGTGGCGATCTTCGTGGGGCGGGGCGTGCTGCCGGTCGGGCCGGGCGCAGCCGTCGCCGCGCTCCCGCTGGTCGTGCTGGCGAGCGTGGCCGGCCGAGGACGCGTGTACGAGGGGCGAGCCGAGGGCATCAGCGGCCGCGTCGTGCTCGTCGTGTTGGGCGTGGGGGTCGCGGCGACGCTCGCGTCGATCCCCGGCGTCGTGGCGGGCATCGAGTCCCGCCGCTCACTCGAGGATGGTCGGCGGCTGGCCGAGCGCGGGATCTCCGCGGCACGAAGGGGTGATCCCGACGTTGCGGCCGAACGGTTCGAAGAGGCGTCCGCAGCCTTCGCGGACGCGCGCGATCGTCTGTACAACCCGGTCGTGCTGGGTGGGCTCGTCGTTCCCGTGCTGGGGGCGAACCTCCATGCCACCCGCGAGCTCGCCGACGCGGGCCTGGACCTGGCCCGAGCGGGCGAGCGGCTAACCGGGCCCGTGGATCAAGACAAGCTCCGGGTGCGAGACGGGACGATCCCCCTCGACGAGGTGCGGCGCATCACGCCGAGCCTGGAGGAGGCGGCCGCGCTCCTCAGCGGGACGGAGGAACGGGTCGCTGACATCCACACGGGGTTTCTGCTCGCGCCCGTCCACGAGGCGCTCGACAAGGTCGAGCACGAGCTCGCGCGCGCCGAGCAGGACGCCGCCCGGGGCGCGGGAGCCGCCCGGCTCGCGCCCGAGGTCCTGGGGGGGAACGGACCGCGCCGCTACTTCCTCGCGGTGCAGAACCCCGCCGAGCTCCGGGCGACGGGAGGTTTCATCGGCAGCTGGGGAATCCTGACCGCCGAGAACGGCAAGGTCGACCTCGAGTTCATCAGGCGAGTGACCGTGCTGAACGAAGGTGGCGACCGCAGCCGGACTATCTCCGGCCCCGAGGAGTACCTGCGGCGCTACGGCCGCTTCGAGCCCGAGCTGACGTGGCAGAACGTGAACATGTCACCCGAGTTCCCGGTGGTCGGCCAGGTGATCGCCGAGCTCTACCCGGAGTCGGGCGGGGAGAAGGTCGACGGCGTGGTCGCCGTCGACCCCGTCGGTCTCGCCGCCCTGCTCGAGCTCACCGGCCCGGTGCCGGTCGAGGGATGGCCGGTGCCGATCACGGCCGACAACGTCGTCGACGTGACGTTGAGCCAGGCGTACGTGGCCTTCGAGGCCACGCCCGAGCGGGCCGACTTCCTCGGCGACGTCGCCGAGGAGGTCGTCGATGTCGCGACCGAGTCCGACGACCTCGGTCGGCCCAGCCGGATCGCCGAGGTTCTCGGGCGGGCCAGCCGCGAGGGCCACGTCTCCGTGTACTTCACGAGGCCGGAGGAACAGGCGCTCTCCGAGCTCGTGAACACCGAAGGCTCAGTGCCGCGGCCCGAGAGCGACTCCCTCATCGTGGTCACCCAGAACGCCGGGGCCAACAAGCTCGACTACTACCTCAGGCGCCACGTCGACTACTCGGTCACGATCGATCCGGTGGGCTCCGGCGAGTACGCCGAGGTGACCGGCCAGGTCGACGTGGCGCTCGAGAACACCGCGCCGAGCAGCGGGCTGCCGGTTGCCGTCATCGGGCCGGCCGAGGGGCTCGAGGACCGCTTCGTCGCCGGGGAGAACTTCTCCTTCGTCTCGGTCTTCACCCCCTCCGACGTCACACGGTCGGACCTCGAGCACAACGTGACGTCCCTGGAGAGCGATCGCGAGCTCGGACGCAACGTGTTCGCGACGTTCGTGAGCACCTTCGCCGGATCCACGACCACGCTCTCGCTCGACGTGGCTGGAGCCGTTCGCCTGCCTGACGACTGGTACGAGCTCGAGATCATCCCGCAGCCCTTCCTGGCCCCGGACGACGTCTCGGTCCGCCTCGAGGTGCCGGACGGGTGGCGGATCGCCGAGGTCGACGGGCTCACCCGCGACGGCGACCGGGCCGCCGAGGGCCGGGTCGAGGCCCGGGAGTCCACCCGCGTGCGGGTCCGCCTGGAGCCGGCGGGCGGGCGCACGCTCTGGGACCAGCTCCACCACGGTCCGTGAGATGGGCCCAAAGGCGGAAAAACCGATGCTGGACAAGCGGTCCGGTCCGTGGCAGAGTCTCGCCTGTCCGCGTCACGGGGCCTAGCCCCGCTTTCGATGAGCCGGAGGATTCGGCATGCGTAGGATCTTGATTCTTCTTGCCGGGAGCATGGTCATGCTCCTCGTGTCCGCCGGCTCGGCGTGGGCGCAGCAGTACCCTCCTTCGCCTGCCGGCGCGGGCCAGGGAGCGGGGGGCGGGGGCGGCGAATTCGCCGTCACCGGCTCGGAGACGATGCCGCTCGTCTGGATCGGCTTGGCGACGCTCGTCGCCGGGATCGTCCTCGTCCTGGCGGCGCGCCGCCGGGCGGGCGTGCGTGGTCGCGCCAGGGACACCAGCGAAGCAATCGCCTGAGTTGGGCCGCGCCGAGGGCGCGGCGGCCGCTGACCGAATGCCGGTACCGCCTCATGGTGCCGTCGCGGCTCGTGCTCCCCGAGTACTGATCGTCTGCACGGCGAACCTCTGCCGTTCCCCCATGGCGGAAGCCGTGCTGCGGCACCGGCTCGACCAGCGCGGCGTCCCGGCCACGGTGACCTCTGCCGGTCTGCTCGAAGCGGGCCGGCCGTCCCTGGCGGACGCGCGGCGGGCGCTCGAGGATCGGGGACTCCGCGCCGCGGAGCGGCTCAGCCGGCAGTTGGAGAAAGGCGTGGTCCGTGGCGCCGATCTCGTCCTCGGCCTGGAGCGGGCGCACGTCCGTGAGGTCGTCGTGCTCGACCCGGACGCGTGGCCGCGCACGTTCACGATCAAGGAGCTGGTGCGCCGGGCTTCGGCCGTGGGCGCACGACGGAGCGAGGAGCCGCTCGCGCAGTGGGTCGCACGGGTGCACGCGGGCAGACGACGAGCGGACCTGCTGGGCTCGTCGCCTGACGACGACGTTCGCGACCCGACGGGCGGACCGCCCGAGGGCTACGACGCGACCGCCGACCTGCTCGATGCCCTCCTCACCCGGTTCGTGAACCTGGCCTGGGGCGAGGGGGGATCCTAGGCAGGGTCGTCGGGCTGCACGTGGTCAGGCGGGCTCACTCGCCCACGTGCAGACGACGGTCTCACCGGGCTGAACGTTGATCGTGGCCGTCGCGCCCGAAATCGTGGAACGGTGCTCGAAGGGAGCCGCCTCCATGTCGGTGCAGTGAATGCTGTGGAAGACCCAGCCAGCTGACTGCGAGACCTCGGTCCATGAGTAGGTGCCCGGGGACACGGCCATCGCACCCGCCTGTCCCGAACCGTTCGGGGAACCGGACGTCGTCACCGACAGGTTCCCGCCGGGACCGCTGAACCCGAACGTACCCGTTCCTCCACCTGACGTCGCGGCGATGATGATCGTGCCGCGCGCGGCGGGCGCCGGAGGTCCGGGTGCGGCGCCGCCCTTCGGAGGTGGCGCGGCGCTGGTGGTCGGCGTCGTCTGGGGGGGCGCGGTCGTGGTCGTGGTGGTCGTGGCCGCGGCTGCCGCCCGGGATGCGAGCTCGGTCTCGAGCGCATCGGCCCATTCCTCGAGGCGGGAGCGGTCCGCCCCGAGGGGCGCCACCTCGATGCGGTAGGACGCCTCGGCGGTGCCGTTGGCGGGGACCGTGACGTCGAAACGAACGACGGGGTCGGCCTCGACCACGACCGGAGCGGGCTCGAACTCGATGTCGTCGACCGACGACGCCAGCGCCTTCGGGATCACCTCGGTGTGACTGACGGCGACGGGGGTTCCGGTCGAGTTGGAGAACGTGAGCGTCCCGTCGAAGCGCGAGCCGTCCGGTCCGCGTAGGGCCCACCCCCGCTCGACGGTCGCGCCCGGGGCGACCGGAACCTCGTCGAACACGAAGCGGACGGGCTCGGAGGGGGCGCCGCCTGCCGGCGTCGACTTGTCGCCGCCGCGATCGCTCACTGCCGCGACCGCCAGGATGCCCGCGACCACGAGCGCCAACGCTGTGCCCGCGGCAACGAGTGTCCGTGCGTGTCGACGAGCGAGGAGCGGCGGTCGCTCTTCGCGTGGGATCGTCGCCGCGTCCGCGGCCGTCACCAGCGCGTGGTCGAGCCCGGTGCTCAGCTCGCCCTCCTCGAAAGCTCCCGGCGCCGCCGGCTCCACGGTCGGGCTGGTGTCGGCGCCGACGTCATCGGCGTCGGACCGCTCGAGCGTCTGGGCGTGCTCGCCGTTGCCGGCGAGGTCTTGTTCGCCGTTGCCGGCGAGGTCGAGCTCGCCGGCGTAGGGATCCGTCCCCCGCCTGATCGTGGTGCCGTGGCGGTGCCGGGCGCCGCGGCGACGGCGCCGGACGTCGGCGGGCTCGCTGTCGAGGTCCTCGATCGCTTCGATCTCCTCGATCTCCTCGGCGTCCGGCTGCTCGGCGTCCGGCTGCTCGACGAAAGGCTCGGCGAACGGCTCGGCGAACGGGTCGCGCCCGCGTCCGTTCCCCGGCCGCTTCCCGTTGCGCGGCCCCCGCCGCTTGGCGTCCGGTCGCACCGGCAACTCGACTGGCCGGGGCGCGTGGTGGCGCACCCCCTCCACGGCCGCCTTCAGGAGCTCGACGCCCTCGTCGTAGTGCAGCTCGGCCGCGCGCAGCGGCGGCCGCGGCGCCTCGAGCTGCCCTTCGTCGGCCGCGTCGGCCTCGCCGGTCGGCGCCCCGGAGGTCTCGGGGGAGGTCTCGGGGGCAGGGGCGACTGCGGGTGTGCGACGTCGGCGTCTCATCGGGCACCATGCTAGAGGGCGAACGCCAGGGGGCCACGATCCCCCTTCCCGGCGCCGGGCGTGGTCAGGCCGGATCGATGCGGAGGACTCCGTCGCCCTGGGAGAGGACGTACAGCTCGCCGTCGTTGTCCTGGCCGAAGGCGGCGATGTTGGCCGCGTTCACGTCGAGGAACCGCTCGACTGCAACCTCGCCGTTCTCCTGGCGCAGCGCCCGGACGTCACCCTGGCAGTAGTCGGCGAAGACGTACGCCCCGACGAGGTTCGGGATGCGGGTGCCGCGGTACACGAAGCCGCCCGTGACGGAGCATCCCTGGTCGGGGTTCGCGTACTCGAAGATGGCGGGGACCGTGTCCGGGATCTCGTCACCGCTGAACGGGTGGTTGCCCTCGTAGCGGGCCCAGCCGTAGTTGGCGCCCGCACCCTCGCCCGCGGGCATGAAGTCGACCTCTTCATACGCGTTCTGGCCCACGTCGCCGATCCAGAGGTCGCCGGTCTCGCGGTCGAACGAGAACCGCCACGGGTTACGCAGGCCGTAGGCCCAGATCTCGGGCCGGCCACCGCCGCTCGCGAACGGGTTGTCGGCCGGGATCGTGTAGGGCTGGTCGCCGGACGGGTTGGGGTCGATACGCAGGATCTTGCCCAGGAGCGTGTCGAGGGACTGGCCGTTGCCGCCCTCGGCGTGGCCGGCGCCCTCGTCAGCGGCGCCGCCCCCGTCTCCGAGCCCGATGTACAGGAAGTCGTCGGGCCCGGACGCGAGCTGGCCGCCGTTGTGGTTGGCCTGGAGCGTCTCGATCGTGATGATCGGCCGCCGCGATGCGGGGTCGGCGGTGTCCCCCTCCATCGTGTACTCGTCGACCTGGTTGTCACCGTTGTTGGTGGCGTCGCTGTAGTGCACGTAGAGCTTCGTGCCGTCGGGCGAGAACGCGATGCCGAGCAACCCTTGCTCGCCGCCGCTCTGCGTGCGGTCGGTGATGTCGAGGGTCGGGTCCTCGCGGAGGACGCCGTCATTGACTACCCGCACCCGCCCGACCTGCTCGGCGACATAGAGCGCGGGGTGGTCGCGGCGCACCGCCATCGCGGTGGGCGCCTCGACCTGGGCGACGGGCGTGAGCGTCACCGCCGCGGCGTTGAGGTCGGCGGGCGCGGTGGAGGGCGCCTCGGTGGTCGCGGGTGTCGTCGTCGTGGCCGGTTGCGACTTCGGCTTCGACGAGTCGTCGTCCCCACCGTCGCATGCCACCGCGAACATCACGACGCAGGCCAGGACGATGAGCGCTCGGCGCATGCAGCGCAGGCTACCGGCGGGGGGACGTCCCCAACCCGCGGCGTACCATCTTCGTGATGAAGTACGTGGTGCTCGTCCCCGACGGCTGCGCGGACGAGCCGCTTCAAGAGCTCGACGACCGGACGCCGCTCGAGGCGGCGGCGATGCCGGCGCTGGCCCGCCTGGCCGCCCGCGCCGAAGTGGGACGGGCGGCGGTGATCCCCGACGGCCTCGCCCCGGGCAGCGACGTCGGCAACATGGCCATCCTCGGCTACGACCCCACCGTGTTCCACACCGGTCGGGCGCCGATCGAGGCGGCGGCGATGGGGGTCGAGCTCGCGCCCGACGAGGTGGCGTTCCGCTGCAACCTCGTCACCATCGACGACTCCACCGACCCGCCGACCATGGTCGACTTCGCCGCCGGTCACCTCACGAGCGAGCAGAGTCACCCGGTTATCGCCGCCCTCGACGAGGCGCTCGGCGGCGGGCGCGACGGCGTGCGCTTCCACGCCGGGGTCGAGTACCGCCACCTCTGCGTCGTGCCGGCCGACCTCGGAGACGCCGAGTGCGTCCCGCCCCACGACCTCACCGGCCGGGCCGCGGTCATGCCCACCGGTCCGGTGGCGCCCAAGCTGACCGCCCTGATGGATGCGTCCAAGGAGATCGTCCGGGCCGCGGCCGGCGAGGTTGGCGCGTCCGCGACCCAGATCTGGCTGTGGGGCCAGGGCGTGCGCCCGTCGATGCCCGCCTTCGTCGACAAGTACGGCATCGAGGGCCGGTTGAGCTCGGCCGTCGACCTGGTCCGGGGCCTCGGCGTGCTCACCGGCCTCGACGTCGTCGACGTCCCCGGCGCGACCGCGGGCTTCGACAACGACTACGTCGCCCAGCGCGATGCCTGCCTCCGATCACTCGCCGACCGCGCCTTCTTCCTTCTTCATGTGGAGGCCACCGACGAGGCCGGGCACCAGGGCGACGTGGCCGAGAAGGTCGCCGCGCTGGAGCGCTGGGACACCGACATCATCGGCCCGCTCGCCGAAGCGCTCGGCGACGAGCCGTGGCGGCTGCTGGTCATGCCCGACCACGCCACGCCGTGTGTGTTGAAGACGCACACCTCCGACCCGGTGCCGTACCTCCTCTTCGACTCCACCGCGCCCGGCCCGGGGGGCGAGTACACCGAACGCGGCGTCGCCGGGGGCGACCCGGTGGTCGCGCACACCCTGATGGAGCGCCTGCTCGCGTCATAGCGGGAGCGGATCTTGAACCTACGCACGCTCGTGCTCGTCGACGGCGAGCACTACCCGCCGGTCGTCCGCGCCGCCCTCGCCGAGCTGCGCGCCGCCGGGAGCGACGTCGTCGGCGCCGCCCTGCTGGGCGGGAGCGAGAAGCTGCGGATCGACGAGATTCCCGACTACGGCCTCGCGGCCGACGCGGTCGTCACCGGCGCGACCCCGCTCGCCGCGCTGCTCGCGGGCCTCGAGCGCTTCGATCCCGACGAGGTGGTCGACCTCTCCGACGAGCCCGTGGTCGATGCCCGCACCCGCATGCTGCTGGCCGCGCACGCGCTGCATCATGACGTCCCCTACCGCGGCGCCGACTTCCGCTTCGACCCGCCGCCTCGTCCGCACCTGGCCACGAAGCCGAGCGTGGCGATCATCGGGACCGGGAAGCGCACCGGCAAGACCGCAGTCGCGGCGGCGGCGGCGCGGGCGTTCGCCGCTCGCGGGCTCGCCCCGGTCATCGTGGCGATGGGTCGGGGCGGACCGTCGGAGCCCGAGCTGGTCGACCCCACCAACACCGACCTGTCTCCGGGGGCGCTCGTCCGGCGGGCCGACGCCGGCCGCCACGCCGCCAGCGACCACCTCGAGGACGCGCTCACCGCCGGCGTCACCACCGTCGGCACCCGCCGGTGCGGGGGCGGGCTGGCGGGCGCGCCGGTCTCGAGCACGTTCGCCGACGGGGTCGCGCTCGCGAACGCGCGCCCCGAGGCGCTCCTCGTGCTCGAGGGCTCGGGGGCGGCCATCCCACCGGTCCACGCCGACGCCACCATCTGCGTCGTGCCCGCGACCGCCGATCCCGAGGTCGCCACCGGCTACCTCGGGCCCTACCCCCTTTTGCTGAGCGATGCGGTCGTCGTTACACTTTCGGAAGTTGCACCGCCCGGCTCGAGTCGGGGTGCCATCCCGCCCGAACGGCTGGAAGACCGCATCCGGAGCATCATCCCGGACACCCCGGTCGTCCGCACCGTCCTGCGACCCTGGCCTCTCGCCTCGATTGCGCAGCGGTCCATCTTCTTTGCCACCACCGCCCCCGAGCCGGTTGCGGCCCGGTCGGCGGCCCATCTGGGGTCGCAGCACCACGCCACCGTCGTGGGCTGGACCAGCAACCTCGCCGACCGAGCCCGGCTCGTCGAGGACCTGGCCCGGCTCCCCGAGGGCGTCGAGGTGCTCGTGACGGAATTGAAGGCAGCCGCGGTCGACGTCGCCACCCGGGCGGCGCTCGAGCGGGGCATGGAGGTCATCTACTGCGACAACCGGCCGGAGCCCGTCTCGGCGGACACCGGCACCGACGAGTTCGACGCCGCCGTGACGGCGGTGGCCGAGCTCGCGACCAAGCGGTTCGGAGCAGCCCCACGACCATGAAGCAGCAAGCGCGACACATCGTCATCTCGGGCGAAGAGCATCAGCTCCCGTACTCGAAGGGGCTGATGGCCGCCTCGATCATGGCCACCGGACTCGCGCCGGCGCGCGCCTTCCACGTCGCCGAGCAGGTCGAGGAGCGGCTGCACGAGGCCGGCGTCCTCTCGCTCACCCGGGCCGAGCTGATCGACGTCGCCCACGAGGTGCTGGTCGACGAGGTGGGGGAGCGCTACGCCGAGTCGTTCACCAAGTGGCAGGTCGCGAACGAGCTCGATCGTCCCCTGGTCATCCTCATCGGTGGCGCCACCGGCGTGGGCAAGTCGACGATCGCCACCCAGCTGGCGGCGCGGCTCGGGTTGACCCGCATCATCCCGACCGACGCCATCCGTGAGGTCATGCGGGCGATGTTCAGCGACGAGATGCTGCCCACCCTGCACACCTCGTCGTTCGAGGCCGAGCGGCTCGCCAGCCGCAACCCGCTGCCCCGCAGCGCCGACCCGGTGATCATCGGTTTCCGCGAGCAGTCGGCCGCGGTCATGGTTGGCGTACGCGCCCTCGTCCGGCGTGCCATCATGGAGGGTACCGACCTGATCCTCGAGGGCGCCCACATCGCCCCGGGATTCCTCGACCTTTCCCAGTTCGAGGGTGCGGTCGTGGTCCCCTTCGTGGTCACGGTCGACGACGAGGAGCTGCACCGCTCGCACTTCATCCTGCGGGCCCACGAATCACGGGGGCGAGTCTCCGACCGGTATCTCGACCACTTCGACACCATCCGCAAGATCCAGCGCTACGTGAAGTCGCTGGCCATGGAGCACGGCATGCCGATCATCCCGTCCTACAACCTCGACGCCACCCTCTCGCAGGTCATCGAGCTGGTGGCGACCGAGGCCACCCGGGCGGTGCCGTCCTCCGTCACGTCCACTTCTTCCACTTCCCAATTGACCCCGACCACTTCCCCGACCCAATAAGGAGAGCCTCCAAATGGCGGAGGAACAGCAACAGGAGCTCGAGCGGTCCGTGCTCGACGGCAAGGATCGCGAGCAGCTCCACGAGATCGCGGGTGCGATGGGCGTGCGCGCCGCCACCCGCATGAAGAAGGCGGACCTCATCGACGCCATCCTCGACGCCGCCAACGGCGACTCGGGCGATGCCGGCGCGTCCGAGAATGACGACGCCACCACCTCGACCGACAAACCCCGCCGGGTCCGGTCCGCGCGCGCCAGTGAGGTCGACGCCGACCCGATCGCGGCGCTCGCCGCCGAGGAGGACGCGCTCGCATCCGTCACCGACGGCGCCGACTCCGACAACGCCGACTCCGCGAACGACGCGCCCGCGGCCGCGCCGCGCCCCCGGGCCCGCTCGGGCGAAGCCGGTTCGTCCCGTGAGGGCGGCGGCTCGGACGAGGGCGGGTCATCGGGCGGCGGCACCGCCACCGCCACCCGGACCCGTACCAACGAGCCGAAGGTCGACCAGCCCAAGACTGACGGGCCCAAGGTCGACGGAGAGGACGAGCGCCAGAGCTACGGCGAGGGCAACCGCCGCCGCCGCCGCCGCCGGGGCCGCGACCGCCAGGGCGAAGACGCCGAGCCCCAGGGCGAGCCCGAGCCCACCGAGGGGCTGCTCGACCTGCGCGACGAGGGCTACGGCTTCCTGCGGGCGACCGGCTACCTGGCCGGGAGCAAGGACGTGTACGTCTCGGCCTCGCAGGTGAAGCGGTTCTCGCTCCGCAAGGGCGACTACGTGAAGGGCATGACCCGGCCCGCCGCCCGCACCGAGAAGTACCCCGCGCTCCTGCGCGTCGACGAGATCAACGACATGAGCCCCGACGAGGCGCGCGCCCGTCCCCGCTTCGAGGATCTCACGCCGCTGTTCCCCGACTCCCAGCTGCGCCTCGAGCTCGACGACGACCCGCTCAACATGACCGGGCGCATCGTCGATCTCATCTCGCCCATCGGGAAGGGCCAGCGCGGCCTGGTCGTGTCGCCGCCCAAGGCGGGCAAGACCACCATCCTCAAGCAGCTCGTCTACTCGGTCGAGCGCAACAACCCTGAGGTGCACCTCATGGTGCTGCTCGTCGACGAGCGGCCCGAGGAGGTCACCGACATGCGCCGCCACGTCATCAACGGCGAAGTGGTGGCGAGCACGTTCGACCGCCCGTCCGAGGAGCACACCCAGGTGGCCGAGCTCACCATCGAGCGGGCCAAGCGGCTCGTCGAGATGGGCAAGGACGTCGTGATCGTGCTCGACGGCATCACCCGCCTGGCCCGGGCGTACAACCTGTCGGCGCCGGCGTCGGGCCGCATCCTCTCCGGTGGTGTCGACTCGACCGCCCTCTACCCACCCAAGCGATTCTTCGGCGCGGCGCGGAATATCGAGGAAGGCGGATCGTTGACCATCATCGCCACCGCCCTCATCGAGACCGGCAGCCGTATGGACGAGGTGATCTTCGAGGAGTTCAAGGGCACCGGCAACATGGAGCTGCGCCTCGACCGGCGCCTCTCGGAGCGGCGGATCTACCCGTCGATCGATGTCGAGGGGTCGAGTACCCGCCACGAGGAGCTGCTGTTCGACCGCAACCAGCTCCAGCAGGTGTGGAAGCTGCGCCGGGTGCTCAACGCCCTGGAGGACGGCAAGGGCCTCGAGCTGCTCATGGACAAGATCCGCACCACCAAGAGCAACGACGAGTTCCTCGCCGAGATCGCCAAGGCGCCGACTCCGGGTTCCTAGCGCGCGGCGACCGGAGCGAGCGGAGCGAGCGCAGGGAGCTCGCCGCCGAGCGAGCGTCCCGAAGGGCGGCGCCAGGTATCCTGGCGCCGAGAGAGCGAGGCAAAGCATGAAGGCTGATATCCACCCCGAATACGTCGAGTGCCGCGTGACCTGCTCGTGCGGCAACACGTTCACGACCCGCTCGACCGTGCCCGAGCTCCGAGCCGAGCTGTGCTCGGAGTGCCATCCCTTCTACACGGGCAAGCAGAAGCTGGTCGACACCGGCGGCCGCGTCGAGCGCTTCCAGCGCCGGTACGCCAAGGCCGACGCGGCCAAGAAGAAGGCCTAACCCCGTTGGCGCGCCAGCCCCTGCCCAAGTACATGGGCGGGCAGGCCGTGATGGAAGGCGTCATGATGCGGGGCGAGCGCGCCTGGGCCGTCGCCGTGCGCACGCTCGACGGCGACATCGAGGTCGAGGTCCACGACGCACCCCGCTGGGCCGAGCGCTGGTCGAAGGTCCCGCTCGTCCGCGGCGTCGTCACCCTGGCCGAGTCGCTGACCCTCGGTTTCAGGGCGCTGTCGTGGTCGGCCAACAAGCAGGTGCCCGAGGAAGAGCAGCTGTCGTCGAAGGCGATCGGCTGGACGATGGCGGTCGCGCTGACCGTGTTCACCGCCATCTTCATCCTGCTGCCGGCGTTCGGGGCGCGGGGCCTCAACCGGCTCCTGCCCCTCGACGGGTTCTGGCTCCACGCCGCCGAGGGCGGGCTGCGCCTCGGCCTCTTCATCGGCTACATCCTGCTCATCGGGCTGATGGCCGACATCAAGCGCGTCTTCCAGTACCACGGCGCCGAGCACAAGGCGATCGCGGCCTACGAGAACGGCGTCGAGGTCACCCCGGAGTCGGCGCAGCGCTTTACCACCGAGCACGTCCGCTGCGGGACGAACTTCCTCCTCACCGTGATGGTCATCACCATCGTCGTGTACGCCTTCTTCGGCCGTCCCGCGCTCCCGTTGCTGATCGCGTCACGGGTGCTGCTGATCCCGCTCATCGCCGGCATCAGCTACGAGATCATCCGCTTCGCCGCCCGCCACATGGACAAGGCCTGGATGCGCGTCCTCATGCGACCTGGCCTCGCGCTCCAGAAGCTCACGACCCGCCCGCCCAGCCTCGACCAGCTCGAGGTCGCGATCACGTCGCTCAAGGCGGTCATGACCGCCGACCAGTTGGCCGAGGTCGAGGCCCGGCGGGAGCCCGCGCCGGCCGCGCTGCCGGCGTTCCGCGGCGCGCTCTAACCCGCTTTCGTCGCAATTCGCCTGGTACCCGGCCTGTGACATCGGGCACAATGTTCTTGCACTCGATGTGCAAGAGTCGTAGGCTCGGCCCGTGAGCAATCTCCAGACCGACTGGTCCGGGGCGGAGCTGCTCGCCTCGGACGAGATCGCCGAGCCCCTCATCGCCGCGGGCGTGCGTTGCCACGGTGGCTTCGACGCCACCGGCGAGTACCGCTCGCCCCGCACGAAGTTCCGCGAGCCCGCCATTGACGCGTGGCAGCGGCACCACCGCGAGCAGTTCGGCACCGACCTCATCGACGTGCCCCTGGCGACGTGGCCCGAGAGCTACCCCAACGTGGCCCAGGCCAAGTTCCTCGTGCGCAACGGCGTGCGCGAGCCGATGATCACCGTCCTCACCCGCATCGGCACCGTCGAGGGCTTCGGCGCCATGATCCGCTACGCCGACGTCGGCGACATCCAGCGCTTCTTCGACGGGAGCATCACCGGCACCGCGACCGCCCACCTCAGCCGGGGCCTGTTCGAGGCCCACGCCCGCGACGAAGCCGGCTTCGAGGACGAGGCCGGCCACAAGCAGATGTGGTTCGCGGCGCGCGACATCGCGTTCGAGGAGCCGATCACCGAGGACCAGACCGCCACCATGCTCGAGCGCATGGGCCTCACCAGCGAGCGAGCGCCCGCGGGCCGGCCAACCCAATCGGGGATGGCCCGGCCCGCAGTGAGCGAGCGCATGAGGATGGAAGAGCAGCGGGTGTTCTCCGACCTCGACTTCGGGCTCGAGATGCTCGTGCAGCGCATGATCGGGATCCTGCTGATCGAGATCTCCGCCTTCCACACGTTCGCGTGGGCCGAGGCGGTGCTCTCCGACACCGACCTGGTTGCGGGCGACGGCGATGCCGCCAAGGTGGTCTCGTACATCCGGGCGGACGAAGCCCCGCACGTCGAGTACCTCAAGACCGCCATCACCGAGATGCGCGACCGCACCTTCGTGGGCGAGTCCGGGAAGAAGCTGGAAGGCACGAGGGTCATCGGCGAGCTGTGGGACCGGGGCCTGGCCGACTCGCTCGGTCCCCGTCGCGATCAGTTCCTCGAGGCCACGAGGCGCGAGATCGAGCGGGCGATGAAGGCCAACCCGGGGGGCGACGACCTGCTCGAGGAGTTCGACGAGCTGGGCACGATCGACTGGCTGCCGCGCGCTCGCCAGCGAGCGAGCGCCCGCGGCGCGGGTACCCTGCGCCGCAGCGAGCGAGCGAGAAAAGGATGAAGTTCGGCCTGTTCTACGAGCACCAGCTGCCGCGCCCCTGGGACGAGGAGTCGGAGTACGAGCTGCTCCAACAGGCGCTCGAGCAGTGCGAGTACGCGGACTCGCTCGGCATCGAATACGTCTGGGAGGTCGAGCACCACTTCCTCGAGGAGTACAGCCACTCGAGCGCGCCCGAGGTGTTCCTCGCCGCGGTCTCGCAGCGCACCAAGAACATGCGCCTCGGCCACGGCATCGTGCAGACCCCGCCGGCGTTCAACCACCCCGCCCGGGTCGCCGAGCGCATCGCCATGCTCGACCTCGTCTCCGGCGGCCGGGTCGACTTCGGCACCGGCGAGTCGTCGTCAGAGGCTGAGCTCGGCGGCTTCCTGATCGACCCGGAAGACAAGCGGCCGATGTGGGAGGAGGGCCTCCGGGTCGCGCTGCGCTGCCTGACCGAGGAGCCCTTCAGCGGCCACGCCGGCAAGTGGGTCACGATGCCGCCCCGCAACGTCGTGCCCAAGCCCCGGCAGAAGCCCCACCCGCCGGTGTGGGTGGCGTGCAGCCGGCGCGACACCATGCACCTCGCCGCCCAGAAGGCGATCGGCGCGCTGACGTTCGCGTTCGTCGATCCCGAAGAGGCGAAGTGGTGGATCAACGACTACTACGACACCCTCGAGGAGCAGGGGGTGCCGATCGGCGACGCGGTCAACGCCAACGTCGCCTGCGTGTCCACCTTCATGTGCCATCCCGACGAGGACCAGGCGCTGCTCCGCGGGCTCGAAGGGGCGAACTTCTTCGGCTACTCGCTCGCGCACTACTACGTCTTCGGCCGCCACCACCCGGGCAAGACCGACGTGTGGGCCGAGTACCAGAAGCGCCGGGCGGAGCAGGGCTACGACCCGGCCGCGGTCCACGCGGCCGCCGCTAACAACGACCGCCTCGGTGCCAAGGTCGTCGAGAACGGGCTGGGCGGCCTGCGGGGCGCGGTCGGGACTCCCGATCAGATCCGCGAGTTCCTCCGTCGCTACGAGGAGTGCGGCGTCGACCAGGTCATCTTCGTGAGCCAGGCGGGCAAGAACCGCCACGAGCACATCATGGAGAGCCTCGAGCTGTTCGGGCGCGAGGTGCTGCCCGAGTTCAAGGGCCGCGACGAGCAGGCCGTGCGGGACAAGGCCAAGCGTATGGCCCCGATCGCCGACAAGGTGATGGCCCGCAAGCCCGCCGAGGACCACCCGCCGCTGCCGTCGTCCGACTACGAGTTCCCGGCCATCCCCCGGGCCATGGCCGACCGCGCCGGCGCCGACGAGTTCCACCAGTTCCTCGACCAGGTCGCGGAGCAGAGCGCCGGCGGCGACAACTCCGTTCTGGAGGCCTGGCGCACCAGCTGACTCCCTGAAGCCCTCCTCAGTCGGGCTTCACACTCCCCTGACAGACCGGGGCGACACTGAGCCCCGTGGCGAGAGTAGGTAGTCGCGAGAAGGTCGCCCACGTGGTCCGGCGTCTCTCGATGGGCGTCCACCCCGACCGTCTCGACGCCCTGGCCGACACCGACGCCGCCATCGCCGCCGCCCTGGACCTGGCGGCCGCCCCCGCGCCCCCGCTGGAGATGGCGGTGCCGACCGACTACGGCAATCCTCAGCCGGGCGAGATCGCCACCGCCATCGGCTGGTGGGCGGGACAGATGACCATCAGCCCGAGGCTGGTGGAGGAGCGCCTGGTGTGGTTCTGGCACGACCACTTCGCCACCAGCATCGTGAAGGTGCGGGTGCCGTACCTGATGTACCAGCAGCACCTGACGATCCGGCAGCACGCCACCGGAAACTTCGCCGACCTCCTGCGAGCGATCTCGCGGGATCCGGCGATGCTCTTCTACCTCGACGGCATCACCAACCAGGCGCGCCAGGTCAACGAGAACTTCGGCCGTGAGTGCATGGAGCTGTTCACGCTCGGAATCGGCGGCTACACCCAGGAAGACGTCGTCGAAGCGTCGCGGGCGTTCAGCGGCTGGGTCGTGAACGTGCCCGGCCGCCGGTTCACCCGCGACGACGTTCCCCTCTGGAGCGCGTACTTCGCTCCCCAGCGCCACGACGCCGGCGAGAAGACCCTGCTCGGCACGACCGGTGCGCTCGACATGGACGGCGCCCTCGACGTGATCCTGGCCGAGCCCGCCACCGGCCGGTTCGTCGCGTCGAAGCTCTACCGGGAGCTTGTCGGCGTGGAGCCCGACGACAAGACCGCGGCGCGTCTCGGCGACGCCTTCGCCCGCGACTACGCCATCCTCCCGTTGGTCGAGGCGATCGTGGCCGAAGCCGCCTTCACCGGCGATGCCGCCGTCCGGACCAAGGCCCGTACCCCGGTCGAGAAGCTGATCGGGCTGATCCAGTCGGTGCCCGGCGCGACCCTCGCCGCCGGTCAGGGCGGCAACGGTCGCGGCCGCAACCCGCAGCAGTCGCCGCTGGGTCGGGCGCTGCGGACGATGGGGTACATCCCGTTCGTCCCCCCGAACGTCGGCGGCTTCCCGAGCGGCGAGAGCCTGCTCGGCCCCCACCAGCTCGTGCACACGTTCGACCTCCTCGGCGCGATCGACGCGCTGCCCACCACCGTCCCGGACGACGTCGACGGCCTCTTCGCCCGCTTCGGGCTCTTCGACGTGAGCGCGCGGTCGCGCGACGTCGTGGCCGGCGAGCCCGACCCGGGCCGCCGGCTTGCCCTCGTTTTCACCTCACCGGAGTACGCCGCGATATGAGCGACTACCTGTCGGAGTCCGGCGTCTCCCGCCGCAAGTTCCTCACCGGCCTCGGCGTGGCCGCCGGCGCGGCCGCGGCCTCTGGGTACGGCCTCACGGTATGGCGGCGCGATCCGGCGACGAGCTCGGGCGGCGAGGCCCTCGGCGCCGGCGAGCTCGCGGCGTGGAACGGCCGCACCCTTGTGGTCGTCGAGATGGGCGGCGGCAACGACGGCCTCAACACGGTGGTGCCCCTGAACGACGGTACCTACAACGACCTGCGTCCGACGCTGGGGGTGACGAACCCGATCGACCTCGACGGGCAGGTCGGGCTGCACCCGAACCTGCCGAAGCTGGCCGAGCGGTTCGGCGCCGGGCAGGTCGCGATCGTCGAGGGCATCGGCTATCCCGAACCCGACCTCTCCCACTTCGGCTCGTTCGACATCTGGTGGTCGGCCCGGGGCGGGAGCGGCAACGCCGGATGGCTGGGGAAGTACCTCGACGGCACGATCGGCTTCGACGACCCGCTGGCGGCGGTGAGCATCGGTCCGGGGCCGTCGCGCGCGTTGCTCGGTGAGCAGTCGTTCGCCACCTCCATCGCCGACACCACCGGACTCCAGCCTCAGCTCCCCGCCTGGATCGACGACCGCGACGACTTGCTGGCGGCGTGGTCGGGCTTCGCGCCCGCCTCCGTCGACGCGACCACGCTCGTCGACCAGGTCGAGCGGGCCATCGGCCTGACCGGGACCGCCCGCACCGACCTCGACCGCGCCCTCGGTGAGTCGAGCGGCCGGGGCGAGGGTGACCCGGCCGACGCCGACAAGGAGGATGACGGGCAGGCGGCCATGACGGGCCAGGGCCGCTACGGAGACCCCACCGTGGGCGACTCGCTGGCGCTGGCGGCGCAGCTGATCACGTCGAAGGCCAAGCCGCGCGTGATCTACATCAACGGCATCGGCGACTTCGACACGCACCAGGGCCAGGCCGACCGCCATCCGCTGCTCATGCAGCAGCTCGACGACGGCATCGAGCAGTTCTTCGCCACAATCGGCGCCGACGAGGACGTCGCACTCATGACCGTCTCCGAATTCGGCCGCCGGCCGGCCGAGAACGGCAGCGGTACCGACCACGGCACCGCCAATGTGCACTTCGTCGCCGGCGCTCAGGTGCTGGGCGGCCGCTACGGAACGCCCCCGAACCTCGGCACGCTCGACCGCGGCGGCAACCTCGAGCACCACGTCGACTTCCGAGCCCTGTACGCGACCGGGCTCGACTGGCTGGGCGTCGAGTCCCGGCCCGTCCTCGGCGACGACTTCGACGTTCTCCCCGTCTTCCGTTCCTAGCCGGGGGCGCAGGGTACCGACCGGTACCCTGGGCTCATGTTCGAGCGTCTCGCCGATCTCGAGGCCGAGCTCGAGAAGCTCGAGTCCCGCCTCCCCGAGCTGTACGCGGCCGGGGACCAGGCGGCCGCGCGCGACGCCGGCCGGCGCCACGCCGAGCTCAAACCCGTGGTCGACGCCTACCGCGAGTACCGCGCGGTGGAGCAGGACGTCGCCGACGCCCGCGAGCTGTTGAACGGCGAGGTCGAAGCGGACATGCGCGACTACGTCCGGGCCGAGGTCGAGGATAAGGAGGCGGCGCTGGCCGAGCTCGATGCCCGGCTCCGCGAGCTGCTCGTCCCCGCCGATCCCAACACGGGCAAGAACGTCATCGTCGAGATCCGGGGCGCGGAGGGCGGCGAGGAGGCCAACCTCTGGGCCGGCGACCTCTTCGGCATGTACAAGCGCTACGCCGAGAACCACGGCTGGAAGGTGGAGGAGCTCGCGAGTCAGCCGTCCGATATGGGCGGCTTCCGGGAGATCTCGTTCGTGGTGAAGGGCCCGGACGCGTGGGACCGGCTCAAGCACGAAGGCGGGCCTCACCGGGTGCAGCGCGTGCCCGTGACCGAGAGTCAGGGCCGGGTGCACACGAGCGCGGCCACCGTCGCGGTCCTGCCCGAGGCCGAGGAGGTCGACATCCGCATCGACCCCAACGAGCTCGAGATCAACGTCTACCGCTCGAGTGGCCCCGGCGGGCAGTCGGTGAACACCACCGACTCGGCGGTGCGGATCACGCACAAGCCGACCGGGCTGGTCGTGACCTGCCAGGACGAGAAGAGTCAGCTACAGAACAAGGAGAAGGCCCTGCGCATCCTGCGGTCGCGCCTCCTCGAGCTCGAGCGCGAGCAGCAGGCCCAGGAGTTGTCGTCGACCCGGCGCGACCAGGTGAAGGGGGGCGGCCGCTCGGAGAAGGTCCGCACGTACAACTTCAAGGACAACCGGGTGACCGACCACCGCGTCGGTGTCACCCTCCACTCCCTCGATCAGGTGCTCGCGGGTGAGATCGACGAGATCGTCGACGCCCTCGCCGCGGCCGAGCGGGCCGACCAGCTGGGTGCGGGCAACGACTGAGCGCACGACCTGGCGCGACCTGCGGGCGCGCGCCGAGCGCGAGCTGCGCGGCGCGGGTGTGCCCGACCCCGGCCGCGAGGCGCGCTGGATGGTCGAGGGGGTCTCGGGCTACGACGGTGCCGAGCTGGTGGCGTACGAGGCCGAGCCGGCGACGACGCGCGGCGCGGAGAACCTCGGGGTGATGCTCGACCGTCGCACCGGCGGTGAGCCGCTCCAGTACGTCCTGGGTGAGTGGTCCTTCCGCGGCCTCGACCTGTTGGTCGACCGGCGGGTCCTGATCCCGCGGCCCGAGACCGAGGTCACCGCCGAAGTCGCGATCGAGGAGGCCCAGCGCCTCGGCGCTCGTCGTGGCACCTCCAATCCGTGGACGGGGACGGTCACCGCGTACGCAATCGCCGACCTCGGAACCGGCTCCGGCGCGCTCGCGCTCGCGCTGGCCGCCGAGCTGCCGGACGCCGAGATCTGGGCGACCGACGCGAGCGACGACGCGCTGGCGGTGGCCCGGGCCAACCTGGCCGGCGTCGGGCAGCCCGCAGTCCGGGTGCGACTCGCGCGGGGCGACTGGTTCGACGCGCTGCCCCCCGAGCTCCGGGGCCGGCTGCGCATGGTCGTCACGAACCCGCCGTACGTGGCGGAGAGGGAGCGCGCGGGGCTGGCGCCGGCGGTCCGGGAGTACGAACCGGTGGACGCGCTCGTGAGCGGGCCGACCGGCCTGGAGGCGATCGAGCTGATCGTCGCCGGCGCGCCCGCCTGGCTCGAGCCCGGGGGCGTGCTCGTCTGCGAGCTGGCGCCGCATCAGCGGGACGATGCGCTCGAGCGCGCCCGGGCCGCCGGGTTCGCCGAAGCGCTCGTTCGTCCCGATCTCACCGGTCGAGACCGGGTACTCGTCGCCGGGCTTGGGTAACGTGCGCGCGTGGCCGATCAGCTCGACGTCGAGGCGATGTTGCAGCGCTTCCGCGAGCGCGCCGCGGCGGTGAAGGACCGGCCGCTCCCGCCGGTGGCGGGGGAAGAGCGGCAGCGCTTCATCGATCAGGCCGAGCTCGACTTCCAGGACTTCGCCATCGTCGGCGACGCCACCTGGGAGTTCGAGGACGGCGTGCTGACGCTGCGGGTCGACCTCACGCCGAAGGACGAGTCATAGACCGCGAAAGCGTCAACCAGCTCCTGTCGACGACCCGCGCCGTTCGCAAGCGCCTCGACCTCACCCGGCCGGTCCCGCGCGACGTGGTCGTCGAGTGCCTGCGGCTCGCCATCCAGGCGCCGACGGGGTCGAACCGCCAGGGCTGGCGCTGGATGGTCGTGACCGACGCCGACAAGCGCGCCGCCCTGGCCGACTGGTACCGCGAGGTGTTCGGCCCCTACATCGCCAGTGCCGGCGACGACGCCCCCAAGTCGCGGGTGGCAGAGTCGGCGATCTGGCTGGCCGAGCACCTGCACGAGGTACCGGTCCACGTGATCCCGTGCATCGAGGACTACACGAAGGGCGCCGCCCACGCCGGAGTGTACGCCTCGATCTACCCCGCGGTCTGGAGCTTCCAGCTCGCGTTGCGCAGCCGCGGCCTCGGTACCGTCCTCACCACGCTCCACCTGCCCCACGAGCGCGAGGCAGCCGAGCTGCTCGGGATCCCCGACGGGTACATCCAGGCGGCGCTGCTGCCGGTCGCCTACTACCAGGGCGAGGACTTCAAGCCCGCCAAGCGCCGCCCGGTGGAGGAGATCACGTACTGGGACGAGTGGGGGAACACCACCTAGTCAGGGGCCGCGCGGCCACTCGTCCTCGAGCTCCGGATGCTCGTCGTGGTGGTGCAGCCGGCAGAGGAGCCGCAGGTTCCAGAGCGCGGTCGGCCCGCCGTCGATCCAGTGGATCTCGTGATGCACGTCGCACCACGCCGGCGGCCGATCGCAACCCGGTGCGGTGCAGTGCTTGTCCCGGGCGATCACCGCTCGGCGCAGCGCCGGCGGAATCGTGCAGGTGGCCCGACCGACGTCGAGCGGTTCGCTCTTCCCGTCGGTGATGATGCGGCTGATACGCGCATCGCACGCCAGCCGCCGAGCCGCTTCGCCGCTGATGGGCTGCTCGGACCACTCCAGCTCGGCCGCGGGGGCACCCACGCGGGCTTCGAGCGTCGCCAATGGGACCGTCACTCCGACATGAGGCCGCTCGCCCCCGCTAACAGGTAGGTCGCCGCGGTCGAGCTCGCGGCGAGCGAGCTCGACGAGCGCGTCGATGCGCTGCTGCGCGGGTGGGCGCGTGTCGCCCGGAACCGGTCGGCACAGCGCGTCGATCGCGGTTCGCAGCACAGCCGCCCCTTCGGCGTCGGCCAGCCCGTCGATGGCCTCCATGCCGTCCATGAGCGGCGACATGTGGAAGCGCCGGCGGTCGAACCGCTCGGTCTCAGACTGGTGGAACCCTTCGGCGTCGACAGCATGCCGAAAGTGCTCGCAGACCCGGCGCAGGGAGCGAGGGTCGTGCTCGCGCGCCACGTCGACGAGCATCGCCTCTGCCTCGTCCCACTTCGCGGGCTCGACGCGGTCGCGCGTCTCGGCAAGGACTCGGCTGACCTGGCGGACGTGCTCGTATCCGATGTCACCCGCCTGGAACGCGTCGCGCGTCCGGGGCTGGTCGCCGAGGCGGCGGGCGATCCGCACCCGCTCGGCCGCGGCGCCCGGAGTCATCCGACCGTGGCGGCGCAGCTACGCCTTGCTCGACGGCGACCCGTCGTCGGCCCAAACACCCGATGCGTCCACGACCGCCAGGCGCCGGAGCGCCTGGGCGTGCAGCCGCTCGGATTCGCGCAACTGCTCGAGCGCGTCGTCGGCGATCTCCGTCGCCGCGACCGTGCTGAGGTCCTCAGCGGCGTGCTCGTCGATGGCCGATTGCAGGTTCCCCATCACGTTCCTTCCCGGAGGGAACGTACGTTCGTACTCTAACCAAACGGCACAAAGAGATGCAAGGGATATTTTCTCGTAGTCTGATGTTGTGGAGGATGGGGCTGGTGTGGCTAGTGAGGCACGACCTGATTGGAGGTGCCATCGGTACGAACCCGCACGGGGCGGCCCTCCCACGCCTCCTCCGTCATCGAGGCCATGACGCCCACGTCACGCGAGTTCGCCAGCACCCGCTCGCCCGACGGCGTGAGGAGCGACACGATCGCCAGCGACGGCGAGCCGTCCCGCTCGATCACCACCGACGTCGCCTCGATCATCGCCTCGCCCTCGTACGCACCCGCCACCGACCGACTCGGCAGCGCGTCGACCCGGGCCTGGGTCTCGGCCGGATCGACGCGCGCGAACCCGTCCGAGCTCGGCTTCGTCGAGTACAGGCCCAACGAGTGCTTCGTGACGTACCACCCCAGCGCGCTCACCATTCCGACCGAGCCGGGATCGCGCCGGCACGCCTCGACCATTGCCGCGATCGCATGTGTCGGGTAGTCGTTGGCAGGCCCGCCCGCGAACGCGAGTCCGCCGGTGACGGTCAACGGCCGATCATCCCCGCCCTGCGGCCCCGCCAATCCGAGCGCCCCCATTGCGATCTGCACCGCCGACGGGAAGCAGGAGTAGAGGTCGAAGCGGGCGACGTCGTCGAGACGAAGGCCGGCGGCCTCGAACATCGCCCGCCCCGCGATCCCGATCGCGGGTGACTCCGCCAACGACGCCCGCTCCGAGAAGAAGAAGTGGTCGTGGGCGTCGGCCCCCGCCAGGGGGAACACCAGACGATCGTCGGGCACGCCCGCGGCCTGCGCGGCCTCGTACGCGCACAGCAACACCGCCGCGGCCTGGTCGACCTCGATGTTGGCGCACATTCGCTTCGTGTACGGGAACGTGACCATGCGGTTGTCGGGCGACGGCGCCCGGATCGCCTCCGGCGACCACGCGTCGCGTGACCACGCAAAGGGATTCGCGGCCGCCACCGCTGCGAACGTCGACCACAGCTCGCTCACGTACTGCTGGTGCTCCTCGACATTGCGCCCGGCGGCGGCCCGCACCGCCGTCTCGAGCAGCGGGTAGATGAGCGTCGGCGCGACCGCCAGGTGCGCCATCTCGTAGTCGTTGGTCCCGGGACGGCCGTCGCCCAGCACCCGCGGGCACGGCGGATCGTCGGCCGGCGCCCAGTCGAGCCACGTCTTGGGCTCCCGTCGGGCTCGCAGGCGCGTGTACATCGACTCCGCGCCCCCGATCAGCACGACGTCGGCGGCGCCGCCGGCGATGGCGGGAGCGAGCTCGTTCACGAGCAGCTGGGGCGAGTTGCCTCCCAGCGTCGTCGTGACCGAGTGCACCGGCGCCTCCCGCCCGAGCCGCCGGGCGAGCAGGGCGCCGGGATCGGGGTACTTCCACGACACGATGTCGACGACGGCCACGGTGTCGGCGGCCGCCGCCAACCCCGGTGCCCCGGCGTCGTCGGCGGCAGCACGCGCCGCCTCGGCGAGCAGGTCGATCGGCTCGAGCGCGGCCGCCAGATCCTCGACCGGTTGCGAACGCTGCCCGACCCCGACGAGGACGGGGGTACGACCGTCGACCGCCACTACCCGTCCTCGGGCGGCACGGGCCACGCGGGCTCGCCCGGCGACGCGCTGTCGGGGCAGATCGAGCGGTAGCGGCAGTGGCCGCACAGGGCCGCGTCGGCCACGCCCGCGAACGCCTCCTCGCCCCACATCGCCGCGACGACCTCGCGCAGCTCCTCTTCGATCGCGGCCAGCTCGTCGCCGTCGGGTTCGAAGGGCTCGGGGTCGTCGGTGACCTCGGCGGAAAGGAACTCGTAGCGCAACCGCAGGCGGAGCCCCTCGTCCCGGGCGAGCGGCGCGAGCAGCCACGCCTGGAGGCGCGCCCGCGGGTCGTCGGCGACCCGCTCGGTGAACGACCGGCCGGTCTTGTAGTCGCGGGCGTCGAGCAGGCCCCGATGGCGCCAGACCGCGTCGATGCGCCCGGTGGCCATGAACATCGGTGCTGGCCGGCGGTGGAACCGGGCCCGCTCGACCTCGTGCTCGCCGGCGGCGTCGGGGGGACAGCGCCGGGCGTGGCGGTCGACGAAACCCCGCACCGCACTCGATCCGTCGAGGCCGTGCGCGGCCAATACCCCCTCCACGTGCCCCGCATCGCGGCACGAGCCCTGCTGATGGATGTGTCGCAGGAGGTCGTGGACCAGCAGGCCCTGGTCGGGGGAGCCACCGGCGTCGCTCTCGGGCAGACCGAGCAGCTGGGCGGCGAGAAACTCGCGTCGGCACCGCAGCCACGTGTCGAGCGACGAGGCGCTGAGCGGGACGATGTCGCCCAGCAGGCGGTCAGGCATGGGCGGCGCAGCCGGCGACGTAGCGGCAGTGGGCGCACTCGAGGCCGGGCTGGGGCGCCGCGTCCGCGACCCGCGCGCGGATCACCGCGACCCGCTGGGCGAGCCACGGTCGCACGTCGGCGTCCAGCACGCGGTCGACGTCGACCTCGCGCTCGATCAACGCGCCCTGCACCAGGTCGGCCACACACAGCCGCAGTGACCCGCCACCGGCCCACCCGGCCACTCGTTCGAGTGCGAACCGTGCCTCGATCGACTCGAGCGGGTCGCCCGCGACCGGGCGGCGGGCGCCGACCCGGAGCAGCCGCAGCTCGCGGTGTCCGTCGGCATCCTCCACCGGGAGCCCGGCCGGTCCGACCAGCCGGACGCCGAGCTCGGCGACGGGTGACTCCCAGTCGTCCAGGTCGACCGCCCGGACGGCGCGCTCGCCGAACAGCGTGACGTACCAGCGGGCGGCGGCGTCGTAGATTCGTTGCTCCTCGGGCTCGAGCCCGTCCACGGCCCGGAAGGCGTCCAGCGACGGGACCGCGACGTCGGTGTGCGCGAGCCGGGCCGAGTCGAAGACACGGTTCGCCACCCGGAACCGCGCGTCCGAGGGCCGGTTGCCGCGGCGGTCGTGATGCACGCCGGCCAGCCGGCGGCCGCACATGGTGTCGGCCCACCGGAGGAGCGCGGGCGTGACGCGGGGCGCCTCGGTGTCCACCGGCGCGTCGGTCTGCGTCATCGGGCCGAGGCTACGTCGGCGTCGCGCCACGGCCGGGGAAGCGCGCCCGCCTACGCTCGAACGATGTCGGTCGTCATGGGCGAGCACGACGACCCCTACGAGCAATCGGCATGGGGTCGGCGGGCGCGGCTCGCCCTCCTCGGGCTGGGCGGAGTCGCGTTCGTGTGGCTGGTGGTCTCGACCGTCCTCGTCGTCCAGGCGAAGCGCGACATCGACGCCGGCATCGAGCGGCTCGAGGACGCCCGCGAGGACCTGTCGCCGGGCGACCTAGTGCGCGGCAAGGGCCGCGCCGCGCTCGGGGAGGCAGAGGAGGCGTTCGAGCGGGCCGAGGACCGGGCGGGCTCGCCGTTCCTCGCGCCGCTGAAGTTCGTCCCGCTGGTAGGTGAGCAGGTGCGCTCGGTCGACGCCCAGACCGAGGCGGCGGCCGCCGTGGTCGCGATCGGCCGGGAGGCGATGCGCGACGCCGAGCGGGCGTTCGAGGAACGGCCCGAGGCGGGGGCGGCTCGGATCGCGCTCATGGAGGAGGTCGTCCGGATCACGACGCGCGCCCAGCGGCGCCTCGAGGACGTCGACCTCGGCCCCGACTTCTTCCTGGTGGGGCCGGTCGGCGACGCCCGTGTCGACTTCGCCGCCCGGCTCAAGGAGGTGCAGGCTTCGCTCGTCGACTCCGAAGCGGCCGCCGCCGGTTTCGCCGAGTTCCTCCGCGGCCCCCGGCGCTACCTGGTGCTGGCGGCGAACAACGCCGAGATGCGGGCGGGATCGGGGATGTGGCTGAGCGCGGGCGTGCTCGCGGTCCAGGACGGCGCGTTCCAGCTGGGCGAGATGCGCCCGACCGGCGACCTACTCCTGCCGCCGGGGGCGGTGCCGGTCGCGGGCGAGTTCGCCGACCGCTGGGGTTGGCTGGGCCCCACCGAGGACCTCCGCCAGCTCGCGACCACGCCCCGCTTCGACGTCACCGCGCCGCTGGCGGTCGAGATGTGGCGGGCGCTCACGGGCGAGTCGGTCGACGGCGTCATCGTCGTGGACCCACTCACGCTGCAGGGCCTGCTCGCGGCCGAGGGACCGATCGACGCCGGTGGCGTCGCGCTCGACGCCGAGAACGTCCTCCACTACGTGTTCCTCGAGCAATACCGGCTCGCGCCCCTGCAGGACGCCGACCAGTCCGCGCGACGCGACCAGCTCGGTGTGGTGGCACGGACCGCCATCGACGCGTTCGAGACCCGCGACTGGGAGCCGCCGACGCTGGTCGACGAGCTCGCCCCCGCGGGTGGCGGCCGCCACGTCATGGCGTGGTCGGCGAACCCCATCGAGCAGCGGGGGTGGGAGGCGGCCGGGATCGCGGGCGAGCTCGACGAGGACTCACTGCTGGTCTCGCTGATGAACATCGGCGGGAACAAGCTCGACCAGTTCATGGCGGTCACGGGCTCGATCGACGTCGACACCGCCGGCCCCGACACCGAGGTCACGGTCGGCCTCGAGATCGTCAACGAGGCTCCGTTCGGCGAGCCCGCCTACGTGGTGGGGCCCCATCCCCGCAGCGGCGCGGCCGAAGGCGTCTATCTCGGGATCCTCGCGATCGACGTCCCCGGGGCGGCGTTCGACCTGAGCTGGGACGGGGCCGAGCAGCTGGTGGCCGACGGCCCCGACGGGCCCGCCCGGGTCGTGGCCACGACCGTCCAGCTCGCCCGGGGGGAGCGGCGCGAGCTGACGCTGCGCTTTCGCCTGCCCGAGGGCGCCTCGGGGCTGCGGGTGGAGCCGTCGGCCCGGGAGCCGGCGATCGCCTGGCGGAGCGGCGACCGGAAGTGGCGGGACGACCACGCCGAACGCGTGGAGTGGTAGCCAGAGCCCGAATCGGCCCCTCCGCGGTCGCTGAACGCGCCGAGTGGTCGTCCCTTTTGCCCGAAACACCCCGTAATATCAACAAGCTCCCCCGCGTTTGACCACTCTCCGCTCTTCTCAACCGGGGACCTTTCTGCTACGCTCCGTGACAACCGCTGCAAGGCGGACTCGTTGGGGGCGGGCTGGGGGCTGCTGGGGGCAGAAGGCCCTCGAGTGACCGAGGCACGAGGACGATAAGAGGGGCGCATGAGAAGCACGAGCAGGATTCAGAAGCGGGCTCTCCGGCTGCTGGCAGCCGGGACCGTCGCCGCGGGCGTCATGCTCCCGGCGGTGGCGCTGGCCCAGCAGGGCGGGGACCCCTACCCCACGCCCAGTAGCACGCCCACCGTGCCGAGCACGGCGTCGCAGCCCACCGCCGGTGGCACCAGCACGACCGAGACGTCCGGTGGGGGCGGGTCGCTCCCCGTGACCGGTGGTCAGATCGCGGGTCTCACCCTGATCGGTCTCGGAATCACGGGCGCCGGTGTGGTCATGGTCCGACTCGGTCGCCGTCCGGCGCGGGTCGAGACCTGATTTCAGCGTCCGCGTGAGGCTTCCCCGGGGCTGACATGGCCGTCGCGACGCACGTCTTCGAGCAGCTCGGGGAGGCCCGGCCCGAGCTCACGGTCTCCGAGCCGCTGGTCGTCCCGGCTCGGCACACGACCCGGGCGCGCTGGGCGGTCCCGGTCTTTCTCTGCCTGTACGACGGCCTCGCGCTGGCGGCCGCGCTCCTCCTGACCCGCGCGGCGTCGTCGTTCTTGGGCATCGCCTACGTCGCGCTCACGATCGCGACGATCGCGGCGTCCGACGGCTACCGCTCGCGCATCACCATGTCGGCACTCCAGGCGACGCCGTGGCTCATCGGGCGGCTGGCGATCCCGCTCCTGCTCGTCGCACCGGTGGCGCTGCTCACGGGGGCCGACCCCTCCGTGTTCGCGCTCGTGATCGTCGGCATGGTGCTCGTCGTCGCCGGGCGGGCGCTGACCTACGGGGTCGTGCGCGAGGCTCGCCGCCACGGCCACCTGCTCGAAGGCACGGTCATCCTCGGGGCCGGCGGGATTGGGGTCGAGCTCGCCCGCATCTTCGAGGAGCACCCCGAGTACGGCGTGCACGCCCTGGGCTTTCTCGACTGCGTCGACGACGAGCTCCCACTTCCGCTGCTGGGCGACGTCGACAGCCTCGGCCCGCTCCTCGACCGGGGCGGGATCCACCGGGTGATCGTGGCGTTCGGTCCGAGCCGCGAGGCCGACCTCGTGAACGTGCTGCGCATCGCAGTCCAGTACGACGTCGAGCTGCACGTCGTGCCCCGCTTCTTCGACATCGGGGTCGGGGCCGGGCCGGAGAACGACGACGTGCGGGGCATCCCGCTCCAGCGGGTGCGCCGCGCCGCCCTGAGGCTCAAAGCCGAAGCAGTGAAGCGGGCGGTGGACATCGTCGTGGCCACGGCGCTGCTCGTCCTGGCGGCGCCCGTGCTCGCGATCGTCGCCCTCCTGGTCAAGTTCACCAGTCCGGGCCCGGTGCTCTTCGGTCAGGACCGGGTCGGGCGCCGTGGCCGGGTGTTCAAGATGCGCAAGTTCCGCACGATGGTGGTCGGCGCCGAGGCCGACCTCGACCAGCTGCGCCACCTGAACGAGCGCGACGGTCTGGTGTTCAAGATCCGCGACGACCCCCGCTGCACCCCGGTGGGCAAGTGGCTGCGCCGCTTCTCCATCGACGAGCTGCCCCAGCTCTGGCACGTGCTGACGGGCGAGATGTCGCTGGTCGGCCCGCGTCCCGCAGTGCCGAGCGAGGTCGCCCGCTACGACCAGGACGCCCGCTGGCGCCTGCTCGTGAAGCCCGGCCTCACCGGCCTGTGGCAGGTGAGCGGGCGGTCCGATCTGGCCTGGAGCGAATCGCTGCGGCTCGACCTGTATTACATCTACAACTGGTCGCCGAGCATGGACCTCGCCATCCTCGGCCGGACCTTCAGCGCGGTCCTCCGCCGCGAGGGCGCCTACTAGGCGTTCCGCTCCGGCGCCCGTCCGGGCGCCGAGGCAGCAATCCGTCCCAGTTGCATCACCGCTCGTAGCTCTTTCGCGCCTTATTGGGTGCACAGAGCGGTTTTCCCACTCTATGTATTCAAGGTGCCACCATACGTGGTCGACACCCTCCCCGTATGCGAGCGGAGAAGGAGAAGGGGACCCGAACCACACGCCGGCCTCGACTGGCAGTATTTGCCATCACGGCCCTGGGGCTGCTGGTCGCGGGGTGCGGCCCCCTGGCCGGCGGCGGCAGCGCCGGAGGCCCGGGCAAGTCGGAGCCGTTGCCGGCGGCACCGCAGCTCGGCGGCGGCGGCGGGCTCGTCGGCGGGGCCGGCTTCGCCGAAGGCTCGTCGCTCCTCTGGGGCAGCGACGCCGAGCTGGCCGCCCGCCTCGACGGCATCGCTGCCGCCGGTGCCGAGTACGTGCGGGTCGACGTCGACTGGGGAGTGGCCCAGCCCGGGCCGACCAGCTGGAACTGGGGCCCGATCGACCGGGTGGTGAGCGGGATCCGCTCTCGCGGCCTCAAGGTCCTCGGCCTCATCACCTACACCCCCGCCTGGGCCCGCCCGGCCGGCACCTCCGACAAGAACCCGCCCAACAACCCGGCCGACTTCGCCAACTTCTCCCGGGCGGCGGTGCAGCGCTACCAGTCCCAGGGCGTGCGTGACTGGGAGATCTGGAACGAGCCCAACAGCCACTGGTTCTGGAGCCCCAAGCCCGACGCCGCCCGCTACACCGCCCTCCTCAAGCAGGCCTACGCCGCGATCAAGGCGGTCGACCCCGGCGCGACGGTGATCACCGGTGGCACCTCACCCGCACCCGACGCCCCTGACGGCAGCATGATCGCCCCGGTGACGTTCCTGCAGCGGGTGTACAGCGCGGGAGGCGGAGGTTCCTTCGACGCCGTGGCCCACCACCCCTACAACTACCCGTACATGCCGTTGAAGCCCGAGGCGGAGTACAACTGGAACGCCTTCGGAGGCGTGACCCCGATGCTCCACCAGACGATGGTCGACCACGGCGATGGCGCCAAGAAGATCTGGGGCACCGAGATGGGCGCGCCGACCGTCAACGGCTCGACCCCCGAGTACGTGGCCGCGTACGTGACCGAGGCCTTCGACGCCTGGCAGTCGTGGTCCTACACCGGGCCGCTGTTCTGGTACTCGTACCGTGACGCGGGCACGAACCCGGACGACCGCGAGGACAACTTCGGGCTCGTGAAGGTCGACGGGACCCCGAAGGAGCCGGCGCTAACCGCGTTCAAAGACGCCGCCGCCTGATCGACGCGTCCGAACTCAGTGACCGGACGGCTCTCCCACCGCATCGTCGAGAGCGGCGACGAACTGCTCGCGAAACCGTGGCGCCGAGAAGGCCTCCGCCCGCTGGCGAATCGACGCCGGATCGAACCGGGCGGGATCGAATCGCCGAAGCGCGTCGGCCAGCGCGGTGACCTCCCCGGGCCCGTCTCCGGGCGTCCGGTAGAGCACGCCCGTCGTCTCGTCGACTGACTCCAACACCCCTCCGGCTGCCCGCGCGACGACCGGCGCGCCGCACGCCTGTGCCTCCACCGGGATCATCCCGAAGTCCTCCTCGCCCGGGAACACCAGCGCCCGGCACCTCCGGTACAGGTCGCGCAGCGTGGGGCCGTCTACCCGACCCAGCACCTCCATGCGGGGCCCGGCGCGGGCGCGGGCCAGCTCGAGCTGACGGCCCTCGCCCGAGACTACGAGCCGTACGCCCGCCTGCTCCGCGGCCGCCATCGCGACGAGCGGCTTCTTGTACGGGACGAGGCGCCCCGCCACGAGGAAGAAGTCCTCCCGCGGCACGCCGGGGTCGGGCGTGAACCAGTCGACGTCGACGGGGGGATGGACCACGGTGGAAGACCGTCCCCACCACCGTTCGATCCGGCCGGCGACGTTGCGCGAGTTCGCCACGATCGCCCGGAGGCGACCGGCCGCGGCCCGGTCGGCCCGGCGCTGGGTCGTGGCGAACGCCCCCAACACGAGACCGGCGGCGCGGCCACCGCGCTCGCCCGCCCGCATCGCCCGGTCCCAGATCCACCGAGCGGGGGTGTGGGTGTAGGCGACGACCGGCACCCCCCGGGGCGGCCGCACCCGGTTGGCGAAGGCGTAGTGGCTGGTGATCACGAGATCCACGCCGGAGAGGTCCATGCGCGCGAACGCGAGAGGGAGGAGCGGGAGAAGGTGGGCGTAGCGGTCGTGGCCTCGGTACAAGCGCTGGAGCCCGGTCGATCGGATGTCGGCGTCGGCGAGCTCGGGGGACAGCATGGACCGGTCGACGAGCGCAGCGTGGATGGTCGCGTCGGGGAAGATCCGGTGGAGCTCCTGCACCACCCGCTCGCCGCCGCCCCAGATGGTGAAGCGCTCGTGGACGATCGCGACCCGCACCGACTGTCCCGCGGCAGACCAGCCGTCGGTCAGCGGGCCCAGCGCCGCGGCCGTCGTTCCGGATCGTCTCGGTTCACGACGCTCCCGAGCAGCCGGGCGTGCGGGGTGAGGCGCCGCACCGCGTCGTGGAGAACCCGACGCCGGGTGGCGCGGGCGTCGACGACGAGAATCGACGCATCCACCTGGGCGCCGATCACGAGGGCGTCGGCGACCTCGGTGACCGCGGGTGCGTCGACGACGATGATCTCGGCGTCCGCAAGCTGGTCGAGGAGCTTGCGGAGTGCGCCCGCGCCCAGGAGGCCGGGAGCGTCGGGCACGGCCAACCCGGCGGTGAGCACCCGGAAGCGGGTCTGGAGCGGGTTTGCCTGCCGGAGCAGGCTCGGGTCGAACGGGGTGCCGAGTAGGACGTCGCCGAGCCCGGGTGACGGCGGAAGGTTCAGCTCGGCCGCGACCGACGGGCGCCGCAGGTTGGCGTCCACGAGCACGACTGAGGCCTTGAGGTTGGCCGAGATCTGGGCCAGGCCGCGGGCGACGAACGAGGCTCCCGCGCCCGGCTCTACCGACGTGACTGCCACGCTGCGCACGTCGACGTCTCCGCGGGCGAACTCGACCTGTGCCCGCAGCTCTCGGAACGCCTCGACCACCTCGTCGCGTCCCCGGCGCGGTATGCGGGCCAGCACCGGCACGTCGGTCACTCGCTCGACCTCCTCCCGAACACGGCCCGCCGGGAGCCGCCCGGCCAGGAAGCCCAGGAGCGCGGCCAGCTCGGCGTTGACCACCAGCGCCACCAGGAAGGCGAGCAGGGCGTCCCGCGACGGCTGGGGGCGGATGGGGCTGGACGACGCCCTCGCGGGCGAGACGACGCGGGGGCCCGGCGGCGGTTCCGCGTCCGGGGCCGTCTCGCCGGCGGCAGCTTCGATGAGCGCGTCGACGAGGCCGTCGGCGAGCGCATCGGCGGCGCGGGGCGACGGCCCCTCGGCGCGCACCTCGACGAAACCGGGGTCCGAGGATCCGCTCGCGGACGCCCGACCCCGCGCGGTGCCCACGCCGATGTCGAGGCCCGAGCGCTCGACCGCGTCCTCGAGGACGGTCGTCGCGCCCGCGAGCGCGGCGAACCGGTCGGTGGCCAGGCCGACCTGCTCTTCGGTGAAGGACTCGTCGCTGTCAACGGTGGTGGGAATGACGTCGATCGTGGCCGTCGCCTCGTACACTTTCGGCAGCGTTCGGCTGCGCGCGAACACGAGGCCCGCGATCACGATGGAGACGCCGAGGATCAGCCACCGCCTCCGCCAGATGAGCCGAAAATGCTCGACGAGATCCATGGCAGGGTTCGAGGGTACTGCATGACTATGCGGTTTTTGCGGATGTCAACCCGGTTGTGTGGGTCTCGCGCGCGCATGTGGGGGCTTCGCGCTCGGTGAACGCCTCGACCATCACCCGGGTGACGCGGCTGCGCCCGCGGCGCGCGCTGGTGGCGGCCGCGGTCGCCGCGAATGTCGCGCTCGTCGCGGTCCTTGCCGGTGTTCCCGGCTCCGCGGCGGCGCTGCTCGTGCTCATCGTGCTCGGCCTGGTGCTCGTGGGCGCCGCCGCCGCGGTCCTCGTCCGGCCCCAACGAGGTGTGCTCGTCCTGGCTGCCCTCCTGCCGTACGACGGGCTGCGGGAGGTCGTCCCGTTCCCCGCCGGTTGGAAGGAAGCCCTCGTGCTCCTGGTCCTGGCGGCGACGTTCGTCGCGCCCGACGAGGCCCGGGCCGAATCGGGCCGCCGCTTGCCGCACTGGGTCGCGGTGACAGGCGTGTTCGCCGCCCTCGGCGTGGTGTCGGCACTCGCGGTCGGCGGCACCCAGGGCCTGGTCGGTGTGAAGGTCGGGTTCTTCTACCTGCTGCTCGCGCTGGCGGTGTGGCGCTGTCCACTCGACCGGACGGAGCGCGACCGGCTGGTCACGATCATCATGGTGAACGGCGTCGTCACCGCGGCCTTTGGCATCGTGCAACAGGTGCTGGGCCATCCGACGCTCAACGAGTTGGGCTGGGAGTACAACTCGACCATCCGGTTCGCCAGCGGCTTCACGCTCCGTTCCTTCTCCACGTTCAACCAGCCGTTCCCCTTCGCGCTGTTCCTGATGTTGGCGGTCCTGATCGGCGTCCCGTGCGCGCTCGCCGATCCGCAGCGCCGTCGGAACCGGCTGTTCCTCCTCGCGCTTCCCGTGATCGGCGCCGGGCTCGTGTTCACGGTCACGCGGGCGGCGTGGCTCGGGATCGCGGTCGGTATCACGTACATCGCCCTGACGAAGTTCCGCTCACTGCTCATCCCGCTCGCGCACCTCGTCGCCATCGGGATCGTCGCGCTGGTGTTGGTCACGAGCTACAGCGCCGCGTTCCTTTCGCGGTCCAGCTCCGAGGAGCGCTTCGACATCTGGCGCCAGAACACCAGCGCGATCAGCTCGCATCCCCTCGGAATGGGGATCGGCGCGAGCGGCAGCGCGGCCGAGAAAGCGGCCGAGATCGAGGGCGAGGAGGTCGATATCCTCCAGCCCGACAACTACTACTTCAAGACCGCGCTCGAGCTGGGTGTCATCGGGCTGTGGCTGCTCGTGCTGCTCTTCGTCACGACCTTCTCGGCCAGTCACGTCGCCGCTCACCGCCTCGACGGAGTCGACGGTGCCTTCGCCAGCGGTGTCGCCGGTTCGATCCTCGCGGCGGCGGCCGTGTCGTTCGTCGCGACCTACTTCGAGATCTTCCCGCTCGACGCGTACTTCTGGCTCCTGCTCGCCGTCGTCGCCACGTGCGTCAGCGAATCGCGCTGAACGCGCTGGCGCTGCGACCGGACGGCGCGGGCGTCTCCACCTACATACGGGAGCTCCTCGCCGTGCTCCCCGAGCAGGTCGACGCCGACCTCGTGGCTGACGTGCAGGCCGACGCGGTGGACGAGCTGCCCGCGACGGTGGAGCGCCGGGTACGCCCGGTCGCGGCCGGAGCGAGGCGCGCCCTGGCCGGCGCCCGCCCGCCCCGCGACGCGTCGCTCTTCCATGGATTGGACGCGTCCCTCCCGCTACGGCCCCGCGTGCCCACGGTCGTGACCGTGCACGACCTCTCCGTGTTCGACGTGCCGTGGGCGTTCAGCCGACGTCGCGCGGCCGGGAAGCGTCTCCAGGCTCGTCATGCGATCCGGTCCGCCGATGCAGTCATCGCCGACTCCGGCTTCACCGCCGATCGGATCTCGGCCCGCTTCCGGCGCGATGCCGTCGTCGTGCCGCTGGCCCCGCCGTCCGACTGCGCGCCGGCGGCCGCGCCCGAGGTCGAGCGCGTCCGCCGCCGGTACCGGCTGCCTGACCGGTTCGTGCTGCACGTGGGCACGATCGAGCCCCGCAAGGACGTGGCCGGGCTGGCGACGGCCTGCGCGACCGTCAGCGTGCCGTTGGTGCTGGTGGGGACGTCCCTGTGGGGGACGCCGGTGCCGTCGTCGGCGCGGGCGCTCGGCTACGTGCCCCGCGGCGACCTCGCCGCGCTCTACGGCGCCGCTACCGTCGTCGCCTACCCCAGTCGCTACGAAGGCTTCGGGCTCCCGCCGGTAGAGGCGATGGCGTGCGGCGCGGCGGTGGTCGCGACCCGCGTCGCGTCGCTCCCCGAGGTGCTGGCGGACGCGGCCGTACTCGTGCCACCCGACGACGTCGACGCGCTCGCCGCCGCGCTCACCGAGCTGCTCCACGACGACGACCGGCGCGCCGCGCTCGCCGCCGCCGGCTTCGAGCGGGCGCGGGCGTCCACCTGGGAGCAGACCGCGGATGGCACCGTTGCCGTGTACCGCTCACTCGGGTTACGGGTCTGACGTCGGGTGTCGAGGGGAGCGCGTGCCGCGCGCACCGTGTACGAGCGGATCGCGAGATCCCCCTTCGCGCCGCTCCTCCGATCGCGGCCGGTGCAGTTCACGAAGCAGTGGATTTTCCGCGTGTACGAGCGCGACGTGTTGGCGGTGCTCGATGCGCTCGACACCGCCGGAGTCGACGCTTGGCTCACCGGGGGTTGGGGCGTCGACGCGCTCCTCGGCGGGCAAACGCGCCGGCACGGCGATCTCGACCTGCTGCTGCGCTCCGAGGACGACATTCCGGCGGCGGTCGAGGCCCTGGCCGGCATCGGGATCGACACCGTCGACACCAGCACAGTGGGCGGGCACTGGATGCCAGTCATGGTCCAGGTACGCGACCGCACCCGGCGCGTCGTCGATCTCCTGCCGGTCGATCCGGCCACGCTCCCGGCCGACGAGCCGTTCGCGGTGGGGACGCTCGACGGCCGCCCGGTCCCGTGCCTGGCGCCCGACGTCCAGGTCGCCTTCCACCTTGGTTACCGACCGAGATCGGTGCACCGGCGCGACGTCCGGAAGATCTGCGAGCGATACGGGTTGAAGCCCCCCGCGCTCGCGCCCGGCCCCGGTGCCAGCTTGGTGCGGCGCGCCCGCCGGCTGGCGCGCCGGGTCCGCGGGCGGCTGGGGCGGCGGTCGCTCGCGCTCGAGAGCGCGCTGGTCGTCCCGGTCCCGGCCGCCGATGCCGTGGTGGAGCGCGAACGCGCTGCCCTCGGACTGCGGCCGGAGAGCGGTGCGGCCGCCCACGTCACGCTGCTCTATCCCTTCGCGCCGGTCGACACCATCGATGCCGAGACCGAGCGCACGATCGGCGCGTTGGTCGCCCGCTTCGCACTGTTTCGCTTCCGGCTCACGGAGCTCGGCCGCTTCCCCGGCAACCTGCACCTGGTCCCCGAGCCGACCGCAGTGTTCGTGCGGATGACCGAGGCGCTGGCTGCTCACTGGCCGGAGTACCCGCCCTACGGAGGAGCATTCGCAACGATCGTCCCGCACGTGACGGTCGCAGAGGACGACGCGCTCGGGCTCGCCGACGCCCTCGCCCTCGCGCTGCCCCTCGAGACCGTGGCCGAGCACGTCGACCTGATGGTCCAGGACGGGGACCGGCAGTGGTCGGTCCGCAGGCGGTTCCGCCTCGGCGGCGAGCCGCCGGGCGGACGGTGAGGCTACGTCGACGGCTCGACCGGCGGAACGTTCGGCGTGGGCGTGGAATCGATCCGCGCGTCGAAGCGGATGATGCGAGCGAACGCCCGGAGACCCCCGGGCTCCTCGGCGCCGAGCACGTGGAGCAGGACGACGAACACGCCGACCGCGAGCGCGCCCGCCGCCGCCCACGGCACCAGCCGCTCGGCGGCGAGGTAGGTCCCGGCCATGCCGCCGGCGGCGATCGCGAGGCCGGCGACGACGCGCCAGGGCACGCTCACCACGCCGGGGGTCCGCCGCAGGGCGACGAGGAGCACGGTGAGCACGAGCACCTCCGTGATCACGGTGGCGGCGGCGGAGCCGCGGAACGAGTAGCGGGGGATCAGCACCAGGTTCAGGGCGACATTGACGACGACGCCCACGATCCCGCCGATCGCGTACGGCCGGTTGCGCCCGACCGATACCAGCGACACGTAACAGAGGTAGGAGAAGAACTGCACTACCGCGCCGACGACGAGGAGGCGGGCGGCGCCCACCGACGGCGCGTAGCGGGCGCCGTAGAGCAGCTTCACCAGCGGGCCGGCAACGAGCGCGAACCCGACGGCCAGGAACGTCCCCGCCAGCAGCAACACGGTCAACGCCTGGCGGAAGTACCGGCGCACCGCCGCCACATCGTCGGGCCACGCCGCCACCATGACCGTCATCAGCGGCACGAGGAAGGTGAGCGAGAGCGAGCCGGCGAGGTCGGCGAACTTGTACCCGATGCCGTACTGACCGACGGCTCGGAGCGTGTCGAGCTGCCCCAGGAGCACGATGTCGATCTTGTAGTAGAGGGTGACGAGCGCGAGCCCGATCGTCAGCGGCACCGCCTCCTTGGTCCAGCTCCACCACCGTGCGGGGTCGACTCGAAGCGGGAACCGGATGTGGTGGCGCAGCAGGACGCGCGTCCGCCAGGCGAGGATCACGAACTGGGACGCGACGAAGGCGGTGGCGAACTGCACCAGGGTGCCGCGGGCGAGCGCCGCCACTGCGACGACCACGCCGAGCTGGGTGAGGGCCGCGAGCACGTTGCTCACCGCCACCGGCCGCAGCCACAGCCGGGCCTGGAACCAGACGATGAGCCCGTTGCCGGGGGAGATGAAGAGGTAGCCGAGGCCGGCGACCACCGTGGCCCAGACGACGCGGTCCTCGTACCCGCCCAGGAGCACGACCGCGACCGCGACGACCAGCGCGACGAGGCCGATGAGCGCGCGCAGGCACACGTACGACCCGATGATCCGGCCGGCGTCGTCGCCGGCCTCGAGCACCTCGCTGAGCACGACCCGGCCCACCTGGAGGTCGACGACGATGCCGACGATCCCGAGCACGCCGAAGACGAAGGAGTACCCGCCCCACCCCGACGGTGAGAGCTGGCGGGCGATGATGATCGTGCCGATCCAGCCGGCAGCGGCGACGATCAGGCGGCTGACGAAGAGATTCCCCGCGCCGGAGCCGACCGATCCCGTCGGCGCGACCCGGGGTTGTCGATCGCCGCGTCGGCGTCCCACCGTGAGTGTCGCTCCTCCAACAGCGTCGGCACCAACGTCTGTCAGCCACGCCACGCCCCGTTGCTTCAACCGATCCTAGACGCCGCCCCGGTACGCTGAATGCCAGATGACGTCCCCATCCGCGCGGACGAAGCCGCGACGCGCGCCGCTCGCGCTCCTCGCGGTGAACCCGACGGGCTTGTTCTCGGGTGCCGAGCTGGCGCTGGTGCGCCTGCTCGAGACCGCGCGCGCCGACGGCTGGGACGTGACGGTCGCGGCACCCGAAGGCCCGCTCACGGAGCAGCTCGACGCGCGCGCCTTTCACTGCATCGAGATCCCCGAGCTGCGGTTCTCCGAGCACCGTCGGTCGGTCGCACTCGCGATCGCGGCGATGCGCTCCTTCCGCGTCGGGTCGGTGCTGAGGCACGCCGCCGCCGATGCGGATCTGGTGCTCGTCAACGGCCTTCACGCTCTGCCCGCCCTCCGGGTGGCCCGGGTCCGGCGCACGGTCGCGTGGTTCGTCCACGACGTCGTCGGTCGAATGGAGCAGCGGGCCGTGCTCGCCGTGTGCGGGTCGGCGGTCAGGCTGGCGCTCGCCCCCTCCGAAGCGGTGGCGGTGCCGCTGCGAACCGCGGGCCTGAACGTGCGCGTCATCCGCAACGGGACCCCGTGGCCGGTCGTGGCCGCGCCCGCTCCCGCGGACCCTCCGCTCGTCGGCGTCAGCGCCGTCCTCACTCCCTGGAAGGGCCAGGACGTACTGCTCGAGGCGGTCGCCGGCCTGGCGCGGGACGACGTGATCGTCGAGCTGATGGGGGGGACATTCCCCCGCGACCACGAGTTCGTGCGGGGGCTAGAGCGGCGGGCCGCCGAGCCCGACCTCGCCGGTCGGGTGCGGATGCTCGGCCACGTCGACGATCCCCTCGACCGCCTCCGGCGCTGGACAGTGGCGGTGTCGTCCAGCGTCGACCCCGAGGCGGCGCCGCTCAACGTGCTCGAGGCCATGAGCGTGGGCGTGCCCCTGGTGGGCACCGATCACGGCGGGGTTCCCGAGGTGCTCGGTGACGCCGGGATCCTCGTTCCCCCGCGGGACGCGTCCGAGATGAGCGCGGCCATTGCCCGGCTCCTCGATGAACCCGAGCTCCATCGTCGGTGCGCGGCGGCCGGCCCCCGTCTCGTGGCCGCCGGGTTGACGCTCGAGCGCAATCAGCGCGAGCTGGCGCGAGCGTTGCGCGCCGCGATCGAACCCGGTGCTCGCCGCGTCGTCTTCGCCGTGCCCGATTACTTCCCGAGCCCCGGTGGTACGAGTCGCCAGGTGGCGAACATGGCCCGCGCGCTGCGCGAACGCGGGTACGACGTCCAGGTGGTCACCCGTCGCCGCGACCGCGGCTGGTCGCGGCGCGAGCTGGTCGACGGGGTGCCGGTCGCTCGGATCGGCCGGACGCGCGGCGGGCGCGTGGCCGAGAAGCTGGCAGTGCTCTCATTCGCCGCGTGGCTGGCGCGCCGACGTCGCCGTATCGACGTGGTCCAGGTCGTCATGTACCCCGATTACGCCCTGGCCGCATCGATGGCGGGGATGGCCCGGCGCACGATCATCAGCTGGGCCGGGATCGGTGACGCCTCCGACGTGCTGCGCCCCGCCCGAGACCCGCTCCGTTTGGCGCAACTGGCCGGGCGCCGACGGGCGCTGCGCCGTTGCACCAACACCGCGCTCACCGAGGCGATGGCGGCCGAGCTCGCCGGCCTCGGCGTCACCGCTCAGGTGGTCCCGCTGCCCGTCGACCTCGACTATTTCCGCCCCCCCGACGCCGACGAGCGCCGCTCGGCACGGGACCGGCTGGGGCTCGCGCCCACCGACCTGGCCGTCGTGTACACCGGTCACCTTCGTCGCCTGAAGGGGATCGACCGACTCGTCGACGCGTTCGATCGGCTCCGCCCCCGGGTCCGGGGTCATGGTCGTCTGTTCCTGGTGGGGGGCGAGAGCCCGACCGCGGATGCCTGCGAGGCCGACCTCCGCGAGCAGGTACGGCGGCTGGGCCTCGAGCAGGCGGCGATCTTCACCGGGCCCGTGCGCGACGTACGGGGATACCTGTGGGCAGCGGACGCGTTCGTGCTCCCGTCACATCGTGAGGGGATGTCCAACAGCCTCATCGAGGCGATGGCGTGCGGGGTGGCGTGCGTCGCCCCCGCCGAGCCGGTCGGAGCCGAGGTGCTGGGGGAGGCGGGGATCGTGACCGCCGACAACACGCCGGAGTCGCTCCTCAAGGCGCTGGTCGAGCTGGCCGACGACACTTCGGAACGGGCCCGACTCGGCGCGGCCGCGCTCGAGGCGGTCAAGGCATGGAGCCTGCCGGTAGTCGTCGACCGTCACGAGCAACTCTATGAATCGATCACAGGAGCCCCCGGTGTCGTTGGCTGAGCGGGTCCGGTTGGTGGCCGGGCGCGCCGTCGGCGCGGCGCGGGCCCCGTTGGTGATGCTCGGGCGAGTCCGGCCCGCGGGGGCGTTCGTCCTCACGTACCACGACGTCGGCACCGAGTCCGGGAACCAGGCTCCGTATTACGTGTCGCCGGCGCAGCTGCACGCGCAGCTGGACCAGGTCCGACGCAGCGGCGCCCGCTTCGTCGAGCTCGCCGAGCTGGTCGACGTGCTCATCCAGGGCGGACCATTCGAGGGCCTGGCGGCGTTGACGTTCGACGACGGGCTGGTCGGGGTTCACCATCACGCCCTGCCCGTCCTCGCCGAGCTGGAGATCCCGGCCACCGTCTTCGTCGTCACCGACCGTCCCGGGACCGACCGGCCGCCCTGGTACCCGGGTGCCGACCGCACCATGACCCGCGCCGAGCTGGTGGAGGTGGCCAACGCCGGCGTCCGGCTCGAATCGCACACGCGGACCCACGCCGACCTCCCCACACTCGAGCCCGCCCAGCTTCACGATCAGCTCGCGGGCTCGCGCGCGGCACTCGAGGACCTGACGGGGCGGCCGGTGGATCTCCTCGCGTACCCGTTCGGTCACCACAACGGTCGCGTGCGCGCGGCGGCGGAGGAGTGCGGGTACCGCGCCGGCTTTACTTTTCTGAACGGTCGGGTGACACCCGGAATCGACCGCTACCGGATCCCGCGCCTGAACATGTGGAAAGGGCAGGGCCGCGTGCGGTTCGCCTACCACCTGGCCCGGCCCGCGTCGTCGTGGGGCGATCACCAGCACGACCAGGTCTCGGGTCCGGGCCCCCAGCTGGTTTCGTGAGGACCGAGGTCCGGGCGTCGCTGGGCGAGCTCGGCGTCGCCTGGGACGCCCTGGTCGACGCCAGCCCGCTCCCCTCGCCGTTCCTCCGCTCGTGGTGGCTGGAAGCCGCCGCCGGTCCCGAACCCCGCTTCGTGCTCGTCATGGACGACGACGCGCTCGTCGGGGGGCTGGCGCTCGAGGAGGACCGGGTGCTCGGGGTGCCCCGGCTGCGGGAGATGGGCGCCACCCTCGGAGCCGACCACCTCGACGTGGTGGCCGCCTCCGGGCGTGAGGACGAGGTCGTGGGCGCGCTGACGGAGTGGTTCCGGAGCCGCAAGCCGCTGCTCGTCGACCTGGTCGGGTGCACCGCCGACGCCCGCGTCGCGGAAGCCCTCCCCGGACGGGTTCGGCGCGACCCGCTTGACGACGCCCCGTACACGCCGTTTCCGCCCACGCTCGAGGAGTATCTGACCGAACGACCGGCCAAGTTCCGGAACATGGTGGCGCGTCCGCGGAAGCGACTCGAGCGCGCCGGGGTGCAGCACCACGTCGCCGGACCGGCGGACTGCGCCCGGGTGGTGGATTCGCTCCGGCGCCTTCACGCCGTCCAGTTCGAAGGCCGCTCGGAGTTCCTCCCTGCGTTCGACCGGTTCGCCCGCGCGGTGCCGGCGGGCGTCGAACGCGGCGAGCTCGTACTCCACGAGCTCGCGCTCGACGACCGGGCGATCGCAGTCGACGTGTGCTTCGAGGTCGCGGGGCGGCTCAGCTACTACCAAGGCGGGCGTGACGGGGGCTACGAGTGGCGGGGGTGCGGGACGTTGCTCATGCTGCTGAGTGTGGAGCACGCGTACGAACGCGGTTGCCACGAATTCGACCTGTTGCGCGGCATGGAGCCCTACAAGGAGACCTGGGCCAACGCGATCCGAGGCCTCGTCCGGCTGCGGAGCGCGGTCGGAACGCGCGCCCGCGCGGTCGCGTCATTCCTCCCGCTGGCGAGCCGGCTCCGGCGCGCCTTCTCGCGTAGCTAGTCGTCGCCGACCGCGAACGCCGTCCGTACCGGACCGTCGAGCGGCGAGACACCTTGCGGCGCGGCCGCGTCGATTCGCAGCTCGGTGACGTAGTCGAACCGAGGCTGGCTGCGCGTCAGACGGGCCTTCCGGGCGGCGCGGAAGAGGAAGCGCTTGACTGCCGAGCCAGGACCGGTCTCGCGGGTGTCGCGCCAGGGCAGGCGCAGCTTCCGGGTGAAGAAGCGGTTGGCCGTGTACACGAGCGTGCGGCGGCGGCTTTGGCGGGTGTCGAACTCGGCCGACAGCGAGACGTTGACGACGTTACCGTTCTCCACCCGGTGGGGCGAGTTGAGTGGCCAGGCGAGGAACTGTCCCGGTCGCAGGTCCAACGCCATTGCGGCGTCGTCGAACTCGGGCCGATAGGGGAGCTCCTCGTCCCGGACGAAAGCGAAGATGTCTTCCATCGTCGTTCGGTCAACGAAGTAGTCGTTGTTCGCCGGGTACACCCAGAGCCGCTTCTCGCCCCGCACGTGCCACAGTACGTTGGGGGTCGGGTCGGCGTGGAAGTACACCATGGCGCGCGGAGACGAGATCAGCAGCACGAGATGCTCGGTGCCGGGGATCCGGTCGGACGGGTAGTCGGCCAACTCGTCGAGCAGCGCATCCTGGAGCGCGGCGAAGTCGTCGTGGGCGCGGTTGACGTTGAGGATGTTGAGCCACAGTCGACCCCGCGCCACCGCGGTCATGAGCTCCGCCCCGGTGGCATCACCGATCTCGACCGGCTTCCAGTCCTCGGGCCGGGTGGGGTCGGTGCCCATCGTGAACGCTTGGAGCTCACCCCGGGGGTGGCGGTCCAGCAGTCGTACGAGGGCGTCGTCGGCGAACAGCTCGAGCTCGTGCAGGCGGTGCGAGCCCCGCACCAGGCTCGAGTTGAGGGCGGCGGCCTGGGCCGCAGACCAGTGGGAGAGCGGCGGGGCGTCGGGAGCGAGATGGAGCAACCTGGCTGCCTTACGTCGGCGGGCTGGCCGGCAATCTTACCGGGAGGTATCGGCAGGACCGGCCGGTAGGCTGAGGCGGAATGCGGATCGCGATCGGCTCCGACCACGCCGGCTTCCGGCTCAAGGAGCATCTGAAGCCAGTGCTGAAGGACGACGGCCACCAGGTCGACGACCTCGGCACCCACTCCGAGGAAGCCGTCGACTACCCACCCATCTGCGCCGCCGTCGGCCGTGCCGTCGCGAGTGGGAGTGCCGAGCGGGGCATCGTGCTCGGGGGCAGCGGCCAGGGCGAGCAGATCGCGGCCAACAAGGTGGTGGGCGTCCGGGCTGCCCTGTGCAACGACCTCTACACCGCCCGCCTGTCGCGCGAGCACAACGACGCCAACGTATTGTCGCTGGGCGGGCGCGTCGTCGGCGAGGGCCACGCCGACGATATCGTCCGCCTCTGGTTGGCCACCCCCTTCGAGGGCGGCCGCCACGCCCGCCGCGTCGGGCAGATCACCGAGATCGAGAAAGCGGGACGCGCATGACCAACCCTCTCGACGCCCTCGAAGCCACCGATCCGACGATCGCCGATGTCGTGCGCCGGGAGGTGGAGCGCCAGAACACCACCATCCAGCTGATCGCGTCGGAGAACTTCACCTCGCTGGCGGTGCTGGTGGCGCAGGGATCGGTGCTCACGAACAAGTACTCCGAGGGCTATCCCCGCAAGCGGTACTACGGCGGCAACTACGTCGTCGACGAGGCCGAGGAGCTGGCGCGTGACCGGGCGTGCGCGTTGTTCGGCGCCGAGCACGCCAATGTGCAGCCGCACTCGGGTGCCAACGCCAACATGGCCGTCTACCTCGCGCTGCTCGAGCCCGGCGACAAGGTGATGGGGATGCGGCTCGACCAGGGCGGCCACCTCACCCACGGCTCGCCGGTGAACTTCAGCGGTCGGCTGTACGACTTCGTCGCCTACGGCGTCGATGACGAGTCCGAGACCCTCGTGTACGACGAGATCCGCGAGCTCGCCAAGCGCGAGCGCCCGAAGATGATCGTTGCGGGCGCGACCGCCTACCCCCGCATCATCGACTTCGACGCCTTCAGGACGATCGCCGACGAGGTGGGCGCGCTGCTCGTGGTGGATGCGGCCCACATCGCCGGTCTCATCGCCGGCGGCGCGCACCCCTCACCGGTCCCGCAGGCCGACGTGGTCACGCTCACCACCCACAAGACGCTGCGGGGCCCCCGGGCCGGCACGATCCTGTGCCGCGAGGAGTACGCCGCCGTCATCGACAAGGCGGTGTTCCCCGGTCTCCAGGGCGGGCCGCTGATGCACGTGATCGCGGCCAAGGCGGTGGCGTTCCACGAGGCAACCCAGCCCGGGTTCCGCGACTACGCCGCCGGCATTGTCCGCAACGCCCGGGCGCTCGCCGCCGGACTCGTCGACGAGGGGTTCCGGGTGGTGTCGGGCGGCACCGACAACCACCTGATGCTGGTCGACCTGCGGCCCTTCGGCGTCACCGGCAAGGTCGCCCAGGAGGCGCTCGATCGCGCCGGGATCACCGTGAACAAGAACGCCATCCCCAACGACCCCGAGAAGCCCTTCGTCACCAGCGGGCTGCGCCTCGGCACCGCTGCGGTGACCACCGCGGGCATGGGCGGGCCCGAGATGGAGGAGATCGCCTCCCTCATCGCCACCGCGCTGCGCACGCCCGACGACGAGGCCGTCGCCACCGACGTCCGCGACGCCGCGGCCCGCCTCTGCTCGAAGTACACGCCCTACCCCGAGCTCGCCTAGTGGGTGGCTATTCGGTCGTGCTGGCGGTGGCGGCCGTCAGCACGTTCCTCCTGACGTTCGTGGTGCGGCGCCTGGCGGTGCGGGTCGGCGCGGTCTCGGTGCCGGGACCGCGCAGCGTCCACGACCGGCCCACGCCGTCGCTGGGCGGCGCCGGCATGTTCCTCGGCTTCCTGCTCGCGATGGTGGTGGCGTCGCGGATCCCGCAGTTCCGGGAGATGTTCGACGACTCGTCCGAACCGTTCGGGTTGATCCTGGCGGCGGGGGTGATGTTCGTCGTCGGGGCCCTCGACGACTTCCGCGAGGTCTCGCCCCCGGCCAAGCTCGCCGGCCAGGTCTTCGCCGGCAGCCTGCTCTCGCTCATGGGCGTGTCGATGCTCTTCTTCCGGGTGCCGTTCGCGAGCACAGAGTACGTGGTGCTCTCGCCCGACCTCGCGCCGCTCGTGACCGTGCTCACCGTGGTCGTGATGGCGAACGCCATCAACCTCATCGATGGCCTCGACGGGCTCGCCGCCGGCATCGTGATCATCGCCGGATCGGCGCTGTTCCTCTACGCCGACCGTCTCTTCAAGGCCGGTCTGCTCGAGGGCTCGAACATCGGACCGCTGGTGGCGGTGATCGCGGTCGGCGTGTGCCTGGGGTTCCTGCCCCACAACTTCAATCCCGCCCGCATCATCATGGGGGACGCGGGGGCGCTGTTCCTGGGGCTGCTCATGGCCACCACCACGATCACCGTCGGCGGCCGCACCGCCGACCAGTTCAGCGGCCAGACCTACTTCTTCTTCGCGCCCCTCGTCATCCCGGTGGTGATCCTGGGGGTTCCCATCATTGACACCGCGTTCGCGTTCCTGCGCCGGGTGTACCGGCGGACGCCGTTCACCGTCGCCGACAAGGACCACCTCCACCACCGGCTGATGCGGCTGGGGCACGGCCCCCGCCGCTCGGTCGTGATCCTGTGGCTGTGGACCGCGCTGCTCTCGGGGCTGGTGCTGTTCCCGACGTACAGCAAGCGCGGGAACGCGATGGTTCCGCTGGGCGTGGCTGCGCTGGCTCTCCTCCTGTACGTGTACTTCCACCCAGGGGTGCGCTCGGCCCGGGATCCGGTCCTCGAAGGGCCTACCCCGGGCGAGCCCGCCGAGCTCACCCACGCCGGGGTGGCGGACCTCGAGTCGCACCGGCGCGCCGCCCAGCGCGGCGCGCCGTAGTCGCCGGTCAGGCTGGGACCGCCCGCGCGATCCGGTCGAGGTCACCCGGGCCGAGCGCCTGGTGCACCGGGAGACCGACGGTGACTCGGCGGCGTGCCGCGACCTCCGGGAACTGGTCGACCGGCAGCGACGGGTGGGGGACCGACCAGAAGTCGAGGGCGTCGATCCCGGCGCGCTCGAGCCGTTCGAGCAGCGCGCTCTTGTCGTCCCCGGGCGCGTGCACGGGGAAGACCATCGGCGACGCGCCATCGGGCAGGTGGCCGAAGGGCGTGGGCACGAGGTCACCGAGCTCGCCCAACAGCCGGGTGTAGTTGGCCCGGCGCCGCTCGGGCACGTCCGGGCCGGCGAGCCGGGGCAGCAACGCGAAGGTCGCCGGCGAGGGCGGCCGGGTGGGGTCTCCGAGCGCGAAGTCGCGCTGGGCGACATACGGAGCCGGCGACGAGAGCACGGTCGCCAGCCGGTGTGTCGCTCGGCCCGCGAGCGCGCGGGCGGCGAACGCAACGCCGCGGGGCCGGTCGGGCGGCAGCGCCGCCGACGCGCCGGCATCGACGACGACCGCGGCTCCATCGGGCACGCCCACCGCCTTGTAGAGGCAGAAGATCGCCAGGTGCCCCGACGAGCCCAGCGGGACGCCACCCGTGGTCCCGAGCCACGCCTGGGCGGCGTCCTCGAGCAGCAGCAACTCCCGCTGGTCGCACCAGGCGCGCCATTCCGGCGCGTCCTGCGGAAAGCCGAGGTAGTGGACGAGGAGGAGCGCTCTCACGCGGGCGTCGAGCAGCTCGTCGAGCTCCGCGGGGTCGGGCGCGAGGTCGCTCCCGCCCTCGTAGAAGCGACACGCGACGCCGGCACGTAGCAACGCCTCGATCTCCGATCCGTGGTGGTACGCGGGGGCGAGGACGACGTCGCCGGCGCCCAGCCCGAGCCGCCGGGTCCCGGCCCAGAGCCCGTGGCGGGCGCGTGCGAACACCGCGCAGCCGGGCGCGGCCAGCGGGAACGGCAACCGGCCTGCCTGCGGCACGCTGGTCCGCGCCGCTGCCGGTGGCCAGATGCCGAGGCGGGGCGTCATCGCCGCAGCCGGGCGCGGAGGCGCTGGGCGAGCGGCGCCAGCGCGAGGGTCGCCCACGCCAGGGAGCCGGTGACGTCGCGTGCGAACAACTGCACGAGGAGGAGATCACGCAGCCCGGTCGACCACTCGAGCTTGTAAGCGTCGTCGTCCCCGAGGAAGTCGAAACGGGTGACACCGCTCGCGAACGAATCCTCGAGGACGCGGTGCAGCAGTTGTTTCCCGGGAGCGTGCTCGCGGTGCGCGGGATCGAACCCCACCTTCACCCGGTAGTGGGTAGCTCCGTCCCGCACCGCGAACTCGAACGCGACCGCCCGCCCGTCGAGGCGCAGGAACGCCAGGTGCAGCCACCCTCGGGACCGGGCCCATCGCGCGGTCTCCCGGTAGAAAACGGTGGTGGCGGTGTCGGAGGCGATGGCCGTGCCGGCGCTGCCCTTCCAGCCCGACGCCTCGACCGCGAAACCCTCCGTCAGCAGCTCGTCGACCCGGTTGCCACCGCCCCCGAGCTCGATCGATACGGCGCCCTGCTCCTCGAGGCGGCGCCGGCGCCGGCGCAGGTCGGCCAGCAGCTTGGTGCCCAGCCGGCGCTCGTACCCGGGCCAGTCACCGTCGACCGCGACGTAGGGCGAGCGGGTCGCGGTGCGGACGAGCGCCCGGCACCGCCGTGCGCCCGCGGCCTCGCGGAGCTCGGCCAGCCCGGCGCGGGTGGGATCGACGAACAGGAGGGAGGCGCGGCCGTCCAGCCGGTCGACGAGCGCGCCGCTCAGCTCGCGGGCGGCGGCCCCGTCCTCAGCCACGATCCCCGACTCGATCCCGTGCTCGTCGGCGAGCGAGCGGAGCACACCACCGCGCCGCGAGAGCGGCGCGACCGCGGTCAGCCGGCCGTTGTCCCGGACGGAGAGGATCTCGACCGTCCCCTCGCCGAACGCCCGCCACCATGCGCCGACCCATCCCGGGCGGAGGAACGGTGGTGCCCCCGCGCGCGAGCACAGCTCGTCCCACTCGCGCTCGATCGGCGTGAGCTCGTTGTAGACCGCGACCGCCACCATCCGGCATCGTAGAGGTCGCCCATGACGGAGCCCGCGGAGCGGAACCGACGATCCTTCAACACTCCCGACGTCGTCGCGGAGTACACGGAGCTCGTGGGGCTGGTCCCGTGCGAGACCAGGCTGTTCGAGGCGTACGTGCCAACTGGGAGCGACGTGCTCGACCTGGGTGTCGGCGCCGGGCGCACGACCCGTTCCTCGCCGAGCGCGCCCGGCGCTACGTGGGGGTCGACTTCGCCGAGCGGATGATCGAGTACTGCCGGCGGCAGTGGCCCGAGCTCGAGTTCCACGTCGAGGACGCCGCCGACCTTTCGCGCTTCGACGACCGGTCCTTCGACACCGTGGTGTTCTCGTACAACGGGATGGACACGCTCCACCCCGACGACGCCCGCCACGCCTGTCTGGACGAGGTCGCCCGCGTGCTCCGACCCAACGGCGCGTTCGTGTTCTCGCGACGGAACCCGCGCGCGCTCCTCGAGCCCCGAACCGGCTACGGCGGGGCCGGCGTGCGCCCCTGGACGCGACAGGCGGTGGTCAGCGACCTGCGCCGGCTGCTGCGGGCGCTGAGCAAGCAATCGTTCTGGATGGGCGAGGGGTACACGTTCTCGCGGGTCCACGGCGGCCTCCTGAGCCACCTGGCGACGCCCAAGCGCGTCCGGCGCGAGCTCGCCGCCCACGGGTACGTGCACCGCGAGACGGTGGGGGTGAACGAGCCCCTCCCCAGCCCGCCCCGCTCGACCTACTGGTACTACTACGCCTGGACCCGGCCTGGCCCCGAGCCCGGTTGACCCCGGGAGGGCCACCGGATAGATTGTGAGCGGATTCACAAAGTCCTTCGGGGAGGGGCGGCGTGGGAACAGAACCGCATGGCCAGGCCAAGGAGAAGGGCGAGGCCTGGGTCCCGTCGGTCGCCGGCTCGCTCTACGGCGGGTTCGGGGAGGCGCTGGCCCAGGCGTTCGAGTTTGCGGTCATCCCGGTGCTGTTCGGCCTGCTCGGGATCTGGCTCGACGGCCTCCTCGGGATCCGGCCGTGGTTGACGGTGGTGCTCCTGGTTGTCGGGATCACCGGCGTGGTGACCCGGGCTATCTACGCGTACAAGGCCCGGGTAGAGGCGGAGGAGGAGGGAAAGCCGTGGACGCGACGCCCCAGGTAGAGCGGTCGATCGCCCTCGACCTCGCCCGCCGAGCGGTCTGGGTCACGCCGGCGATCGTCCTGGTGGCCGGGCTCGTGCGCGGGCTCGACGGTGCCGCCAGCGCCGGGCTCGGCATCGCCCTCGCGATCGCGAACTTCCTCGCCACCGCCGCCGGCCTTTCGTGGGCCGCACGCCGATCGTCCGCGACGCTCGCGGCGGTGGCAATGGGCGGCTTCGTCGTGCGCATGGGCGTGTTGCTCGGCGCCATGCTGCTGGCCGACGCGCTGTTCGACTGGGTCGACGTGGTCGTGCTCGGCCTCACGTTGTTCGTGACCCATCTCGGGCTTTTGTTCTGGGAGCTAAGGTCCGTCAGCCTCACGCTGGCCGCACCGGGTCTCAGGCGTGATCGCCACGTGGTCAAGGGGTGACGCAGTGACGTTCGCGCTCGAGTTCCCGCCCATTAGCCACCTGATCCGGTGGCCCGACATCTGGTTCGAGGACACGCCGTTCGCGGTCAACAAGACCACGATCATCTACTTCCTCGCGGTCCTGATTACGCTGTCGATCTTCTTCATCGCGAGCGCTCGGGCCCAGCTGGTGCCCCGCGGCATTCAGAACGTCGCCGAGTCCAGCGTCGAGTTCGTCCGCGAGGGCATCATCATGCAGACCATCGGGCCGGACGGGCTGCGCTTCCTGCCGTTCCTGCTCACGATGTTCTTCTTCATCCTCTTCATCAACCTGTTCGAGATCATCCCGCTGTTCCAGTTCCCGGGCAACGCGCGGATGGCGGTGCCGTTCATCCTCGCGATCCTGGTCTGGTTCATCTACAACATCGTCGGCATCGTCAAGCAGGGCCCGCTGACCTACCTCAAGAACTCCACCATCCCCCCGGGTGTGCCGAAGGCGATGCTGGTCCTGGTCGTGCCGATCGAGTTCGTGACGAACTTCCTTGTGCGCCCCTTCTCCCTGGCGGTCCGGCTCTTCGCCAACATGCTCGCCGGGCACCTCATCTTGGTGACCTTCGCGGTCCTGACCGCGGCACTGTTCGCCAAGAACGTCACCGTCATCATCCTGCCGTTCCCGTTCCTGCTCCTGATCGCCCTCACCGGCTTCGAGCTGCTGGTCGCGTTCCTGCAGGCGTTCATCTTCACGATCCTGACGGCCGTGTACATCGGTTCGTCGATGCATCCCGAGCACTAGCCAACTAAGGAGGAGAGTCCCTTGCTGCGCTTCCTCGCAGAACAGGACCCGGGCGAGTTGGTCGACGGCCTCACCGCCCTCGGCCGGGGCGTCGTCTACGGCGGCGCCGCCATCGGCCCCGGCATCGGTATCGGCCTGGTGGTGGGCAACGCCATCACCGCCATGGCCCGCCAGCCCGAGGCCGCCGGCATGGTGCGAACCACCATGTTCCTCGGCATCTCGTTCACCGAGGCGCTGGCGCTGTTCGGGTTCGTGCTCGCGTTCATCCTCTCCTAGGAGCAACCATGCGGATGCGAAGGCTGCTCGCGACCGTCGGGCTCGGGCTGCTCGTCGTGCTCGCCGCGCCCGGCGTCGCCGGCGCCGGCGAGAGTGGCGGCGCAGAGCCGAGCGAGGAGCCCGACATCGACCACGCCTCCGAGGAGTGCATCGAGATCCTCGAGGACGGCGGAGAAGTCGACGACTGCCAGGAGGCGCCGAGCCCGATCCTGCCCGAGACCAACGAGATCATCTGGGGCGGCATCGCGTTCCTGGTGCTGCTCGGGGTGCTGTGGAAGTTCGCGCTGCCGGGCGTCCGCAACATGATGAAGCAGCGCGAGGACCGGATCCGCGGCGACCTCGAGCGGGCCGAGCAGGCCAAGACCGAGGCCGAGGGCGTGCTGGCGGAGTACCAGCGCCAGCTGGCCGACGCCCGCAACGAAGCCGGGCGGATCATCGAGGAAGCCCGGCAGTCGGCCGACCAGCTCAAGCGCGACCTCACGGCGCGCGCCGAGGCCGACGCCGCCCAGATCCGGGAGCGGGCGAGCCAGGACGTCGCTCTCGCGACCGAGCGGGCGACGGCCGACCTCCAGAGCCGGATGGCCGAGCTCTCGATCGAGCTGGCGGAGAAGGTGGTCGAGCGCAGCCTCGACCGTGACACGCAGATGGCCCTGATCGAGATCTACATCAACGACCTCGCGAACGGCCGCCGAGCGTGAGGACGCGATGAGCCCGGACGCAGACGCGGTCGACCGGATCGACGCCTACGCCAACGCCCTGCTCGAGGTGGCGAAGGCCGAGGGCGTCCTGGGCGAGGTCGAGGACGACCTGTTCCGCTTCGCCCGCGCCTTCGAAGCCTCCGACGAGCTGCGCCTGGCGCTCACCGACCCCGCGCTGCCGCCCGAACGGCGCATGGCGGTGGTCGAGGAGCTCATGGGCGGGAAGGCGCTGGAGGCGTCGGCGGCCCTGGCCGCGTTCATCGCCGGCGTCGGCCGCGCGTCCGACCTGCCCGCCATCGTCGACCGCTTCGTGGAGAAGGCGGCGCGCGAGCGCCAGCGCGAGGTCGCCGAGGTCCGCAGCGCGATCCCGCTCGACGACAAGCAGCGCGACCGCCTGGCGAAGGCGCTGTCGAAGGCCACCGGGAAAGAGGTGGAGGTGAAGGTCGTCATCGATCCCAAGGTTCTGGGCGGCGTCGTCGCCACGGTCGGCGACACCGTGATCGACGGCACCGTCCGCCACCGCCTGGAACAACTGAAGGAAAGGATCTAGGAGATGGAAGCGGCACGAACAACCAGCAAGTCGCCGACTTGGCGTCCGAGCGAGCGCCCGCGGCGCAGGTACCCTGCGCCGCAGCGAGCGAGGCATTAGAGGATGCCCGAGCTCACCATCAACGCCGACGAGATCGCGGCGGCGCTGCGCAAGCACGTCGAGGGCTTCCAGCCCGAGACGGCCCAGGCCCAGGTCGGGCGGGTGCTCGAGGTCGGCGACGGCATTGCCCGCGTGTCGGGCCTGCCCCAGACGTCGGTGAACGAGCTCCTCGAGTTCGAGGGCGGCCACCTCGGGTTGGCGCTCAACCTCGACGAGGAGTCGATCGGCGCGGTCATCCTGGGTGAGTCCGACGTGATCGAGGAGGGCCACACCGCCCGCGCCACCGGCCGCATCCTCTCGGTTCCGGTCGGCGACGCCCTGATCGGCCGGGTGGTGAACGCGCTGGGCCAGCCCATCGACGGCAAGGGCCCGGTCAGCACCGAGACGTTCCGCCGCCTCGAGGTGCAGGCGCCCGGGATCGTCTACCGCCAGCCGGTGAAGGAGCCGCTCCAGACTGGCATCAAGGCCATCGACTCGATGACACCCATTGGGCGGGGCCAGCGCGAGCTCATCATCGGCGACCGCAAGACCGGCAAGACCACGATCGCGGTCGACACGATCATCAACCAGCGCGGCCTGGGCGTGAAGTGCATCTACGTCGGGGTCGGTCAGAAGGGCTCGACGGTCGCCCAGACCGTCGCGACCCTCGAGGAGCACGGCGCGATGGAGTACACCGTCGTGGTCAACGCCCCCGCCGCCGACGAAGCCGTGTTCAAGTACCTCGCCCCCTATGCCGGGTGCGCGATCGGCCAGCACTGGATGGACAACGGCGAGCACGCGCTGGTGGTGTACGACGACCTCTCGAAGCAGGCCGAGGCGTACCGGCAGCTCTCGTTACTGCTGCGCCGCCCGCCCGGGCGCGAGGCGTACCCGGGCGACGTGTTCTACCTACACAGCCGGTTGCTGGAGCGCTCGGCCAAGCTCGACGACGAACGGGGGGGCGGCTCGTTGACCGCCCTCCCGGTGATCGAGACCAAGGGCGGCGACGTCTCCGCCTACATCCCGACCAACGTGATCTCGATCACCGACGGCCAGATCTACCTCGTCGACGACCTGTTCAAGTCGGGCGTGCGGCCCGCGGTCGACGTCGGCATCTCGGTGTCCCGGGTGGGTGGCAACGCCCAGGTCAAGGCGATGAGGTCGGTCTCGGGGACGCTCAAGCTCGACCTGGCCCAGTTCCGCGAGCTCGAGGCGTTCGCGACCTTCGGCTCCGAGCTCGACAAGACCTCGCGCGCGCAGCTCGACCGGGGCTACCGCCTGACCGAGCTGCTCAAGCAGCCCCTCAACACGCCCATGCCGGTCGAGGAGCAGGTGGTCGCCATCTACTCGGGGACGGGCGGCGCACTCGACGACCTTCCGGTCGACGACGTGCGCCGGTTCGAGACCGAGCTGCTCGAATGGTTCCGGACCCGGCACTCGGCGATGCTCGACGCGATCCGGGAGACCGGCCAGCTCCCCGACGAGGCCGAGCTGAAGAAGGCGGTCGACGACTTCAAGGCCCAGTTCGCCACAACTGCGGCGAGCGAGGGAACGGAGTGACCGAGTGAGCTCGCCAGCGAACGAGCGGCCGCGGGCCGGCCTATCCCTTTCTGGATGGCCCGGCCCGCAGCGAGTGAGCGAATAAAGCATGCCCGGTGGTCAGGAGCGCGTCCTCAAGCGGCGGATCAAGTCGATCGAGTCGACCAAGAAGATCACGCGCGCGATGGAGCTGATCGCGGCCAGCCGCATCGTGAAGGCCCAGGCGCGGGTGCAGGCGGCCCGCCCGTACAGCGAGCAGATCACCGAGGTCATCCGCAACCTGTCGTCGGCGGGCGGCGCCGAGGTCGACAGCCCCCTGCTGAAGCCGCGTGAGCAGGAGCGCAAGGTCGCCTTCGTCGTGCTCACCGCCGACCGCGGCCTGTGCGGCGCCTACAACTCCTCGGTCATCCGCGCCGCCGAGCGGGCCATGCAGCGCGAGGCTGACCAGGGTCGCGAGCACGCGCTGGTCACCGTGGGCAGGAAGGCCGAAAGCTACTTCCGCTTCCGCGACTTCCCGATCGACGCCGTGTTCACCGGGATGAGCGACCAGCCGACGTACGAGGACGCCAAGGCGGTCGCCGCGGCCGTGGCCGAGCGGTTCGAGGCGGGCGAGTTCGACCGGGTCGAGGTCGTCTACACCGAGTTCGTCTCCGCCGGTTCGCAGCGGGTGGTGCAGACGACGCTGATGCCGCTCGACCCCACAGATCTCGCCGGGGAGCAGGAAGCCTCGCCCCGCGAGGGCGAGCTGCAGTCGGCGTACGAGTTCGAGCCCGAGCCCGCCGCCATCCTCTCCCGCCTCCTCCCGCGCTACATCGAGGCGCGGTTGTTCGCGGCCCAGCTCGACGCGGCTGCCTCCGAGCACGCCGCCCGCCAGCGGGCGATGAAGTCGGCGACCGACAACGCCGAGGACCTGATCACCAGCCTCACCCGGGTCATGAACCGCGCCCGCCAGGACGCGATCACCACCGAGATCATGGAGGTCGTCGGCGGCGCCGAGGCCCTCCGAAAGGGCAAGCGCCTCCATGCCGAGGACCTGCTCGTCGACAGCATCGAGGGCCGCCGCACCGACCTGTTCGCCAAGCGTGTGCACGACGACAACTAGGAGCCGACCGCAATGACCACAACTGCCGAGCCCGGGACCGACCTCCCGTCCAACGACCTGAAGGACGGCCGCGTCGTCGCCATCGCCGGTCCCGTCGTCGACATCGAGTTCCCCCTCGACGCCCTCCCCGAGATCAACACCGCGCTCGAGCTCGACGTCGAGCTCGAGGGCGAGACGATCACGATCACGGCCGAGGTCGCGCAGCAGATCGGCGACTCCCGCGTGCGCGCCATCTGCCTGAAGCCCACCGACGGCCTGCCCCGGGGTGCGCTCGCCCGCAACACCGGCCGGGGGATCACCATGCCGGTGGGCGACGGCACCCTCGGTCACGTGTTCAACGTGATCGGCGAGCCCCTCGACATCACCGAAGCCGAGCTCACCGGCATCGACGACCGCTGGGAGATCCACCGCGACCCGCCGCCGTTCGACGAGCTCGAGCCCCGCAAGGAGATGTTCGAGACCGGTATCAAGGTCGTCGACCTGCTCGAGCCCTACGTGAAGGGCGGCAAGATCGGCCTCTTCGGCGGCGCCGGCGTGGGCAAGACGATCATCATCATGGAGATGATCAACCGCGTCGCCACCCAGCACGGCGGGGTATCGGTGTTCGCGGGCGTGGGCGAGCGCACGCGCGAGGGCAACGACCTCTGGCTCGAGATGCAGGAGACCGGCGTCATCGAGAAGGCCGCGCTCATCTACGGCCAGATGGACGAGCCGCCCGGTGTCCGCCTGCGAGTGGGCCTCTCCGCGCTCACGGTCGCCGAGTACTTCCGCGACGTGAAGAACCAGGATGTCCTGCTCTTCGTCGACAACATCTTCCGGTTCGTGCAGGCGGGCTCGGAGGTGTCGACGTTGCTGGGGCGCATGCCGTCGGCGGTGGGTTACCAGCCGACGCTGGCCGACGAGATGGGCGAGCTCCAGGAGCGCATCACCTCGACCAAGGGCCGCTCGATCACGTCGTTGCAGGCGGTGTACGTGCCCGCCGACGACTACACCGACCCGGCGCCGTTCACGACGTTCGCCCACCTCGACGCCACCACCGAGCTCTCGCGCCAGATCGCCGCGCTCGGCATCTACCCGGCGGTCGACCCGCTGGCGTCGACGTCGACGATCCTCGCGCCCGAGATCGTGGGTGACCGCCACTACCAGGTGGCGCTGCGCACTCAGGAGGTGCTGCAGCGCTACAAGGAGCTCCAGGACATCATCGCCATCCTCGGCATCGACGAGCTCTCCGAGGAGGACAAGGTGATCGTGAGCCGGGCCCGCAAGGTCCAGCGCTTCCTGTCGCAGCCGTTATTCGTCGGGAAGCAGTTCACCGGACTCGACGGCATCTACGTGCCGGTCGAGGAGACGGTCGAGTCGTTCGAGGCCCTCGTCAACGGCGAGCTCGACGACGTGCCCGAGCAGGCGTTCTTCAACGTCGGCGGGGTCGAGACCGTGCTCGAGAAGAACAAGACCCTCCAGGAGAGCTAGTGCCGCTGCATGTCGAGCTGGTCGCGCCCGAGAGCGTCCTCTACGAGGGCGAGGCCGACATGGTCGTGTGCCGTACGACCGACGGCGAGATCGCATTCCTGCCCGGCCACGTGTCGTTCCTCGGCGCGCTCGGCGTCGGGGAGGTTCGGGTGCTCCTGCCCGGCGGTGGGTCCAGCGGATCGAGCGAGCAGGCGTTCTCGGTCGACGGCGGCTTCGTCGAGGTGCGTGACGACAAGGTCACGGTGTTGTCGGATGCGGCCCGGCTCGACGACGAGGGAGACGCCGGAACTCAGTCGGCGGATTGAGCAGGCGCCGGCGCCGGCGCGCCGCGTGCCGCAAGGTGCTGCAAGGTTGTGAGCAGCGCGAAGACGATCAACGCCGCGCCGGCGAGCTCGAGTGCCTCCTCGGGCGCGATGGTCCAGGGGCGGGTCAAGCGGTAGCCGGGGGTTCGCTGGACGCGCTCGAGCACCGCCTGCGCCACGAACCACGCACCGGCAGCGCCGCCCAGGAACAGCTGGGCCGGCGGATAGTCGCGGAGGTCACGCCAGAGCAGGAGGAACACCACCGCGCCCGCGCCCGCGATCGGGAGATACAGGATCTGCCACTCGACGCTCGTCCGGTCGGCCAGCCGCTCGTGTACCTGGAGCGCGTCGTCGAGGCCCAGGGCGGCGAGCAGGATGCCGAAGGCGGCGAGCACACTCCGAGGGGGACGGCCGCTGGTCTTCGAGGCCAGGACGAACGACAGCGCGGCCGCGGACGCGACCAGAGCGGCCGACACCGCAGTGGGGATGTTCTTCTCGCCGTCGAGGTAGAAGCCGCGGATCCGAGGGCCGCCCAGGTCGTAGTGCATCTGGCCGAGCTGGACCGTGCCCGCCGCGACGACCGCGACGAGACCGGCTCCCATGAGAATGCCGAGCCGGCGGAGATCCACCCGTTCGGCGAAGCGGATCATTCCATGATGATCGGCCGCGACCGGGGTGGCATTGAGGGCCTCTACCGTATCGCCATGCGCCCCCTCGGCATCTTCGCTGTCGCGTGCGCCGCCCTCGTACCGGTTGTCGCTGCCTGTGATTCCGGCGGTCCCGAAGCCGAGCGGCATCTCGCGCCCGGTGTGCTCCGCCCCTACGAGGGGCTCGGGACCTGGGTCGACGTGTACGACTACGTCCCCGCCTTCCAAGACCAGGGCGAGGTGCCGGCGGTCACGGTGGAGAGCATCGACGACATGGCCGCGCTGGGCGTGCGCACGCTCTACCTCCAGTCGGCCCAGGACGATCCCCGCTCGCCCGACGACACCATCGACCGCGCCCTCCTGGGCAAGTTCCTCAGGCGGGCGCACCAGCACGGCATCCAGGTGGTGGCGTGGTACCTACCCCGGTTCACCGACGTCGAGGCCGACCTCCGCCGCATCCGCGCCCTCCACCGCTTCGAATCGCGCGGGCAGCGCTTCGACGGGCTCGCCCTCGACATCGAGTGGACCGAGGGCGTACCCGACGTCGAGGCGCGCAACGCTGCCCTCATCGACCTCTCGGAGCGCGTGCGCGACCTGGTGGGCGACCGGTACGCGGTGGCGGCGATCGTGCTCGAGCCGGTCCTGCTCGAGGTGGTCAGCCCGAACTACTGGCCGACCTTCCCCTGGAAGAAGGTCCAGCCCCACTACGACGTGTGGATGCCCATGAACTACTGGACGAACCGCCAGGAAGACTCCGGGTACCGGGAGGGCTTCAAGTACACCGAGGAGAACGTGCGCCGTCTGCGCGCCAACCTGGAGGACGACGACGCCATGGTGCACACGATCGGCGGCATCGGCGACGGCGCGACCGCGGCCGACTACGAGGGCTTCGTCCGGGCGAGTCGCGAGGCCGACGCGCTGGGCTGGTCGGTGTACGACTTCGACACCGTGGCGACCAGCGCCTGGCCCCGACTGCGCGGCGGGTAGGTTGACGGACATGGCGATCACGGGCGCCAACACCATCATCGCCGGGGTCAACAAAGCCGGGACGACGTCGCTGTTCGTGTCGCTCCAGGCCCACCCCGAAGTGGCGACGTCGTCGGTCAAGGAGACCCGCTACTTCCTGGCGGCGCGGTACGGACAGCCGCTCGAGCCGTTCTCCGTCTACGAGTCGTACTTCGCCCACGCCGGGGACCGACCGGTGCGGTTGGAGGCGACGCCGGCCTACTTCTATGGCGCCGAACCATTGGTGGCGCGCATCGTCGAGGCGCTCGGCTCGGATGTCCGGGCGATCGTCGTGCTGCGCGAGCCTGTGAGCAGGCTCGTCTCCTTCTTCACGTTCCAGAAGACGCGGCTACGGATCCCGGAGTCGATGACGCTCGTCGAGTACCTGGCGGCCGCCGACCGCCTCTCCGACGCCGACTTCGCCGACCCCGCGAACGAGCGGTACTTCGGCTTCCGGGGCGGGTGTTACGCCGACTACATGCCGGCGTGGGTCGACGCCTTCGGGCCCCGGCTGCGGGTGGTGTTCTTCGACGATCTCGTCTCCCGGCCCGAGATCGTGCTGCAGGAGGTGGCGACGTGGCTGGGCATCGATCCCGACGCGTTCACTGCTCCCGATCTGAGCTCGGAGAACCGCACCACCGGCTTCCGGTTCCGCGGCTTCCAACGGGTCGCGCTGTTCGCGAACGACCGCCTCGAGCGGTTCCTGCGGCGGCACCCGGCGCTGAAGCAGCGGCTGCGGGCGGCGTACTACCGCATGAACGGTCGGGCGGCGCGCGAAGCGGTGCCGCAAACGGTGCGGGCCGAGCTCGAGGAGCGCTACCGCGAGCCGAACGTCAGACTCGCGGGGCAGCTGCGCGACGCGGGCGTCACCGAGGTCCCCGGCTGGCTCCCCGCGCCGTCAGGAAGGGCTGCCATCCACCGGCGAACAGCCAGGCCTGCGCGGGAGCGGCGAGCGCAGCGAGCGCGGCCAGAAGGTCGCTGAGCTGCCATCCACCGATAAGGGGGCCGGGTTCCCCGGCCCCCGACCGCCAGGATTGCGCCGGAGCGGCGAGCGAAGCGAGCGCGACCAGATAGTCAGTCGAACTTCACGGAGGAGTACCGCATGAGCTTCTGCCAGCTGTGGCTGGCGTCGATCGTGCGGATCGTCCCCGACTTCGACCGCATCACCAGGGTCTGCGTCCCCGCCCCGGTTCCCCAGTAGCGCACGCCCTTGAGCAGCTCGCCGTCGGTCACGCCGGTGGCGGAGAAGAACACGTCCCCGGCGGCGAGGTCGTCGGTGGTGAGCACCCGGTCGAGGTCGTAGCCGGCGTCGAGCGCCTGCTTGCGCTCGTCGTCGTTCCGTGGCCATAGACGGCCGTGGATCACGCCACCAAGGCACTTGAGCGCGCAGGCGGCGATGACGCCTTCGGGCGTGCCGCCGATCCCGAAGAGGATGTTGGTGCCGCTGGCGGGCCACGCGGCCGAGATCGCGCCGGCGACGTCGCCGTCGGGGATGAGCCGGATCCGCGCGCCGGCCTCGCGGCACTCCTTGATGATGTCCTCGTGCCGGGGTCGGTCGAGGATCACCGCGGTCACGTCGTCGACGTCCTCGCCGAGCGCCTTGGCCACCGCCTCGAGGTTCGCCTTCACCGGCGCGTCGAGGTCGATGGCGTCGGCCGTCTCGGGGCCGACCGCGATCTTCTCCATGTACACGCACGGGCCGGGGTCGTACATCGTGCCCCGGTCGGCGAGCGCGATCACCGCGATCGCGTTCGGGCGGCCCAACGACGTGAGCGTGGTGCCGTCGATCGGGTCCACCGCGATGTCCATCGCGGGGCCGCCGGCGCCGATCTCCTCGCCGTTGTAGAGCATGGGCGCCTCGTCCTTCTCGCCCTCGCCGATGACGACGATGCCGTCCATCGACACGGTGTTGAGCACGAGGCGCATGGCGTCGACCGCGGCCTGGTCGGCTGCCTCTTTGTCACCGCGGCCCATCCAGCGGCCGGCGGCGAGGGCGGCCACCTCGGTGACCCGGCACAGATCCATGGCGAGGTTGCGATCGGGAGCCTGGGGTTCCTCCATGCCCGGATTCTTACCCAACGGGAGGTCAACCCGTCGGGGCCGCTCCGGTACCGTTGAGTCTGTGGCCAACCGGTCTGAGCGGTCTTCGGGAACGTCGTTCGAGAGATCGTTAGAGAGATGGCGCGACGCCGACTTCGACACGATGTCGGGAGTGCCGGTCGAGCCGGTATACGGGCCCGACGACAGCGAGTTCCCGGGCCAATGGCCCTACACCCGCGGTCCGTACGCCTCGATGTACCGCTCGAAGCTGTGGACGATGCGCATGTTCGCCGGCTTCGGGACCGCGCTCGACACCAATGCCCGCTTCCGCGAGCTGCTCGCGGCGGGTGGCGACGGACTGTCGACCGCCTTCGACCTGCCGACGCTCATGGGATGCGATTCCGACGACCCGCTCGCGCTGGGCGAAGTGGGGAAGTGCGGCGTCGCCGTCGACACCCTCGCCGACGTCGAGGACCTCTACCGCGGCATCGACCGGTCGAAGGTCACCACCTCGATGACGATCAACTCGCCCGCCCCGATCCTGCTGGCGATGTACGTCGACGCCGCGGAACGGTCGGGCGTGGCACGAAGCGACCTCGGCGGCACGCTCCAGAACGACATCCTGAAGGAGTACCAGGCCCAGAAGGAGTACGTGTTCCCGCCCCGGCCGTCGATGCGACTGGTGGCGGACACCATCCGGTTCTGCGCCGCCGAGATGCCGCGCTGGCACCCGATCTCGGTGTCCGGGTACCACATTCGCGAAGCGGGCTCGACCGCGGCCCAGGAGCTCGCGTTCACGATCGCCAACGGGTTCGCCTACGTCGAATCCGGTGTCGACGCCGGCCTGGAGGTCGACGAGTTCGCGCCCCGGCTGAGCTTCTTCTTCAACGCCCACATCGACTTCTTCGAGGAGATCGCCAAGTACCGCGCCGCCCGCCGCATCTGGGCCCGGTGGCTGCGCGACCGCTACGGCGCGACCGCCGAGCGTTCGCTCCAGCTGCGGTTCCACACCCAGACCGCGGGCGTCTCGCTCACCGCGCAACAGCCTGAGGTCAACATCGTGCGCACCGCGATCGAGGCGCTCGCCGGTGTGCTCGGCGGCACCCAGAGCCTGCACACCAACTCGATGGACGAGGTGCTCGCGCTGCCGACCGAGAAGGCGGCCCGCATCGCGCTCCGGACGCAGCAAGTGGTCGGCTACGAGACCCGCGTCACGAACGTCGCCGATCCCCTCGGTGGCTCCCACTACGTCGAGGCGCTCACCGACGAGATGGAGCGCCGAGCCGAGGAGGTGTTCGCCCACCTCGACCGGCTCGGCGACGGGTCGATGCGCGAGGGAGTACTGCGGGCGATCGAGGAGGGCTGGTTCCAGCGCGAGATCGCCGACTCGGCCTACGAGCTCGAGCGCAAGCTCAACGACCGCCGCCACCTGCTCGTGGGGGTGAACATCGCCACCGAGGGCAACGACGAGCCTCCGCCCGACACCCTCCACATCGGCCCCGAGGTCGAGGAGGCGCAGCTCAAGCGGCTGGCCAAGGTCAAGGCCGACCGCGACCGCGACCGGGTCGACGACGCCCTCGATCGGGTGCGCGCCGACGCCGCCGACCCGGGCGTGAACCTGATGCCGGCGCTGCTGGCCGCGGTGGGGACCCAGGCGACCGTCGGGGAGGTCATCGGCGCGCTCGCCGACGTCTTCGGCCGCTACCGCGAGGACCCCGTCATCTAGTGGAGGAACACCTTCTCGCGGTTGCCCGCGAGGCCAAGGGGTTCATGCCCGACGCCGAGGGTCTTGCCCTCCACGACGCCGGGTTGGCGGCGGCGGCGGTCGGTCCGCTGCTCGAGATCGGCAGCTACTGCGGCAAGTCGGCCGTCTACCTGGGCGCAGCCGCGCGAGAAGGCGGCACGGTGTTGTTCAGCGTCGACCACCACCACGGCTCGGAGGAGAACCAAGCCGGGTGGGAGCACCACGACCCCGAGGTCATCGACCCCGAGACCGGGCGCATGGACACGCTCCCGTTCTTCCGCCGCACCATCGAGCGCGCCGGCCTCGAGGACCTGGTTGTCGCGATGGTCGGCGACTCACCGACGATCGCGCCCCACTGGCGAACGCCACTGGGACTGCTGTTCATCGACGGCGGCCACGCCCTCGACGTCGTCATCGCCGACTACGAGGGCTGGTCACCCCATGTGGCCGCCGACGGCCTGCTCGTGTTCCACGACGTGTTCGAGGACCCGGCCGAGGGCGGGCAGGCGCCCTACGAGGCGTGGAAGCGCGCCGTCGGCGACGGCTTCACGCCCCAGTCGACCACCGGCAGCCTGCGCGTGCTCCGTCGAGGTGAGTGACTAGCGGTCGCGCCAGCGGCGGGCGGTGGCGCGCTCGCCCTCGATCTCGACCCCGGCGGCGAGCAGCTCCTCGGGGGTGAGGCCCACGGGCAGGCCCTCGCCCCGGAACAGGCCGGCAGTGGGCCCGTCGCCGCCCAGGGCATGGGCGGCGAGCACGACCGCAGCCGAGTTCCAGGTCGGCTGCTCGACCGGGTAGAGCTGACCGTCGCGTTCGAACTGCTCGTTGTCGAAGTTCGCGCCGGTCCAGTACCCGCCGCCGTCGGCCCGCAGGAACTGCACCCACTCGAACAGCTTGTGGGCCTCGGCGGACGCGCCGATGGCGTCGAGCGCGAGGACGAACTCGCAGGTCTCGGCGGCGGTCACCCACGGCTTGTCGGACACGCAGCGCACGCCCCGTCCCTCCACGACGAACGTCCGCCAGCCCGCCGCCACCCGGGCGTGGGCCGACGGGCCCCTGAGCACGCCGCCGAGGATCGGGTAGTACCAGTCCATCGCCCAGCGCGACTTGTCGAGGAACACGTCGGGGCGATGGGCGACTGCGATCGCGAGCGAGCCCAGCGACATCTCCCAGTCGGGGCGCTCGTGGTCGAGGCGCTCCGCGACCGCGATCGCGTGGCGCAGGCTCGCGTGCACGCTCGACGAGCCGGTGAGTAGCGCGCCGTCGCCGGGGTCGTCGCCCCGCCATGCCAGCTCCCCGGTCTCGGTCTGCTGGTCGAGGGCGAAGTCGATCGCCCGCTCGACCACCGGCCAGAACCGCTCGAGGAAACGGCGGTCACCGGTCGAGAGGTAGTGGTGCCACACGCCGTTCGCCACGTAGCAGGTGACGTTGGTGTCGAGCGCCTCGTCCTTGACGTCGTTGCCGACGTAGTACGCGTGCCACGCGCCGTCGCGCCGCTGCATGCGGCGCAGCCAGTTGTAGGCGCCGGCGGCCTCGTCGTGGTAGCCGCCAACGTCGAGGGCCATCGCCGCTTCGACCAGGTTCCACGGGTCGGTGTGGTGGCCGGGGGTCCACGGGATGTTGCCGTCGGGCAGCTGGATGGCCGCGATGGCGGCGCACGTCGCCGCGACGTCCTGCCGGCTCAGAATGCCCGGCACCTCGGGCAGCTCACGCTGCGACATCGTCGTGCTCCTTTCGCGTCGCTGCCCTGTCGGCGGCCGGCCGCTCGGAGTAGACGACGAGGCTCTTGCCCAGGACGGGGTCGAGGGCCTTGCCCAGCGTCGTCAGCCAGCGGGGTCGGTTGGTCAGCTCCCACACCAGGAAGTCGTGGTAGCGGCGGACGGCCCAGGCGCGGTCGGCGCGCTCGACGCCCACCGCGCAGCGCAGCCACCAGTACGGCGAGTGGAGCGCGTGGGCGTGGTGCGATCCCTGCGGGAGCAGCCCGGCCGCGGTCAGCTTCGACTCGAGGTCGCGCTGGCGGTAGATGCGCACGTGCCCGCCGGGCGTGTCGTGGTAACCGGAGTCGAGCGCCCAGCAGATCCGCTCGGGGAAGCGGGTCGGGACCGTGACCGCGATCCGTCCGCCCGGCCGCAGCACTCGGACGAGCTCGGCGAGCGCGCCTTCGTCGGCCCAGATGTGCTCGAGGACCTCGGCGGCGATGATCCGGTCGAAGCTGGCGTCGGGGAAGGGGAGCGCGAGCGCGTCGCCGTTCACGACGCCGCCGGCCGCCCCGTACGGGAGCTCGCCGGCGTCGAGCATGCCGCCAGCGACCGCGCTCACGTCGGCGAGCTCGGTCGCGTCGGCGTCGAAGGGCACGACGACCGCACCTCGGCGCAGGGCCTCGAAGGCGTGGCGCCCGCCGCCGCAGCCGAGGTCGAGGAGTCGGTGGCCGGGCCGGAGGTCGAGTCGTTCGAAGTCGACCGTCAGCACCGGGCGGCCCTGTCGTTGGGGAGGTCGTTGGGGAGGTCGTTGGGGAGATGGTCGTCGAGGAGGGCGCGGTACTGCTCGACTGTGCGCGCCGCGGTGATGTGCCACGTGAACCGCTCGAGGACCCGGGCCCGGCCCCGCGCACCGATGCGCTCGCGCAGGTCGGCGTGGTCGAGGACGCGGCGAAGTCCGGCGGCCAGCGCCGACGGGTCGGCCGGCGGAACGAGCAGGCCGGTGGCGCCGTCGGCCCCGACGACCTCGGGGAGCGCGCCGCCGGTGGTGGCGACGACGGGCACGCCGCAGGCCATCGCCTCGATCGCCGGCAGGGAGAAGCCCTCGTAGAGCGACGGCACCGCCGCCACCTCGGCCTCGGCGTACAACTCGACGATCCGCTCGGTCGTGACGCCGGAGACGAACCTCACCGAGCCCTCGAGGCCCAGGCGCTCGATGAGCGCGGGGATCGGGCTCTTGCCCTTCATCTTGCCGATCACGACCAGGTGGGCGTCGTCGCGCTCGGTGCGCAGCTTGGCCAGCGCCTCGAGCAGCGGCGCCAGGCCCTTCATCGGGACGTCGGCGCTGGCGGTCGTCATGATTCGCCCCCGCACCCGGGCCACGCCGGGCACGGGCCGGAACGTCTCGGGGTCGACGCCCACCGGCACCACGTGGAGGCGCTCGACGGGGATGTCCATCTGGGCGGCGATGTCGCGCTTCGACGACTCCGACACGGTCACGTGGCGGGGGATGCGGCGCGCGACCCTGGTCTGCATGCCGAGGAAGCCGTACCACCGTCGCATCGCGACGCGCCGCCACCACCGGCTCTCGTGCGCCAGGTCGAGATCGCGGTCGATCGTGATGGGGTGGTGGAGGGTGGTGAGCACCGGCCAGCCGTCGCCGATCATCTTGACCAGGCCGGTACCCAGGCACTGGTTGTCGTGCAGCAGGTCGAACTGGTGGCGGCGGTGGCGCAGCATCCGGCGCACGCGCAGCGAGAACGTGTACGGCTCGGGGAAGCCGGCGCCGCACATGATCGCGAACTCCTGCACGTCGATCCGGCTCTTGAACTCCCACGGCCACGGCACCCGGAACGGGTTGTCGGGCCGGTAGAGGTCGAGGCTCGGGACTCGCGTGAGCTGGGCGGGGTCGTCGAGCTCGGGGTAGGGCGGTCCCGAGAAGACCTCGATCTCGTGACCGAGCGCGGCCAGCTCACGGGCGAGGTAGCGGGTGTAGACGCCCTGGCCACCACAGTGCGGATTGCCCCGGTACACCAGATACGCGACGCGCAGCGGCACAGCAGGGGACCCGGGCATAGAGGACAACCTACTCGACGGTAGGCCGGCCTCTTTGAAGAGGAGGCCCGACTACCCTGCGCGCCGTGGAGGCCCGCGTCACCGCGGCCATGGTCGCTCGCACTCACGTCGTGGCCGAGCCCCGCTGGAGTGCGTCCGGTCGGTTCGTCGCGTGGGTCGACGCCTTCGACGGCCGCGCCGACCTCGTCGTGGCGCGCGCGGATGGCGCGTCGCCGCCGCGCATCGTCACTGCCGACGTCCCGGTCACGTCGGTGGGCGCGTACGGCGGCGGCGCGTTCGCGTGGGTGGGTGACGAGCAACTCACGTACGCGGCGGCGGACGGGCGCCTGCTCGTGGTCGCAACCGACGAAGGAGACGGCACGGCGCGCGTCGTCAGCCGTGACGGCCGGGCGGCGGCGCCGGCGGTGTCGCCCGACGGCACCCGGGTCGCGTTCATCCTCGAGCACGACGACGCCTGTGACATCGCGGTCGCGGCCCTCGACGGTTCGGCCTGGCCCGCCCGCGTGTCGGAGGCCGCCGACTACGCCTGGGACCCGGCGTGGGGGCCGGACGGTGACGTGCTGGCGTGGCACGAGTGGGACCTTCCCAACATGCCCTGGGACGGATCCCGGATCGCGTGCCGCAAGGTCGACGGGCTCGCCCCCGCCGGCGAGCCCCAGGTCCTGGCGGGAGGAGGCGACGTCGCGGTCGGCCAGCCCCGGTTCGCACCCGACGGGTCTGCCCTCGCCTTCGTCAGCGACGCCACCGGCTGGACCAACGTCTGGGTCGCAGCCGCCGACGGCGCCCGGGCTCGCCCGCTGGTCGAGGAGGCCCGCGAGCACGCCGAGCCGTCGTGGGGCCCGGGGCAGCGCTCGTTTGCGTGGTCACCCGACTCCGCCGCGGTCGTCCTGGGTCGCAACGCCGCCGGCTTCGGCCAGCTCGCGCTCGTTGCCGGGGACGGCTCGAGCGCCCGGCCCGTCTCCACCGGATGGCACCAGGGTCTCGACTGGAGGAGTTCGGGGCTGGTCTGTGTCCGGTCGGCGGCGCGCACCGCCCCCGCCATCACCCTGAACCCGGCCGACACCGAACCGGGACGGGTGCTCGCGGCCGGAGCGGTGGCCGGGCTCGAGTCCGCCGCCACCGTCGAGCCCCAGACCGTCGAATGGCGGGCCGAGGACGGTGTGACCGTTCCCGGGCTGCTCTGGCAACCGCGCGAGCCTGCCCTCGGACGGGGAACGCTTCCTCCGTTGCTGGTCGACGTGCACGGCGGCCCGACCGGGCAGGCCACCGCGTCGTGGTCACCGCGCCACCAGTTCTTCCTCGACCGCGGGTGGGCCGTGCTCGCGCCCAACTACCGCGGCTCCACCGGCTACGGCCGGGCGTACGCCCGGGCGCTGGCGGGCCGCTGGGGCCATTGCGACGTGACCGACACCGCCGCCGGGATCCGCCACGCCCGGCGCGGGCGGTGGTGCGACCCCGACCGTGTCGCGGTGATCGGCGGCAGCGCGGGCGGGCTCACCGTCCTGCTGCTCGCAGCCCGCCACCCCGAGCTCGTCCGCGCCGCGGTCAGCTTGTACGGCGTCACCGACCTGTTCGGTCTGGCCGAGACGACCCACCGGTTCGAGTCGCGCTACCTCGACCGCATCGTCGGCACGCTGCCCCGCAACGCCGGCCGGTACCGCGACCGCTCGCCCGTGTCCCACGCCTCCGAGATCACCGTGCCGATCCTCATGCTGCAGGGCGCCGACGACAAGGTCGTCCCGCCGGGGCAGGCGCGCCTCATGGTGGATGCGATGCGGGCGGCGGCGACGCCGGTCGACTACCACGAGTACGAGGGCGAAGGCCACGGCTTCACCCGCGTGGCGACGATCACCGACGCGCTCGCGCGGACCGACGAGTTCCTGACTCGCCACGTGCTGCGCCGGTCGTGAGCACGTACGCGTTCCAGGGTCCCCGGAAGGGCGCCGACCGCGGTGTGCTGCTCGCCCACGGCGCCGGATCCGACAAGGATGCCCAGGCCTTGAAGGCGGTGTCATCGGCGCTGGCCGACGCGGGCATCCCCTCGCTGCGCTTCGATTACCCGTACCGGGTGGCGAAGAAGCGCTCACCCGACCGGGCGCCCGTGCTGGATCGCGCGACGCGCGATGCGGCGGCCGAGCTCGCCAAACGCGCCGGCCTGCCGGCCGAGCGGCTCGTCCTCGGCGGCCGGTCGATGGGCGGCCGCTACTGCTCGCTGATCGTCGGCGATGAGGAGGTCCCGGTGCCGGCGCTCGGTCTGCTGCTGCTCGGGTACCCGCTGCACCCCGCCGGCCAACCCGACCGGTTGCGGGTCGAGCACTTTCCCCGGCTGCGGGTGCCGTGCCTGTTCGTGAGCGGGACGCGCGACTCGCTCGCCGGGCGCGACGCACTGACGAAGGCGGCGAAGGCGATCAAGGGCAAGGTCACGTTCCACTGGCTCGAGTCGGCTGACCACGGGTACCGACCGCTGAAAGCCAGCGGCCGCACCCTCCCCGACGTCGTCGCCGAAGTGGCGGACGTGTCGGTCGACTGGGTGACGAAGCTGTAGTCGCGGCGCCCCTCCGCTCGCGTCCACGCGTTTCGTGCGCCGGGATGGTCGTGATCAGGCCGGATTTCGGGGAAGTCACAACCATCAGAGCGCGCCGAACGCGGCCGCGCACCCAGATGTCCGGATCGCACGACCGGTGTGCCAAGCGTCACACCGGGCTGACCTGCACGGACGGCGAAGCCCACGCGAACGCTGTGTGAAACGGCCCGAATCATCGGGGGTTCGGCCCGGACGTGCGGGAGAATGGGACATGCGAGTCAGCCGGTCGTTCGCCTTCGTCGATCTCTGCGGGTTCACCCGCTTCACCGACGCGCACGGCGACGAGCAAGCGGTGGCGGTCCTCACCCAGTTCCGGGCGTGCGTGCGCGAGGTCGCGTCGGAGTTCGGCGTGCGGGTGGCGAAGTGGCTCGGTGACGGCGCGATGTTCGTGAGCACCGAGCCCGAACAGCTCGTCGCCTGCGTAGTCGAGCTCGATCACCGCATCGAGGTCGCCGGCATCGCCCTCCCGATCCGGTCGGGCATGGCCGGCGGCGACGTCATCCTGTTCGAAGGCGACGACTACATCGGCGGCCCGATCAATCTGGCGGCGCGACTGTGCGACCAGGCCGAGCCCAACGAGATGCTGGCCACCGTCGACCTCGCCGAGGTGAAGCCTCCCTGGGCCGAGGCCCGCCCCGTCGGCAGGCGCGCCGTGCCGGGCTTCGTGCAGCCGATCGAGGTCTTCTGCGTGTCGCTGCCGGTGACCGCGGAGCTCCGGCTCTAATCCTCCTTGTCTCGCTCGCGCGTTGCGGGCCGGGATACCCCGCCCGCGGGCACACGCTCGCGGGCGAGCGGCGGCGCACCCACCCCGCGCACC
>JBQTGU010000017.1:0-3036 GCA_052390575.1 Actinomycetota bacterium | reverse complement strand
GCGGCCGTCGGATCGCCCGGGACGCGTCCGCTGAAGGGGTCGATCCGGGAGGGCTGGTAGAAGTGTGCGTGGACCGCGAGCCGGGTGCGACTCACGCCCCGACGGTCACCGGGGCGGCCGTGCCGGTCTCTTCGGCCGATCGGTCGTGGGCCGTCGTGACCACCTGGCTGACGGTGACACCGAACGATCCCGCCGCGGCAAGTCGCAGCGGCCAGCTCAGCAGGAGGCCGGACCCCTGGTAGTCGCGTTCGAAGCCGGCCTCCGAGTTCGAGACCGTCTCGACGGGCGCCCACCACGCCGCGGCCGGGCGCGACACCCGGGCGGTAACGGCGATCCCGACGTAGTCGTTGCCCTGCGCGTACTCGGTGATGGTCCCGATCGAGCCGTTGGTGTCGTGCCCCTTGCGAGCTCCGTCGATCTCCCACCAGGCCGAGGGGTTGCCACCGCCACCCAGCATCGTCAACGTCCATTCGAGTCCGAGCAGGACATCGATGGCCCGGTCTGACCGGTTCTCGATGGTCACCGTCAGATCGAGCGTCGGAGACCGGCGGTCCCCACCGAGGACGATCTCCTTGACGACCCGGATCGCCGCCGGGCCTTCCGGTGTGCTGACTGTTCCAGCGTGGGTCGTGACCAGCCGGTCCGGTTCGAGCACGTCGATCTCGAACGCGCCATCGACGGCATCGCCGAGCTCCGTCGCCTCGGCGGTTGCCCAGGCGCTCGGCGTCGTGTCGGGCGCCAGCAACCGGACCAGTCCCGAACGCCGTTCGTACCGGTCGTAATGGAGCAGCTTGGCGAGCCCTGCCTCCTTCGTCGTCACGATGTCGTGGATCGAGGCCGGCGCGCTGGGACTGCCGTCGACCGACCTGGTCACCGCACCGGCAGCGGCGGCCGCCCTGGACAACGTCGCCTCGTGTTCCCGGAGCGTTTCGTGATAGGCCTCGGGTCGGCGACGCAGCACCGCAGCAAGGGCATGGCGCACCGGGCGGATGTCCCAGCCCCCGATCCCGGCACCGGACGTCACGTCCACGGTGACCACTTGCCCGGGACCGCTGAGGCGAACGTCGTCGGCGCCGTCCATGTCGAGGTCGCGTCGTTCGGCCGCCCGCAGGGCCCCGGCGGCGGCGTCGGCGAGATCCTCGGCCGCGATCAGGTGCTCGTAGGTGGCGAGGCGCATGTGGCTGATGTAGATCCCGCCAAAGAGGCCGTGCCAGTAGCAATCATTGGACTGGCCTCGATACAGGTGGTCGAGCGCCAGGTCGTGGATCGGGCCGGGGGTCATCGCCGCGACCTTGTCCGAGGTGCGGAGCATCTGCTTGTGGAGGTCGTTGATCTCGCGGTACTTGACCTGGAAGTTGCGCCAGAACGCGCCGCGCAACCAGCGAGCCTCGGGGCGACCGGCCTCCCGGGCCGCGTGCAGCACAGAGGCGAAGACGCGGCTCTCGTTGGCCGGGAGGGCCCATTCACCCATTTCCGCGTAGGAGCCCGTCGGGATGTACACCCGACCGATCGGTCGATGGTCGGTCAGCCACGCCGACGGTGTCGTCGTGCTCAGCCAGCCGGCGTTCGACTCGAGGGCCTCGAAGAAGCGTTCCACCCATCGACCCTCGCCCCAGCAGTGCTGCCAGGTCGTGGGCCACGCGCCGAACTTCTCGCCGTCATCGCCCATCATCCCCACGCGATCGCCAGCCTCGGTGGCGTGGTCGCGCAGGTAGCCGATGACGTCCTCGACCTCGCGGAACGGGATCCGGTAGCGCAGACCCTGCTCGGTCCCGAAAACGGTCAGCAGGCGGCCCTGGTCCTCGGTGGTGTACGGCCCCCAGAGGTCCTCCTCTGGGATCGCGGCCGCCCGGAAGTGGGCATCGTCGAGGACCGTCCAGGCGTACCCGCCGGCGGCGAGCGAGGTCGGGAGATCCGGCTCCCAGACGCGCTCGGCGAGCCACGCACCGCCCGGCCGCCGACCGAACAACGCTTCGAGCTCGTCGCCCATCCGCCGGAGCTGGCCGATTCGGTCCCGCTCGGGGAGCGAGGCGAGCACCGGCTCGTAGTAGCCGCCGCCCAGGACCTCGACCTGGTCGCGGTCGACGAGGGCGCCCAGCCGGGTGATGAAGTCCGGTCGCTCCTGCCGCAACCACTCGAGCAGCGGCCCGCTGTAGTGGAGCGACAGGCGGACGCCCGGGTGGCGCTCCAGCGCCTCGAGCATCGGTAGGTACGCCTGACCGTACACCTCGGCAAACACCCAGCCGAAGTTGCCCACGGGCTGGTGGTTGTGGATGGCGAGGGCCAGGGAGATGCGCGGAGCCAACGCGCGCCCTAGCCGGCTTCGGTCAGGAGCGGCGCCGACTCCGGGCGATCGACCGGGACGCCGGCCGCGGGCAGGTACAGGAGCTCGGTGTACGCCTGGAGCATCCGGGTGGTGGAGAACTGCCACAACGATGTGGCCATCGCCCGCCGCATCACGGCCAGCCATCGACGCGGGATGCCCTCGGGATCGCGCTCGAAGTAGGCCGGGATCACCTCGTCCTCGAGCAGCCGGTAGAGATCGAGCGCGTCGTGCCAGTCCTGGGCGGCTTCGTCGCCGACGACGTCGCGCCCCCCGATCGCCCAGCCGTTGTCGCGTTCGTACCCCTCGTCCCACCAGCCGTCGAGCACGCTCATGTTGGGCACGCCGTTCTGGGCCGCCTTCATGCCCGACGTCCCCGACGCCTCGAGGGGCCGTCGCGGATTGTTCAGCCAGACGTCGACGCCCTGGACCAGGAAGCGGCCCACCCGCATGTCGTAGTCCTCGAGGATGAACACGCGTCCCCGGAGCTGGGGCGATCGCGAGCGCTGGAAGATCTCCTGGATCACCTTCTGCCCTGGCCGGTCGGCGGGATGGGCCTTGCCGGCGAAGATCACCTGCACGGGGCGGTCCTCGTCCCAGAGCATCCGGGCGAGGCGGTCGATGTCGCTGAACAGAAGACCCGCCCGCTTGTAGGTGGCGAACCGCCGCGCGAAGCCGATCGTCAGGCGGTTCGGGTCGAGCGCGTCCTCCAG
>JBQTGU010000016.1:0-2087 GCA_052390575.1 Actinomycetota bacterium | reverse complement strand
AGCTCGTCGGCATCCTCCATGGCTGCCTGACACACGAGACGCGATACGACGAGCTGCGGGCCTGGTCTCAGCCGGTCGACGAGATCGCCGCTTGACGAGTTACGGGCCTGGGGTGTCTACGATTCTCCGCGAAGGGAGCCGCCGGCAGGCACCCGGTTGCAGGAGCCGAGCCGATGTCACAGGGATCCGCGCCCCGCCAGGCAGACCTGTTCCGAGACACGAGCTCGTTCGTCGAGCCGTTGGTCCGCCCGGACTCGATCCATGCCCTGCTCGCCCGCGAGTGCCACGCGCTGTTCCCCGACGAGCTGTTCGGTGACCTGTTCGCGGCTGGCGTCGGCCGGCGCTCGGTGCCGCCCCTGGTGGTCGCGGTGGTGATGGTCCTCCAGCGACTCGAAGGCCTGTCCGACCGGGAGGCGGTCGAGCGGTTCACGTTCGACGCCCGCTGGAAGTATGCCGCTGGCGGTCTCCCCTTCGACCATCCGGGCTTCGCCCACACGGTGCTCGTCGACATGCGCGCGCGGCTGGCCCGCTCGGACCGCCCCAACCGGATCTTCGAGCGGACGCTCGAGGTCGCCCGCTCGGCGGGACTCGTCGGCGTCCGGCGGGTGCTCGACTCCACCCCGCTGTACGACGCAGTCGCCACCATGGACACCGTCACCCTCGTCCGATCGGCCATCCGCGGCGTGCTCGGCGCGGCCGGCGACCGGGAGCCGCGGCTCCGGGCCGGGCTCCGCCGGGACGACGACTACCGCTCTGGCGGCAAACCCGCCGCCGACTGGGACGACGCCGAGGCCCGGGCGGCGCTCGTCGACGCCCTCGCCCGCGACGGCGAGGCGGTGCTCACAGCGCTCGAGGACGAGCCCTTGCCGCCAACGCTCGCCGAGGCCGCCGCGCTGCTCGCGACCGTGCTCGGCCAGGACCTCGAACCGGGTCCCGACGGCAGGATCCGGATCGCCCGGCGAGTGGCCCCCGACCGGGTCATCGGCACGGTCGACCCCGACACCCGCCACGGCCACAAGACCGACGCCCGCTCCTTCGACGGGTACAAGGCCCACGTCGCGATCGACCCCGACCATGAGCTCGTCACCGCGACCGCCGTCACGCCGGGCAACGCTGGCGACGCCTCGGTCGTGCTCGAGCTGCTCGAGACCGAGCTCGCGGAGGCCACGCCTGCCGAGCGGCCGGTCGTGTACGGCGACGCGGCCTACGGGACGGGACCGGTCCTCGCCGCGTTCGAGACGCACGGCGTCATCGGCCGGGTCAAAGTCCAGCCGCCGAGCGGCGTCGCCGGCCGCTTCACGAAGGACGACTTCGCGATCGACCTCGCCGCGCGCACCGTCACCTGTCCGGCCGGCAGGACGGTCCCGATCCTGGGCCGCGTTGAGGCGTATGCCGAGTTCGGTCGGGCGTGCCTCGCGTGCCCGCTCGTCGACCGTTGCACGACCCGACCACGAGGCAGGACGATCCAGATCAACCCGCACGAAGCGCTCCTCGCAGCCGGCAGGGCCGCCACCCGCGATCCCGTCTGGCGTGCGGACTACCGGGCCACGCGGCCCAAGGTCGAGCGCAAGCTCGCCCACCTAGTTCGCCGACGACACGGCGGCCGTCGTGCGCGCGTGCGGGGCAGGCTCAAGGTCGACGCCGACTTCACCCTCCTCGCCGCCGCCGTCAACCTCGCCCGCCTCGCGGTCCTCGGGCTCGCCGGGTCAGGCGGGACCTGGGCGCTCCAGCCCGCCTGATCGGGAGCCCACGGCTCACACGGGGGGTCCCACCGAGGGACCATCCCGCCTCGCAGCGGACGCCCGGCCACCCCCTCGGACCATCCTTGGCCGATTCGCGCCCGCGCTCTCCCGTCAGCCCGTCAGCACGCGCGTTTCACACCAGCCACCTAGGCTTCCTCGCGTTCGACCGCGACGCGCGTCGCGGGCTCCAGGCGCGGCGCCGGGACATCCGACACGTTGGGCACGAACGACGCCGCCAGCGAGGTTGCGGCTACCACTTCCTGGTCAGCGACGGACAGGATCCCGAGGCGGCCAAGCTGGGCGAGCTCGTCGCGGATGTACGTCTTGAGCATCTCGGGACCGTCG
>JBQTGU010000015.1:0-124949 GCA_052390575.1 Actinomycetota bacterium | reverse complement strand
CCAGGCGTAGCCGAGGTCGTCGTCCTCGATGCGCAGCGCCTCGTCGCGCATCCCCGGGTCGATGTGGTCGAGCCAGGTGGTGCGCGACTCGTAGAGGTGCTGGTCGGAGTCGATGATCGCGGTCACGGCCGGACCCCCTCGCTGACACCGGCGTCACCTGCCCAGGTGCCGCGGCCGCCATGATGGGCCGGTGACGAGGACGAGCGCCGAGGCGATCCGGAACGCCCACAACTGGTTCGAGTCCAACAGCGGCTGGGCGCCGCCCGACGACGACACCCTCGCCGAATGGGTCGCCGACGGCGTGTGCCGCTGCCCCGACAACTGCGTCGTCGCCCCCGACGCGTGGTGCGACCACGGGCTGGCCTCGTGGTGGCTGATCCTGCGGGCGTTACAGGAGGCAGACTGAGACCCGTGCCCCCCGTACCGATGGACGACGACGAGCTGACCGCCCTCGCCCTCGCCGCCGATCCCGATCCCGTGGTGGACGACGCCGCGGTGTGCCTCTCCAACCTGCTCGGCTCGCCCGCGACGCGCCTGCTGCCGGAGTGGTACATGCCCGCGCCGATGGGGCCATCACGACCGGTCCGCGGCTGGCGGCGAGGGGTCGTGCTCCTGGTCGTCGCGTCGCTCCTGATGATCACCGCCGCCGGGCTCTGCAACACCTACGGGCAGCTCCACCTCGGCTAGCGCGACTCCGGTTGCGCCCACACCCTCGCGGGTAGGGACGGCCCCGATGGGACGTAAGCCGGTGGTGTTCTCACGCTCGATGGTCGTGGCGGTCGCGCTCGGCGTCGCCCTCCTGGGCTGTGGCTGAAGGAGCAGGGGCTCATCGGCGACGACAACACCCGGGCGGAGAACTGCGAGCTCTTCGAGGACCTCTTCATCGAGAAGCAGTACGACGCCGAGGACGTGAAGATCACCGACGTCGAGATCACCGGATCGAAGGCGACCGCGGTCGTCGGCGACGACTTCTCCAGCGTCGAGAGCACCTACACCCTGGTGAAGGAAGACGGGCAGTGGCGGATCGACGCGGCTGAGCTGACCTAGTTGGTTAGTTGGGCCAGGACTCGGCCTGGGCGTCCTCCGCCAGGGTGGCGTGGCCGGCCTCGACGGCCCACTCGATCATGGCCCAGTCGAGGGTGGCTCGCAGCGGCGGCGGAGCGTGGGACCGCGTCAGCAGGGCCTGAAGCCGGGCGGGCCCGACCGCTCTGGGCAGCCTGACCTCATCGTGGATGTAGCGGGCCAGGGAACCGACGGGGTCGTGGCGAGGCTGCTGGTGGTCCAGCCAGCGGGAGAAGGTGGCGGCCGAGGCCATTCGCCTAGGGCGTACCCGCCCCCGGAACGGTCAAACCAACCGCGACACCCGGCGTTACCGGCTGAACAGGTTGATCGGCGGGTGGGCGCCCTCGCTGATCGTGGCGTACGCCTGGCCGTCGGGAGAGAAGGTGATCGCCTCTCCCTGCGGCTCGGACGCCGACGCGCCGGTGCACGGCGCCGACTGGAACCCGGAGGCCACTGAGCTGCCGGGCGGACGCGTGAACAGGAGCACCGAGCCGTAGGTCCGGAGCACCACGGTCCCGCCGTCGGGGGCGGCGTCGCCGGCGGTGACGAGGCTCACCCCGAGGTCGGCCGCCTTGGTGAGCATCCCATTGGCGATGGGTGCGGGAAGCACGTACTCGCCGGCCGGGCCCGAGAGCTCCTTGGTGACGATGACGAGGTCGCCGCTGACGGGATCGACCAGGAGGGCTTCGGCGTCGTGGGGGCCGTCGGGGTACGTGAGCACGAAGGTCTCGACGCCGACCAGTGTCTGCCCGTCGCCAGGCGGGTTGTTGACGTCGACGGCGGGCTCGGCGACCCGGTAGACGACGATCGACGGCCGGACGTGGTTGTTGTCACCGATGTCGCCGACGTAGAGGTAGCTCTGGCCCGCCACCGGACCGGGACCGAGCGAGAGCGCCTCCCAGTCCACGTTCGATGCGCCGGTCAGCCCGAACCATCCCAGGTGCTGACCCGACGCCGTCATCGCGAAGACGCGGGGGCTGTCGCCGGAGTCGTTGTGCGCCCACAGCACGCCCGGGCTGATCGCGCTGGCCTCGATGCCGGAGATCTCGGTCAGGTCGTTCGACTGGACCTGTCCGGTCGCGCCGACGAACCGCGAGCAGAGCGGGGGCGGACCCTTCTTGGCCGGGGCACAGGCCGCGAGGAGGACGACGACGAGGGCGCCGGCGCGCCACGCGCGCCTCATGATTCCGGCGGCACTTCCGGCAGGCCGGCGGGCGACGCGTGCTGCTCGATCTCGGCCTGGAGCTCCTTGAGGACCTCGAGGAACCGGCGGCGGGCGTCCTCGGCGTAGGGGTTGCTGATCTGGCTGGTGTCGAACATCCCCATCGTGTGCTGCTCCTCGATCGCCTCGATCTCGGCCAGCTTCTCGAACGAGGGGATCGCGAGCAGGTCGCGGTGCGGCATACCGAGCAGGTCGATGCGCACGAGCGCCCGGGCGATGAAGAACGGCAGCGACTGCATGTACGCCATGGCGCGGTCGTGCTCCTCAGCCGAGATCTGCACGATCTCCAGGCCGAACTGCGTCGTCAGGAACTCCTGGAAGACAGCGGCGCGCTCCCCTTTCTCGTAGGTCACGACGAGGCGCAGCCCAGGCTCGAGGCGCGTCATCGACGGCGGCCCGAACAGCGGATGGGTCGCGAGCACGTGGGGATGGTCGGCCAGGATGCGCTGGAGGAGCTCGGTGGCGTGGGCCTTGGTCGACACCACGTCCATCACCACGGTGTCAGGACCGAGCCGGCCGCGGATGTCCTCGAGCAGCGCTTCGAGCGCGCCGTAGGGGACGGCGAGGATGACCGCGTCGGCGCCGACGACCTCGTCGAGGGCGGCGACGCGTACGCCTTCGGTCACGTCCTCGAGCCGGGTCTCGTCGACGTCGGTGGCGAGCACCTTGCCCTCACCGGCGAGCGACCGGGCGAGGAGCTGGCCCAGGTGGCCGTAGCCCACGATGCCGAACGTCTTGAAATCCCCGGTCACCGCGCCCATCTTGGCCGCCGCGGTGGTGGCGGGCACATCGGTTACCCTGAGAGTTCCCCCATGCGATTCCGTCCCTTCTCCCGTCGCGTCGTCGCGCTGGTCGCGGTCGTGCTCGCCGTCGGCGCGCTCGCCGCCTGCCAGCCGGTCAAGACGCCGGTGGCCACCGAGTGCACCGAGTTCTGGCGGGGCTACGTGCTGCCCGGCGACCACAACTACGCCGGGATCGGCGCATTCACGGGCAGCGACCGCTACATGTGCAAGCCGACGCCGTGGCAGGGCGTGCGGGCCCAGGTCCAGCACCTGCGCAACTACGCCGACGCCGGCGCGACGAGCACCAACCTCGGCAGTGTCCTCGAGCCCCGACCCAAGTACGACGCGGCCGCGTTCGACAACTTCCCGCTCCAGGGCACCGCGCCGAACTGGATCGACCTCAACGGCAAGTGGGCCGTGCCGGGCACGACGTACGGGCACACGATCGTCGGGATCTTCAACGAGATGCGGGCCTACTCCGGCTTGACCGCGGTCCCGGTGGAGACGACGACGATCACGGGGATGAACGACCTCACCGCCGATCAGATCGGCGGCTACGTGCTCGCGGTGATCGCGGCTAACAACCTCACCTGGAAGCCCGAGATCACGCCGACCCAGATGGCCCAGGTGTTCCTGGAGGAAGGCGCCGCGGTGCAGGTGCGGGGCGACCTCGCGTTCTGCCAGTCGATCCTCGAGACCGCCTGGTTCGGATGGCCGAACTCGCCGCCCCCCGCGCCCGCTCCCCCGCCGGCGAGTGCACAGTCGTCCGATCCCGTGCTGGCGGGCTACTACGAGCTCCAGCAGGCCCGCGACCGCAACTAGGGCGCGCTCACCCTTCCCAATGCCAGGGCTCGGGACTCGAACCGCTGGGTTCGGCCCACGCCGGATGCGTGAACCCGAAGGCGGCGGCGTGGGCCTTCAGCCAGGCATACCCGAGTGAGTCGAACTCGAGCTTGCCGAGTTGATCCTCGAAGTCGACGGCGCGGCCCCAGCCGTGCCGGCTGGTGCCGGGCACGGCCGCGAACCCGCACTGGTTGATCGAGCAGTAGTAGAGGCGCCACCACTGCTGGAGCTCGTAGCTGCGGTAGCACGACTCGTTGCGAGGTGGCTCGGGCGAGCCCGGCGGCAGGTAGCTCTTGGTCTCGGGCAGCAGCGCGACGCCGTCGGCGTGGGCGGCGTTGATCATGTCGGTGAGCCGGCCGGCAAGGTCGTGCACCACCGAGCACGACGGCGTGATGACCGTGAGCGCGCTGGGCGAGAACCGGCCGTTCGGGTAGCAGCCGGCGGCGAGCAGGCTCAGCGCGAGTGTCAGGACGACGATCCGGGCCCGGGCCACCGCGGGAGCGTACCGAGAACTAGCCAGTCGGCCGGCGACCGCGCGCCAGTACCGCCGCGGCCGCGTCGACGGCCTCGTCGCTAACCCAGCCGCGCGAGATGGCCGCCCGCTCCTCCTCCGACGCCGTCGTCAGCCGCAGCCGGTGCTTCACCGCCTCGTACGTCGCGGGCGGGAGCTCGGCCATGTCACGTGCCACTGCGAGCGCCCGGTCGAGTACGGCGTCGTCGGCGGCGGTCTCGTCGAAGATCCCGAACGAGTGCGCGGTGGCGGCGTCGAACAGCTCGGCGCCGAGCACGAGCCGGCGGGCGACGCCGGGCGCGAGCTCGGCCTGCACGACCGCCATCGCCATACTCGGGAACGGGATGCCGACGCGCGCCTCGGTCAGCCCGAACTGCCCCGACGTGGGGCCGACCCGGTAGTCGCCGCACAAGGCGAGGACGAGCCCGCCGGCGACGGCGTGGCCGTTCACCGCGGTGACGAGGGGCCGGGGGAAGCGGTGCCACCCGGCGAAGAGCCGGTTGGCGTCGCGGGCCATCTCCTCCTGTTCCGTCTGGGCCAGCGCGGGCACCGCCCGCAGGTCGGCACCGCCGGAGAAGAACGCCCCGGCGCCGGTGAGCACCGCCGCCCGGGGCCGGTCGGCGAGCAGGGTGTCGAGGGCGCTCAGGCCGTCGGCGAGCAGTCCCGGGTCGAGGGCGTTGGCGGGCGGCCGGTCGATGGTCACCACGGCGACGCCGTCCTGCTCGCGAATGTCGACGAACTGCCTGCTCACGGCAGGCAGGCTACGACCTTCCCGGTTTCGACCGGTTCGGCGGCGGGGATGTTCCCGACCATGACGGAGCGGCACAAACCGGACGATGCGCGGGTCGAGAGCCGGGCCAAGGGGCTCACGGCGGAAGAGAAGGAGAACGGCGTGGACGACGCCGAGGCACTCGCCGAAGCCGTGCTCGAGGAGTCAAACGAGCGCGCCGACGACCGCACCCGTTCCCCCGACGGCATCGTCGAGCACCGCCGCTCCGAGGACACGGTCGACCTGACCGAATAGTCGCGCGAGAAGTCCGATTCGTCCCCGTGTAGCGCGGGGGCGGGATGGGCGGAGTCCTTCCGCAGTAGGGCACGGCGCGGAGGGACGAGCGTGGTCCGACGCCCGAGCGGAGCGGACACCGCCGAACGGCGGCTGAGGGTGGCGTTCTGGACGGTGGTGACGGCCGTCCTGGCGGTTGGGCTCGCCGGCCTCCTGACCGCGTGCATGGGCGCGGACGCCGCGCCCGACGAACCCAACCGCGACCGCGCGTCGCCGGCGCGCGTCGAGAGTCCGTTGAGAGCAACGCCGGCCGTGTGGCACAAGCTCGCGCACTGCGAGTCCCGCGGGAACTGGCACATCAACAGCGGCAACGGCTTCACCGGCGGGTTGCAGTTCCTCGACAGCACCTGGCTCGCCAACGGCGGGGGTGAGTTCGCGCCGTCGGCCTACCTCGCCATGCCCGAACAGCAGATCGTCGTGGCGGAACGGCTGCGCGACCACGTGGGAGGCTTCTCGCATTGGCCGGCGTGCGCGGCCGCACTGGGACTCCCCTGACGAGGGCGCATGCAGGACGTGCAGATCACCGACAACCCTGCGACCCGGCGGTACGAGGCGCGCGCCGACGGGAAGGTGCTGGGCTACGCCAGCCACCGGCAGGACGAGCCCGGGCGCCTGATCATCCTCCACGTCGAGGTCGACCCGTCGGTCGAGGGCCGTGGCGTCGGTACGCAGCTGGTCGAGTTCGCGCTCGCAGACGCGCGCTCGCGCGACCTGACCGTCGTGCCTCAGTGCCCGTTCGCGGCGGCGGTCATGTCCGGCAGGGCTGACCCATACACGGATCGGTGACCGCGCCGCCCGTCTTGAGGAAGTCGGACGCCATCAGCACCGCCGGGATCGTCGAGACGATGTTGCCGTGCGGATCGGCACCTTCGGTCGGCGCCTGGTTGTCGGTCGGTGGCGCGGGCGTGCCGTAGTCCCACACCACCAGCACGCTGCCGTCGTACGGGAACCCGGGTACCGCCTCGAGGCCAAACAACGGCTCGACGTCGTTCGAGCGTCCCGGCGCCAGCGCGGGCTGGCGTACGAGCGCGCCGATGGTGCGGGCCAGCACCTCGGTCGACACGTTCGCCACCTGATGGTCGCCGAACGCCTCGAACAGCAGGACCTTCTTCTCCTTGGGCGTGTCGGGGTAGGGGTCGGCCCGGAGGTGCTGGGCGTAGGCGCTGTTCTCGCCCCGGTCCCACAGCATCTGGATCAGGCCGAGGGCGAGCTCGCGCTCGATCAGGTCGGGGTACGCCCCGGCGAAGATCGGCTCGAACGGCTCGTACTGACTGCTGCGGTCGAGCAGCAGCGAGTAGTTGAGCCCGGGGACGGCGAGGAACGACCGGTCCCAGTCGGTCGCCACCGCGGCGGTAGCACCGCCGAGGACCCCGCCCTGGCTGCCGCCGACGAAGAACAGCTGGTTGCCGTCGATGACGCTCTCGCCGCTCGCATCCTGGAACGCGGCGTCGCTGCCGAGCCCGCGCTTCGACTTCAGCAACCGGCCCAGCACGAGGAAGTTGAGATGGGACTGCTGGAGCCGGTCGGGCACCGCCCGCCACAGAGTCATCTCCTGGATGGCCTTGCCGAGGAACGGCAGGTCGCTCTCGCTCATCCCGATCCAGTCGGTGCCGCAGAAGCCGGCGTTCACGTTGGCGGCGAGCTCCCCGACGTCGAGGGTGGCCTCGGCGGTGCCGAGCAGCCCGTGGCCGAACAGCCCCCAGCGGGCGAGGTTGTCGGCGGTGGCGCCCGTGGGCACGGTGCAGACGAAGTTGGCGGTGATCGCGCCGTTGCGCTCCGGGAGCGGGTCGTCGCCGCCGTCGCCGTTGTTGAGATTCGAGCCGGGCCCACCGTCGCCGGCGAGGTAGCTCGGCACCTCGTAGGTCCCGCGCACGATCCGGGCCGCGCCGCCCGTCTCCTCGACCGCCTCGACGCTGAAGTCGGGCGCCTTGCCCTCGAGCGCGTCGAAGGCGTCGTCGCGCATGTGCAGCAGCCGGCCCGAGAGCGACTCCTCGCTGGCGACGGTGAAGTCCCACGCCAGCCACAGGTCGTCGCGCTCGATGCCGGCGTCGTCGAGGTCGGTGAAGATCTGGTCCATGGCGTCGCGGCGGTCCTCGAGGGCGTCGTCGCCGGTGTCGAGCTCGTCGCGGTACGCGCGGAACGCGTCCGACGGTGGGATGGGCTCGCCGGCCGTGTCCACGATGTCGCCGCGCAGCGCGACGACGTGGCGGTGGCCCTCGAGCAGGTTGATCGCCGGGCGCACGATGAGGAGGCGCTCCTCGTCCGTGGTCGCGTTGGCGTCGAGCTCGGCCCACAGCGGGACGCGCTCGCCGGTGTCGGTGTCGACGATCACGACCGCCGAGTCCGGCTCGAGCGAGGCGCCGATGTCGGTGCTCGGGGGCACGCCCGACGCGGCCGGGTCGAGGCCGGGGACGTGGGTGAGGACCATCGGGCCGGGGCTGAAGCCGTCGCTGCGGTTCCACTCGGCGGGATCGATGCGCACGCCGTCGACGTTGGCGGGCATCTCCTTCTTCGGGAAGGCGACCCGGCGCCCCGTCGGCGTGTCGGCGTCCTCGGTGTAGAAGTCGCTCGGGAACGGCAGGAGGCACTGGGCGGGGTCGAGCGGGTCGCAGGTCTTGGGGCGTTCCACGTCGACGTCGATCTCGCCCCGCAACGGGACGGTCGCCCCCGCTTGGTCGGCGATCCCGCCCGAGCCGGCGGCGGCAATGGCGGCGGCGAGTACCGGGACGACCCAACGACGAGCGCTACGCATGCGTGCTGTCCTCCCACAGCCGGGCAAGGCTGGCGAGCATACGGTCGGAGGCGGCGAAGCCGCCCATGTGGCTCTCGCCGTGGCGGGTGCGCAGCTCGCAGTGGGGCAGCAGTTTGGTGGCGCGCCGGGCCTGATCGAGGCCGACGAACGGGTCGGCGTCGCCGTGCCACCACCGCACCGGCACGCGCACGTCGGCGAGGTTGAAGCCCCACGGCCGTCCGACGAGCACCATGTCGTTGACGAACGCCTGGAACTGCCCCCTGGCGCCGCGGGTGAGGTCGTCGATGAACATCTCCTCCATCGCCGGGTCCTGGAACACCTTGGTGTCGCCGTCGGGCATCACCCGGGCGAACGCCCGGTAAGCCGGGTGCGAGACGGGCTGCGCGGCCCGCACGAAACCCCAGAGGCCGCGGCCGAGCGGACGGCGCAGCGCGGTGAGCACCCGGTTGAACGGACGGGAGAGGGCGACGACTCCGCCCGCAGCTGCCTCCTCCCCGCAGGTGGGCACGAGGCCGCCGAGGATCCCGATGGCCGCGACGCGTTCGGGGAGCTCGTGGCCGGTCGCGAGCGCGTACGGGCCGCCGCCCGACAGGCCGACGACGAGGAAACGCTCGCGCTCGAGGTGGTCGGCAACCACGGCGACGTCGTCGGCCCAGTCGCGCACCTCCCGGTAGACGTGGTCGGTCGACAGGCCGATGCCGGGGCGCTCGACACAGACGATGCGCAGCCCGCGCGTGTCGGCGGCGTGGCGCGCCACCGGCGGGACCTGGCGGCGGGCGCCGGGCGAGCCGTGGAACCACAACACCAACGGCCCGACGGCCAGGCCGAACTCGGCGTAGCCGAGCTCGCGCCCGTCGGGCAGCGGAACCGTGCCCTCGGCGCGCGGCGCGGGGGTGTCGGGGACGATGGGCGCACCCAGCTGCTGCTGGCGGCGCTTGGTCTCCTCCCGGTCCAAGGGTCGAACAGTACGGCGCGCTTCGGTTGCTGTCACCGGCCGGGCGTACACTTTGGTCGTGGCGGTGAGCGAACACGACCGCGAGTACATGCGCAGGCTCGCCAAGGCGTCGGCCGAGCTCGAAGCTCAGACCGGCCCTCCTTCCCCCGAAACGCGCCGTTGGATGATCCGCTGGAGCAACGAGCGCCGAGCGAAGCGCGGGATACCGCCGCTGGAGGAAGTGGAGGAGGATGAGCACCCCCCCGAGCTCGAGTTCTACCGGAAGGCCCGCGAACGCGGGATGCTACGAGACCGTAAAAGGTCTGCTTGAGCAGCTCCGCGCTCCCTGGACGGTTGTCGGGGCGCTCGCAGCGATGCAATACCGCGCTGGTCCGCGTCCTACCAACGACGTCGATTTCCTCGTCGAATGGCACGAGGCCCTTGTGCAAGCCCTCGTCGCCGAAGGGTTCGACGTGCGACCGTTCGAGGATCAGGGCGAAGTCCACCTGATCCGGGCGCGGCGCGGGGATTGCGCCGCCGACGTCATCGTCGCGACGACTCCCTACCAACGGCTGGCAATCGAACGCGCCGTCGATCACCTCCTCACCGTCGAGGACGTGCTCATCCACAAGCTCATTGCGTGGCGGCCGCGCGATCGCGACGACGTGGAGTCCATCCTCTCGACCGGTAGCGATTTCGACCGCGACTACGTCGAGCACTGGGCCGACGAGTGGGGCGTCACCGACCGCTGGCGCGAGGCCACTACCAGCGGCTAACCCATACACACAGGCCGTACGACCCGGAGGGATTCATGGCAGCAGCCGACACGCTCGAGGAGGCGTTCGCGAGCACCCGGAAGGTGCTGGCCAACGTCAACGACGACCAGCTGGGCGACCCGACGCCGTGTCAGACGTGGGACGTGCGCCAGGTCATCAACCACATCATCAGCGGCGCCCACTGGTTTGCGGCGTCGACCGAGGCCGGGGAAGGGGCGCCCCAGGACGAGACCGACTTCGCCGGTGGTGACCGGCTGAAGGCGTTCGACGACGGGGTCAAGAAGGCGGTGGCGGCGTTCAACGCGCCGGGCGCGCAGGAGAAGATCCTCAAGCTCCCGTTCGGGGAGTTCCCCGGCTCCATCTTCATGGCGCTGGCGACCACCGACGCGTTCACCCACGGCTGGGACCTGGCCCGGGCGACGGGACAGGACGCCGCCAGGCTCAACGCCGACCTGGCGAAGCAGCTCCTCATCGGGGCGAAGGCGGCGATCTCCGACCAGTTCCGCGGTCCTGACGGAGCGGCGCCGTTCGGGCCCGAGGTGAAGGTGCCGGACTCGGCGCCGGCGGCGGACCAGCTCGCGGGGTTCCTCGGCCGGAAGGTCTAAGTCGAGGGAGGGGGCCCCGGGTTTACCGCTTCCCAGTGCCACCCCTCGGTATTGCCGGACGGGTGCATGAAGCCGTACTCGGCCGCGTGGGCCACGAGCCAGTTCCACGCGGCGGACCCGATGCGGACCTCGCCGTACTGGTCCTGGAAGTCGACGGCCCGGCCCCAGCCGTGGGTGCTCTGCCCCGGCACCGCCGCGACCCCGCAGGCGCCTTTCGAGCACCAGTACATCCGCCACCACTGCTGCATCTCGAACGTGCGGTAGCACGACTCGATCCGCGGCGGCGTGGGCTCACCCGGCGGCAGGAACGCGCTGGTCTCGGGCCAGAGCGCAATGCCTTCGGCCTGGGCGGCGTGGATCATGGCGGCGAGCGGATCGGCGAGGTCGCTGGCGATCCGGCATTCCGGCGTCACGGTCCTGAGCATGTGGTCGGGGAGCCGACCGTTGAACAGCACTCCCTCGGGTGGCATGCAGCCGCCCGCGACGAGGCTGATGGCGACGGCCACGAGCGCGATCCGTACCGGTTTCATGCGTCGAGCTCGCTCCGACCGTCGGTCCCCCACCAGCTCGCGGTCAAGCGGAGGCTGGCGATGTCACCGCGCGAGAACGTCTCCTCGAACGTCCGCTTGTAGCCGGTGAACGCGATCTTCCACTCACCATCCTGCTTGACGTACTCGTCGGTGTAGAAGGCGGCGCCCCGCAGCCCGAAGTCGGCGTCGGCGAGGATGACCGTGTCCTCGAGCGCCCACGTGCCGGTCGCGGTCGTCTTGCTCGTGACGTCGATCTCGGGATGGTGCACCCGGTGGCTGCTGAGAAAGTTCTCGGAGCCCATGGCGTCCCGTAACCACTCGATGATCGCGTCGCGCCCCTCGATGCTGTAGTGGCCGCCGCTGTAGGCGGCGGTGGCGTCCTCGGTGAAGCAGGTCGCGAGCTCGTCCCAGAGCTTCTGGTCGAGGCAACGCATGTACCGGTACTTCAGGCGCTTGATTGCCTCGATCTCCACCAGGTCCTCGGGCGTCACTCCGTCATCCTTCCAGGGCGTAGACGGTCTGCCCTTCGGTCGTCGGCCCTATGTAGCCCAGACCGCTGCCGAAGTAGATGCGGTCGCCGGCGATCACCGGCGCGCTCGAGATGGTGCCGACGGTCTCGAGCCCGAAGAGTTGCTCGCCGGTCTTGGTGTCGAACGCCTGGAGCTCGAGGTCGACGGCGACGAAGCCGACCCGGTCGGCGATGGTGATCGGTGCCCACACGTAGTTGTCGAGCGGGCGCTGCCACTCGATCTCCCCGGTGGCGGGATCGAGCGCCATGAGCACCGACGTGCCCACCTCGCCCGTGCGCGGCCGGTCGTCGCCGGGCCCGGGCCCCCCGGGGCCGTTGTTGCCGGCGACGATGATGCGCTTCCCGTCGTAGGCGCCGTTGTTGAACACACCGCCGATCAGCGCGCTCCCGTCGCTGACCTGGCGCTGCCAGACGATCTCGCCGGTCTCGCGGTCGAGCGCCCAGAAGATCCCCGACTTCTGGCCGGCGCCGACGAGGGGGCGCTGCTCCCCGCCGATCTCGGCCTCGAACAGGATGGGGTTGGTGCCGAAGTCGGAGTCCTGTGACTTGGGCGACGGGACGGTGAACACGTCGCCGGCGGAGACCTGGCGGATCCAGCGGGGCTCGCCCGTCTCGAGGTCGAGGGCGATGACGGCGTCGGACGTGGGACCGGCCTCCTCGGTGTAGTTGTTGCCGGTGGTGGCGAACACGGTGCCGGTGTCGAGGTCGACCGAGACCGTCGACCACACGCCGACGCCGTTGTACGGGGGCTCGGCGGTGCGGTAGCGCCAGAGCTCGGCGCCGGTCGCGCGGTCGAAGGCGGCGACGCCCCCGCGGTAGGTGGCGTTCGACTCGGCCGCGACCTCCTCGATCGACGCCAGCCCGACGATCACCGCTTTCTTCGTGACCACCGGCGACGAGAACCCGGACGCGAACTCCTGGTCGTCGGCAAGCACGCTCCACACGTCCTCACCGGTCTCGGCGTCGACCGCCCACAGCGTCGGGTCGCCACCGAGGGCGTAGAGAACGCCGCCGGCGACGGTGGGCGACGACGAACCGCCGATGTCGTCGCGCTTCCAGATCTCGCTGCCGCTGTCCGCGTCGAGCGCGACGAGCGCGTCACGGGAGAGCACGTACACGCGGTTGCCGACGACCGCGGGCGCGCCGTTGACCGACTGGGGCGCCTCGTACTGCCAGGCGGTCTCGAGGGTGGCGGCGCGCTTGGGCGTGAGCGGCGAGCGCGGATTGTGGAACGTCGACGCCAGGTCGTAGCCGAGCCGGCGCCAGCGTGTTCCCTTGTTCTTGCCGTCGCCTTCGCCGGCGGCGGCGTTCCCGGCGCAGACGGCAGCGAGGACCGCGACCAACGCGGCGCCAAGGGCGCGGCGACTACGCACCGGCGCGCAGCGGCGTGCCCGCCGCCCGGCCGGTGTGCTGGTCGTCGGTCACGCTGATCTCGCCGTTGACGAGCACGGCTCGATAGCCCGATGCGCCCCGGAACAGGCGCGGCGCACCGCCGGGCAGGTCGTGCTCGACGGTGAGGGGCCCGACCGCGAGCCGGTCGAGGTCGAACACGCACAGGTCGGCGGGACGACCGACCGCGACGGTGCCGCGGTCGGTGAGGCCGAGGAACTCGGCGGGGTGGGCGGTGAGGCGGTGGACCGCGGTCTCGAGCGGGATGCGGGCCTGGTCGCGCACGAGCCGGGCGAGCAGGTCGGTCGGGTACGCGTAGTTGGTGACGCTCATCACGTGAGCGCCGGAGTCGCCCAGTCCGATCATCGTGGTGGGCTCGCCCGCGAGCTGGGCGGTGCCGTCGCGATCGCGGTTGACCACCGGCGTCTGGACCTCGGTGGCAAGGTCGTCGGCGACGACGAGGTCGCAGAGCAGATCGGTGGGCGCGCGTCCGGCCGAGTTGGCGGCCTCGGCGAGGGTGGTGCCCTGGAGCTCGGGACGGGACGGGCTCGACGCGATGACCCATTCCCGGTAGCAGGGTCCGAACATCGCGGTGCAGTCCTCGGGCGCGTCGCGCAGTAGGCGGCGGAACTCGGCCTCGTCGACGCGGGCGCGGCGGGGGTCGGGGTCGAGGTCGAAGAAGCCGCCCATGGCCTCACCCCAACCCTTGACGAGCACCGCCACCGAGACCCGGTCGAAGCGCAGCGTCGTGGTGATCGGCTGGGGCAGCACCTGGGGCGCGACCCGAACTCGGGCGTTCACCTTGCGGTTGTGCTCGAGCACCTGCTGCCACACGTCGTCGCCGGGCTCGGCGAAGAACGGGGTCCAGCTCAGCCGGGCGCCGGCCTCCTCGGTCCAGCCGACGTAGCCCTCGACCTCGGCGACGAGGCCGGCGGCGTCGCCGCTGAATTTGGTCTCGACATTGATCTGCCACGACCGTCCGGCGCACGCACCCACCAGGGCGCGGATCTCGGCGTCGTCGGCGCGGCGGCTCGGCACCGGGTCGCCGTAGGCGTCGTTGTGGTTCGGTCCGCGTGACGTGGCGAAGCCGAGCGCGCCGGCGTCGAGGGAGCGGCGGAGCTCGGCGACGAGGGCGGCGCGGTCGTCGGCGGTGGCGGGCTCGGCGCGGGCGCGCTCGCCCATCACGAAGTAGCGCAGCGCCGAGTGGGGGACGAACCCGGCGGCGTTGACGCCGAGGGGCAGCGTGCCGAGGTGGGTGAGGAACTCGGGCCAGGTCGTCCACGCGAACGGGACGCCCAGCGACGTGCTCTCGAACGGGATCTCCTCGACCACCTCCAGGCTGCGCAGCAGGTACTCGCCGCCGCCGTCGGCGCAGGGCGCGATGCCGAACCCGCACAGGCCCATCACCACCGATGTGACGCCGTGCAGGCTCGTGGGTGACGCCGCCGGGTCCCAGCACAGCTGGGCGTCGAGGTGGGTGTGGGGGTCGATGAAACCGGGGGCGACGACGCAGCCGGACGCGTCGACCTCGGTCGAGGCGGTCGGGTCGTCGAGCTCGCCGACCTCGACGAACACCCCGTTGCGGACCGCGACGTCGGCGGGGTGAGGGGGCGCGCCAGTGCCGTCGACCAGCGTGCCACCCCGGATGACCACGTCGTGCGCCATTCGTCCCCCTTCAAATAGCTCCCTCGTTCGACGCCGGGATACCCGGCGTCGCCCTCCGGGGCGCTCGTCCGCACAGGTCACCCTGACGGCGGCGTCACGCTACCGTCCTCCAAACAGCTCCCTCGCTCGACGCCGGGATACCCGGCGTCGCCCTTCGGGACGCTCGTCCGCACGGAGGACCATGCCGAGCGACTTCAATCCGTTCGAGCCCGGGCAGGCGCAGCGGGCCTGGCCGCTGCTGGCCAAGCTGCGGAAGGAGGGTGCGGTCGCGCCGATCGCCGGGGGGATGCACTACGTCACCCGCCACGCCGAGTGTCGCGAGGCGCTGCGCGACACCGAGTCGTTCTCGAACGCGTCGGGCATGAAGGCGCCCGGTGTCGAGGTGCCGTTCGAGGACCGGATCCTGGGCGAGCTCGACCCGCCCCAGCACACCGCGGTGCGGCGGGTGATGGTGACCGCGCTCACCCCGAAGGTCGTGCACGCGGCCGAGCCGTTCATCCGCGACACCGCCGGCGCGCTGCTCGATGCGGTGCCGGTGCCGGGGAGCGCCGACCTGGTGGCAGCGTTCAGCGTCCCCCTTCCCAACCGGGTCACGGTCCACCTGCTCGGGTTGCCGGCCGGAGACGCCGACACGATCGCGGCGTGGGCGAAGGAGTTGATGGTGAGCGAGTTCCCCCGCACCAACCGCACCGAGCGGGGCGAGGGCTTCGCCGCCGCCTTCCCCGACTTCGCCGGCTACATCGACGAGCGGGTAGAACGGCGGGTGGGCGAGATCGAGCGGGGCGAGGACGTTCCCGACGACGTGCTCACCCGACTGGTGCGGCTCGAGGTCGACGGCGTGCGCCTGACGCGCCGGCAGCTGCGCGCCCTCACCCGAAACCTCATCACCGGCGGGCTCACGACCACGAGCCAGCTCCTCGGCAACCTCCTCCACGAGGTGCTGGCCACTCCGGGGGTCGAGGATGCCCTGCGCGCCGACGAGGACGCGCGGGCGCGTGCGGTCGAGGAGAGCCTCCGCGTCGCGCCCCCCGTCCTGTTCGCGGCACGCGGGTGTGTGCGCGAGACCGAGATCGCCGACACCAAGATCAGCGCGGGCGAGCGGGTGATCATGGGGACGGGGTCGGCCAACCGCGACGAGCAGGTCTTCGACGCCAGCGACGAGTTCCGCCTCGACCGGCCGAACTCCGACCAGCACCTCAGCTTCGGGTACGGGCCCCACGTCTGTCCGGGCGCGGGCCTGGCCCGAACGGTGGCCCGCATCGGGGTGGCGACGTTCCTGGAGCGGTTCCCGCCCAGGTCGGTGCTCCTCGCCGAGGGGTACGAGTTCGAGAACGTGCCCACGTTTTTCGAGATCGGACCCCAGCGGCTCCCGGTGGAGACGGGGGCCGCGTGAGCGACGACCTGGTGGTGCTGGCGGGCGAGCTGCTCGCCGCCTGCCCCGAGAGCGAGCACCGGGTGATGCTCGCGGTCCTCGAGCGCGCCGCCGCCGACCAGTACCGGCGATGGGCCGACGAGGTGGGTGAGGAGCACCGAGCCGGGATCCTCGAGTGCGCGGCACGGGAGGAGCAGGTGGCGGACGTGTTGATGTCCGGTGCGGCGGACGCAACCGCGACCGCCGAGGCGCTCGGCGAGCGATTCCCCGACCTGGGCGATCGGTACGCCGCGCTGCTCGAGGGGCGGAGCCTGGTCGAGCAGTTCGCCATCCAGGCCGCGGGCGAACGGGCGGGCGGGGCCTTGCTCCGGTCGTACGAGCTCCCGGACGCGGCCGACCTCGAGGACGCCAACGCCGACTTCCTCGATCGGATCTCCCAGGAACTTCCCAGCTGATCCCCGGGGTCGCCGCAGACGCGTTACCTACCGTGCGCACCCATGAGGACGTGGATGGGAATCGGGGCAGCATTGGCACTGGCAGTCGCGGCCGCGTGCGGCGGCGCGAGCGGTGCGACCCCATCGGATGACGGGGGGGCGGCGGCGCCGACGACCACACCGGAGACCACGACCACCACGGCCGCCGCGGCCGAAGAAACCGTCGACACGACTCATCTGCCCGTGGGCGACGACAGCGTCGGCAGCACCGCGGGCGTCGGACTGCTGTGGTCGTGCCAGACCGAGTTCATGGATGGCGCCGCCGGTGCACAGGCGGAAGGCTCGTGGTTCAACGGCGACGGCACCTGGAACCTCGAGGAGAAGCTGGTCGTCGACGGCGAGGTGAGCTGGCCGAGCGAATTCGCGGTCACGCTCGAAGGCGACACCCGCGTCTTCACCGGGAACGAGCTCCCCGACCACACGACGGGTGAGTTCCCGGTCTCCCAGAGCGACGACGTCTACGCGTACGACCGCAACCCGAACTCGATCAGCGAGCAGGAGCTGGGCATCGAGGTGCCGGCGACGCCGACCGTCGCCGACTCGGCGTCGTGCACACCCGGGGGAGCGATCGGCGTGCTGTCGAGCGGCGTCGTCCTGTTCAACCCGACCGACGCCGGCGGCCGCGACGCGGTGGCGTGGGAGGCGCAGGACGCCTGCGGCGGCCACCCGCAGCAGGCGGGCGAGTACCACTACCACAACGTCAGTGACTGCATCGAGGACACGCAGAGCGGCGAGGGTGGCCACTCCGACCTCGTGGGGTACGCGTTCGACGGGTTCGGCATCTACGGCCACTACGGCGAGGACGGCGAGCTCCTGACGAACGAGGATCTCGACGAGTGCCACGGCCACACCCACGAGATCGAGTGGGACGGCGAGATCGTCGAGATGTACCACTACCACGCCACTGCCGAGTTCCCGTACGTGATCGGGTGCTTCGCCGGTGAGGCGGCCGTGACCGGACCGGGCGCCGGTGGCGGTGGTGGCGGTGGCCAGCCCCCGACGGGCGGGCCGCCGATGGGCGCGCCGGTCGCGGTGACGAACGACGAGCAGTAAGACTCCAGCAAACCCGAGGGGGACGGACCGTGAAGAAGACATGGTGGGTCGGAGCGTTCGCGCTGGTACTGGCGGCGGCCGCATGCAACGGCGGGGATGGCGGCGGCGACTCGAGCTCGCAGGACGACGACGAGCCGGCGGCGGCGCCGAAGCCGGAGACGCAACCCGCCGACCAGGACGTCGACCTCACCCGGCTCGACGTCGGCGACGACAACTGGTCTGCCGCCGAAACCGGCGTCGGCATGTTGTGCACCACCCAGGGCTCCGGCGGCGCCGGCGCGCCGACCATGGGGCCGTGGTTCAACGGTGACGGCACCTGGAACGCCGAGACCAAGTACGACGTCGACGGTTCGGTCGACTGGCCCTCCGAGTTCTCGGTCACGATCGAGGGCGACACCCGGGTGATCACGGGGAACGGCTATCCCGACCATCCGACCGGTGTGTTCCCGATCGATCCGAGCGACGACATCTACCAGATCGACCCGCTCGCGGGCATGGACGGGCTCACCGCGGTCGCGTTCACGCTCGAGTTGCCGGCGAAACCGACCGAGAACGCCCAGCCCACCTGCGCGGGGGGCGAGGCCGGCGTCGGCCTCAACGGGGTACTGCTCAATGTCGGGATCGACGCCGCCGGTCGCGACGCGGCCGCGTGGGAGGCCCTGGATTCGTGCGGGGGTCATCCCAACGCCGGCGGGTACCACCAGCACTCGATCAGCGACTGCATCGGGGACGCCCAGTCAGGCGAGGGCGGACACTCCGACCTGGTTGGCTACGCCCTCGACGGCTTCGGGATCTTCGGCCACTACGGCGAGGACGGCGAGGTGCTCACCAATGCGGACCTCGACGAGTGCCACGGCCACACCCACAAGATCGAGTGGGACGGCGAGACGGTGGAGATGTACCACTACCACGCCACCTACGAGTTCCCGTACACGATCGGCTGCTTCCAAGGAACGCCGATCAACGCGGGCGGCGGCGGAGCTATGGGACCGCCGCCGGCGCCCTAGGCCCGGGTACCCGCCGCCACCAGGTACTCCCAGTCGGTAGTGACGGTGTCAGCGCCGGCTCGGTTCGCCCGCGCCGCCAGCGCGACGAGGTCGTCGCGGAAGGCGGCGCGCTGCTCGTTCTCGAGTGCTTCGTTCGCCTTGAGTGTGGGCCCGTAGTTGGCGACGAAGAAGTCGGCGAAGAATTCCGGGTTCGGGAACCGCTCGGCGATCGAGTCGGTGCGGAACGACCACTCGGCGACGCGATCGCCCAGGAGCTCCCGGCCGTAGTCCTCGGTCCCCCAGAGGGGCGGCGGCTGGGCGCCCGGCGGCGGGGGCACGTGCTTCCCCACCGTCTTGAGCATCTCGCCGACGAAGCCGGTGGGCGTCCAGTTGACCATCCCGATCACGCCCCCGGGCCGGCAGACGCGGGCGAGCTCGTCAGCGGCGCGCTGGTGGTCGGCGGTGAACATCACGCCGATCGCCGACAGCACGAAGTCGAAGGACGCGTCGGGGAACGAGAGGTTCTCGGCGTCACCCTCCTGGAACTCGACCGAGAGCCCCTCGGCCGCGGCGCGATCACGGGCGGTCTCGACGAGCGCGGGGACGTAATCGACCCCGGTCACGACACCGAAGCGGCGCGCCGCCGCCAGCGCGACGTGTCCGGTGCCGGTGGCGACGTCGAGCACCGCCGAGCCGGGCCGGACGTCGACGGCTTCGCAGAGCACGTCGGCCAGCGGGACCGTGAGCCACGCGATGCTGCCGTAGTCGCCGCTGCTCCAGATCTTCTGCTGCTTGGCCTTGAGCTCCTCCAACGTGGTCATGGTGGTCATGATGCCACCAGCTCGAGCGAAGCCGACCGGCCAACCGTGAGCGGTCGGAGGCGGGTGCCGAACAGATCGACGGCGGTGACGCGGTCACCGTGGGCGTGGACGAGGACGCGCTCGTCCACGACGTGGCCGGCCGCGGCCGCGGCCTTCGGGGACGGCACGCGGAACCGGAACGTGAACTCCAGCCCGCCGTCGACCGTCAGGACGTCGGCTCGCAGCACCTCGAGCGGCACGACTCGCAGGCCGTCCCGCAGCGTCGAGATCACCGGGTCGTCGAGCCAGTGGTCGAGCCGGTCGAACTCACGGGTGCACCAGGCCTCCAGGAACGTCTTGGCCATCGCTCGGTTCGTCTCCATGTCACTCCTCCGGTTTCGGGCGAGCGGGGCGTCAGCCCTGGCCGCTGATGTGCTTGATGACGGCGGCGAACTCCTCGGTCGGCGAGAAGTCGACGTACTCGACGTCCTCGAGCGCGACCGGCGCGTGTCCCGGCGACCAGTAGAACGGCTGGCCAGCCTCGTAGACCTCGTCGCCGTGCGTCGTCTTCATCTTCAGCCGGCCACTGAGCATGTACCCCCAGTGGGGGCACGGGCAGAGGTCGTCGGGCAGGCCAACCAGCGCCGGGCTGAGGTCAGTCCCCTTCTTGAGCCGGATGAGCGAGACGGTCATGTCGCCGATCTCGGTCATCCGGAGCTCGACGTTCTCGTCCTTGATCGCGACCGGCACATCCGATTCGTTGATAACACCCATGGCAGTGCGCCTCCTTCATCAGGGTTGGTCGCCTGATGATGAAGGCGCGAGGGCAGCGGCGCATCGGACCAACTACCCAATCGCCGCGAGCCGGCGATGGGTCATTCGACCCATCGCGGTTGCGTTCTAGGGCCGGCGGCCGGAGAACGCGACCAGGCGCTCGAGGGGCGTCGCATCGGCCGCGGGCTCGACCTCGACCGCGAACGTGTCGCCGTCGCGCCACTCGGGGGCGACGACCTGGCGGGCGAACGCATCGACCTCGGCCACGAGCTCGTCCGGCGGCGTGTACCGCTGACCGGTCGCGGTCGCGATGTCCCACGAGTGCACCACGAGGTCGAAGGCCACGAAGCCGGCGAGCGCGGGGGCGGGAACCTCGCCGAAGGGCACCGTCAGGACGCGGTCCATCGCTCCGGGGCTCCGGATCGCGTCACGAAAGTCGGCCATGACCGCGTCATAGGCCCTTCCCGGATCGTCGCCGAGGATCTCGGGTCGGGGCGCAAACTCGTCGGGCATCGGCTCACCCCGCAGGCCACCGGCGACCGCGTCGAGGTTCCCGAGGAAGTGCCCGAGGACGTCGCGCACGCGGAACTTGGCGCACGGGGTCGGGTCGTCGAGCTGGGCGGGCCGGATCCCCCGCACGAGGTCGCCGAGGGCCGGGATGATGATGTCGAGCTGCTGGGACGAGTCCATGATCCTCTCGCGGCTAACGGGCGGCGCCGACGATGCCGTGCTCGAACGCGTACGCCGTCGCGGCCGAGCGGGACGAGACCCCGATCTTGGCGAAGATGTTCGAGAGGTGGCGAGCGATCGTCTTGTCACTGAGGAAGAGTTGCGCGGCCGCCTCCTTGTTCGTGCAGCCGGACGCGACCAGGCGCAGCACCTCGGCCTCGCGCTCCGTCAGTCCACCCGGCAGCAGCGCCGCGGCGGTTCGAAGCTCTCTCGCCCGTTCGGCGTCGGGCGCGGCGCCCAGGCGCTCGAAGATCACGGTGGCGGCGTCGAGCGACGACGTCGCCGCCTCCTCGTCCCCTGCGTCGCGACAGGCGCGGCCGAGCAGGACCCGAGTCGAGGCCACTTCGTACGGCACCTCGAGGGTCTGCCACTGCTGGAGCGCGCGGCGCAGGGTGGCGCAGGCACCTTCCGGTTCCGCGCCGGCCAGCTCCAGCCGCCCGCGCGCGAGTGACGCCGCGGCGCGCAACCCCGGGCTCTCGAACTCCTCGGCGGTGGCCTCGAGCTCCTCGGTCGCAGCGCGCGCCCGATCGAGATCACCGGCGGCAACGGCGATCTCGACCTGGGCGGGCAGGAGCTTGGCCCGGGTCAGCCGGTTCCAGGTCTCCTCGGAGACGACCCGGGCGATGCTCGACGCGGCGGCGTCGACCCGACCCTGGGCGAGCCGGAGCAGCGCGAGCCCGGGCTGGGGCTGGCGACCCAACTCGTCGGCTCGCCGGAATGCCTCCTCGCCGCCCTCGATGTCGCCGAGCCGGCGGCGGATCTCGCCGATCTCGTAGAACGCGGCACCAGAGTTGACGACGTTGACGTCGCAGAGCTCGGTGTACGCGCGCTTGGCCTCCGACTCGGCCTCCGTCCACTCGCCCCGCAGCTGGAGCACGGTGGCGCGGTGGAGCCGGCACAGCCCCGGGAAGATGGTCCGGGGGTGATCCTGCGACCAGCGCGACCCGAAGTCGGTCCACTCGGCGGCCCGCTGGTAGTCACTCAGCTCCTCGCACGCGCCGATCAGGCTGCAGTAGAGCCGGCCGGTCTCGAGCGGACCGAGCCGGCCCTGGGTCGCGAGCACCATCGCCTCGTCGAAGGTCGCCAGCCCCTCGGTGGGACGGCCGGCCGCGATGAGCAGTTGCCCGATGGCCTGCAGCGCCTGGGCCTCGAGGTCGAGGTCACCGAGGCGGCGAGCGACCTGGAGCGCGCGGTCAGCCGTCTCCAACGCGCGGTCGACCTCGCCGGCCGAGTGCTCGGCCTCGGCCTCGCGCACCAGGAGGGCGCCGCACTCGCGGCACTCGGGCTCCTCGGCGAGGAGGCGTCGGGCCCGGCCCAGCCACCCGCTCGCGGCCGCGGGACGGGCCCTGAAGCTGTGGTTCTCGAACAGGTGCAACGCCAAGCTCGCCGCGGCGCGCCGGTCGCCGGCCTCTTCGTGGAGCGCGTAGGCCCGCTCGCGGACGGCGATGCACTCCTCGAGCCGACTCGTCCACCAGGCGGCGTCGGCCAGGGTCTCGAGCGTCTCGGCGTCGGCCGTCTCGCCCGCCACCCCGGCGAGCAGGTCGTAGGCCGCGGCCCAGTCGCAGCGGGCCAGCGCTTCCCGAGCGTTCGCGACCGCCGTGTTTACCGTCAACGTGCCCCTTTCGGCCCAGCAGGATTGTGGCAGAGGGCTGCCCGTCCCCTTTTCGACCTCGGTCCCCGCGCCCCGCCCAGGCGGCTCACAGGAGACTCACAGGTCTCCTGCGTACGGTGGGCAGGTGCCTGTGAGGTGGCGATGACCGAACGCCCGGAGCCGGTGACCCGAGCCGACGGCTCGTCGGCCCAGCTCCTCGTGGTCGACGACGAGGAGGCGCTCCTCGACCTGCTCGGCGACGCGCTGCGCTTCGCCGGCTACGAGGTGCGCACCGCCCGCAGCGGGTTCGAGGCCTTGCGCACCGCCGCCGACGAGCGGCCCGACCTGCTCGTCCTCGACGTCAACCTGCCCGACCTCGACGGCTTCGAGGTGTGCCAGCGGCTGCGGCGCGACGGCGAGGACGTGCCGGTGGTGTTCCTGACCGCCCGCGACGACCCCTCCGACCTGCGCACCGGGTTCACCCGGGGCGGCGACGACTACGTCACCAAGCCGTTCAGCCTCGAGGAGCTCAGCTTCCGCATCCAGGCGGTGCTGCGCCGGACGCTGCGAGCCCGGGCGGAGACGGGCGATCTGCTGCGCTGCGCCGACCTGGAGATGGACCTGGGCGCGCACCGGGTGCGGCGGGGCGACGCCGAGGTCGAGCTCTCCCCTACCGAGTTCCGGCTGCTGCGCTACCTGTTGCTCAACCGGGGTCAGGTGCTGTCGAAGCCGCAGATCCTCGATCATGTGTGGCAGTACGACTTCGGCGGCGACGCGTCGGTGGTCGAGACCTACATCAGCTACCTGCGCAAGAAGCTCGACCAGCGCGAGCCCCGGCTGATCCACACCGTGCGCGGCTTCGGGTACACGATCCGCGAGCCGGGGGAATGAGCGGCGCGTGAGCGTCAAGGCGCGGCTGGCGTTGGCGTTCGTCGCGCTGCTGGCGGTTGCGGCCGGGGTCATCGGCTGGACGGTGGTCCGCTCGACCCGGGCATCCCTGGTCGACCAGATCGACGACCAGCTACATGGCCAGGCGACCCGGCTAGGTCCCCGGGGACGGGGCGGGCCCCCCAGCGGCGGCGGCGGCGGGGGCGGCGCCAACCAGACCGAGCCCGAGCGCTTCCGCGACACCGCCGAGCTCGTGATCTCGGCCGACGGCGAGGTCCTCGACGTCGACCGGGCGGGCTTCATCGACGACCCTCAATCGCTGCCCAAGCTGCCCGAGATCCCCGGCGATCACCCCCAGGATCTCGTCGACAAGGTCACGACCCGGTCCGCCCGCGACGGGAGCCTCGACTATCGCGTGATCATCCACGAGGACCCGAACGGGAGCTTCCGCGTCTTCGCGGCACCGCTCACCCGCGTGGACGACGCCGTCTCCGACCTGGTGCGGACGATCGCGGTGACCGCGTTCGTCGTGGTCGCGATCGGTGCCGGGTTGGCGTGGTTGATCGTGCGCCGGGGCCTCCGCCCGGTCGACCGCATGGTCGACACCGCCAGCGCCATCGCGGCGGGCGACCTGTCGCAGCGGGTGGAATCGAAGGGCGACCGCAGCGAGCTGGGCCGGCTCGCGACCGCGCTCGACGACATGCTCGCCCAGCTGGAAGCGGCGTTCGCGGAGCGGGAGGCGAGCCAGGCGCGACTCGAGCAGTTCGTCGCCGACGCGTCGCACGAGCTCCGCACACCGGTGGCGGCGATCCGCGGCTACGCCGAGCTGTACCGCAAGGGCGGTCTGTCGGAGGAGGACGCGCTCGAGCGGGCCATGGCCCGCATCGAGGGCGAGAGCGAGCGCATGGGCCGCCTGGTCGAAGACCTCTTGTTGCTGGCCCGCCTCGACCAGCACCAGCCGATGGACGCCGATCAGGTCGACCTGGCCGAACTGGCGAGCGACGCGGTGAGCGACCTGCGGGCGGTCGACCCCGAGCGTCCGGTGACGCTCGACGCGCCCGCGCCCGTCGTCGTGGAGGGCGACGAGCGGCGGCTGCGTCAGGTGCTCGCCAACCTGCTGGGCAACGCGCGCGTGCACACGCCGGCGGGGACGCCGGTGCACGTGGCGGTGGCGGCGGTCGACGGGACCGCGCGCGTGACCATCGCCGATGAGGGGCCGGGCATCGACGCCGACCACCGGCGCCGGATCTTCGAGCGCTTCTACCGGGCCGACAAGTCGCGGGCGCGTTCGAGCGGCGGCGCCGGGCTCGGATTGTCGATCGTGGCCGGCGTGGTCGCCGCCCACGACGGTCGGGTCGAGGTCGACAGCCCCGCGGGCGGCGGCACCACCTTCACGGTACAGCTCCCTCGGCCGGTCACGAGTACCTGAGCGGGCCCTTACCTTCCGATCACCGACTTATTCGCCGCGTCGGCGGTCGCTCCCAGGGTTCTCGCAGGTTGATGGCGCATCGTGATCATCGGCGGGTGACCTCCCGTCCGTGACCAACGACAAAGGAGCACGTCAATGAAGGTCAAGCGGTCAGTCGCCTACCTCGCAATGGCAGGTTCGGCCCTCGCCGGAGGCATGCTCTTCGGCCCGGTTCTCGCCGGCGCCCAGGAGGAAGAGCCTCAGGGTGAGGAAGCTCCCGACCAGGAGCAGGGCGAAGGCGAAGGGCGCGGTCCCTGCCGCGGGGGCGGTCGTGGCCGTCACCTCGAGGCGGCGGCGGCGGCCATCGGCATCGAGGAGGACGCGCTGCGCGAGGCGCTGCAGAACGACCAGACCATCGCGCAGGTCGCCCAGGCCAACGGTGTCGACGTGCAGACGGTCGTCGACGCGCTGGTTGCCGACGTCTCCGCCCGCATCGACCAGAAGGTCGCCGACGGTGACCTCACCCAGGCGGAGGCCGACGAGAAGAAGGCCGAGCTGCCCGAGCGCATGACCGCCCTCGTGAACGGTGAGAAGCCCGAGCGTCCCGAGGGTGAGGGCCCCGAAGGCGAGGGTGAGGAGCAGGAGAGCGACGAGCCTGCCGAGACCACCGCTTCGTAACCGAGCACCTCAACACCGCGACATCGGTCCCGGCGTCGCTGCCCCCCGGCGGCGCCGGGACCGTTCGCGTTCAGTCGATGTCGACCTCGGTGGAGTCGTTGTGCGGGCCGGGGTCGTCGATCTGGACCTCGTGGGGCGTGGTGTCGACGGAACCGACGTCGGCGGGTTGGGCGGCTGCCGGCGACACGTCGTCGGCATCGATGCCGTCGACGGTGAGGTCGTCGACCGTGAAGCGGGGCAGCGGCTCGAGCGGGGTGGGGTCGAGATCGGTCGGGGTGTCGCTCGGCTCCAAAGGATTCGTGTCCAGTTGGCTCGCCCCCTTCCCGAACGCGAGGTCCTCGGGTGTGTCGTCGGGATCGGGTGGCTGTGGGCCCTTGCCGCCCAGCCGCGCCTCCACGATCGCGGGGTCGAGCTGGGGCTCGGTGGCCTCCTTGAGCTCTTGGAGGTCGTCCGACAACGAGGAATCCTTCGGCGCACCGATCCGGGCGTCCCTGACCAAGTCGAGGTCGATCGGGTGCCGCGGCACCTGAGCCACGTCGGCGGGGTCCCCGCTGTCGACCGCCTGCTGGGTGTCGTCGCCGGTGTTGATCACGCTGCTCGAGTCGTCGTCGGCGATGGCGTCGCCGGTCTCGGTGCCGTCGGAGATGTCGCCGCTCGTGCTCGTGGCGCCGTCGCCGTAGGCCACGTCCCCGCCGTCGTCCTCGGAGCCGTTACTCACGATGTCGGCCTCGCCCGAGCCGACGTTGGCGTCGTCCTCGCCGGTGGTGTCGTCCACGATGTCGCCGGTGCCAGTGCCGTCGTCGGGCGCGGTGTCGTCGACGGCGCCCTGGCTGTCATCCCCGCTGGTAACGATGGCGTCGTCCTCGCCGGTGGTGTCGTCGACGATGTCGCCAGTTGCGGTCGTGCCGTCGCCGGTGTCGGCCGTGTCGTCGCTCCCCTCGGGGGGCGCCTCCGTGGGCTTCTCCTCGGCCGGCGGCGTCGGCTCGTCGGAGGCATCCTCTTCCTTCGCATCCTTGCGGCCGCGCCTCATGAGACGGTCGATGATGGACGGCGGCGCTTGCTTGGCCATGACTGACTCCCCCACGAAGCACGGTTCGCTTGTAGTCAGGGTACGGGAAGGCAGGCGGGTCGTCATCGGTGGAATCACCTATTCGGGCCCGGGCAGTCGGGCGGCCGTAGCCTGCGCCGATCACCGGACGGCGGCTTCTCCTCGTGTTCGTCGGGCTCCAGCTCGGGCAGATCATGAGCACGATCGACGGCACCATCGTCGCCACCGCCCTGCCGACGATCGCCCGCGATCTGGGCGGTTTGTCACGGATCTCGTGGGTCGTGACCGCCTACTTCCTCGGCCAGGTCCTGTCGCTGCCGCTGATGGGGAAGCTGGGCGATCTCTACGGGCGCACGCGGCTCTGGTACCTCGCGATCGCGGTGTTCATCACCGGCTCGATGCTGTGCGGCGCCGCCGGGTCGCTCAACCAGCTGCTCGTGTTCCGGGCGGTGCAGGGACTGGGCGGCGGCGGGCTGGGGACGCTGGCGATGGCGATCGTCGCCGACATCGTGCCGGCGCGGCAGCTGGGCCGGTGGCTCGGCTACCAGGGCGCGATCTTCGCGGTGAGCAGCATCGTGGGGCCGCTGGTGGGTGGCCTGTTCATCGACCAGCTGAGCTGGCGATGGTCCTTCTACATCAACCTCCCGATCGCGCTGGTCGCGCTGGCAATCGTCTCCACGACCCTCCACCTTCCGGACAAGCGCATCCCGCACGCGATCGACTTCGCCGGCGGCGCGCTGCTCACGGGTGCGCTCACCAGCGGCGTCGTGCTGGTGAGCGCGGGCGGGGAAGACCTGGCGTGGACGTCGCCGGCCAGCTTCGCCCTCGGTGCCGGCGCGATCGGGCTCGGAGTGCTGTTCGTGGCCCGGCAGCGACGCGCCCCCGAACCGGTGGTGCCGCTGCGCCTCTTCGCCGACCGGGTCGTGCGGGTCGTGCTCGCCCTCAACCTGACCAGCGGGATCCTGCTGTTCTGCGGGATCTTCTTCCTGCCGGTGTTTCTCCAGGAGGTGGCGGGGGTGAGCCCGCTCGTGTCGGGGTTGCTGCTGGCGCCGACGATGTTCGGCGCCGCCTTCGGCACGCTGGTGGCGGGGCGCCGGGTGGAGCGGGTCGGGCGTTACCGCTACTGGCCGATCGCGGGATCAGTGCTCATGACCATCGGGGTCCTGCTGCTGGCGACGCTGGGCGTCTCGACGCCGGCGGCGGTGGCGATCGCCTACGGCGGCGTGCTCGGGCTCGGGGTCGGGTTCGTCATGCAGACGTCGCTGCTCGCACTCCAGAACAGCGTCGAGCACCGCGACCTCGGCATAGCCACGTCGACCGCGCTGCTGTTCCGGATCCTCGGCGGCGCGATCGGCCCGTCCGTGTTCGGGGCGGTGCTGAACGCGGGGCTGGCCGACCGGGTGCCGCGCACCGCGGCGGTGTTCGCCGACGCGCTCCCGGCGGTCTTCCTCACCGCGGTGCCGGTCGGGCTGCTGTCGATCGTGGCCGCACTGCGGCTCCAGGAACGCCCGCTGCGAGAGCACGCCCACTTCGGCCCCGACACGCTCGCGGCCGCGCCGGTCGTCGTGGAGGACTAGCGCTTACATCTGCTGGGCGATCAGGGCGGCGTAGACGGACGCGCCCTCGGGCTTGAGGTGGACGCCGTCCTCGATGAAGAACTCGGGGTGTTGGGCCGCCACCGTCTTCCAGTCGAGCAGGACCGCGTTGGGGTAGCTCGGCACGCTCGTGGCCAGGAGCGCGTTCACCGGCGCCTCCCACGGACGGGGCACGGCGGTGTTGACGATGATGACGCGGGGCACCGGCGCCAGGATTCGCATCAGCTCGTCGAACTGCTCGGGCCGGATGACGCCGTTGGTCCCGAGGTGCACGACCACCCGGTCGCCCAGCTGGCCGGCGGCGGCCAGGAGCCCGGCGACCTTGACCGCGTCCTCGGCCTGGCGGCTCACGGCGGCGTCGAGTTGGAGCAGCGGTCCGAAGGTGGCGCTGAGCGCGCCCTGCGAGCCCAGCATCACCGAGTCGCCGATGGCGGTGATCCTGGTGGCGGGCGGCAGCGTCGTCGGGGCCGCCGTCGTCGGGGCCGCCGTCGCCGGTGGCGCGGTCGTCTCGGTGGCAGCGGCCACGGTGGTCTCCGTCGCGCCCGGAACCGTGGTGGTCACGTCGATGCGCACCGCGTCGGCCTCCAGACCGGGCGGGCGGGGCGCGGGCGTCGCCGCCGCCATCCCGACCACCAGCAGGGCGGCGCCGGCGGTCACCCCGGTCCCGACCAGCGCCAGTCGCACCCGCGCCCGGCGACGGTGCACCTCGCGCCGGGCTCGCAGCGCGGCGATGGCGCGTCCGACCGCGCCGTCGCGCACCGGCATCTCGACGAAGCGGTACGACAACGACGCCAGCGTGACGGTGATCGCGACCCGCAGCGTGGTGAGCGCGCCCCCGGTGAGCGGGATGTCGATGCCGGGTCGGGTCACCAGGTACACCGGCCAGTGCCAGAGGTAGATCCCGTAGGAGCGCATGCCGATCCAGCGCAATGGGCGCGCGCCCAGCAACGCACCGAACACCGAGGCCGCAGGGTGCACCGCGATCGCGACGACGAGCGCGGCCAGGAGCGCGAACAGCAGGTAGCCGCCGCGGTAGAGCCCGGGATCGAACTCGCTGACGTTGTCGAAGCACCACACCAGCCCGACCAGGGCGACCACTCCGGTCAGGTCGAGCAGCGGCCGCGCGCCGACGCCCGCCTTCCAGCTGAGGCGCCAGGCGGGCCACACCAGCGCGAGCGCGGCCCCGACGAGCAGGCCCATCGCGTGGGTGTCGGTGCCGTAGTACACGCGTGACGGATCGGCCGCGGGGTCGTACAGCGTCGCCATGAGCACCGTGGACGCGCCCGCGGCGATCATCACCGCCGCGGCCAGGCGCCCGAGGTGGCGGCGGAAGATCAGGAGCCCGCCGCCGAGCAGCAGCGGCCACAGCAGGTAGAACTGCTCCTCGACCGCGAGCGACCAAAGGTGCTGCACCATCGATGGGCGCCCGGTCGCCTCGAAGTACGACTGGCCGCCGAAGACCAGGTGCCAGTTGGTCACGTACCCGAGCGCCGCCAGCGCGTCGTCGCGCAGCTTGGCCGCCTCGTGGGGCAGGAAGATCGCGGTGTACGCGCAGGTCACCCCCAGCATGAGGAACAGCGCCGGGAGCAGGCGCCGGGCCCGGGCGAGCCAGAACTGCTTCAACCCGAGCGAGCCGCTCTTGCGCCGGCCGGTCAGCAGGATGCTGGTGATGAGGTAGCCGCTCAGGACGAAGAAGACGTCGACGCCGAGGAAGCCGCCCCGGAACCCGGTCAGGTCCGAGTGGTACAGGAGGACGGCGCCGACCGCGACCGCCCGCAGCCCGTCGAGGGCGGGGACGTAGCGAAGGCGCGTGGCGGCGGGGGCCTGTTTTGCAGTGGTCATTTCGTCCTGGCCCCCTGACGGGGCCGAGTGAGGGGGAGCAAATCCTCGCGCTCACCGACCCCACTAGTCACATTAGCCCCGAGGGCCACAAATGAGGGGGGAGTTGGCCGGGCGAGCGCCCTGAGACTAGAGGAAATCCACCCAGATCGGGTGCATCGGGCGCCGGCTATTCCGTCTTGCTGAAGCTCCGGACCGCGATCGCCAGCATCACCGTGCCCAGCGCGAACACGATGAGCACCTCGAGCCAGATCGGCACGACCCAGTCGCCGTAGGTGAGCGGCGCGGCATCGTCGTGGAGGATCACGCGCCGGATGGGGTCGACGCCGTAGGTGGCGGGGTTGAGGCGGGTCGCGACCGCCAGCCAGGTGGGCAGGCCCTCGGTCGGGAAGATCGCGCCCGACAGGAACAGCATCGGGTTGATGATCAGGCTCATCACCATCTGGAACGACTCCATCCGCTGCATGCGGCTGGCGATGACGATGCCGAAGGCGTTGAGCGCGAACGCGAGCAGGAGCAGGAGCCCGAACATCTCGACGAACTCGACCGCGTCCAGGCTCACACCGACGATGGGGGCGGCGACGAGCAGGACGAGGCCCTGCATGACGGCGACGGTGCCGCTGCCGACCGCCTTGCCGAGCACGAGGCCCGTCCTCGAGACTGGCGCGACGAGCATCTCGCGCAGGAACCCGAACTCGCGGTCCCACACGATCGAGATGGCGGAGAACAAGCTGGAGAAGAGCACCGACATCGCGATCACGCCGGGGAAGATGAACTCCTGGTAGTCGACTCCCCCGGCGGCGCGGCCTTCGACGAGCGGCTTGATGCCCGCGCCCAGCACGAACAGGAAGAGGACCGGCTGCGCGAGCCCGGAGACGATCCGCGACGGCATGCGGATGAACCGGATCATCTCCCGCTGCCAGACCATGCCGATGGTCCCGAGGTTGCGGGTGACGCGGTTCTCGCGTCGCGGCCGCGTCGTCTCGGCTGCCGGCTCGGAAATGGCCGGGGCGGCGCGCTCGGTCGTGGCCATCAGCTCTTGCGGAACGCCCGCACCATCGCGTTGGAGCTCATCTGCTGGCTCACGCTGGCTTCGGCGTCGCGCATGTCGCGGCCGGTGTACTTGATGAACACGTCGTCGAGGCTGGGGCGACGGACGTTGATCGAGTGAACACCCACGGTGAGGTGGTCGAAGAGACGGGGGACGAACGCCTCACCGTCCTCGGCCCGCAGTCGCAGCCCGTCCTCGGCGAGCTCCCCTTCGACGCCGAGGCCGCGGGCGATCTCGGTGCGGGCCTTGGCGTCGTCGGCGGTCGCGACGGTGACGGTGTCGGCGCCCACCGAAGCCTTGAGCGCACTGGGCGAGTCGATGGCGACGATGCGACCCTGGTCGATGATGGCGATGCGGTCGCAGCGCTCGGCTTCGTCCATGTAATGGGTGGTGAGGAACATGGTGGTGTCCTCACGGGCGCGCAGCTCGTCGACGTAGTCCCAGATGTGCACCCGGGTCTGGGGGTCGAGCCCGATCGTCGGCTCGTCGAGGAACAGCACCCGGGGCATGTGCAGCAGGCCCCGGGCGATCTCGAGGCGGCGCTGCATCCCCCCGGAGTAGAAGCGGGTCTGGTGCTTGGCCCAGTCGGTGAGCCCGACCATGTCGAGCAGCGGCGCCATCCGGGCCTTCACCTCCGACCGCGAGAGGCCGTAGAGCACGCCGTGGAAGCGGAGGTTCTCGGCGCCGGTCAGGTAGTTGTCCAGCGTGATCTCCTGGAACACCAGCCCGATCGAGCCGCGCACGCCGTTGGGGTCGCGCTGCACGTCGTGGCCGGCGACCCGGGCGTTGCCTTCGGTGAGGTGGAGCAGGGTGCACAGGATGGAGATGGTGGTCGTCTTGCCGGCGCCGTTGGGCCCGAGGAAGCCGAACAGCTCGCCGGGCTCGACCGAGAACGAGATGCCGTCGACGGCGGTGAAGTCGCCGAAGCGCTTGACCAGGCCGTCGACCTCGACGGCCGATCCGTTGCGGGGGGCCACGACGAGATCATCCCACCTTGACGAGGGTGTCACACCTTGGGGCGGTTTGGCTGTCACACCCCGCCGGTACGGTGACGGTGCCACTTCCCCCGGTCCCGCGTTCGCCTTTCTAACGACGGGTAGCGATCGGAGGAACCATGGGCAACGAGCCGCTCGTCATCAAGGGCTTCGCCGACGCCGTCGGCGCGGCGATGGGCATCAAGGACAGGTTCGGGCACGGCCACGGCGCGGCGTTGCTCGACGACGATGGCGTCGTCCTCGACCTCACGCTGTTCACCGCGGACGAGCACACGGTCGACACCGCGCTCGGGTGGGCGTACTGCTTCGTGCTGAACCATCCGCACACCCGGCGGCTCGTCCTGCTGTCGGCGGTGCGCGACAGCGTGCGGACCCCGCGCGAGGACGTCCTGGCGGTACTCCGCCGCGCCCGCGACGAGTTCGCTCATTGCGGCGTCGAGATCGTCGACTGGATCCAGAGCGACGGCGACGACATCCGTTCGGTCGCCTTCACGGCCGAGCCCGACGCCGGGGGCTCGGCGGCGTGAACGGTCGGTAACATTGGGGCATGAGTCCGGTACGCGAGAGCGCCAATGCCGCCGGGCGGCACGCAGTCACCGTCGCCCGGGACATGGGCCGTGAGGCGGCGCGTCTCACCACCGGGGCGACGCGCGCGGCCGCGAACCGGACCCGCACGGTGGTGACCCGCGGTCGCGACATCACCGGACAGACCGCGCGGACCCTGGCGGAGAACGCCGGGCCCGAGATGGCGCTGTCGGTCGCCCGGCTGCGGAAGGTCCGCAAGCCGAGCGACGCTGTCGGCGTGTTCGTGGCCGAGGTCGAGCACCTGCTGCGCGTGCTCGCGCCGGTGCTGGTCGAGAACCCGCTGCCGGTGCGCGACGCCACCACCGCCCGGGTGGTGGTCGCAACCGTCGCCGCCGGCGCCGCCACCGCCGAAGAAGCCGAGGAGATCTCGCTGTTGTTCTCGGGGGGCGTCTCGGCGCCGGGGCTCGCCAGCGTCGTCGCGCTCGCGTTCCTGGCCCTCGCGGTCGAGGTGCACGTGGCGGTCTCACTGCGGGTGCACGCACTCGAGGATGCCGGCCTCCCGGTCGACCCCGACCGCGTCGCCTACGACGTCGCCGCCGCCATGGTCGGCTCCAAGCCGTTCGCCGGGCCCTTCGTCGTCACCCGGGCGATGGTCAAGGGAGTGGCCCGGCGGGTGCTGCGCCGCTGGGGCGCCGGACTGGTGCCCGTGATCGGGATCGCCTACTCCGCCTGGAACTCCCAGGCCACGATCGCGGCGATCGCGTCGATGCCGTTGGGATCGACCAACCCGCCCGAGCTGCCGGCCGGGCGCCCGACACCCGCGCTCGCCCACTGACCCGGTCGCGTCCCGTGTCGGACTGGAACTTCGCCGCGGTCTGGCACGGCATCGCCGGGGTCGCACCCGAGCGGGACGCGATCGTGTGCGGCGAGCGCCGACGGACCTTCGGCGAGTTCGACGAGCGGGCGGCGCGGCTGGCGTCACATCTCCATGAAGCCGGCCTGCGGGCGGGCGACAAGGTCGCGATCGATCTCGTCAACCGGCCCGAGTACCTCGAGACGTTTTTCGCCGCGCTCGACCTCGGCTGCGTTCCGGTCAACGTCAACTACCGCTACCTCGCCCCCGAGGTGCGCTACGTGCTCGACAACTCCGACGCCCGTGCCGTCGTGCACGGAGCGGAGTTCGCCGACGTGGTTGCCGATGCGGTCGCGGGGCTCGACCACCCTCCGCTGACTCTCGAAGTCGGCGAGAGCTACGAGCAGGCCCTCGCGGCCGCGCCACCCGACGGCCCGTGGCAGGAGCGGGCGCCGGTCGGCGACGACCTCATGTTCCTCTACACCGGTGGCACGACCGGAATGCCCAAGGGCGTCATGTGGCGCACCGACGACCTCTACGTCGCGCTGTGGCAGATGGGCCGGCCCGGGACCGAGCCGCCCGACCCCGTCGCGGCAGCCGAGGCGGGCAAGCGCACCGGCACGTGCCTGCCGGCGTGCCCGCTCATGCACGGCACCGGGTTGTTCATCGCGCTCTCGACGCTCGCGGGCGGCGGCACGGTCGTGCTCATCGACGGGCCCGGCCTCGATCCCGCCCGGGTCTGGAGCGAGGTCGAACGCAACGCGGTCCAGGTGCTGACCATCGTCGGCGACGTCTTCGCCCGGCCGCTGCTCGCCGCCCTCGACGCCGAGCCGTCGCGCTGGGACCTATCGGGGCTGCAAGCGATCACCAGCTCGGGCGTGACCTGGAGCCCCGAGACCAAGCAGGGGCTGCTCAAGCACGTCCCCCACGTCACGCTCATCGACTCGCTGGGCGCGTCCGAGGGGATGATGACCCGCACCGCGTCGCGGGCGTCGGACGAGATCAGGCCGGCCCGGTTCGCGGTGAGCGAGAAGGTGAAGGTGTTCGACGAGCACACCGACCGGGAAGTGACGCCGGGCTCGGAAGAAGTCGGCCTGGTCGGGGTGGGCGGGCGCATCCCGCTCGGGTACTGGAAGGACCCCGACAAGACCGCCGCCACGTTCCGCACCGTCGCCGGCGGGCGCTACTCGATCCCCGGCGACTACGCCTCGGTCGACGCCGACGGCACCATCCGCCTCCTCGGGCGGGGCTCGGCCTGCATCAACACCGGCGGCGAGAAGGTGTACCCCGAGGAGGTCGAGCTGCTCCTGCGCCAGCACCCGGGCGTGCACGACTGCGTTGTGGTCGGCGTGCCCGACGAGCGCTTCGGCGAGATGGTGGTCGCGCTCGTCCAACCCTCCAACGACGCGACCGACGACGACGCGCTCGACGAGGATGAGCTGCGCGCCTTCTGCAAGGGGCGCACCGCCGGCTACAAGCGGCCGAAGCGGTACCTGCTCCTCGACGATCTCCAGCGCTCCGCCGCCGGCAAGGCGAACTACGCGCTGTTGCGCGCCATCGCCGCCGAGCGCATCGAACGCGCCTGAGCGACGACGCGACTCATCACTGCACCTCGACGGGGCGGTTGTCGGGTGGGCTGTTCTCGTGCCCGGGCTCGGCAATCTCGAACGGCCGGCGGGTGGAACGCTTCGACCGGTTGCGCCCCGCCCGCTTCGCCTCGTACAGCGCGGCGTCGGCGGCCGCAACCAGTCGCTCGCCGTCGTGCGCGTTGTCGGGCAACGCCGCGGTGCCGGCGCTGACCGTCACCTTCACGGTCGTCATGCGCTCGGCCACCGCCGCCCGCAGACGCTCGGCGACGTCGTAGCAGTCGGGGCCGGAGCAGTCGGGCAGCAGCACCACGAACTCATCCCCGCCGTACCGGGCGGGCAGGTCGCTGGCCTTGGTCTTGTCGATCAGCGCCCGGCCGACCTCCCGGAGCACGGTGTCGCCGGCTTGATGGCCCAGCGTGTCGTTGACGTCCTTGAAGTGGTCGACGTCGAGGACCACGAGCGCCATGGGTGTGCCGCGCCGGTCGGCGCGGGCGATCTCCCGCTCGAGGCTCTCCTCGAACAGCCGCCGGTTGGCGAGGCCGGTGAGCCCGTCGCGGGTGGCAAGCCGCTCGACCTCGGTCAGCAGCCACGTGTTGCGCAGCGAGAGCGCGGCGTGGTTGGCCGACTGGGCGAGGGTGTCGACCGTGAGCGCGGGGATCCGGTCGTGACGGCGGATGCCCCACTCGGCGACGACGACGCCGAGCGACTCGCCCTCGGCCAGCAGCGGCACGAGCACGAAGTTGATGGCGTCGGGCAGCACGTCGTCGACGATCGGCGCCTCTTCGGTCGTGCGGACGAGCACCGGCTCCTCCCCCGACCACATCCGGTTCATGACCTGGCTGGCGGACGCGTGCTCGCAGTCGAAGAAGACCCGGGCGCGTCCGTCGTCGACCGCGCCCCACCAGCCGTCGTCCTTGGGGGTGAGCACCGCCACCCGCTCGAAGCCGAGCCGCGCGCGGGTATGGGCGGCGATGAGCAGCACGACTTCCTCGGGCTCACGGGCCCGCTCGAGCTCGCCGCCCAGCTCCACCAGGCCGCGCAGGTCGGCCCGGCTCCGGCGCAGGGCCCGCTCGTTGACCGACGAGAACGCGGCCGCGCCCACCGCGAACAGGAGGAAGGCGATCGCGGCGAGGGCGGCGTCGCGGTCGCTGCCGGGCGACTCGATGCCGCCGATGCGGGCAGCGGCGGCGGCGTGGCCGGCGAAGAGGAGGAGCACGTACCAGACCGCGATCTTCAGGCCGGTGCGATAGGAGACGAGCAACGTCACCGCCATCACCTGGAGGAACACCAGGAACAGCAGCGGGCTCTCGTACCCGCCGGTCAGCGCGACTGCCAGCGCGAGGAACACGCCGTCGAGCAGGAGGGTGGCCGAGACGGCGCCGAGCCCGCGCCGGCGGGCCCGGCGGCGCACGAACTCGACGAGGGCGGTGATGGCGATGTAGGTCGTGGCGAGCGGGATGAGACGGTGCTGCACGTCGCCCATCACCGCGCTCACAGCGAGAACGGCGGTGGCGACGAGCAGCCGGACGGTCTGGAGGACCGCCAGCCGGTCGGCCAGGGGCACCAACTCGTCGCGGCCCGGTGCCGGCCTCACGGGAACTCCAGGTGGTTCTCGTCGAGTGGCGCGGCGGCGAGCTTCGGGTCGCGCCGTTCGAGCCGGCCGGTGGCGGCGAGGAAGACGGTGACGAGCGCGGCCAGGACGAAGAGGAGGGTGAACGACCGGGTCGCGCCGAGCACCGCCTCCCGGGCGGCGGGGACGTCTCGGGTGGGCGCGGGCGCGCTGGGGGCGGCGGTGTCGGCCGGGATGGCGACTTCGGGAGCGGGCGCCGCGGGCACCGGGGTCACGGGCTCGGGGGCGGGCCCGGGCGCGACTGGCGCCGGGGCCGGCGCCGGCGCGCTCGCCTGCGCCACGGCCACCGGAACGGGAGCCGGTGTCGTGGTCGGCGCCGTAGTCGGCGTGGTGGTGGGGACGGTCTCGGTCTCGACCGCGACGGGACGGACGATGCAACGGTGGCCGAGGACCCGTCCCGGATCGACCAGGGGTGAGGTGGTGATCGGCAGTTCGGCCTCCACGGAACAGACCGGCGTCGGCTCGGCCGACGCGGGCGCGACGGACCCAAGTCCGCCGATCACACCGATCCCGGCGAGGGCGATGAATCGCCCCGCCCTGCCTCCCGCTCTGCGCATGTCCGTCCTACGAACGACTGACATAGCCGCGCCCTGCCATGTCTATCGGCGTGTACCGAACGGAACTTGAGGCTTCTCGGCCCGTCCGCCACAGGGCTCACTCGAAGTCGAGGTAGTTCCGGTCGACCGGGGAATCGGACAGCTTGGGATCGCGGCGGGTGAAGAGGTTCTGCCCGCCGAGGAAGGCGGCGATGAGCGCCGCCAGGACAAACAGGGCGGTAAAGGACCGGGCGGCGTCGATCACGCGCTCGCGACCCGACCGACCCTCGCCGTCCCCGAGGGGCGGTGGCAGCGCCTCACCGTCGGGCGGGGTCGCCGGGTCGGTACCGTCACCCCCGCCGGTCCCGTCGCCGGCGCCACCTCCCCCGTCACCCGCGCCGCCACCGGGGCCCGCGCCGGCGGGCCCGGCCGTGCCGCCCCCACCGCCGTTGCCGCCGCCGGGCGAGCCGCTACCGGGACCGCCCGCGCCGGGACCACCGGCGGCGGGAGGACTGCTCGCGGGCGGCGGGCCCGGTGCGGTGGTCGGAGGCGGCTCCTCGACCGCGGGGGGCTGCGTGATCGGTGGCGGCGAGGTCGTGGGCGGCGGCTCCGTCTCGCCTCCCGTGTCGGGGGGACAGTCCTTGGGCTTCTTGTGCTTTTTCCGTCTGTGCCATTTGTGCTTCTTGTGCTTCTTCGGCTTGCAGCCGTCGTCGTTGTCGCCGTGTTCTCCGTCGTCGTCGCCGTCCAGGGCGGAGACGCCGTCGTCGCCTCCGGCAGCGACGTCCGGGACCGTGGCGGCGCCCACATCGGGGGCGGGAGCGGGCGCAGGCGCAGGCGGCGGAGGGGGTGGCGGAGTGGCCACGACAACGGCCGTCGGCTTGGGGGGCGGCGGAGGAGGAGCCGGCGGTGGAGGAGGGGGCGGGGGCGGCTCGGGAGCGGGCAGCGGTGATCCGGACGCTTCGGGCAGGACCGCGGCCGGTGCCTGATCATCCGGCTCGCCGTATTGGCCGTGGTGGACCCTCCGGCCGTGGCGGTCGCCGTCGCGATCGGCGCCCGCCACCGGGACCGAGAGGAGCAGGCTGGCGATCAGGCCGGTGCAGGCGAGTACGAGCAGGCGTCGGACCCGTCGCGCCGCTCCTCGGTCTCCTGCCTTCTCCGTGGGCATACCCCTCCTGCCGCGGTCTCGGCACGCCCGACCGGCGACTTGAGGATTTACTACCCAGAAATCAGCCCCCTGCCACGCTGAGTGTGCCTGGGCACACACACCGTAGCGGGCGTGGGATCGGAGCGACAGGGGTGGGGCAGGCTGGGCCCGTGCCGGTCCGCGCGGTCGTCGTCCTCCTGCTGGTCACGGGGCTGGGGCTGGGGGCGTGCGACGGCGGCGGCGGCGGCGAGACCACGGGGGCCGACGTACCGACGACGGCGGCGCCGCCCTCCGCCCCGCCAACGACGAGCGCCGCGCCGACGACGACCACCGCGCCGCCCGCCGTCGACAGCCCCGACGACCTCGCGCTCCCGGCGAGCGCGAGCGAGGTCGCCGAGGTCGTCCTCCGGGTCGAGCCCGCCCTCCGCAGCGACGTCACGCCACCCGAGCAGCTCCGGGTCGTCGGATGGGAGCAGCAGAACGCCTACCGAGCGCTCTCCGGGCATCCGGAATGGGTGGCGGAGGTGCAGGCGGCGCTGCCGCCGGAGGTGGCGTTGATCGTCGCCGCCAACCTCGAAGCGGTGACGGCGGTCGCGATCCTCAACCAACCGCAACCGATGCTGCCGGACTGGCGCATCGAGGCGCCGCTCCCTCCGGACGTCCTGGTCGGGTACTACCGGGAGGCCGAGGCGGCGTCGGGCATCCCGTGGCGGTACCTGGCGGCGATCCATCTGGTGGAGACACGCCTGGGGCGCATCCGCGGGAACAGCTCCGCGGGCGCGCAGGGGCCGATGCAGTTCATCCCGAGCACCTGGGAGGCGTTCGGCGAGGGGGACATCAACGACAACCGCGACGCGATCCTCGCCGCCGGTCGCTACCTCGACTCGTCGGGCGGGCCCGAGAACATGGACCGGGCCCTGTTCGCCTACAACAACAGCGACCACTACGTGCGCACGATCCAGAACTACGCCGGGTTGATCGGGGGCGACGAGCGTGCCTACCGCGGGTACTACCAGTGGCAGGTGTATTACGCGACCGTCGACGGGGTCCTGTTCCTGCCCGAGGGGTACCCGGCGGTCCCGGCGGTCGCGGTCGCAGGACCGGCGTCACGGTGAGAGCATGTCCCCGTTGATCTTCACGCAGTACTACCTCGACTGCCTGTCGCACGCGTCGTACCTGGTGGGCGACGAGAGCACCGGTCGGGCCGTGGTCGTCGACCCCCAGCGTGACGTCAGCCGCTACCTGCGCGACGCCGACGAGGCGGGATTGACCATCGAGCGGGTGATCGAGACGCACGTGCACGCCGACTTCCTCAGCGGCCACCTCGAGCTCGCGTCTCGCACGGGCGCGGTCATCTCGTACGGCGACTCAGCGCAGGTGGACTTCCAGATCGAACCGCTGGCCCACGGGGACCATCTCAGCCTGGGCGAGGTCGACCTCGAGGTGCGGGCAACACCGGGCCACACCCCGGAGTCGATCAGCGTGGTCGTGCGCGAACGCGCCGGCGACGAGCCGCCGTACGGCGTCCTCACCGGCGACACGCTGTTCATCGGGGACGTGGGCCGCCCCGACCTGCTGGCGGCGGCCGGCACCGCGCCCGAGGAGCTGGCCCGGCAGCTGTACCGGTCGCTGCAGACGGAGCTGCTGCCGCTGCCCGACCCCACCCGGGTCTTCCCCGCTCACGGCGCGGGATCGGCGTGCGGCAAGAACCTCTCGACCGAGACCCAGAGCACCATCGGCGAGCAGCGCCGCACCAACTACGCGCTGGCGCCGATGAGCGAGGACGAGTTCGTCGCACTGGTGACCGAGGGCCAGCCCCTTCGACCCCAGTACTTCGCGTTCGACGCTCAACGCAACCGCGAGGCTCACCCGCTGCTCGACGAGGAGACGCCGCCCGAGCCGCTCTCGCTCGACGAGGTGATCACCGTGCAATGCGACGGCGCGGTCGTGCTCGACACCCGCGAGCCGATGGACTTCGCCGCCGGACACCTCCAGGGCGCGATCAACGTCGGGCTCCAGGGCCGGTTCGCCGAATACGTCGGCGACGTGCTGGCGCCATCGCGGTCGATCGTGCTGGTGACCGACCCAGGCCGCGAGCTCGAGGCCAAGGTCAGGCTGGGGCGCATCGGCTTCGACCGAGTCGTGGGCGCGCTGGCCGAGCCGCTGCACGCGTTCCTCGACTGCCCCGACGCGGTCGAGCGCAGTTCCCGGGTCACGATCGAGTACCTGGCCGAGCTGCGCGGCAACACCCCCGAGCTCCAGCTCGTCGACGTGCGCAACCCGGGCGAGACCGCCGGCGGCGTCCTGCCGGGCGCGGTCACGGCTCCCCTTCCGGCGCTGGTCGACTCGCTCGATCGGCTCGATCCCGACCGGCCGACGGTCGTGAACTGCGCCAGCGGCTACCGCTCGGCGATTGCCGCCAGCGTGCTCGCGGCTTCCGGATTCGCCGACGTCTCCGACCTGCTGGGTGGGTTCGAGGCGTGGCGAGCGGCGGGGCTTCCAATCGACGACCCGCAAGGAGACGGCATGCCCGCGCCCGATGTCCCCCAGGTCGATCCCGAGGAAGGCCGAGCGCTGGTCGAGAACGGTGCGTTCCTCCTCGACGTGCGCGAGCCGGACGAGTGGTCCGCCGGTCACGCGCCCGACGCGGTGTTCGTGCCCATGAAGGAGGTGCAGACCCGCCAGTCCGAGCTACCCAAGGATCAGAAGATCGTGACGATCTGCCGCTCGGGCGGCCGATCGGCCGCCATCACGGAGGCCCTGAACGCCTGGGGCTTCGACTCGGTGAACCTCGCCGGGGGCCTGCAGGCGTGGGAAGCCGCCGGTCTGCCGGTCGTGACCGACGACGGCTCCCCCGGCGCGGTCGCTTAACCCGAAAAGTCGTAGCTGCGCGCTCCGCGACTCGAAAACGGCGCGCTCAGCGCGCAAGAACGGCGGGTGGTCAGCCGGGCATGCCGGCCTGTTCGGCCTCGGCGATCCTCGTGTCGGCGATGCGCTCGGCCTCCCCCCGGCTGGTCAGCCAGGCGCCCAGGATCACGAGCCCGGCGCCGACCAGCGACACCGCGGCAACGTGCTCGTCGCGCACCACGACGCCGAGCACGATCGCGACCACCGGCGTGAAGTAGATGGCGACCGCGCCGCGGGTGGCGCCGGCCCGCCCCGACAGGGTGACGAAGGCGACGTACGCCCATCCGGTACCCAGCAGCCCCAACGGGACCATCGCGGCCGCGCTCCCGCCGCCCCATTCCGACCCCGGGAGCGCGGCGACGCCGATGGGGGTGACCAGGGCGAGCGCGACCAGCAACGCCCGCAGCAACACCGGGAGCGCGCCGTAGCGCTGCTGGAGCGGCACCGCGACGTTGGCGCCGACCCCGTAGAGCGTGACCGCGATCGCGCACAGCCCGACGCCGAGGGCGGTGGCGTCGGCGTCCTGGATGGACGGCCACGTGATGCACACCACGCCGAAGAAGCCGACGGCCAGGCCGAAGCGCTGGACCCGCCCGGGCAGGGCCCGCAGCGCCACTGCACCCACGAACGCGGTCGTGAGCGGTACCGCACCGTTCAGCATCCCCGCCAGCGAAGAGTCGATCCACCGCTGCGCTACCGGGAAGAGCAGCAACGGGATCGCCATCCAGGTGAGTGCGAGCACCACGACCCGGGGCCAGTCGCTCCGGTCGATGCGGGTGCGGCGGGCGGCCGGCACCATCGCCAGCGCAAGCGCGCCGAGCGCGATACGTGCGGTCGTCACCACCGGCGGGCGGAACGACTCGAGCCCGTACTCGATCCAGAGGAACGACGAGCCCCAGATGGTCGCGGCGGCGGCGAGCAGGCTCCACTCCACCGGGCCGAACGCCTCGGGGCGCGTGCCGTGCGTGGTGGTGATGAACCGGGAGCGGGCGATTGGGCGAGTCTCGCACGCGCCTGCGACCCGTCCGCCTAGTTTCGGGACCGTGCGGGGTGCGGGCACGCTCATCAACATCGCCGCAGTGTTGGCGGGCTCGACCGCGGGCGTGCTGTTGGGCAGCCGGCTCCCCGACCGCTTCCGCGTCACCGTGATGCAGGGTCTGGGCGTGTTCACGCTGTTCCTCGGCGTGCGCGAGGGGCTGCTCACGCGCAACGCCCTGCTCATGCTGGGCGCGCTCCTGCTCGGCGGGCTCGTGGGGGAGGCGCTGCGGCTCGAGGACCGGCTCGAGGCGATCGGGCGGCGCATCGAGGCACGCGTGGGTCAGGCACCGCGCGAATCGGAAGCCTCGGGCCGATCGCGCTTCGTCGAGGGCTACCTGGTGGCGTCGCTGGTGTTCTGCGTGGGCCCGCTCACGATCCTGGGCTCGATCCAGGACGGGCTCAACGGCGACATCGACCTGCTCGCGACCAAGAGCGCCCTCGACGGGTTCGCCGCGCTGGCGTTCGCGACGACGCTCGGGTGGGGTGTCGCCGCCAGCGTCGTGACCATCGCGATGCTCCAGGGCGGCCTGACCGCATCGGCCGCGCTGCTCGATGACGTACTCACCGACCGGATGGTCGACGAGATGAGCGCGGTCGGCGGGCTGCTCCTCATCGGGATCGGTTTACGCCTCCTCGACATCGCCGAGGTCCGGGTGGCGTCGTTCCTGCCCGCGCTCGTGTTCGCGCCGGTGCTGGTGGCGCTGTTCGGGCGGTGACAGACTCCGCGCCGGATCAAGGGGGAGATCCGTGCGACCACGAACGAGAGCCTTGGGAGCGCTCGCATTGCTCGCACTCACCGGCGCGCTCGCGCTCGCGTCCGCAGCCTCCGTGTCGGCGCAGGAGGATGACGAGGAGACCCCGGTCGACGAGCCCGAGTCGGTGCGGGGCCGCATCCAGGACAAGACCAAGAAGGAGTCGAAGCCGCTCGAAGGCGTCGAGCTGACGGCCAAGAAGGGTGACCGTGAGGTCGGCGAGGCCGTCACCGATGCCGAGGGCAGCTGGGAGATCATGCTGCCCGGCCCGGGCACGTACACCGTGACCCTCGACACCGACACGCTGCCCAAGGGTGTCGGACTCCGCGACGAGGACAAGGCCAGCATCGAGGTCGACATCGAGGAAGGCCGGGCAAAAGGCCTCATCTTCGCGATCGGCGAACGAACGAGCAGCCGCTCGTCGACCACCGAGCGACTCCTCAACCTCACGGTGCAGGGCATCCGCGTCGGTGCGGTCCTCGCGCTGGCGTCGGTGGGCCTGTCGCTCATCTTCGGGGTCACTGGTCTGGTCAACTTCGCCCACGGCGAGCTCGTCACCTTCGGCGCGCTGGTCGCGTTCTTCCTCAGCGCGTCCGCCGGCGGACCGGAGATGCCACTCGTGGGCGCGGCAGTGCTCGCCCTGATCGCGGCGGGCGGGCTCGGCTACGCGCTCGAGACCGGGCTGTTCCGTCGACTGCGCCGCCAACGCTCGGGCAACGTCGCCCTCATCGTCGTCTCCATCGGCCTCGGGTTGTTCCTCCGCCACGTCTTCCTCATCATCTTCGGTGAGCGGCCGCGCCCGTACACCGAGTTCACCATCCAGAAGAATTTCGACGTGGGGCCGATCTCGCTCCCGCCCAAGGACTTCGTGATCATCGGGTTGGCGCTCGCGCTGCTCGTCGCGGTCGGGCTGCTGCTCCAGGGGACGCGGCTCGGTACCGCGATGCGGGCCGTCTCCGACGACCGCGATCTCGCCGAGGCGTCGGGCATCAACGTCGAGCGGGTGATCCTCATCACCTGGATCACCGGCGCCGCCCTCGCCGGGCTGGGCGGGGTGTTCCAGGGCGTCACCGACCGGATCACCTACGACATGGGCTTCGGGCTCCTGCTGCTGATGTTCGCGGCGGTGATCCTGGGCGGGATCGGCACCGCCTACGGGGCCATGGTCGGGGGACTGCTCATCGGCCTGGCCACCCAGATCAGCACGTACTGGGTCGAGAGCAAGTACAAGGTCGCGGTCTCGCTGGCGGTCCTCATCGGGGTCGTCCTGCTGCGACCTCAGGGCATCCTCGGCCGCGCCGAACGAGTGGGATAGGGGGATGCGAATGCAACCAGCGCGAGCGAGCGCAGTCGAGCGAGCACGCGGAGCGAGCGGCCCGCAGGGCGGGCGCCGGGTATCCCGGCGCCCGAGGCGAGCGGAGCAATAGGGATGGACATAGTGGAAGTGCTCGCCGACGCGACCCGCGTGGCGATCGGGCCGCTCGCCGCCGCCTACGCGCTCGCCGCCGTCGGGCTCAACCTCCAGTTCGGTTACACCGGGCTGCTCAACTTCGGCCACGTCGCCTTTCTCATGGTGGGCGCCTACGGCACCGCCATCACCGTCGACCAGGGCGGACCGCTGTGGCTCGGGCTTCTCGTGGGCGTGGTGGCGGCGGTGGCGCTGGGACTGCTGTTCGGGCTGCCGACGCTGCGGCTGCGGGCCGACTACCTCGCGATCGTGACCATCGCGGCCGCCGAGGTGCTGCGCATCGTGATCCGCGGTCCGGGCGAGGACTCGCTCACTCGCGGCGTGTTCGGCATCCAGCGATTCGGCAACGGGTTCTTCGACCTCAACCCGTTCCCGAACGGTGAGTACGGCATCGGCCGAGTGTCGTTCACCGAACGAGGCCTGTGGGTGCTCACCGTGGGATGGTCGTTGGTGGCGATCTTCACCGTGCTCGTGCTGCTGCTCACCCGCAGCCCCTGGGGCCGCGTGCTGCGGGCGATCCGTGAGGACGAGGACGCCGCCCGCAGCCTGGGCAAGAACGTGTTCGTCCTCAAGCTCCAGAGCCTCGTAATCGGGGGCGTGATCGGGGCACTGGCGGGGATGCTGCTCGCGATCGACCGCCAGTCGGTCAACCCCGACAGCTACCTGCCGGTGGTGACGTTCGCGGTCTACACCGTGCTGATCCTGGGCGGGCCCGCGTCGCGACTCGGACCGATCGTCGGCGCCGTCGTGTACTGGTTCGTCATCCAGTTCACCGAGGGGTTCGCCCGCGAGGCGATCCGGGCGGGCTGGATCCCCGAGTCGGTCCTCGACGAAGCCGACATCGGCGCGCTGCGGTTCGCGCTCGTGGGGCTCGGGCTCATGCTCCTCATGATCTTCCGGCCCCAGGGGATCCTGGGGAAGCGGGAAGAGGTGCTGATCGATGCCCAGTAGCGCCGGCACCGCGCTGGCGGCGATCGCGCCCGAGCCGGGCGTGGCCAAACCGGACCCGATCCTGTCGGTGTCGGGGCTGCGCAAGAGCTTCGGCGGGCTCGTGGCCGTGCACGTCGACCGGCTCGAGGTGCAGCGCGGGACGATCACCGCGCTCATCGGGCCCAACGGCGCCGGCAAGACCACCATGTTCAACCTGCTGACCGCGTTCGACGGCGCCGACGCGGGGAGGTGGAGCTTCGACGGGCAACCGATCGAGGGGATGCTGGCGTACCAGGTCCCCCGCACCGGCCTGGTGCGCACGTTCCAGCTCACCAAGGCGCTCAGCAAGATGACCGTCCTCGACAACATGACCCTTGCCGCCACCGGTCAGCGGGGGGAACGCCTGCGCGACTGCCTGGTGCGACCGCGGTGGCGGCAGCAGGAGCACGAGATCGAGGGGCGCGCCGACGCGCTGCTGGAACGGTTCAACCTCGGGCACATGCGGGGCGAGTACGCGGGCACGCTCTCGGGCGGGCAGCGCAAGCTGCTGGAGATGGCCCGGGCATTGATGGTCGGGCCTCGCATGCTGTTGCTCGACGAGCCCACCGCGGGCGTGAACCCCGCGCTGGTCCAGTCGATCCTCGACCACGTGCGCGAGCTTCGCGACGAGGGCCTGACCGTCATGTTCGTCGAGCACGACATGGACGTCGTCATGGGCATCAGCGACTGGGTCGTGTGCATGGCCGAGGGCGAGGTCATCGCCGAGGGCCCGCCGGGCTCGATCGCGACCAACGACGCCGTCATCGACGCCTACCTCGGCGCGAGGCGGACCGAGGAGCGAAGCGCAGCCGTGCTCGGAGAGCGGGACGGCGGAGCGGAGCGACCCGAGGGGGAGGAGGCGTCGTGAGCGAGGCCACGCCGCCGTTCGTCCGCGCCCACGAGCTGGTGGCGGGCTACCTCCCCGGGGTCGACATCCTGCGCGGCACCAGCCTCGAGGTCCACCACGGCGAGATCGTGGGTGTCATCGGGCCCAACGGCGCGGGCAAGTCCACGCTGGTGAAGACCATGTTCGGGCTGGTCCCGGTGCGCTCCGGAACCATCACGCTCCGGGGCGACGACATCACCGGCCTCCCCGCCCACGAGCTCGTCGACCGGGGCGTCGGGTACGTCCCTCAGCTCGCCAACGTGTTCCCGAGCCTCACGGTGGAGGAGAACCTGCGCATGGGCCTGTACCTGCGGCCCCGGCGCTGGGAGGAGCGGCTCGAGAGCGTGGCGTCGCTGTTCCCGCTGCTCGCGGGACGCCGCAAGCAGCGGGCGGGCTCGCTCTCGGGTGGCGAACGGCAAATGGTGGCGATGGGCCGGGCGCTGATGATGGACCCGGCGGTGCTGTTCCTCGACGAGCCGTCGGCGGGCCTGTCGCCGGTGTTCCAGGACCAGGTGTTCGAGCGGGTCAAGGAGATCAACGGCGCGGGCGTGTCGATCGTGATGGTCGAGCAGAACGCCCGCCGCTGCCTCGAGATCGCCGACCGCGCCTACGTGCTCGACCAGGGCCGCAACGCCCACACCGGACCGGGCGACGCGCTGCTCAACGATCCGAAGGTGGTCGAGCTGTACCTCGGGACGCTCGCCGAGGTCGCCACCGAGTAGCGGGCGCGAGTGGGGCCCGGGTCGCCCCGGGCCCCACTCCGTGCTCGTCTTTCGACGACTGTCCGCTAGCCGGCCGGAATGCTCTCGTCGATGATCTCGACGCTGCCGTCGGCTCCGAACTCCCAGGTGTCGTACGCGCCCTTGCCCGGTTCACCCTTCTTGGTGAAGTCGAGCGGGCCCGCCGCGCCCTGGTAGTTGATGTCCTTGCCTTCATCGAGCAGGGCCACGCATTCCTCGTAGAGGCTGCACTTGGTGCCCTTCTTGGTGACGGCGTTGATGCCCTTGGCGATGTCCTGGGATGCGTCCGACCCCGCCGCCGTCGCCGCCAGCGCGGCGATCACGACGCAGTCGTACGAGTGCCCCGAGAAGATCGTGTCGGTACCGGGCGAGAACGCCTGGAACCGCTCCTGGAACGTCTCCTCACCGTCGGCCGGAGCCGCCGAAGGAGCCGTGCCCCTGATCCCCTCGACCACCGTCGGGTCGTTGGGGTCGACCTTCTCGAAGAAGGTCGAGCTCTGGATGCCGTCCGTGCCGTACCACTGCACGTCAGCCGGCCCGACGCCCGCTTCGATCGCGGCCGTGAGCACCGCACCACCCTCGTCGAAGGCGATCATGGCGACGGCCTCGGGATCGGCGTCGGCGATCTGCTCGGCGACGTCGTCGTAGACCGTGCCCTCGGCGGTGTCGTAGAGGATGACCTCACTGACGTCGGCCCCGGCGTCGTTGAGCTCCTTCTCGAGGAACTCGGCGAAGCCCTCGCCGTACTCATCGCTTCGGGCCACGACCACCACGTCCTCGTTGCCGTCGTCGACGATGAGGTCGGCGAGGACCTGGGACTGGAGGTTGTCGGGCGGCGCGGTCCGGAAGTACCGGCCCTTGTCCGGGTACGTCGTGAACTGCACGCCGGTGTTCGACGGCGAGCACTCGACGATGCCGGCACCGGTGATCTTGTCGATCACCGACAGCGTGACGCCCGATGCCGCCGCGCCCACGATCACGTCGACATCCTCCTGGAGGAGGCGGTCGGTTGCGGCGTTGGCGACGTCGGGATCGGTCCCGTCGTCCGCGAGAGTCACTTCAGCCGGCGCGTCGTTCACACCGCCGGCGGCGTTGATCTCCTCGATCGCCATGTTGGCGGCGTCGATCATGGGTGGCCCGAGGAAGTCGAGCGCTCCCGTCTGCGGAAGCAGGAGCCCGTACTTGAGGACCCCGTTCGACTCGCGGTCGGGAGCGTCGCCACCGGCGCCGGCGTTCCCGGCTGCGAGGGCAACTACCAGACCGGCGACGGCACCAACGGCTGCGAGCCGCAACCATCGCTTGCTCTTCATACGTTCCCCCTGTTGTTCGTGGCGCTACGGCCCACACTGCTCGACCGCAGCCTGCCCGGTGCGGGTGCGACTCTAACGACATCGGGCCGGCGATGCCCGGCGCGCGGGACATCGGCTGACGGTCACGTCATGCCGAAGGGCACGGGTAGGGTGCTTTCGATGGCCGATCCGTCAAGCTTCGACCGGTCGGAGGCCCTGCGCCGGCTGGGCGCGGAGTCCTTCGACGTGCTCGTCGTCGGCGGCGGGATCACCGGGGCGGGGGTCGCGCTCGACGCCGCCTCCCGCGGCTTTCGTACCGCTCTGGTCGAGCGGCACGACTTCGCGTCGGGTACGTCCTCGAAGTCGTCGAAGCTCATCCACGGGGGCCTGCGCTACCTCCAGCAACGCGAGTTCGTGCTCGTGTACGAGAACCTCGCCGAACGGCAGGTGGCGCTGCGCAACGCCCCCCACCTGGTGCGGGTGCTGCCGTTCCTGATCCCGCTCATGACCCGGGACGGGCTGTTCAACCGCAAGCTCGCCCGGGCGTTCGGCACCGCCCTGTGGATGTACGACCTCACCGGCGGGCTGCGCATCGGCAAGCGCCACTCGCGCATCTCCAAGGAGAACGCGCTCGGCCACATGCCCACGCTGCGATCCGAACGGCTGTCGGGCGCGTACGTGTACTACGACGCCCGCACCGACGACGCCCGCCTCACGCTCGCGCTGTGTCGCACCGCCGCCGCCCACGGCGCCGTTGTCGCCAACCACGCCAACGTGACCGAGTTGCTCAAGGACGAGGCGGGCAAGGTGCGGGGGGCGCGCATCGAGGCCGACGGGGCGTCGATCGAGGTGGGCGCCGCCAGCGTCGTGAACGCGGCCGGGGTGTGGGCCGACGAGGTCCGGCGGCTCGACGAGGGCAAAGATCCTGACTCGCTGCGGCCGGCCAAGGGCATCCACATCACGGTGCCGTGGGCGAAGGTGCGAAACGACATTGCCGCGATCATCCCCGTCCCCAAGGACAAGCGCTCGGTGTTCGTGGTGCCCTGGGGCGACCTGACCTACGTGGGCACGACCGACACCGACTACGACGGCCCCATCGACGATCCGCAGTGCGCGCCCGAGGACGTCGCCTACCTGCTCGGGGCGCTCAACGCCACGGTGGCGGAGCCGGTCACCGAGGCCGACGTCGTCGGGACGTGGGCGGGGCTGCGCCCGCTGCTCCGCACCGCCACCAGCGAGCGCACCGCCGACTTGTCGCGGCGCCACGCGGTACGCCGCTCGGAGAGCGGGGTCGTGACGGTCACCGGCGGCAAGCTCACCACCTACCGGAAGATGGCCGACGACACGGTCGACGTGGTCGCGGGGTTCCTCGGGAAGCCGCGGCGCCGGTGCAAGACGAAGCGACTGCGGCTGGTCGGCGGGGACGGGTTCGAGGCGCCGGCGGAGTCGCTCGAGCCCAGCACCCACTCCCATCTCGCTGGTCGCTACGGGACCGAGGCCGACGCGGTCCAGGAGCTGATCGACGCCGACCCTGCGCTGGGCGAGCCGATGGTGCCCGGGCTCCCCTACCTGCGGGCCGAGGCAGTGTTCGCGGTCCGCCACGAGATGGCGCGCACGCTCGACGACGTGTTGTCGCGCCGGACCCGGGCGCGTCTGCTGGCGCGGGACGCGTCGGCGCGGGTCGCCGACGACGTCGCCGGGCTCGTGGGCGCCGAGCTGGGCTGGAGCGACGCCGAGCGCACGCGCGAGGTCGAGGACTACCGAGCCGCGGTGAAGGCGGAGCGGGCCGCGGCCGACCTGCCCGAGACCGCGCTCGACGCCTCGTTCGGCGCGTAGGCCGCACGGCCGTGGCCGCCAGCGGCGCGCCGACGCCGCCGATCCAGTTCTCCGGTCCGGCCGAGCGCGTCGGGGCGCGGCTGAAGGCATCGCGGGTCGAGGTGGACGACGCGGTGCTGGCGCGGCTGCGGGACGCGTGCTCGTCGGTCACGGTCGACGCGGGCGAGCTTGCCGAGGCGAGCCGGGACTGGTGGCCGTTGGCGATGATCTGGGCCCTCGGCTCGCAGGTGGCGTCGCTGGGCGCGGCGGTGGCGCACCCGGGTTCGGCCGACGAGGTCGCGGGCGTCCTGCGGGTGTGCGACGACGCCCGCGTGCCCGTGACCGCGGCGGCGGGGCGCAGCGGAGTGTGCGGCGCCAGTGTCCCGGTGCACGGCGGGGTGGTGCTCGACCTGTGCGGGCTCGACGACATCGTCGACGTCGACACCGAGTCGATGGTGCTCGACGTGCTGCCGGGGACGTTCGGGACGTGGTTGGAGGAGACGCTGCGGTCCGCCCACGGCGTCACCGTCGGCCACTGGCCCCAGTCGATCGACCTGTCGACCGTGGGGGGCTGGCTGGCGTGCCGGGGCGCGGGCCAGCTGTCGACCCGCTACGGGAAGATCGAGGACATGGTGGTCGGCCTCGACGTCGCGCTGGCGGGCGGAACGGTCGTGCACACGGGCGGGGCGCCGCGGGCGGCGGTCGGGCCCGATCTCACCCAGCTGTTCGTCGGATCGGAGGGGACGCTCGGGATCATCACCGGCGCCCGCCTGCGACTGCACCGGGCGCCGCCGGTCGAGCGGCGGGCGGCGTACGGCTTCGATTCGTTCGCCGACGGGCTGGACGCCTGCCGGCGCATCCTGCACCGGGGCGCGACCCCGGCGGTGCTGCGCCTCTACGACGCGATCGAGGCCGACCGCTCGTACCAGACCGGCGACCGGCACGTCGTGTTGGTGCTGGACGAGGGCGACCGGGAGCTGATCGACCCGGTGATGGGCGTCGTGGCCGAGGAGTGCATCGACGCCGGCGCCGAGGTGCTCGACGAGGCACTCGTGGCGCGGTGGATGGAGCACCGCAACGACGTGTCCGCGCTGGAAGCGTTGATCACGCGGGGATACGTCGTCGACACGATGGAGATCGCGGCCCGCTGGTCGGCGCTGCCGGGGATCTACGAGGCCGCGACCGCCGCGATCGCGGGCGTCGAGCACACGATGGCGGCGTCGGCGCACCTGTCGCACTCCTACTCGGATGGCGCGTGCCTGTACTTCACGTTCGCGGGCAAGCCCGCCGCCGACGGGCGCGAGGCCTACTACCGGGCGGCGTGGGATGCCGGGACGCGCGCGGTGCTCGAGCGCGGCGGCGCGCTGAGCCACCATCACGGGATCGGGCTGAACCGGGCCCGGTTCGTGCGCGACGCCCTCGGCCCGGCCTTCGACGTGCTCGCCGCGGTCAAGGCCGCGCTCGACCCGAACGGCATCCTCAACCCGGGCAAGCTCGGCCTCCCCGACCCCTGGGGCGACCCCGGATGGCCCTAACCAACCGATGATCCTCGTCGTCGACGTGGGGACGTCGTCGGTGCGGGCCGCGCTCGTGCGTGACGACGCCACCGTGGCCCACGAGGAGCGCCGGCCGCTGCTGCCGGCGTCGCCGGCGCCGGGGCTGGTGGAGTTCGACGCCACCGCCATGGCCGCGACCGCGCTCGAGCTTGCGCACGCTGCCCTCGACGTCGCCGGCCCCGATGGCGTCGACGCGGTCGGGATCGCCAACCAGCGCGGCTCCACCGTCGTGTGGGACCGCGCCACCGGCGAGCCGGTCGGGCCCGGGCTGGGCTGGCAGGACCTCCGCACCGTGGGACGGTGCCTGGAGCTGAGGTCCGAGGGGCTGCGCACCGCGCCGAACGCGTCGGCCACCAAGCTCGAGCACCTCCTCGACCAGGCCGACCCGCAACGGGAGCGCGACCTCTGCTTCGGGACCGTCGACACCTGGGTGGCGTGGAAGCTGAGCGAGGGTGCGCTGCACGTCACCGACGCGACCAATGCCGGCGTCACCGGGCTGCTCGATCCGGACGCGCGCGACTGGTCGGAGACCGTGCTCGAGATCCTGCGGGTACCCAAGCGGATGCTGCCGCGGGTCGTCGACTCCACCGGCGTGGTCGGCGAGGCCACCGCGCTCCCGGGCGCGCCACCGATCGCGGGCATCGCCGGGGACCAGCAGGCGTCGCTGCTCGGCCAGGGTTGCGTGCACACCGGCGACGCCAAGATCACGTTCGGGACCGGCGGCATGCTCGACCTGGTTCTCGGTCCCGACCGGCCCGAGTTCGAGACGCGCGGCCCGGGGGGAACGTTCCCGATCGTGTGCCGGCGCGCCGGCGGCGCCGACACCTGGGGCGTCGAGGCGATCATGTTGTCCGCCGGCACCAACGTCGAGTGGCTGCGTGACGACCTCGGCGTCATCGCCTCGGCGGCCGAGTCGCACGACGTCGCCGCTGGCTGCGAGACCACCGGCGACGTCTGGTACGTGCCCGCGCTGCTCGGGTTGGGGACGCCGGTGTTCGATTTCGGCGCCCGCGGCACAGTGCTCGGCCTCACCCGCGGCACCGGCCGGGCCGAGCTGGTCCGAGCGGTGCTCGAGGGCGTCGCCCACCGCGCTGTCGACCTGGTCGAGGCAGCCGAGAGCGACTCCGGCATCGCCGTCCCCCTCCTACGCGCCGACGGCGGTATGACCGAAAACCCGACGTTCGTGCAGTTGCTCGCGGACGCGTGCCAACGCATCGTCGAGATCTCACCGGTGCGCGAGGCCACCGCCCTCGGCGCCGCCTTCCTCGCCGGCCTCGCCACCGGCGCCTGGGGCAGCGAGGACGACCTCGCCGGCACCTGGTCGCCCCGCCAGCGGATCGAGCCCCGGCCTGACCACGAGCTCGACCGCGAGCGCTGGCGGGATGCCTGCCGCCGGGCCGAGCGTTGGCTGCCGGAGCTCTCCTCCCTCGACTTCTAGCAGCCGTCGACTTCTGAGGGGTCGAGCGGCAAGACTCGGGCCATGGCACTCGCGGACCTTGTCCAGGACCTCCTCGGAACCGACCTGCCGGTCGCGTTCTCGCTGTACGACGGCAGTCGTGTCGGCCCCGATCCCGCGCCGGCCACCATCGTGGTCAGCTCCCCCAACGCCCTGCGCCGCATCATCACGGCGCCCGGTGAGCTCGGCTTCGGTCGCGCCTACGTCGCCGGCGACCTCGACGTCGAGGGTGACATGTACGCCGCTCTCGGGCTGCGCGACCAGCTGCCCGAGGTCAAGCTCCGACCCCGGCAGTATCTCGCCGCGCTCCGGCTCGCGGGCGCAGGTGGGTTGAAGCCGCTGCCGCCGCCGAAGGAGGAGGCGCGCCTGCGCGGCCGGCGCCACTCGAAGGCGCGCGACGCCGCCGCGGTCTCACACCACTACGACGTGTCAAACGACTTCTACCGCATGGTCCTCGGTCCGTCGCTGACGTACTCGTGCGCGGTCTGGACCGACCCCGCCCACTCGCTCGAGGAGGCGCAGGCCAACAAGCACGAGCTGATCTGCCGCAAGCTCGCGCTCGAGCCGGGCATGCGCCTGCTCGACATCGGCTGCGGGTGGGGCGGCATGCTGCTGCACGCGGCCGAGCACCACGGCGTGAACGCGGTCGGGGTCACGTTGTCGCAGCGGCAGGCCGAGCTGGCCGAGAAGCGGGCCGCCGACGCCGGGCTCGGCGACAAGATCGAAGTCCGCTACCAGGACTACCGCGACGTCGACGACGGCCCGTACGACGCCATCAGCTCGATCGGCATGTTCGAGCACGTGGGCCTGTCGCAGCTCCAGGTGTACTTCGAGCGCTGCTTCGAGCTGCTGCCCCCGGGCGGACGACTCCTGAACCACACCATCGGCCGGCCCGCGCACGTGAAGGGCTCCACCGACGACCGCCGGTCTCGCTTCGCCCGGCGCGGCTTCATCGACCGCTACGTGTTCCCCGACGGCGAGCTGCACGAGATGGGCAACGTGGTCTCGGCGATCCAGCAGGAACAGTTCGAGGCCCGCCACATGGAGGGCCTGCGCGAGCACTACGCGCTCACGCTGCGCCGGTGGGTCGCCAACCTCGAGGAGAACTGGGACGCGTGCGTGGCCGAGGCGGGCGTCGCCCGGGCCCGCATCTGGCGCCTCTACATGGCGGCATCCGCGGTGAACTTCGAGGCCAACCGCACCCAGGTCCACCAGGTCCTGGCGGTGAAGCCCGGCAACGGTCAGTCGGGCCTGCCCCTCCGGCCGACGTTCGCGTAGTTAGGGCGTCGGCGGCTCGGGGAACCGGGCGTCGAGCCAGACCAGTATTTCGGCGAAAGCAGTTTCGCCTTCGGGTGTCAGCGCGCCCCGGATGCGGTCGAAGTTGTGGTCGGCGCCGGGCACGACCGTGACGGTGGCGTCGACGCCGGCGGCAACGAGCGCGTCGCCGAATGCGGTCGTCTGATCGGGCAGAACGGTGGCGTCGGCGTCACCGTGGAACAACAGTGCCGGTCCGCTGGCATCGGCCGCGAGCGACACGGAGTCGCCGAGGTCGTAGCACGCCTGCACCGCGGGATCGCCGCTGCCGTCGGGCCCGCCGCAGTACTGGTCGGGCTCCTCGTGCGTGCCGTCGTAGACCCCGTAGAAGCCGATGAACGCGTTGGCGACATCCCTGGTCCCGTCGTCATAGAGACCTTCGCCGGCGAACGCCGCGTCGTCACCGGTCGTGTACGCGACCCCACCGAGCTGTGCGCCCGCGCCGAAGCCCTGCACGACGATGCGCTCGGGGTCGATCCCGAGTGCGTCCGCGTTGAGACGCAGGTACTGCACCGCCGCCTTCACGTCGCGCTCGGGGATCGGGAACACCGGCGGCGTTGTCGTGGGCTTGAACAGGAAGTGGTCGATCGAGAGGGTGATGTACCCCTCCTCGGCGTAGGCGGCGGCCCACGCCCGCATCTGGCGCCGGCTGCCCCGGGTCCCGTCGCCGCCGTGGACGAGCACCACCGCGGTGGTGCGGTGAATGCCGGGTACGAACAGATCGGCCTTGCGCGGCGGGGCGCCCTCAGGTGAGTACACGACGGTCTCCCGCGTGTCCTCGACGGGCTCCTCGGGCTCGGTCGTGGTGGTCGACGGCGCCGTCGTGGTCGTGCTCCCGCTCGGGTCGGGGGACGCGGCCGTGTCGGGCGGCGGAGTAGTGGTCTGGGGTGCGAGGGTCGGCAGGACGACGCTGGGGCCGGGCGTGACGGTCGGTGTGGGCGGGGTGGTCGCGGCGGTGGCGGGCGGGGCCGTCGTGCTCGTGGTAGCGGTCGAGGTGGTCGTCGTGGAGGTCGACGTGGTCGTCGCCGACGCCCGCTTCTTGCCGTCGTCGCCGCCATCGTCGCCCCGCAACGTCAGGGCGAGGCCGAGCACCGCGAGGGCGAGCACGATGACGCCCACGCCGGGAGCGATCTTCCGCCAATCGAGGTTCATGCTTTATTGCCTCGTTCGTGAGATCACGATTGATCGTGCCGGTCTCATCTCACCCATTCTCCTCCATGAGTCCGACCAACCGGTGGGCAGGGGCGTTACCCCTTACCGGTGCTAGGGAATCGGCGTGATGGTGTCGCCGGGCCGGAGCGTTCCGCCCTCGACGATGTCGGCCCGGAGCCCACCCCGGTGGACGAGGGCCCGCGACACGCCCGGCCGCGTCAGCCCCGCGAGGTACGAGCACGGGTCGGCGAGGCGGACGCCGCGCAGGACGACCTCGCCCACCCGGAACGTCCGCCCGACCAGATGGTTGAGCGGAACCCCCTCGGTCAGCAGGTTGCGGCGGGTCTCGTGGTCGGCGAGCTCGACGCCGTCCGCGCGCACCGCCGCGATCGCCTCCCGCTCGACCAACGTGACCTCCCGACCGGTACCCGGCGTCTGCGAGTGCTTCCCGTTCTGCTCGGCATAGCGGTCGCCGTCGAGGCCGACGCCCGCGACCGCCCGCGCCTCGTCGCGCGCCTCCATGGGCGCGCCCGCCTCCGCGGTCGTGTAGATGGCCATCAGCCGCCCCTCGAACACGCCTCCAAACAGCTCCCTCGCTCGGGGCCGGGATACCCGGCCCCGCCCTGCGGAACGCTCGTCCGCACGGTGATCATGCCGCGCGTGCCGTGGGCCGCGCCTCGGCTTTCCGCTCAATCTCGTCCGGCAAGTGGGGTTAGGTCTTGACTGGGCGCCCGGGCTGGAGCCATTCGCACCAACCGGTGCCGGTCCCCTCGGATGTCGTGTAGCGGCAGAGTGCACGCGGGAAACGAGAAGTTCGACCGTCGGGAGCAACCAACGGAACCGGCGCCGCCGCCACCACCTCGACATCGACCTCGAGGTCGTGGGCGATCACGTAGCGGGCCGCGGTCGGGATGTCGTCGTCGCCGTGGTGCGTCTCGAGCAGCATTTGGGTCACCGGTTGCAGCTCCTCGCCCAGCCGCCAAACGTATCCAGTGGCGACGTCCAACTCATCGGCTTTCACGACATTTGCTGCGAATGTGTCCCCGATCTGGAACGACGTCCAGTGCCAGCCCCACTGCCACCAGTCGCGCTCGCCCCACGAGTGGTCACGCTCCCCGCGGCCTTCGAATGGGATCCGGTCGCGCCCGATGAGCAGCTCGCCGTGGACGACGCCGGCGTGCTCGTAGTGGGCTCCGGGATGGTCGTCGGGGTACGGATAGTCGAACACCGGTGTGTACGCCTCCCACTCGAGGTCGAGGCCGACGGGCAGGCGTTCGCCGATCTCGCCCCGGTAGGCGTCGCCGGGCGCGTCGAGGCGGACGCCGAAGGCCTCGAGGCCGAGGCCCCAGTGCTCCATCGGGGTCTCGCACACGCATTCGGCCCAGAGGCTGTCGGCCCGGATCTCGAGCGCGTCGCCGCGGGGCAGCGGGACCTCGTGGTCGCGCACGACGACGAGGCCGTGCTCGGGCGTGACCAGGTACGCCCAGTACCAGGCCACCTGCTGGCCGGGGTAGAGCCCTAGGCGCACGTACCCGCCGGTGCCGTCGTCGCGGGAGAAGTCGAAGTACCACGACTCGTTGAAGTAGAGGCCGTCGTCGGGCTCGTGGCGGCCCTCGTCGGCGGGTGTGCTCACGATCACCGCGACGCCTCCGTTTCGGGGATGGGCGTGTAGTACGGGATGCTGTCGTCGGCTTCGACGTCGGGCATCTTGTCGAGGGTGGCGATCCCGTCGTAGAGGTCGAGGCTGTCGCGCGGCACCTTCCAGTCGAGGCGGTCGGCGATGCCGGCGGCCTCGGCGAACGGCCGCAGGAACGTGAAGTAGACGTAGGCCCCGGCGTCGATGCGTTCGTTGCGGTCCATGCCCGCGATCAGCCGGTAGCACCGTCGCTGTGCCGCTTTCACCGCGGCGGTGAGCTCGTCGATGCCCTCGAGCGGGACGCGCTCGAGCTTGCCATCGGGGTGCGGCGTGAACAGCCCGAAGGCCTGCAGGCGGGAGAGGTAGTCGTCGGGTTGCGTGATCGAGGTCCCCCAGTCGGTGACCTTCAGCCGCACGCCATCAAGCACGAACGCCGCGGTCAGGTTCGAGTACGGGAGATCGGCGGCCACGGCGGCGCTCCACGGGAAGTGGCCGACCCCGAACTCGGAGAAGTCACGGACCAGCAGCACTCGGCCGTCGGCGAGCTCGTAGGGGCCGGTGTCCTGGTAGCCGGCGCGGGTGTCGAAATAGAGGAGGAACAGGTAGGAGGTCAGGGCGGCGTTCAGCTTGCGGATGCGTCCTCGGGTGGCGTCGTCGGTCAATGGCGCGGTGCCCGCGACGAGCTCGTCGACGACGGCGTCGTCGTAGGGCCGCACGACGCTGCCGGCGTCCCAGGCCTGGAGGTGACCGTCGGCGCGCCAGGGGGCGGCGGCCCGCTTCCAGAAGTCGAGGACGGTGGCGGTGCCGGCGAGATCGGTCTCGGGCGTGACCATCCCGAACGGGGCCAGCACCTGGCGGCCGACGAGGTAGATGTTGGCGATCGACCAGAGATGCACCGAGTCGACCTGGTTGCCGGGGCGGCGGCCGGCGGCGCCGATCTCCTCGGGCGGCCGGGCGGCGGCGATCTCCCGCATCATCTCGGGGTGACGCCGATAGCACTCGACGCCGGACACGAGGATGTAGGCGGTCACCGGGATCAGCGCCGACTCCAGTGCGGTGCGGGTGGCGGTCATCGCCCGGGCGATCTTGCCGTGGTAGAGGATCCAGCGGTTGGTCTCGTCGCGGTCCCACTCCCCTAACCGCGTCATACGCGCCGCACGATCCCGTCGGTGCCGCTGCAGTCGACCTCGACCGCGTCGCCGTCGGCCGGGGCGGTGCCGTCGAGCTCCGTCGCCATCAGGCAGGGCACCTGGTACTCGCGGCTCACGATGCCGATATGGCTCAGCGGTGTCCCCGACAGGCAGACGACCGCGGTGAGCTCGTCGAAGATCGGCGCCAGGAAGGTCGCGCCGGCGTCGGCCACGCAGGCGACGACACCCTCGGCGGTCGTGTCCATCAACCCGAGCACGTCGTCGGGGGTGTCGAGGCGACGCCAGGCGCCCCGGACGGGTGCGGCTTCGAACACCTTCGTGCCCCGGCCCACGACCGTCACGCGGGGGACCTCTGTCCTGGTCGCGCTCGCTCGGCGGCAGGGTACCTGCCGCCGCCCTTCGGGACGCTCGCCGCTCCCGCGCAATTCACGACGAACGCGCCCGGATGGCAGTTCTTCGCGCTGCCTGGGTGTGGAACTCGGCGATGAGGTCGGCGGCGGCGGTCGGTCGCAGGTGCATCGGGACGTTGCCGTCGTCCTCCACCAGGCGTGCGCCCGCGATGTGGGCCGCGACCTCCTCGGCGATCTCGAACGGGTGCAGCGGGTCCCCGCGGCGCGCCACCACCTGGGTCGGGCAGCGAATGGCCGCGAGCTCGGCCAGGTCGTCGACCAGGCGCGCCCGCGTGAGCGCGGCGATGCAGGCCCGCATCGCGGCGTCGTCCTGGCGGAGGTAGTTCGCCCGCGCCGCCGCCAGCTCTTCCGCCGGGAGGTCGAGCAGCCCGGCCGCGGTCAGCGAGTCGAGCATGCCGACCAGCCCCAGCTGGTCGACACCTTCGGCAAATCCGGTCGCGGCCGGATTGCCGAGCGCGGCGCCGGCACCGATCGCGGGACTCGACAGGCCGAGGGCGCGAACCCGCGCCGGGCGGTCGAGCACGGTCGCGAGTGCGACCGCAGCTCCGAGCGAACCCCCCTGGAGCGCGGCCGTCTCCAGCCCCAGGGCGTCGAGCAACTCGTGCACATCGGCGGCAGCCCGGTCGAACCAGCCGTAGCGCGCCGGGTCGGTGACCGGGTCGCTCCGCCCGTGGCCGCGCAGATCGAGGCGCACCACCCGGAGCCGGTCGCCGATGGCGTCGACCAGGGGCTGGTCGGCCTGCCCGTCCGAGCCCAGCCCGTGGAGCAGCACGACGACGGGCGCGTCGTCGGGGCCGTCCACCTGATAGTGGAGCCGCACCCCGTCGGACGTCATGAGGTCGGACACCGGCCCAGCATGCCCCGCGAGGAGGCGGCATGCCCGGCCGTGCGCGATCCTCTCCTCGTGCAACCCGGCGCCGAACGGTGGATCGATCTCGACGGTGTGCGCGTCCATGCCGTCGAATGGGGCGATCCCGACCGAGACCAGCGCATCCTGCTCGTCCACGGCCTCGGCGCGAGCACCCTGAGCTGGGAGCCGGTCGCGGGACGTCTCGCCACCGCGCTCGATGCCACTGTGACCGCGGTCGATCTCCCCGGCTTCGGGCTGACACGCCTCGCCGACGGTCGACGCGCCACCGTCGGCGGCAACGGTCGACTCGTCGCCATGCTGCTCCGCGACCAGCTGGGGCCGGCCACCGTCTTCGGCAATTCGATGGGCGGCGCCATCGGCGTCGGCCTCGCCGCCCGCCATCCCGAGCTGGTGCGCGCCCTCGTGCTCGTCGACCCCGCGCTCCCACAGCGGGGCGCCCGGATCCCGCCGTGGCAGCTCGTCGCCCGGATGGCGCCGCTCATGGTGCCGCAGCTCGGCGGGCGGTTCCTCGGGATGCGCGCTCGGCGGCTGGGACCGGCCGGGATGGTCGATTCGACGCTCGAGTGGTCGGTGGCCCACCCCGAGCGCGTCGACGGGGCGTTGCGCGACCGACTCATCGCGCTGGCCACTGAACGGAGCACGTTCCCGGAGGTCCCGGGGGCGTACGCGGACGCCGCCCGGTCGCTGTTCTTCTACTTCCAGGGGGGCATGACCGCCGACTTCGCCCGGGTGCAGTGCCCGACGCTCATCGTGCACGGCGTGCTCGACCGGCTCGTACCGGTGAGCTCGGCGCGGGCGGTGGCCGCCCGCCACCCCGAGTTCGCGCTTGAGGTGATCGACGACTGCGGCCACGCGCCCCAGCTCGAGCTGCCTGACCGCTTCCTCGAGCTCGTCACACCATGGCTGGCCGGGCTGCCGGAGGTGCCGGCGGGTGCCTAAAGCGGCGAACTTGCTCGCCGAACCGGTCCAGCAGTTCGTCACCGACCTCACCGCGGTGCTCGGCGACCTGCGGTCGCGCGCCGACGGCAAGCGGGGCGCGGCGGCCACCAAGCCCGCCGGTGCCGGTGACCACGAGCGCGACGCCGCCCTCGAGGCCCAGGCGATCGCGGCGGCGGTCATCGCCGGGGACGGACGCTACGGCGAGGGCGAGCTGCGGGAGTTCGCGGCCGCGCTGGCGCCGTGGTTCGAGTCGCTGGCGAGCGCCACGCCCCAGCAGCTCCGCGACGGCGACGCCATCCGCCAACACCGGGCGTGGCCGATCACGCCCTCGCCGATGTTCGAGACCATCGTGGCCGCCGACGCCGCCGCCGGAACGACCCACGGCTGGACCTACTACCAGGCCGCGCTGCGCGTTGCCCACGCTGCCTGCGCGCTCGAGGACGTACCGACCCGCGAGAAGCTGCTGGCGGTCGACACCTTCCGCTCGATGATGCTGCGGCGTCTCGGCGCCGCCGGCATCGAGCGCCCCGAGGGCATGGCCAAGGAGCCCGGCCCGGGCGAGGTCGGCAAGGCAGCCGAGGCGCCGCCCAAGAAGTCGCTCGAGGAGCTGCTCGACGAGCTCGACGAGCTCATCGGCCTCGACGCGGTGAAGACCGAGGTCCGGTTGCTGACCAACCTCATCCGGGTCCAGAACATGCGCCGCGACCGCAAGCTCAAGGTGGTCGACCAGTCGGCACACCTGGTCTTCGTGGGCAACCCCGGCACCGGCAAGACCACGGTCGCCCGGCTCCTCGGTGAGATCTACGCCGCCCTCGACGTGGTCTCGAAGGGCCACCTGGTGGAGACCGACCGCTCCGGGTTGGTGGCCGGGTTCGTGGGCCAGACCGCGACCAAGGTCGTCGAGATCTGCGGAACCGCGCTCGGAGGCATCCTGTTCATCGACGAGGCGTACGCGCTGGCGCAGGGCGGCGAGCAGGACTTCGGCGCCGAGGCCATTGCGACACTGCTCAAGCAGATGGAGGACCACCGCGACGACCTCGCGGTCATCGTCGCCGGCTACCCCGAGCCGATGAACAAGTTCCTCGACTCCAACCCGGGGATCCGGTCGCGCTTCCCCAAGACGATCGTGTTCCCCGACTACACCGACGACGAGATGGTCCGCATCTTCGAGTCGTTCGGCGAGGACCACAACTACAAGGCGGACCCGTCGGCGATCGAGAAGCTCCGGGCCCGCCTGGCGGCGGAGCCGCGCGGGCCCATGTTCGGGAACGGCCGCTTCGCCCGCAACCTGTTCGAGGCCGCGATCGCGCGCCACGCCAGCCGGGTCGTCGACGTGAAGAAGCCGACCGACGAGCAGCTCAGCACGCTGGTCGCCGCCGACATCCCCGACTCCTAGCGAGAGAGGTCCCGGTCCGTGAAAACCGTCGGCGCGATCGTTGCCGCGGTCGCGATGGTGGTGGCGGCAGTTGTCATCCGGAACAACATCGATGACGCCCGCAACACCGACGGCGACGCTCAGCTCGTGTGCGCGACCGAGCTCGAGGAGGCGTGCACCCAGCTCGACGACGCCGTCGGGGGACTCGACGTCACCATCGAGCCCGCCGGAGTCACCGCGTTACGACTGAGCGCGCTCCCCGACTCCGAAGTCGACGACCCGGGCCTCGACGGCTGGCTCGTGCCTGACCCGTGGCCGGCGATCGTCGCCGACACCCGCGCTCGCGCCCAGCTGGCGCCGGTGCTCGAGGATTCCACGACCCCATTGGCACGCACGCCGCTGGTGATCGTGGCGCTCCAGGACCGGGCCCGGGTGCTGGAGGAAGGCCCGTGTGCGGGGACCATTGACTGGCGGTGCCTCGGAGACGTCGGCGGTGAGGCCTGGGAAGACCTCAACGGTCCCGCAACCTGGAACCGGGTGAAGGTGGTGCAACCCAACCCGATGACCAGCGCAACCGGGCTCGTGCTCCTCGCGCAGGCGGCGAGCGAGTTCTTCGGCCGCATCGACTACGCGCTCAACGACCTGCAGCAGGACGACTTCGTAGCGTGGCTCGAACGGCTCACTGACACCGGCGCGGCCCCCGACTCGCCGGTCGAAGAGATGGTCAGCGCGGTCCCCACGGCCCTCTACGACGCTGCGGGAGCGACCGAGGCAGAGGCGGGACCACTGCTCGCGAACGCTGTGCCCGACCGCCGGAACGCATTCACCCTGCTCTACCCTGAGCCGGTGGCCACCGCCGACGTCGTCCTCGCGCTGACCGTGACCCAAGATCGCGACGACGACATCGCCGACCTCGCCGCCGGCGGGCGCGCCCGAGACGAGCTGGCCGAATCGGGGTGGCGGGTCGAAGGCCGGGACCCGGTGAAGGGCGTGCGCACGCGCGTGCGACTACCGGCCGGAACGAACCTTCCCCCCGACGCGGGCATATACATCGCGCTCCAGAACTCCTGGGGTCAGGCCACCGGATGAGACCCGCGACCCGGGCAGGGGCGGGACTCGCGCTCGTTCTCGCGCTCGCCGCCGGCGCGTGCACGGTGAGCGTCGACGACGGCGATGACGCCGGCGACGGGCTCGAGGACCCGGGCGACTGCATCGCCGTCGACATGGCGGTGTCACCCGAGAAGCTCGACCTGCTCACCGACCTCGCCAACACGTTCAACGACTCGGACGAGGCGGAGGTCGACGGCGACTGCATCTTCGTGCGGGTACAGCGCAAGTCGTCGGGCGAAGGCGCCAACCTCGTCGCCGACGACTGGCCTGACCCGGACGTCAACGGGCCCCAGCCGGTCATCTGGTCGCCGGCGTCGAGCGCGTGGGGTGCCGTGGTCAACCAGCGCAAGGCCGACGCCGGCGAGGACCCGGTGGCGCCGGCGGGCAAGCCGTTCATGTTGACGCCGCTGGTGATCGCGATGCCCGAGCCGATGGCGACCGCCCTGGGCTACCCCGACACCCCCGTCGGCTTCGCCGACATCCTGCGGCTGGCGAACGATCCCGCGGGCTGGGGGGCGTTCGGCCATCCCGAGTGGGGACCGTTCCGTCTCGGCAAGACCAACCCGAACTTCTCCACCAGCGCGCTCCACGCCACCGTGGCGCAGTACTACGCCGCCGCGGGCAAGACGACCGACCTGACGCTGGAGGACCTGAACCGGCCCGAGGTCCTCGACTTCGCCCGGGGCGTCGAGTCGGCGGTCGTCCACTACGGCGACATCACCAACACCTTCCTGAACAACCTCTACCGCGCCGACGCCCGCGGCACCGCCCTGACCTACGTCTCGGCGGTGGCCATCGAGGAGAAGTCGATCATCGACTACAACCGGGGCAACCCCGACGGGATCCTCGACCCGGGCGAGAAGCCGAAGGAGCCCCGCACTCCCCTGGTCGCGGTGTACCCGAAGGAGGGGACGCTCTTCTCCGACAACCCGTTCATCATCCTGGACTCGAAGTGGGTGAGCGCGAAGGAGAAGGAGGCGGCGGCCAAGTTCGACGCGTTCGTGCGCGAGCCCGAGAACCAGCGGCGGGTGCTCGAGTTCGGCTTCCGTCCCGGCAACCCGTCGGTGGCGATCGACGACCCCATCAACAAGGGCAACGGCCTCGACCCGAACGAGCCCCAGACGACGCTCGAAGTCCCCGAGCCCGAGGTGCTGGTCGGCCTGATCGACAAGTGGGGCGAGACCCGCAAGGCGGCGCGGGTGATGCTGGTCATCGACGTGTCGGGCTCGATGGGCGACCCCGGGGACGAGTCGACCGGCGAGACCAAGCTCGACCTCGCCAAACGGGCCGCGATCAACGCGCTCGACCAGTTCAAACCGGAGGACGAGGTCGGGCTGCGCATCTTCTCGACCGAGATCAGCGGCAGCGAGCCGACCGACTACCTCGACGTGGTCGACTTCGGCCCGATCAGCTCGAACCGCGAGGTCATCGCGTCCAAGATCCGCGACCTGGTCCCGACCCAGGGCACGCCGTTGTACACGGTGACCGAGGCGTCCTACCGCGACATGGAGGAAGACTTCGACCCCACTCGCATCAACGCGGTCGTGATCCTCTCGGACGGGCGCAACGAGGACGACCGCAACAGCGACCTCGACGGGCTGATCCAGTTCCTGCGAGGTCAGAACGAAGGCCAGTCGAGCCAGCCGGTGCGGGTGTTCCCGATCGCCTTCGGCAGCGACGCCGACCTCGGGACGCTGAAGCGCATCGCCGAGGCCACCAACGCCGCCGCCTACGACGCGGTCGATCCCACGACCATCGAGAAGGTGTTCGTCGCGGTAGTCAGTAACTTCTAGATCGATGGGCGTTGTAGACAAACTGCCCGAGCACTTGAAGACCCGCAAGACGGCGGAGGCGGTGCTGGCGCCGTCGGCGATCCTGCTCGCCGGTGCGGGCACCGCGGCAGCCGTGCTCGGGGGCCTGCCGCTGCTGGCGGCGGCGGGGGTCGGGGCGATCGCCTACGGGATCAGGGTGGCGTTCGGGCTGCCCCGCAAGAAGCGGGCCGAGCGCATCGAGCTCGCGAGCCTGCCCGAGCCGTGGCGGCATTTCGTTCGTGAGGCCATCGACGCCGAGCATCGGTACCGCCGGGCGGTCGCGACCGCGGCCGAGGGCCCGTTGCGTGACCGCCTCAACGAGATCGGTAAGGGGATCGAGCAGGGACTCCACGAGTGCTACCGCATCGCCCGGCGCGGCGCCGCCCTCGAGGGCGGCCTGAGCTCGCTCGACGCCGCGTCGGCCGAGAAGCAGCTGTCCGCGCTCATCAACTCGCTGCCCGGCGAAGCGCAGGAGCCGCTCTGGCGCGCCCACGGCGCGGGGAAGGGCATCGCCGCCGCAGCCGAGAAGGCCGGCCTGGACGCGAACCACGTGCAGACCATCGAGGCGCTCGAGGCGCAGGTGGCGTCGGCGGGACGACTCGGCACTGTCGCGCAGGACGCGCGCGACCGGCTCAGCCTGCTCGACGCCCGCCTCGACGAAGCGGTCGCCCGGGCGGTCGAGCTGTCGTTGCGGGCGGAGGACGTCGCCGAGCTGGGCGGCCTCGGCGGCGACGTCGAGGACCTCGTGAACGAGATGGAGTCGCTGCGGGTTGCGCTGGAGGAGGCGGGGCGGGCGAGCCGGGGCGGCACCGGCGACATCGAGCTGCCCGAGGCCGAGCCCAAGAAGCGCCGGGCGAAGGGCGGCGGAACGACCCGGGCCGGGACGGCATAGGATCGCCCCCATGTTCAAAGCGCTGCGCAGATGGTGGAAGTACCTGGTCGCCAAGGTCTCGGGGAAGCTGGAGGAGTCGGCCGACCCCAAGGTTCAGCTGGAGCAGGCGATCCAGGAGGCCCACGAACAGCACCGCAAGCTCACCGAGCAAGCCGCCAACGTCATCGCCAACCAGAAGCAGACCCAGATGCGCCTCGACCGGTCGGTCGAGGAGTTCGAGAAGGCCAACGCGTCGGCGCGCCAGGCCCTCCTCCTCTCCGACGAGGCCGGCAAGGACGGCAAGGCCGACAAGGCGTCCGACTACAACCAGGCGGCCGAGCAGTTCGCCAACAAGCTCATCCAGCTCGAGAAGGAGGTCGCCGACCTCAAGAAGCAGTTGCTGTCGACCACCCAGGAGGCCGACAAGGCCAAGAAGATGGTGGCGCAGAACTCGGCCGCGCTGCAGAAGAAGCTCACCGAGCGCGAGAAGCTCCTGAGCCAGCTCGACCAGGCGAAGATGCAGGAGCAGATGACCAAGGCGATGAACCAGCTCAACGCCACGGTCGGCGAAGACGTCCCCACGTTCGAGCAGGTGCGGGAGAAGATCGAGCGGCGCCTGGCGAAGGCCCAGGGCATGTCCGACCTCACCGGCGCCGACGTGTCGACCAAGATGCTCGAGGTCGAGCAGGCCCAGATGAGCGCCGAGGCGTCAGCGCGGCTCAGCGAGTTGCGTTCCGAGCTGGGCTTGGCCGCGCCCGAGAAGGAGAAGAAGGCCGAGGCGAAGCCGGCAGAGGCCAAGCCGGCCGAGAAGGGCAGCGGCGCGAAATAGTCAGTGCGTGTCGTGGATGCTGCCGTAGCGGCGGCGGAACACGAGATGGCACACCGGGAGCAGTAGCCACACGAATTTGGCCGCGGCAACGCTGAGGAACGCGACCGGGATCGACGCCGCGAACACCACCGGTACCGCGGCGTGGCGTAGGATCGCGTGCTGCCGGTACGCGCGCTCGAACGGCGGGTCGACCAGATGACCCCGGACCGCGTGCACGACGAGCGCGGTGAACGCTGATCCCGCGAGCACGATCGTCGCAGCCCAGAACACGGTCGCCACCTTGGTGTCGCCGTAGTGCTGGAGTAGCTCGCTCGGGTACGGCAGGAGCGCCACAAAAGAGAGGAAGATCAGGTTGAGGTAGAGAAGCCAACGGTCGGCCCGCTTCACGTGGTCGAACAGCCGGTGATGGGCCACCCAGTAGAACGCGAGCACCGCGAACGAGAGGAAGTAGCCCAGGAAGTCGTCCAGTTGCCGGCGCAGGATGCGGACCAGGTCCGGCTCACGTCGAGCCAGCGCCGCTCCTCGGTGTCGCTCAAGCGAGCTCGACGCCCTCGAGTGCGAGCAGGGCCCGCTTCATGCCGAGACCCCCGCCGTAGCCGCCGATGCGCCCGCCGGTGGCGAGCACCCGGTGGCACGGGACGACGATCGGGACCGGGTTGTTGGCCATCGCCGAGCCCACTGCCCGGGCCGCGCCGGGACGCGCGGCCATGACCGCGAGCTCGCCGTACGAGACGGTCTCGCCGTAGGGCACGTCGCGGGAGAGGGTCTCGAGGACCCGCCGGCGGAACGTCGCCGGGACGCTCCCGAGGTCGACGGGCACGGTGAAGTGGCGGCGGCGCCCCCCGAAGTACTCGTCGAGCTCGGCGGCAATCTTTTCGTCGCGCTCGAAGTCGCCTTCGGGCGGGTTCGAGCCATTCAGCTGGATGCGACGGAGCCCGGCGTCGCCGGCGACGACCGTCATCTCACCGACCGGTGTCTCCTGGCGCCACCACTGCATCACGAGGGAAGCAGGTCCTTCACGTCCTCGCGCTCCTCGAGGAGCTCGTCAGTGGTCGCCTTGATCTTCTGCTGGGCGAAGTCGCCGTGCTCGATGCCCTCGACGACCTCCCACGACGATCCGTCGCTGCGCACGGGGTACCCGAACTGGAGACCCTCGGGGATGTCGTACTCCCCCCGACTGCACACCGCGAGCGAGTGCCAGTCCTCCTTCGGCGTCTTGCGCCAGATGCTGTTCACGGAGTCGATGGCCGCGTGGGCCGCCGACGCCGCCGAGGACGCGCCCCGCGCCTCGATCACCGCCGCCCCCCGCTTCTGCACGGTCTCGATGAACGGCCCCTCGAGCCAGTCGTGGTCGGTGATCACGTCGGGCGCGGGCGTGCCGCCGATGAGCGCGTGGAAGAAGTCGGGGAACTGGGTCGTCGAGTGGTTCCCCCAGATCGCCAGGTTGGTCACAGCGCGCACCGGGACGCCCGCCTTGCGGGCGAGCTGGGTCTTGGCCCGGTTCTCGTCGAGCCGGGTCATGGCGAACCAACGGTCGGCGGGGACGTCGGGGGCGTTCGACCGGGCGATGAGGCAGTTGGTGTTGCACGGGTTGCCGACGACGAGGATGCGCACGTCGTCGGCGGCGTGGGCGTTGATCGCCTCGCCCTGGGGCTTGAAGATCCCGCCGTTCACCGTCAGCAGGTCGCTGCGCTCCATGCCCGCCTTGCGCGGGATCGAGCCGACCAGGAGGCACCACGACGCGCCGGTGAACGCGTGCTTCAGGTCGGCGGTGGCCTCGGTGCCCTCCAACAACGGGTGGGCGCCGTCTTCCAGCTCCATGACCACGCCCTCGAGCGCGGCCATGGCCGGTTCGATCTCGAGCAGGCGCAGCACGATCGGCTGGTCGGGGCCGAGCAGCTGGCCCGACGCGATCCGGTGCACGAGCGCGTAGCCGATGTGGCCGGCGGCGCCGGTAACAGTGACGTGGACGGGCGGCTTGGTGGCCGGCATGGCGCGGACCTTACCTGTGCGCCGCCAGAACCGAGAGCAGCCGCTGGCGCGCTTCACTCAGCTCGGCGATGCGCTCGGCTGCGCCCGCGGCAACTGCGCCGTGGTCGGGGTGCGCGAGGCTCACCAGCCGGCGGAAGCGGCGCTGCACGTCGTCCCGGTCGATCGTCATGGTCGCGCCGAGGCCGAGGACCTCCATGGCCCAGCGCCGCTCGGCGGGGACGTCCCGCCACGGGTCGACCGCAGGTCCGGACCCGTTGCTCTGCACGCCGGGCGCGGTCGGCCGGGCGCCGGGGACGCCTTCGTAGAGGCGGCGCACGGTGACGCCCTCGGGCAGGATGCCGGGGCGAGCGAGCGCACTCTCGATCGCCCGGAACGCGAGTCGCTGGGCGTCGAGGGTCGGCAGCGTCGCCGCGGCCATCACCGCCCCGATCAGCTGCGGGGCGGCGCGCCCGTGCACGTCGAGCTCGAGCACCGGCCGGTCGGACTCGCCCACGATGCGGTGACGGGACCGATCGAGGCCGTGCACGTCGGTCTGGAGCCGGTATCGCAGCGCGATCCGGGGTACAAGGAGCCGCTCGTGCCGGGCGTCGTCGAGAAAGCGAGTCAGCGCGTCCTGTTGCTCGGGGTCGAGACCGGGCGCGCTGTCGGCCGCGACCGCGCCGAGGAGCACGGCGCCGTAGCCGGGCCCACCGGTGGGCAGGTAGTGGTCGCCGAGCGCGACCCGTCGGGTCGGCATGTGCCGCCGGGTGTGGCGGACGTTGAGCTCGGCGAGGATCACGCCACTACTACGGCGCTCGTCTTTGGAGAGACGGTCACAGCCGGTCGATGATGGCGGACGCGAACTCCGACGTCTTCACCTCGATGGCGCCCTCCATGAGCCGGGCGAAGTCGTAGGTGACGATCTTGTCGGCGATGGTCGCCTCGAGCGCGGCGACGATGGCGTCGGCGGCGTCCTGCCAGCCGAGGTGGTCGAACATCATCACGCCCGACAGGAGCACCGAACCCGGATTGACCTTGTCCTGACCGGCGTACTTGGGGGCGGTGCCATGGGTCGCCTCGAAGATCCCGTGCCCGGTGACGTAGTTGATGTTGCCGCCGGGCGCGATGCCGATCCCGCCGACCTGGGCCGCGAGCGCGTCGGAGATGTAGTCGCCGTTGAGGTTCGTGGTCGCGATGACGTCGAACTCGTCCGGGCGGGTCAGGACCTGCTGGAGGGTGATGTCGGCGATGTTGTCCTTCACCAGGACCTTGCCGCCGGGATCGCCGCCGCAGTCGTCCCATCCGACCGCAACATCCGAGAACTCGTCCCGGGTGAGCTCGTAGCCCCAGTTGCGGAACGCGCCCTCGGTGAACTTCTGGATGTTGCCCTTGTGCACGAGCGTGACCGACGACCGCTTGCGGTTGACCGCGTACTGGATGGCGGCGCGAATCAGGCGCTTCGATCCCGTCTCCGAGACCGGCTTGATCCCGACGCCCGAGTCGGGCCGGATCTCCCAGCCGAACGCGTCCCGCAGCATCTCGATCAGCTTCTTGGCCTCGGGAGTCCCCTCCTCCACCTCGAGGCCGGCGTAGATGTCTTCGGTGTTCTCCCGGAAGATGACCATGTCGACCTTCTCGGGGTGCAGCACCGGGCTCGGGACTCCCGTGAACCACCGCACCGGCCGCAGGCACACGTAGAGGTCGAGGATCTGGCGCAGGGCGACGTTGAGGCTGCGGATGCCGCCGCCGACCGGGGTGGTGAGCGGTCCCTTGATGCCGATGAGGTGGTCGCGGAACGAGTCGACCGTCGCCTCGGGGAGCCAGTCGCCGGTCTGGTCGAACGCCTTCTGGCCCGCCAGCACCTCGGTCCACGCGATGGTGCGCCGGCCGCCGTACGACTTCTCGACGGCGGCGTCCATGACCCGCTGGGCTGCGGGCCAGATGTCGACGCCGGTGCCGTCGCCCTCGATGAACGGGATGATCGGCTCGTCGGGGACGCGCAGCGCGCCGCCGGCCAGGGTGATCTTCTCGGGCATGGGGCGATCGTACCCGGGGGGGTCTCGGGCGCCCCCGTCCGGGTTCCTACCGAGCGGCCAGGACGACCAGCACCGTGAGGACGTAGACGATCGCGAGCCCGGCGGTGATCCACCAGAGCGCGGGGCGGGTCAGCGGGCCGGGGCGGCCGTCCACGCCGGCGAGGTGGTAGCCGCAGGCGGCACATCGGGCGGCGTCGGCAGCGACAGCGAGTCCACACAACGGGCACGACCCGGCCACCGGGACGGCTTTCGGCATGTCGAACTGCGCGCTCAAGGTTCTCGAATTCCCCTCGCTGCCCGCTCCGGGCCTCCCGGTCGCGGTGGTGCGCTTTCTAGCGCGAGCGCGCGCGGTTGTCGAGAGCCGCTGGTCAGAGCGGTCAGATCAGCGAACTCGGCGGCGGGCCGCGCTCACGGTGTTGCGCAGCAACATCGCCCGGGTGGTCGGACCGACCCCACCGAGGCGCGGGGTGATCCAGCCCGCGACCTCGGCCACCGACTCCTCGACGTCGGGGAGCAGCTTGCGGCCCTCACCGAACGTCACCCCCGCGCTCACCACCGCGGCCCCGGGCTTGACCATCTCGGGAGTGACGATGCCGGGCATACCGGCGGCGACGATGAGGATGTCCGCGTCGCGCGTGTAAGCCCCGAGGTCGGCGATGCCGGTGTGTACCACTGTGACCGCGGCGTTGGCGTTGGGCCGCTTGAGGCTGAGGAGGTTGGCGAGGGGCCGGCCGATGGTCAGGCCTCGGCCCACGATCACCACATGGCGACCCTCGACGGGGACGCCGTAGTGCACGAGCAGCGCCTGGATCCCCGCGGGGGTGCACGCGACCGGCGCATCGACACCCATCACCAGCCGGCCCAGGTTCACCGGGTGGAGGCCGTCGACGTCCTTGTCGGGGTCGACCGCCCGCAGCATGGCCTCCTCGTCGAGGTGCTTCGGCAGCGGCAGCTGCACGAGGAAGGCGTCGACGTCGGGGTTCTCGTTGAACGCGCTGACCGCCGCGAACACTTCGTCCTGGGTGGCCTCGGCCGGGAGCTCCTGGTGGAACGAGGCGATGCCGAGCTCGGCCGAGTTCTCGTGCTTCATGCGCACGTACGAGGCGCTGCTCTCGTCGTCGCCGACCAGGATCGTCCCGAGTCCGGGGGTGACGCCCTGGTCGCCCAGCGCCTTGACCTCGGCGGTGAGCTCGGCTTTCACCACCTCGAGGAAGGCGTTCCCGTCGAGCAATCGCGCAGTCATGGGCGCCTCAATGGAGGAAGTGCCGTTCGTCGGTCATGACCATGGCGAGGCCGAGCTCGTCGGCGCGGGCGGTGAGCTCCTCGTCGCGCTGCGCACCGCCGGGTTGGACGACCACCGCGACACCGGCATCGGCGGCGGCATCGACGCCGTCGGCGAAGGGATAGAAGCCGTCGGTGGCCGACGCTCCCCCCTTGGCGCGGCCCTGCGCCTTCATTGCCGCGATCTCGCCGGCACCGACCCGACTCTGCTGGCCGGCGCCGATGCCGACGGCCTGCAGGTCCTTCACGAGCACGACGCAGTTCGACTTGACGTGCCCGCACACCCGCCAGGCCATCTCGGCGTCGCGCCACTCCTCTTCGGTCGGGGCGCGCTTCGTAACGACGCGCCAGTCGGCGCGGCCCTTCTCGAAATGGGGCGCCTCTTGGACGAGGAACCCGCCACTGAGCGTGCGGAAGTCGAGCGGATCGCGTGTCGGCGTCGGCGCCTCGAGGAGGCGCGTGTTCCTCCGCTTCTTCGTGAGTGCGTCGAACGTGCCCGCGGCGTAAACCGGCGCGATCACGACGTCGGCCTGGGGCCCCGCCACCATGGCGTCGGCGGTGGCAGCATCGATGGGGCGGTTGAGGGCGACGATCCCGCCGAAGGCAGACAGCTCGTCGCACTCCAACGCCCGTTGGTACGCAGTGGCGAGATCCTCGGCAACGGCCACACCGCAGGGGTTGGCGTGCTTGATGATGGCGCAGGCGGGACGGTCGCCGAGGTCGTGCACGAGCTGCCACGCCGCCTCGGTGTCGTAGAGGTTGAGGTACGAGAGCGCGAGCCCGCCGTGCTGCACGACGTCGTCCCACCAGCTGCGCTCGCCCACGGTGCGGTAGCGGGCGGCCTGCTGGTGCGGGTTCTCCCCGTAGCGCAGCTCGTCCCCCGTGCGCTCGAGCGCGATGACGACGTGGCGGGGCAGCGTCTCGTCACCCTGGAGCCAGCGGACGATGGCGGCGTCGTACGCCGCGGTGTGCGCGAACGCCTCGAGCGCCAGCCGCCGTCGGGTGTCGTCACCGAGCGAGCCTTCACCGGAGCGCAGCTCCTCGAGCACGTCGGCGTACTGCGCCGGGTCGGTCACCACCGCGACCCAAGCGTGGTTCTTGGCCGCGGCGCGAACCATCGCCGGTCCGCCGATGTCGATGGTCTCGATGTCGGGCGAGTCGGTGAACGGGTACAGGTTGCTCACCACGAGGTCGAACGGGGCGATGCCGTGCGTCTCGAGGTCGGCCCGGTGACCCTTTTTGCCGAGGTCGGCGAGGAGGCCGCCGTGGATGCGCGGGTGCAGGGTCTTGACCCGCCCGTCGAGCATCTCGGGCGCGCCGGTGACGTCCTCGACCGCGGTGACGGGCACGTCCGCCTCCCGTAGCGCCGCCGCGGTGTTGCCCGACGCCACCAGCTCGAACCCGAGCTCGTGCAAGGCCCGGGCGAAGTCGGTGAGACCGGTCTTGTCCCAGGCGGAGAGAAGGGCGCGCTTCACCGCTCGATCAGCCCCCGGAGCACCCGGGGATAGAGGCGGCGCTCGACCTCCTTGATCCGCTCGTGCAACGAGTCGGCGGTGTCGTCGTCGAGGACCGGCACCGCCTCCTGAGCGAGGATGGGGCCGTCGTCGACCTCGAGGGTGGCGAGGTGCACCGTGCAACCGGTGACCTTGACCCCGGCGGCCAGGGTCTCCTCCACCGCGTGCGCGCCCTTGAACGCCGGGAGCAGCGCCGGGTGGGTGTTGGTGATGCGGTCGGGGTAGGCGTCGAAGATCGGCTTCTCCAGCACGGTCATGAACCCGGCCATGGCGACGAGCTCGACCCGGTGCTGCTCGAGGGCGTCGACCACCCGGTGGGTGTAGGCAAGGCGGTCGAAGTCGGGCCCGAAGCCGGATCGCTCGACGAGCTCGGTCGCGATCCCGGCCTGTTCCGCCCGCTCGGTGGCGACGCAGGGCCGGTCGACGACCACGACCACGATCGGAAGGTCGGCGTCGAGGAGGGACTGGAGGATGGTCCCGCTCCCCGATGCCAGCACCCCGATCTTCCGCATGGGCTCAAGCTACCCCCGGCCCGCGAGCAGTCCTTGCAATAGTGGTGGTGCCGTGGTGAGCTTCCCCCGGTTCGGTGCCCAGGTGTGGCACCCCTTTGACGGAGGTCAAACCTGTGGACAACAAGATCACGCCGGGCGAGATCGCGGTCCTGGCCGGTGCGGCCGTGTGCCTCATCTTCTCGTTCCTGCCCTTCTACAAGATCGATGTCGGCTTCGGGGACGACATCACGAGAAGCGCGTGGGGCGAGGGCCTGTTCCCCGTATCAACCCTGATCGTCGTGTTCGCGGTGGCCGCGGGGGCCATCGTCGCGCTCACGAAGTTCGCCAACATGAACATCGGCAACGTGCTCGGCTTCGGCTACAGCCAGCTGCTCATCGCGCTGAGCTTCTTCGCTGCAATCCTCGCGTTGGCGTTTCTGATCGTCGACAAGGACCCGGCTGACCTCGGCTTCGGATACTTCCTTGTCCTCATCGGATCAATCGGAACGCTCGTTGGTTCGATTCTGATGATGAACGAAGCCGGCGGCGCGCCGGGAGCACCACGGCCTCCGACGGCATAGCGCGCAGCAAGCTCTCGGAACCGGCCCCCGCGCACGCGGGGGCCGTTCCGCGCCTGACGTGATGCTTGCAATCTCACAAGGGCCATGCTCAGCTAGTTCCCGCGGGTGCCCGGTGCGGCACCTTCCGTGAAACGGAGGTCAAGAACCAGTGGACACCAAAGTCACACCGGGCGAGATCGTAGTGATGGCGGCAGGCGCACTCGGCTTGATCGCCGCGTTCCTTCCCTTCTACAAGAACGGGGAGTCGAGCAACTCGTTCGACGAGGGGCTGTTCCCCGTGGCGACATTGATCGCGATCTTCGCGGTGGTCGCCGGCGTGCTCGTCGTGCTGACGAAGTTCGCCAACGTCCAGATCACCAACCTGCTCGGATTCGGGTTCGTGCCGCTCCTCGTCGTCTTCGGCTTCTTCTCGGCGATTCTCGCGGTGGCGTTCCTGATCGCCCCGAGGGACTTCGCCGGGACGGGCGAATTCGACTTCGGCTTCGGGTACTACCTGCTGCTGATCGCGGGGCTGGGATCGGTGGTCGGGGCAATCATCATGAGAAACGAACGGCAGGCCTGAGCGAGGCGCGTCATCGAGCGGAGGTTCTGGTCCAGTGGACAACAAGGTCACACCTGGTGAGATCGTCGTCATGGCGGCAGGGGCGCTCGGGCTGATCGCCTCGTTCCTGCCCTTCTACAAGGTCGATCAATTCGGTTTTGACGATTCCTGGAGCGCCTGGAGCGGGGACATCCCGCTGTTGTTCCCGGTGGCGACACTCATTGCCATCTCCGCGGTGGTTGCCGGCGTCTTGGTCGCGCTCACGAAGTTCGCCAACATGCAGATCACCGGCGTGCTCGGCATCGGGTTCGCCCAGCTCCTCCTGGCGCTGGGCTTCTTCTCCGCGATCCTGGCCCTGGCGTACCTGATCCAGGACAAGGGTCAGCTCGACGCCGGCTTCGGGTTCTGGCTCCTGCTGATCGCGGGGCTGGGATCGGTTGTCGGAGCCGTGCTGATCAGGAACGAGCGGGGCGCGGCGGGCACGATCTGACGGCAATTCGCACGCAATCAAGAAACGACCCCCGCCCCGGCGGGGGTCGTTCGCGCATCAGGACTCCATAGGCTTGTCGGCGTGGTTCCACCGGGCCCAACCGACAGCGAGCGGTTCGACCGGGCCACCGCGGCCATCGACGCCGCCAACGCCGACGATCCGCATCGGATCGACGTGGGGGGCGAGGAGCGGCCCAAGGAGCTTGCCCACGCCGAGATGGTCACGGAGTGGGTCCGGCGACTCCGGCCCGACGCGTCCGAGGAACTGCTGCTCGCGGCCCGGGCGCATCACGTGCGGCGCTGGGAGATCCCGCGCGACTCGTATCCGGACGGGCGGTCGGGCTACCTGCGCTGGCGGCGGGCGCTCCACGACCTCCACGCGCAGGTCGCGGGTGGCGCATTGACCGAGGCCGGGTACGAGCCCGCGGTGATCGAGCGGGTGCAGGCGCTCATCCGCAAGCGCGGCCTGGGGAAGGACCCGGAGGTTCAGGCGCTCGAGGACGCGCTGTGCCTGGTGTTCCTCGAGACCCAGTTCGACGCGCTGGCGGATCGCCTCGACACCGAGAAGATGGACGACGTCGTGCGCAAGACGCTGGTCAAGATGAGCGACGCCGGGAAGGAACTGGCGTTGACGCTCGAACTGGGTGACGACGAGCGGGCCGCGCTCGCCCGGGCGCTCAGGCCGCCAGGAGGCTGACGAGCCAGCCGGTCAGAGCGAGGAGCACCAGGCCCAGCCAGATCCAGCCCAGGGTCGCGCCCGCGATCGCCATCCCTCGTCCCTTGACCTTGCCGTCGGAGTCGGCGATCTGGTCGAGGGCGAGGTGGCCGGTGATGACGGCCACGACCGGGGTGACGAAGAAGCAGAAGAGGATGCCGGTGATCAGCGACGTCACCGCCAGGCCGCTGGTGCGGGCCGACGGAGTCGTCGACGGATAGGCGGGCGCGGTCCACTGGGCTGCCGGCGTCGGTGCGCCCGGCGGGGGCGCGCCGGGCGGGGGTGGCTGCGTCATGGGCGCAGGTTATCGAGCGCGTCCGCAAACTCGAGGCCGTGGGGTGCGGAATCCGCACCCTGGAGCCTCGAGAATCACAGCTTCTTGACCACGTCGGCCATGAGGCCGCCGATCTCGGTCGGGTTGCGGGCCACCGTGCAGCCGGCGTCCTCGAGCGCCTCGATCTTGGCGGCGGCGGTCCCCTTGTTCCCCGAGACGATCGCCCCCGCATGACCCATCTTCTTGCCCGGCGGCGCCGTCACGCCGGCGATGTAGGCGACGACGGGCGTCGTCGCCATCTTCTCCTTGATGAACTCGGCCGCTTCCTCCTCGGCCGATCCTCCGATCTCGCCGATCATGATGACGGCCTTGGTGTCGGGATCGGCCTCGAAGCGGCTCAAGCAGTCGATGAAGCTCGTGCCCGGGACGGGGTCGCCGCCGATGCCGACGCAGGTCGTCTGGCCGATGCCCTGCTGGGTCATCTCGTGCAGCGCCTGGTACGTGAGCGTGCCCGACCGACTGACGATGCCGACCGGGCCGCCGGGCTTGGCGATCTCGCCCGGCGTGATGCCGATGTTGCACTTGCCCGGGGTGATGACGCCGGGGCAGTTGGGCCCGAGCAGCTGCGTCGCGGGGTGGTTGCGGCGCAGCTGGTTGTAGAAGCGGGCCTCGTCGTGGGCGGGGACCCCTTCGGTGATGACGATCACCAGCTCCATCCCCGCCCGGGCCGCCTCCATCACCGCGCTCTCGACGCCCGGCGCGGGGATGAACACGCATGACACGGTGGCTCCGGTGGCCTCGCGCGCGTCGTCGACCGTGGCGTAGATCGGGATCCCCTCGACGTCGGTGCCGGGCTTCTTCGGGTTGGTACCGGCCACGACCTTCGTGCCGTAGGCGCGGTTGCGGAGCCCGTAGAACCGGCCCTGGCTCCCGGTCAGCCCCTGGTAGACGACCTTGGTGCTCCCGTCGACGAAGATGCTCACGCGGCCGCCCCCGCGAGCTCGACCGCCTTGCGGGCGGCGTCGAGCATGGTCGGCTGTGAGATGAGCCGGTCGGAGGCGTTCTCCTCGAGGATGATGCGCCCCTCGGCGGCGTTGGTGCCGTCGAGGCGCACCACGATCGACGACTCGAGATCTACCCGCCCGAGGGCCTCCACGATTCCGAGCGCGACCTCGTCGCACTTGGTGATCCCGCCGAAGATGTTGATGAGGATCGACCGCACGCCCGGGTCGTTGTTCACGACCTCGATCGCGTTGGCGAGCACGTCGGCGCCGGCGCCGCCGCCGACGTCGAGGAAGTTGGCCGCGCTCCCGCCCACCTCGGTCACGACGTCGAGGGTCGCCATCGTCATGCCGGCGCCGTTGCAGATGACGCCGACGCTGCCGTCGAGGCCGATGTACTGGAGGCCCTTCTCGCGCGCCTCCCGCTCGCGGACGTCGAGCACCTGGGTGGCCTCGTAGTCCTCCCACTCGGGATGGCGGAAGGCGGCGTTGGAGTCGAGCGACACTTTGGCGTCGAGCGCGTGGACCCGGCCGTCCTTCAGCACCACGAGCGGGTTGATCTCGACGAGATCGGCGTCGCCGTCGGTGTAGGCGCGGTAGAGCTTCCGGAGGATGTCGACGACGCCGTCCTCGGCGGCCTCGTTGAGCTTGGCGTCGCGCACCCACTCGCGGCAACGGTCCTCGCTCAACCCGTCGACCGGGTCGACGTGGAGCCGGGCGATGGCCTGGGGCTCCTCGGCCGCGACCGCCTCGATGTCCATCCCGCCCTTGGCCGACAGCATGCCGAGGTGGAGCTTGGCGGCGCGGTCGAGCGTGAACGACGCGTAGAACTCCTCGGCGATGTCGCTGGCCTTCTCGATCCAGAGGATGCCGACGGTGTGGCCCTTGATGTCCATCCCGAGGATGGCGGTCGCGTGGGCGCGGGCCTCGTCGGCGTTGGCGGCGATCTTGATGCCCCCGGCCTTCCCCCGTCCGCCCACCTGCACCTGGGCCTTGACGACGACCGGGTAGCCGATGCGCTCGGCGGCAGCCACTGCGGCGTCGACGGTGGTGACGGCCTCACCCGGCGACACCGGGATGTCGTAGCGCGCGAACAGCTGCTTGCCCTGGTACTCGAACAGGTCCATGCGGAGGGGGACGCTAGCTCGCGGGCTGCGCTTCTCGTTCGTCCAGGGCGTGCTCGAGCCAGCCGGTGATGTCGGCCAGCGGCGCGCCCGGCGTGAACAGGGCCGAGACGCCCGCCTCCTTCAGCCGCTCGACGTCGGCCTCCGGGATGATCCCGCCCCCGAAGACGAGCACGTCACCGATCCCCTTCTCGCGCAGCAGTTCGACCACCCGGGGGAAGAGCGTGAGGTGCGCGCCCGACAGCACCGACAGGCCGACGGCGTCGGCGTCCTCCTGGAGCGCGGTCTCGGCCACCTGCTCGGGCGTCTGGTGCAGCCCGGTGTAGATGACCTCGAAACCGGCGTCGCGCAGGGCGCGGGCGATCACCTTGGCGCCGCGGTCGTGGCCGTCGAGGCCGGGCTTGGCGATGACGACGCGGTAGCGCCGCTGCATGGTTCCGCTCCCCCGCTCGGGTCGCTCACGATACCCATGCTTGACTGACGGCGTGCCCCCTGCTCGTGAAGACCTCCCGTTGCTGCTGTTCGCCGGCGTCGCGGTCGCGGTGGCGGGCGTGGCGGTGGCGGTCCTGCTCGTGGTGTCGACCGGTCGCCAGGGCGGGAGCACGCCCGAGAAGCCGCAGCCCTTCGAGGCCGGGTTCGCTTCCAATGTCGAGGACTCAGTGCGTGACGAGGGCCCGTACTACATCCCCGACCCGTTCGGCGGCGACGACAGCATCGTGTTCGCGCTCGAGGACGGTGAGGTCGTGGCCCTGGCGGTCAACCAGTCCGACCTTCCGGACTGCTCAGTGAAGTGGAAGGACCAGCTCGACAAGTTCGCGTGCGGGGATCGGCGTTTCGACAGCACGGAACTCGAGCGGTTCGAGGTCACCGTCCCCAAAGCCGGACCCGACGAGGGGATCCTCGTCATCGACGTCCGGAAGCGGCTCCCGGCCCCGGCGCTCTCCGCCGGCTAGGCGAACTTGATCGTCGGTTCGATCGTCATCTCGGAGCGCAGCGAGTTGGCGATGAAGCATTCACGGTGGGCCACGTCGACGAGATGCTCGACCCGTTCGCGCGTCGGCCCGGCCGCGAGCACGATCCGCGGCCGGAGGATGATCCGGGTGATGCGCGCCGGCGGGTCGCCCTCGTCCATCTCGGCCTCGGCGTCGTCCTCGTACTCGCGCACGTCGAGCCGGGCCCGGGCCGCCACCGCGAGAAACGAGAGCAGCTGGCACGACGACGCCGCCAGCACCACGAGCTGTTCGGGGTTGAGCAACGTCGGGTCGCCGCGGAACGCCGGATCCGACGACAGGGTCATCACCGCGGCGGCCGGCGGGGCGCTCGCCTCGTGGGCGCGGCCGTAGCCCTCGTACCCGGCGCCGGTCGAACCCCGCCACGAGCAGCGCGCCCGGTACTGGTGGATGGTCTCGCCCACTAGAGCTTCTCCAGCGGCGCCCATGCCAGGAGGAGGCGCTTCTCGCCGACATCTCGGAAGCGGATGACCGCCTCGGTGCGGTCACCGTTGCCGATGAGGTCGAGCACCACGCCTTCCCCGAAGGTCTCGTGGCCCACGTCGTCACCGATCTTGAGCGCGAGTCCCTCGGCGCCGCGGGCGCCGGCGGGACCCGCGGCGCCCCCGCCGCCACGCAACGCGGCCGCCACGACCGCCTCGCGATGGGACCCGATCCCACCGCCTCGCTTCACGCCGAGCGCATGCACCAGCTCCTCCGGGACCTCGTCGAGGAAGCGGCTGGGCGGGTAGTAGTCGGTGGCACCGAAGAGCGTGCGGCTCCACGCGTGGCACAGGTAGAGCCGTTCCCGGGCCCGGGTGATGCCGACGTAACAGAGTCGGCGCTCCTCCTCGAGCTCGTCGGGATCGCCGAGGCTGCGGAGGTGGGGGAAGATCCCGTCCTCGAGCCCGGTGAGGAAGACCACCGGGAACTCCAGGCCCTTGGCCGAGTGCAGGGTCATCAGCGTGACCGTGCTCTGCTCCCCCTCGAGGTCGTCGAGGTCGGTGACGAGCCCGACCGCCTCGAGGAACGCCTGCACCCGATCGAGGCCGGAGGGGACGGCGATCTCGTCCACGTCGACCTGCCCGTCGCCGGCGGCGGCGCCGTCTCCTTCAATGGCGGCGATGCCGGCCAGCCCGGTGACGTCGCCGCGAGCGAGCGCCTCGTCGAACTCGCGGCAGACGCCCACGAGCTCGCGCAGGTTCTCGATGCGCGACTCCGACTCGAGCGAACGATCGGCCTCGAGCTCGGCCAGGTAGCCGGTGTCCTCGAGCACCGCCTCGACGGTGGCGGCGACGCCGGTCTCGGCCGCGCCCGCGACCTCGCTCATGATCTCGAGCAGCTCCTGGACCCCGCCGAGCGCCTTGCCGCCGACCCCGGCCGCCGCCGCCTGCTCCAGCGCGCCGCGGAAGGTGAGGCCCGCCGCTTGGGCGTGGGCCGCGACCTTGGCCACCGACGTGTCGCCCACGCCCCGCTTGGGCGTGTTGACGATGCGCTTCCAACTCACCTCGTCGTCCGGGTTCACCAGGCTGCGGAGGTAGGCGAGCGCGTCCTTGACCTCGCGGCGGTCGTAGAACTTCACACCGCCGACGACGCGGTACGGGATGCCGGCCCGCACCAGCGATTCCTCGATGACGCGGCTCTGGGCGTTCATCCGGTAGAAGACGGCGAGGTCGGAGAACCGGCATCCCTCGGTATCGGTCAGGCGGGCGATCTCGTGGGTGACGTAGGCGGCCTCGTCCCGCTCGTCCTCGGCGTGGTAGCGGGTGATGAGCTCGCCGCCGACCTGCTCGGTCCAGAGGTGCTTGGGCTTGCGGGCGGCGTTGTTGGCGATGACCGCGTTGGCGGCGTCGAGGATGCGCTGGGTCGAGCGGTAGTTCTGCTCGAGGATGATAACGGTCGCCTCCGGGAACGCCTCTTCGAACCGCACGAGGTTGCGATAGTCAGCCCCGCGGAACTTGTAGATGCTCTGATCGGGGTCAGCCACGACGGTGACGTTGCGATGCTCTTCGGAGAGCATGCGGACGAGCTCCCATTGGGCACCGTTGGTGTCCTGGAACTCGTCGACGAGCACGTGGCGGAAGCGGCCCCGCCAGTGGGCGAGCGCGTCGGGGTGCTCGCGGAACAGGCGAACAGCCAGGAGCAAGAGATCGTCGAAGTCAGTGGCCGACGCCTCGAGCAGGCGCCGTTGGTACTCGCGGTACACGTCGGCCAGGCGGCGCTCCGGCTGCGTCATCGCGTCCGCCTGGGCCTGCTCCACGGTCACGAGGTCGTTCTTCATCGCCGAGATCGACGCGTGCAGCTTGCGGGGCGGGAACCGCTTGGGGTCGAGGTTCAGGTCGCGGCGCACGTAGTCGACCAGACGCACCGAGTCGGACTGGTCGTAGATCGAGAACGACGACCGGTAGCCGAGCTTGGGGGCCTCCCGCCGGAGGATCCGGGCGCAGGCGGAGTGGAACGTCGAGACCCACATGCGACGCGCCACCGGCCCGACCAGGCCGGCGACCCGCTCCTTCATCTCACCGGCGGCCTTGTTGGTGAAGGTGATCGCGAGCAGGCCGAAGGGCGAGATCTCCCGCTCCGCGATCAGGTAGGCGATGCGGTGGGTCAGGACTCGGGTCTTGCCCGAGCCCGCCCCCGCGACGATGAGCAGCGGGCCGTCGGGCGCGCTGGCAGCTTCACGCTGGACCGGGTTGAGCCCGGCAAGAAGATCGGACGTGGCTTGCGGCATGTCGCCGCCAGCGTACCGACGGGCTATGTCGCCAACGGACCGTTAGCTGTCGGGGTGGGCCTCGCCGGTGGGCTCGAGCCGCAGCTCCCTCGTGCGCAGCTCACCGGTCTCGTCGGTCCCCTCGGGCGCGACCTCGGGCGTCACGTCAGCGCGCCAGGCGCGCAGCAGGCGGGTGCGATCCTCGTTGAGCGCGATCGTGAACGCCCCGCTCTGGGCGTCGACGTCGAGCGCGAAGTACGGCTGCCAATCGCTCTCGAGCGACGGCGTGGCCGGATCGGCGCCCCTCGGGAGACGGCGGAACCGCATCCGCTGGGTGTCGAAGATCCAGGTGCTGTGGGTGGAGTCGATGCGTTGCATTACCGGTCCGCGGGGGAAGGGACGGCCGGTGCCGTTGCTTGCGGGCACGGGACGCGTCGGGTCGGGAGGGAGCAGGGTACTCGCCACGCAGGGAGGTTGCCCGCATTCGGGCAATGGAAACCCGATGACCGCGTCAGGGGTCGATGAGGAGCGTGACGGGGCCGTCGTTGACCAGCTCCACCAGCATGTGGGCGCCGAAACGGCCCGTGGCCACATCGCCCCCGAGGTCGCGGAGGGTGGCGGCAAACACGTCGACGAGCGGCTCGGCCTGCTCGGGAGGCGCCGCCGCCACCCACGACGGGCGCCGGCCCCGGCGCGTGTCGCCGTAGAGGGTGAACTGGCTGATCACGAGGACGCCGCCGCCGACGTCGGCCACCGGCCGGTTCATCACGCCGTCGTCGTCGTCGAAGATCCGCAGGTTCCACACCTTCTCCGCCAGCCGCCCGGCGACGCTGAGCCCATCGTCGTGGGTGACCCCCACGAGGACACACAGCCCGCGCCCGATCTCCCCCACCACCTCGTCGTCCACCCGCACCCGGGCCTCGGTGACCCGCTGGACGAGTGCCCGCATGCTGAGGGACGCCTCCCTTCCTCGCTCGCTCCGGTCGCCGCTCCGAAGCGCGTAGCCTGCCACGGAACCTTACGAACCGGGAGGACGCACAACATGGCCAAGCCGAAGTCGGTGGACGAAGCCAAGAAGCGGCTCGACGACGAGTACGGGCAGTTCCGGCGGCACCTCGACACCGTCCACGACGCGCTCGACCAGGTCGTGTCGGCCAACGCCGAAGACGACATCTACGAGCGGGTGAAGAAGCTCGAGAAGGCGGTGAAGGAGATGCGCGACGGCGGGATCATCGGGTCCGGCGTCAACGGCCACCGGCGCGCGCTCAAGGAGTACCAGGAGGCCAAGAAGCAGGGCGGCTGACCGGCCGCCGTGATCGGCGCGTCCTGATCGGCAGTTCGTGATCGACCCGAAGCTCAAGCGCGCCCTGGGCCAGATGATCCGGGGTGTACAGGTGGTCGCAGCCGTCCATGAGGGTTTGGTGCGGGCGTACTGCTCACACTGGATCAGCCAGGTGAGCTTCGAGGAGCCGATCGTCATGGCGTCGGTGTCGCCCAAGCACGACACCCATCCGGTGATGGCGGCGGCGGGCGTGTTCTCGGTGTCGATCCTGGCCGGCGACCAGATCGACGCCGGCCAGTACTTCTCGTACCCGGGCCGGCGCTTCCGCCACGTCGCCGACGAGTACCTGGAGATGGTGGACGGGCTGCCGGTGGTGCCCGACTGCATCGCCTGGCTGCGGTGCGAGACGTTCGAGCGCAAGGAGATGTTCGACCACGAGCTGTTCTTCGCCCGCGTCACCGACTACGGGTACGGTCGCCTCAAGGAGCCGCCGCTGCTCTACTCGGCCCGTCACGGGTGGCGCGTCACCGGCGAACGGGCCCGCAAGCCCGGCGACTCGATCCGCGACCGGCTGCTCGAGCGCCTGTCGGCGGCCGGGTACGACGTCGACCCGACCGAGTCGGACGAGCCCGACGAGTAGCGAACCGTCTAGTTGGCGGCGGCCTGCTCCATCTCGGGCTTGTACGCACCCGACCGGGCGGCGCTGTTCATACGGGCCCGGTGGGCGTAGGCCGCCTGGGCGGCGGGGAGGTTCGACGGCTCGCCCTTCCACGCCTTGAGCGCGGGCGCCTGGAGCGCCCGCCCGTAGGAGAAGCTGAGCTCCCACGGGTGGGGGCCGAGCTTGTTCATCGCGTTGAGCCGCGCCGTCGCCTGCTCGTCGGACTGCCCACCCGAGAGGAAGACGATCCCGGGAACGGCCGCGGGCACGGTCCAGCGGAAGCAGTGCACGGTGGCGGCCGCGATCACCTCGTCCGAGACTTGGTGGGGGCCGTCGTAGCCGGGCAGCACCATGTTCGGCTTGAGCAGCAGTCCTGGGTAGGCGCACCGCTGCTCGAACAGGGCGTCGAACACCGCGTGCAGCACCGAGGCGGTCACGTCGGACGCACGGTCGATGGTGTGAGTGCCGTCCATGAGCACCTCGGGCTCGACGATGGGCACGATCCCCGCTTCCTGGCACAGCGCCGCGTACCGCGCCAGCGCGTGGGCGTTGACGTCGATGGCGCACCGAGACGGCAACGCGTCGGTGATCGTGTACGTCGCCCGCCACTTGGCGAACTTCGCCCCCAGGTCCTTGTACTCGGCCAGCCGCTCCCGCAGCCCGTCGAGGCCCTCAGTGACGGTCTCGCCCCCGTCGGCAAGGGCGAGCGGCTTGGCGCCGGTGTCGACCTTGATACCGGGGATGACTCCCTCGCGCTCGAGCACCTCGACCAGCCGGGTCCCGTCGGCGGCCAGCTGGCGGATGGTCTCGTCGTAGAGGATCACGCCGCTGATCTGGTCGGCGACGTCGGCGCGGAACAGCATCTCCCGGTAGTCGCGCCGGTTCTCCTCGGTCGACTCGACCCCGATCGAGTCGAAGCGCTTCTTGATCGTGCCGCCGCTCTCGTCGGCGGCGAGGATCCCCTTCCCCGGGGCCACGATCGCCCGGGCAACCTCGTTCAGCGCTTTGATGTCGACGGTCATTTCGTCACTCCCATTCGATCGTTCCCGGAGGCTTGCTGGTCACGTCGTAGGCCACACGATTCACCCCGGGGACCTCGTTGATCAACCGCGACGAGATCCGCTCGAGCACCTCGTACGGCAGCCGGGCCCAGTCGGCGGTCATGGCGTCGTCGGAGGTGACGGCCCGGATGACGATCGGGTACTCGTAGGTGCGGTCGTCGCCCATGACCCCGACGGTCCGCACCGCCGGCAGCACCGCGAAGCTCTGCCAGATCTCCCGGTACAGCCCGGCCCGCTTGATCTCCTCCACCACGATGGCGTCGGCGCGCCGCAGCACGTCGATGCGCTCGGGCGTAATCGTGCCGACGATCCGCACCGCCAGCCCCGGGCCGGGGAAGGGCTGACGCCACACGATCTCCTCGGGCAGGCCCAGTTCGGTGCCGATCGCCCGCACCTCGTCCTTGAACAAGTTGCGTAGGGGCTCGACCAGCTCGAAGTCCATCTCCTCCGGCAAGCCGCCCACGTTGTGGTGCGACTTGATGGTGGCGGCGTCGGCAGTCCCCGATTCGATGATGTCCGGGTAGAGGGTCCCCTGGACGAGGAAGCGGGCGTCGCTGTGGTCGCGGGCGACCTCCTCGAACACCCGGATGAACGTCTCGCCGATGGCCTTGCGCTTCCGCTCGGGATCGACCACGTCGTCGAGGGCGTCGAGGAAGCGGTCGGCCGCCTTCACGTGCACCAGGTCGACGTGGAACTGGCGCCGGAACGTCTCCTCCACCTGCTCGGCCTCGCCCAGACGCATCAGGCCGGTGTCGACGAAGACGCAGGTGAGCTGGTCGCCCACCGCCTTGTGCACGAGCGCGGCCGCAACGGCGGAGTCGACCCCGCCCGAGAGCCCGCACAGCACCCGCTCGGAGCCGACGGCGGCGCGCACTTCGCTCACCGCCTGCTCGATGATCGAGACCTTCGTCCACGCCGGCCGGCACGCGCACACGTCGAACAGGAAGGCCTTGAGCAGCTCCTGGCCCCGCTCGGTGTGCACGACCTCGGGATGGAACTGCACGCCGAACACGGCGCGGTCGCGGTCCTCGAGCGCCGCCACCGGCGTGCCCGGAGTGGTGGCGGTGACGGCGAACCCGGGCGGCGCGGCCACGATCGAGTCGCCGTGGCTCATCCACACCTGCTGCTCGCGAGGCAGGTCGCCGAACAACAAAGACGCCGTCCCCGAGAGCTCGAGGGGCGTGCGGCCGTACTCGCCCGAGCCGGTTCGGCGCACCTCTCCGCCGAGTTGTTGCGCGACGAGCTGGGCTCCGTAGCAGATGCCGAGCACGGGTACGCCGGCGTCGTAGATCGCGGGGTCGATCGAGGGCGCGTCCTCGACGTGCACCGACGCCGGGCCACCCGAGAGGATGATGCCCTTGGGCCGGCGGGCGAGCATCTCGCCCACTGGCATCGTGCGGGGCACGATCTCGGAGTAGACGTTCGCCTCGCGGACCCGGCGGGCGATCAGCTGCGCGTACTGGGCACCGAAATCGACAACGAGGACGGTGTCCACCTTGATGGCCTCGCTCGCTGCGGCGCAGGATACCTGCGCCGCGGGCGCTCGCTCGGCTGTGCCGGCTCGACAAGCTCGCCGGCGCGGGTCACGTCAATGACCCGTCCCGATTCCTTGAGCACGTTGCAGCGACTTGCCCTCGGTGAGCAGCGCCGGCGCCACCATCACCTCGGCCTTCTGGAACTCCTTGACCGTCGCGTACCCGGTGGTGGCCATCGACGTGCGTAGCGCACCAAACAGGTTGAGCGTGCCGTCGTTCTCGTGCGCCGGACCAACCAGGATCTCGCGCAGCGTCCCCTTCTGGCCGACGTTCACCCGCGCGCCCCGGGGCAGAGTTGGGTGGAACGTCGCCATGCCCCAGTGGTACCCGCGCCCCGGTGCCTCGTACGCACCGGCGAGGGGCGACCCGATCATCACCGCGTCGGCGCCGCAGGCGATCGCCTTGGCGACGTCGCCGCCGGTGCCCATGCCGCCGTCGGCGATGACATGCACGTAGACGCCAGTCTCGTCGAGGTGGCGAATGCGGGCGCCGGCGGCGTCGGCGATGGCGGTGGCCTGGGGGACGCCGATGCCGAGGACGGCCCGGCTGGTGCAGGCGTGCCCGGGGCCGACGCCGACGAGGATGCCCACCGCGCCGGTGCGCATGAGGTGCAGGGCGGTCGAGTAGGAGGAGCAGCCGCCGACGATGACGGGCAGGTCGAACTCGCGGATGAACTTCTTGAGGTTGAGCGGCTCGGTCGTCTTCGACACGTGCTCGGCCGACACGACCGTGCCCTGGATCACGAGGACGTCGAGGTCGGCCTCGAGGACGAGCTTGGCGTAACGCTCGACCCGCTGGGGCGTGAGCGAGCCGCAGGCGGTCACGCCCGCGCTCTTGATCTCGGTGATCCGCTTGCCGATCAGCTCCTCCTTGATCGGCTCGGCGTACAGCTCCTGCATGCGGCGGGTGGCCTTCTCCGCCGGTAGCGACGCGATCTCCTCGAACACCGGGTCGAGGTCGTCGTAGCGGGTCCAGAGACCCTCGAGGTTGAGGCAGGCGAGGCCGCCGAGCTCACCGACCTCGATCGCGGTGGCCGGCGAGGTGACCCCGTCCATCGCCGCCGCCACCAGCGGCAGCTCGAAGCCGTAGGCGTCGAGCTCCCAGGAGATGTCGACGTCCTCGGGGTCGCGGGTACGGCGACTGGGGACGATCGCGATGTCGTCGAAGCCGTAGGCCCGTCGTCCCGACTTGCCGATCCCAATTTCAATTTCCATCTCTACTGCCTCGCTCTCTGCCTCTACTGCCTCGCTCGCCGCTCACTCGGACGCCAAATTGTCTCTTGACGCATCAGTTCTGCCGCTTCAGTCGCCTGTCTGCCGCCGAATTGCTCAGACTACCGCCCGGTTTCGGGCCTCCTGTGGAAGGCCTTCAGCGACCGTCGACGAGGTGCTCGAGGAAGCCGGCGAGGATCCGCGCGGTGGCGCCCCACACGGTCTCGTCGGCCAGCTCGAAGAAGTACACCGCCCGGTCGGGGATGCCGAGGTCCCACCGCTCCTCGCGGTAGGCGCCGTCGTCGAGGAGGTCGGAAAGGGGCACGTCGAGGACCTTCACGACCTCGCGGGGATCGGGCACGAGCTCGGGGCGCGACTCCAGCAGCCCCACGAACGGCGTGATCGTGAACCGCGAGGCGATGGTGGAGATCCCGTCGAGCTCGGCGGCGATCTCCACCGCGGAACGGGGCAAACCGATCTCCTCCTCGGCCTCCCGGAGCGCGGCATCGAGCACGGTGGCGTCCACGTCGGATTGGACCTTCCCGCCGGGGAACGCGATCTCACCCCGGTGCGAGGGCATGTGCTCGGGACGCTTGGTGAGGATGACGCGGGCCTCGCCATCCTCCTCGAACAGGGGGACGAGCACCGCCGCGGCCCGGCTCCCGGGCACGACCAGCTGCGGGGGCCGGGGCGGAGAGAGCTCGGCGACGCGGCTCCGCACGTCGTCCAGGCTCAAGTGCCGGCGCTCGGGGGGCAGGTGGGCCCACGGTGGCGGTCCCCCGGCCCGGGCCGTCGGCGGCCGCGGGATCCGCTGCCGACCGCCCCGGACGCTCATCCCGGTCAGCGTACGCTCAGGCCGTGAGCTTCGACTTCGCATCCGTGTTCGAGTCGGTGGCCGACGTGCTGCCCGATCGGGTCGCGCTCGTGCGGGGCGACCGCCGCCACACGTGGGGCGAGTTCGACGACCGGTCGGCGCGGCTGGCGGGGGCACTGTCAGAGCTCGGGCTCGGCCCCGACTCCAAGGTGGCGTCGTACCTCTACAACTCGAACGAGTACGTCGAGGGGCTGCAGGCGACGTTCAAGATGCGGGGCGTCCCGGTCAACGTGAACTATCGGTACCTGGAGGACGAGCTCGCCTACCTCCTCGACAACTCCGACGCCGAAGTCGTGCTGTTCCATGGCAGCCTGGCCGAGCAGGTCGACGCGGTCCGCGGCCGGCTCCCGCAGCTGAAGGCGGCGGTGCAGGTCGACGACGGCTCCCCCCACCTCGACGGCGCCCTGGCCTACGAGGAGTTGATCGCGGATACCAAGCCGATGGAGCGGATCGAGCGGTCGGGCGACGACTACCTCTTCCTCTACACCGGCGGCACCACCGGGATGCCCAAGGGCGTCATGTGGCGCCAGGAGGACCTGTTCTGGAGCCTGGCCGAAGGCGTGTACCCGCTGGTGGGGCTGCCCCTGCCCGAGAGCCCGGCCGACTGCGGGCCCATCGCCAGCCAGAGCGCCGAGCAGGGGTTGCCGCCGGTCGTCCACCTCCCGGCGTCGCCGCTCATGCACGGAACCGGGCAGTTCACCACGTTCCAGTCGATGTTCCTCGGGGGCACGATCGTGACCCTCGAGAGCCGCAGGTTCGACCCCGACGAGCTGTGGCGGGTCGTGGCGCGCGAGCGGGTCACGAACATGGCCATCGTCGGCGACGCCTTCGCCAAGCCGATGCTGCGGGCGCTCGAAGACGCCGAGGCGCGCCGTGAGCCCTACGACATCTCGTCGGTCGCGCTGCTGATCAGCTCGGGGGTCATCTGGAGCGCGCCGGTGAAGGAAGCGTTCATGAAGCGCCAGCCGATGATCTGTTACGACTCGCTCGGGTCGAGCGAAGGGGTCGGCTTCGCCAACTCGATCAGCGCGCCGGGCGCGGAGACGAAGACGGCCAAGTTCACCATCGGTGCGCACGCCAAGGTGCTCACCGACGAGGGTCGCGAGGTCGAGCCCGGCTCGGGCGAGATCGGCCTCCTCGCGGTGGGAGGGCGCATCCCTGCGGGTTACTACAAAGACCCCGAGAAGTCGGCGGCGACATTCCGCGAGCTCGCCGGCACGCGCTGGTCCATCCCCGGCGACTACGCCGCCGTCGAGGCCGACGGCACGATCACGCTGCTGGGACGGGGATCGGTGAGCATCAACTCGGGCGGCGAGAAGATCTACCCCGAAGAGGTGGAGGAGGCAGTGAAGCACCACCCCGCGGTCGCCGACTCCGTGGTCGTGGGTGTGCCCGACGAGCGCTTCGGCGAGGCGGTCACCGCGGTGGTGTCGTTGCGGCCGGGAGAGTCGGCCAGCGAGGGCGACATCATGGGCGCGGTCGAAGCCAGCGGACTGGCCCGGTTCAAGCGGCCGCGACACGTCGTCATGGTCGACGACGTGCCCCGCGCGCCGAACGGGAAGGCCGACTACAAGTGGGCGAAGACGACCGCGGTGGACCGCCTCGCGACCTGAGGGCTACTTCTTGGCGACCTTGGCGAGGACGTCGCGGCTCGAGAGGACGAGCAGGTCGTCGCCGTCGACGGTGATCTCGGTGCCGCCGTACTTCGAGTAGAGGATGATGTCGCCCACGGCGACGTCGATCGGGATGACCTCACCGGTCTGCTCCGAGCGGCGGCCGGGCCCCACAGCCAGGACCTCGCCCTGCTGGGGCTTCTCCTTGGCGGTGTCGGGGATCACCAGGCCGCTCGCGGTCGTCTCCTCGGCCTCACTGGCCTGGACGACGATCCGGTCCTCCAGCGGCTGCAGCTTCATGGACGTGCCTCCTCGACTTCTCGGGCTCGACGGCCTTCGGGTTTCTGCGATCGACTTAGCACTCTACCGGGCCGAGTGCTAAGCGGGCAAGGCGACGGTCGGGAGCCGGAGGTTGGGGTCGGCGCCGGCGTCGAGGGGCGTGGGCCCGTCGGCCTGGAGCCGCCACCAGGCGGTCGCGGCGATCATGGCCCCGTTGTCGGTGCACAAGGCGGGTGGGGGCAGGAAGGCCCGGCGGCCGGTGGCCTCGGCGGCCTCGAGCAGCCGGCTCCGCAGGCCGGAGTTGGCGGCGACCCCGCCCCCGATCACGAGCGTGGGCGCGCCGGCCTCGGCGGCCGCCGCCACCAACTTGGTGACCAGTACGTCGATCACCGCCTCCTGGAAGGAGGCGACGACGTCGGCGACCTCGGCGTCCGGGTGCTTGCGCACATGGTTGATGACCGCGGTCTTGAGCCCGGAGAACGAGAAGTCGTAGCCGTCGTCGAGCATGGCCCTCGGTAACGGGATGGCGGTCGGGTCGCCGCTCGCTGCCAGCCGGTCGATCGCCGGCCCGCCGGGGTAGCCGAGGCCGAGGAAGCGGGCGACCTTGTCGAACGCCTCGCCGGCGGCGTCGTCGACGGTCTGGCCCAGGACCCGGTAGCGGCCGTGGCCCTCCATGACGACGAGGAGGGTGTGACCCCCCGAGACGATCAGCACCGCGAGCGGGGGCTCGAGGTCGGGCTCCTCGAGCCAGGCGGCGTAGAGGTGGGCCTCGAGGTGGTTCACCTGCACGTACGGAAGGCCGGTGCTCAGGGCGAGGGCCTTGGCCGCGCTCACGCCGACGAGCAGTGCGCCGGCCAGGCCGGGCCCGTGACAGGCGGCGACCGCGTCGAGCTCGGTGACATCGAGAACGCCCGCCTCGACCAGCGCCTCGGCGATGACCGCGGTGATGAGCTCGACGTGGGCGCGGCTGGCGATCTCGGGCACGACGCCGCCGAAGCGGGCATGCAGGTCGACCTGACTTGCCACCACCGACGAGCGCACCCGGCGCCCGTCCTCGACCACCGCGGCCGCGGTCTCGTCGCACGACGTCTCGATCCCGAGGATCCGGACGCCCGACTCCGCTACCACCGCTTGATCTCCTCGGTGACGGTCTCGCCCTCGATGCCGCGCTCGATCCCGTCCAGGAGCTCGGCGTAGGCGGGCCGGTCGACCTCGTGCGCCCACATGACCAGCGCGTCCTCGTTGGTCTCGGCGTAGTAGTTCTTGCGCACCCCGACCGGCCCGAACGCGAACCGGCGGTACAGCTCCTGGGCCCCCCGGTTGGAGAGCCGGACCTCGAGCGTCAGGCTGCGGGCCTCGCGCTCGATGGCCTCGCGTGCCAGGACAAGAAGGAGACGGGTCCCGATCTGGTGCCGCTGCCAGCGGGGGTCGACCGCGATCGTGGTGACGTGGCCGTCGGCGGTCGTCATCATCAGCCCCCCGTAGCCGACGACGTCACGTCCGACCCGAGCGACGAAGTACGCCCGGGTCGATCGCAATGCGAGCTCGCTCAGGAACAGCGACATGCTCCACGGCCGCGGGTACACCTGGTTCTCGATCCGCAGCACCGAGCGCACGTGCCGCCGCCGCATCGGCACGACGTGCACCACCAGCGGCTCGGGTTCGCGCGCGACAGCCATCAGGAGGCCCTCCGCTCCCACGAGATCTCGGCGTCGGAGCCTCGCAGATAGATCGGGCGGAGGTCCCACGGTGCCGCGAACTCCTCGCGCTCGACCCGGGCGGTCGCCAGCTCCACCAGCGCGGCCGCGCTGGGTGCCGTGAACGCGGGCCCGGCGTGCTCCACCCGTTCGAGCCGGTCGAACGGCTCGGGGTACGCCTGGGTGCCGTCGCCGACGAGGAGCACCTCCTCACCCCCGGCCTCCAGGTCGGCGACCACGTCCTCGGGCCGGTCGACGGCGTAGTCCGACACCCGCTGGACACCGCCGGGGACAGGCCGATAGCGAGCGTGGAACACCTCCTTGCGCCGAGCGTCGAGCATCGCGACCACGAGCCGGCTGGTGTGGCGGGCCGGGTAGGCGACGAGATCGAGGCTCGAGATTCCCACCACCGGGACCCGCAGCGCCTGCGCCATCACCTTGGCGGTCGTCACCCCGACCCGCAGCCCGGTGAAGAGGCCGGGGCCGAGGCCGACCGCGATCGCGGTCAACTGCCCCAGGTCCACGTCGAGCTCGTTGCACAGGTAGCGGATCGCCGGCGCGAGCTGCTCGGCGTGGCGCCGGCGGCCGACCAGCTTGACCTCGCCGAGCACGGCACCACCGCTGCCGATGGCCACGCCGACCCGGGGGGTCGCGGTGTCGAGGGCGAGGAGGAGCACGGCTCAGCCCGTCGCCGCCGCCGGGCCGGTGTGGCCGATCGCAACAGCCAGCGCCTCCTCGCGCGCGAGCCACACCGGCCCCGCCGGCATCAGGGTCACCACCCGGTCGTCGTCGCCAGCGCCGGCCTCCAGGCGCACCTCGAGGCGCTCGGACGGCAGGTAGGCCGCGACCGCGTCCCCCCACTCGACCAGCGTCACCGCGTCGTCGTCGATGAGCTCTTCCAGGCCGAGGTCGTGGAGCTCCTGGAGGTGGTCGAGGCGGTACACGTCGACGTGGACGAGCGGGAGCCGCCCGTCGTACTGGCGCACGATCGTGAACGTAGGGCTCACCACCGGCTCGTCCACCGCCAGGGCGCGGCCTACGCCCTTGGCGAACGTCGTCTTGCCCGAACCGAGGTCGCCCGCCAGCACCACCACGTCGCCCGGACGCAGGAGCGCGCCCACCGATTCGGCCAGCGTCAGGGTCTCGTCGGCGGAGCCGGTCTCCCTCCGGAGCTGAGTGATCATGCCGGCGCGCGCTTGCGGGCCAGGGCTCGCTTCACCAGCACGAAGTCGGCTCGGGCCTGCGCCAGCGCGGGGCCACCGTTGCGCAGCACCGCTGACGGGTGAAACGTGGGCATCAGCACCGCGTGCTCACGGAACGGGAACTCCCGCCCGCGCAGCTTGGTGATGCCCTCCTTGGTGTCGAGCAGCAGCTTGGTCGCGAAGTTGCCCAGCGTGACGACGACCGCGGGGTCGATGAACCCGAGCTGGGCCTCGAGGTAGGGGCTGCACGCCTCGATCTCGGCCGGGAGCGGGTCACGGTTGCCCGGCGGGCGGCACTTCACCACGTTGGCGATGTACACGTCGTCGCGGGTGAGCCCGATGCCCTCGATGAGGCGGGTGAGCAGCTGCCCCGCTCGCCCGACGAAGGGGATCCCCTGGATGTCCTCCTGCTCGCCCGGTCCCTCGCCCACGAAGAGCAGATCGGCTGACGGGTCCCCCACGCCGAACACGACCTGGGTCCGCCCCTGCGCGAGCGCGCACCTCTGGCACGCGAGCGCGTCGCGCTCGAGCTCGGAGAAGCTGGCGAACGGCGGCGGTTCGGAATCGATGAGCACAGCAGATCCCCGCACAGTTTGGCGTCGCAAACCCACCCTATACGTGGCCCTGCGACGCCAAAACGAGGGAGTTAGGCCACGGCGGACCGGACGGCGGCGGCCACGACCTCGGTGGTCAGCACCCGCAGGCGGTCGAGGTGGCCGGCGACCGCGCCGGTGGCGAGGGTGAAGGCGACGTCACCGTCGAAGCGCGTGTGCGACGGGTGGAGCGAGCGGGCCAGCCCGTGATGCGCGCTCACCGCCAGCAGGTGGCAGTCGGCCTTGGTGAGCCGGGCGTTGGTGGCCACCACCACCAGCGTGGTGTTCTCGCCCGGTCGGAACGGCTGGGGCTCGGGGAACGCCGGGCTACCGGGCGGGGCGGTCGAGCCCGCGAGCAGGCTGCCGTCCTCGGCGATGACGTCGCCGATGGCGTTGGCCACGGCCACCGCGCCGACCACCGCGTCGCCGTCGCGCGCCGACGCCGAGCCCAGACCGCCGGGCACCGCGTGGTCGGGCCCGCGCCACTTCCCGACGGTCACACCCCGCCCCGCTCCAACCCGGCCCACCTCGAATGGCGCGCCTCCGGCGGCGGCCACCGCCGCGGCCAGGCCCTCGTCGGGACCGGGCCGTTCGCCTCCAGAGTTGGCCAGGTCGAAGACCGCAGCGGTGGGAACGATCGGGACCGGGCCGCCACTGGTGGCGACGCCCCGTTCCTGGGCGGCGAGATGCCCCATGACCCCGTCGGCGCTCGCGAGGCCGAAGGCCGAGCCGCCGGTCAGCACGATCGCGTCGACCTCGTCGACGAGCCGAGCCGGGTCGAGCAGCGCGGTCTCGCGGGTGGCCGGTGCGCCGCCCCGCACTTCGCCCGACCCGACCGTTCCCGGCGGCGCGAGCACGACGGTTACGCCGGTGGCCGCGCCCGTCCAGTGCCCGGCACGAATGCCGGGGACGTCCGTGATCAAGCGACGCTGGCGGCTCTCGTACGCCCACCGGCGCGGCGGCGATGCTGACCGGGGCCGCGGCGCGGCCGCCGCCGGGGCCACCAGTGCCGGGACGACTCGCGGACGCCGGGCTCGCGCACGAACTCGGTGATGAGGTCGTTGACCTCCTCGGTGCGCTCGAACATGAGCATGTGCCCCGCGCCCTTGAACACCTCGAGGCGCGCGCCTGGGATCAGCTCGGCGATGCGACGGGACTCCGACGGGGGCGCGATGAGGTCGGCGCTGCCCGACATGACCAGGGTCGGGTGGGTGATCTTCGGGAGGTCTTTGGTGAGGTCGAGGCCCAGCAGCGCGCTGATCGCGGAGCTGCTCTGGTCGCGCTGGCACGACGCGATCATCTGGCGGGTGAGCTCGACGTGGCTCGGTTGCGGGTCGCGTCCGAACCCGACGCGGGCGAGGAGGAACCCGAAGTTGGGTTGGGTGAAGAGCCCGCCGGCGTCGAGCCGCCCCTCGGCCACGCGCTCGATCGCACAGCGCAGCCGCCGGGAGCCGCTGATGTGGGTCTTGGCCAACGTCGACATCAACACCAGGCCGCGCACCCGCTTGGCCGCGAACTTGGGATGGTTGATGGCGAGCGCCTGGGCGGCGACGCCACCCATCGAGTGACCGACGATCGTCACATCGCGCAGGTCGAGCGCCTCGATGACCGTCTTGATGTCCTCACCCAGGTTCTCGACCGAGTGGCCCGAGGTGCCGCAATCGGACTCGCCGTGACCACGGGAATCGAAGGCCACGACCCGCAGTCCCCGCTCGGGCAGCTCCTCGAACTGCTTGAACCACAGCCGTACGTTCAGGGTGACGCCGTGCGCGAACAGCACGACGGGGCCTTCGCCCCGGCTGATCGTGTAGATGCTGCCGCCGTCGTGGCTCGGGATGCGCCGGGCCTCGTCGAACGGCGGCGTCAGCTCGCGCCCGGCGTCGGGGTCGGGCTTGCGCCGGACGCCTGCGACCACCGCCCGTTCGGCCGCGTAGGCAGCTCCGGCCACGCCGCCGGCGATCCCGGCGCCCCGCAGCGCCCGCTGCCACCAGGGCCGCTTGCTCACACGTACCGCCGCGGCACGCGCGGGCCGATGCCGCACACGATCTCGTAGGCGATCGTGCCCATGCGCTCGCCCCATTCGGCCGCGGTGACCTCGTCGTCACCCTGCCGTCCGATCAACACGACCTCGTCTCCCACGTCGACCTCGTCGTCGCCCACGTCCACCATCAGCTGGTCCATGGTCACGGTGCCGGCCAGGCGCCTTCGGCGCCCGCCCACCAGCACCTCACCGTCGGCCGCGGCCAGGCCCCGCGGCACCCCGTCGGCGTACCCGACCGGGACCGTCGCCACCCGCCCGGGTCGGTCCATGGAATAGCGCAGTCCGTACGAGAGGCGCGAACCGGCGGGCAGCTCCTTGACATGGGTCACGTGCGAGCGGAAGGTGAGCGCCGGGCGCAGGGGCACCCGTCCGGCGAGGGCGGGGGACGGCGGGGTCCCGTAAGTGGCGATGCCGGCGCGCGCCAGGTCGTAGCGGGCCTCAGGGAACGCGAGCAGCCCGGCGGAGTTGGCCGCGTGCACCAGCGGCGGGCGGAGGCCGGCGGCGGCGAGATCGGCGAGCACGCGCTCGAAGCGGGCGATCTGCTCGGCCGTGTAGGGGTTGTCGGGCTCGTCGGCGACGGCGAGGTGGGTGCACACACCTTCGAGGCGGAGCTCGTCCCGCGCCGCGATCGCCTCCGCCCGCGCCACCGCGTCGGCGGGAAGGCAGCCCACGCGGTGCATGCCGGTGTCGACCTTGAGATGGACGGGCAGCGGGTGGTCGCCGGCGTCGGCGGCGACCGCCTTGGCCAGCGCCTCGATGCCGGGCGCCGAGTAGACGATGGGCGTGAGCCGCAGCGCCACGACTTCGGCGGCCGCGGTCACGGGTGGCTCCGACAGAAGCATCACCGGGGCGTCGATCCCGGCCGACCGGAGCTCGGCGCCCTCCTCCACCAGCGCGACGCCCAGCCAGGTGGCGCCGGCGTCGAGCGCGGCGCGCGCGACCGGTACCGCGCCGTGGCCGTAGCCGTCGGCCTTCACGACGGTCATGAGCGCGGCGGGTCGGGCGGCGTCGAGCAGGGCGCCGACGTTGGCGCGGATGGCGCCGAGGTCGACGTCGCACCACGTCGGGCGGTGCTGGTCCATCTAGGTGGTCGCGGCGAGATGGCGGACGAGATCGCCGCGGGCGACGATGCCGACCAGCTTGCCGCCCTCGACCACCGGGACGTGCGTGATCTCCCGGTCGTGCATGAGCGTGGCCACGTGTTCGAGGGTGTCGTCGGGTGAGACCGTCGCGAACTCGATCTCCATCGCGTCGCCGACGGTCGCGCCCGCGGCCTTCTTGAGGTCGTCCTCGAACCGGTGGAGCGCCGACGGCAACACGAAGTCGGCCCCGAGGAAGGTGATCGCGGTCGGGACGTGCACGTTGGCCTCGGAGAGGATGAGGTCCTCGTCCCGCAGGAGCCCGACGAGCTTCCCCTGGGCGTCGACGACGGGCGCGGCGCCGATCTTGTCACCGGCGAGCACGTCGGCGGCCTCCTCGACCGTCTGGTCGGGGCGCAGCGTGACGACCTTCGTGCTCATCACGTCGCGCACGGGCGTGCTGCTCGGCATCGGGTCAATCCTCCTCGAGGACGCGCAGGGTCGCCGGGAGCGCCTCGATCAGGTCACCGGCGACCAGGCCAGTATGCCCGGCGACGTCGGCGGCGCGCCCATGGACCCACGCCCCCGCTGACGCCGCTTCGAACGCGTGGGCGCCGCCGGCGAGCAGCCCCCCGACGATGCCGGAAAGGACGTCGCCCGTCCCCGCGGTGGCGAGCCAGGGGCCCCCGGTCGGGTTGATCGCGGTGCGCCCGCCGGGCTCGGCGATGACCGTGGCCGGCCCCTTCAGCAGCACCACCGCGCCCGATCGGTCGGCCAACCGGCGAGCGGCGGCAAGGCGATCGCCGCCAACCGGATCGCCCGTGAGGCGCGCGTACTCGCCCTCGTGCGGGGTGACGATGGTCGGCTCGCCCCGTGCCTCGAGCGGGGACAGGTCCCCCGACAACGCGTTCAGCCCGTCGGCGTCGAGGACCAGGGGAATGGGTGCCTTGGCCACGAGCTCGCGCACCCCGGCAGCGATGCGGTCGTCTCGTCCGAGGCCGGGGCCGACGACGAGCGCGCGGAAGCGCTCGACGTCGTGCAGCGCGTCGGTCACCTCGGTGAGGTCCTTGGTGATGACCTCGCTGCCGGCGGCCCGGGCCGCGCCTCCCTCGCCCGGGATGCAGCACCAGACGATGCCGGCGCCCGTCCGCATTGCGGCCTGGCTCACCATGAGGGGCGCGCCGGTCATGCCGCCCGACCCACCCACGACCATGACACCGGACTGCCACTTGTGCGCGGTCGGTGTCCGCACCGGCAGAGCGGCCCGGGCGTCGTGGGGCTCGGTCATGCCGAGGCGGGGCTCCCCGATGTCGATCCCGATGTCGGCGACCTCGACCTCACCGGCGTGGAGACAACCGGGCTCGAACAGGAGGCCGGGCTTGAGGGCGGCGAACGTGACCGTCAGATCGGCCTCGACGGCGTAGCCGTCGCGTTCGAACTGACCGGTGAGACCGTCGATGCCCGAGGGGATGTCGACCGCGACCACCGGTGCGCCCCAGCTCTCGCACGCGAACCAATGGGCATCCCCCTCGAGCGCCCCCTTGAAGCCGGTCCCGAACATCGCGTCGACCACACAGTCAGCCCGCGGGAGCGCGCGCCGGCAGCGATCGCGATCGATCCCGTCCTTCAGCTCGAACACGTCGACGTGCATTCCCCAACCGCGAAGCACACGCGCCGCGACCAGCCCGTCGCCACCGTTGTTGCCCTTGCCGCACGCGACCACGACCCGCCGGCCGTAGGCGCCGTCGCACGCGCGCCGCACCGCCCACGCCACTGCGCGGCCGGCGCGGTCCATGAGCACCTCGACCGGAGTGCCTGCCGCGATCGTGCGCCGATCGGCCTCGGCCATCTCCTCGGGGGTGAGGACGGGCTGCATCGCCGGGACCGCGATCAGCCGAGGGCGAGGGCGACGGCCACCGCCATGGCCATCGAGTCGGTGTGGGTGAGCGACAGGTGCCAGCCGGTGACGCCCTGCTCCTCGGCGAGCGCGGCCGCCTTGCCCCGCAGCACCAACTGGGGGGCGCCGCTGCGGCGCCGCGCCACTTCCACGTCGCGAAGTTTGAACGCGCCCAGCCCTACCCCGAGCGCCTTCATCACCGCTTCCTTGGCGGCGAACCGAACCGCCAGCCGCGGCGCCGGGTCGCGGTGGCGCTCGGCGTAGGCCCGTTCGTCGTCGCTGAACAGCCGCTGCCCCAGGTTCTTGCGCCGCTTCATCGCCAGCCGGAACCGGTCGACCTCGACCAGGTCGGTCCCGACCCCGAGCACACCGACCACTTTGGCGTCGCTCACACCCAATAGTTGTGGGCTACCGACGCCAAAGTCGGTGGTCACCGGGCGCTCCAGCGGTCAGCCAGCTCGGCCACCGGCTCGGTGAGGAGGTCGACGACGTCGAAGTCGGCCAGGCGGGCGTCGTCGAAGGCGGGCTCGGTCTCGGTCACCACATCCTTGAGGGCGGCGTAGCGGCCCCGGTACCCCTGGAGCACGCCGCGCGCCGCCTCCGGCGCCAGCCGGTCGCGGAACGCGACGTGCAGCAACGTGAGCCCGGTGGTCTGCGTGCCCTTGACCTCGGGCACGATGATCATCGTCCGCTGGTCGAAACGGCCCCGCGCCACCGTGACCTCGCGTTCGGTTGCGACCCGGTGCTTGGTTCCCCGCAGTACCGGGTTGCGGTCGGTGCGCGACGGCAGGTCGGCCGAGATGCCGCCCCGGTCGACGACGTGGACGGTGGCGTCGTCGCCGGCGAGGTCGCCCTCGATCCGGTAGCGGGTGAACCCGGTGACGTGCTCGACCGCGGGCTCGAGGTCGGCCAGCGTGCGCAGGGCCCGGTAGCTGAGGCTGTCGCGGGCGACCCCGGCACCCAACACCTCCCGCACCAGCGGCACCTGGAGCAGGGTCTCGTCGGACCGGGAGATCCCCACCGTCACCGTCTTGGCCTGGTGCTTGATGGCGTCGACCGGTCGGGTCAGCTCGCCGATTCCCTGCGTGAGCGCGGCGGTCAGGTCCTCGACGACGGTGCTGGGGGTCCCGACCTTGCCGTGCTCGACCTGGTACGAGTCGAGCGACACACCGCCGGTGGCGTACCGCAGCAGCGAGACCAGCCGCACCGCGGTGCTCGCCTCGAGGTGGCCGTCGTAGCCGCCGGCGCGCAGGCCGTCGAAGTAACGTGCCGACGGCGCCTCGAGCTCGGGACCCAGCCGCTCCCGGAGCTCGGGGGCGGCGCCGGCGCCGCCCCGCGACACCTCGGCTTCGATCGCCATCCGCGCCTGGCGCATGGGCAGCGCCGACGCGTCGATCGCCAGCGCGGCCTCGTAGCCGAACAGGTGGCCCGCCACCGTGGCGAGCACGAACCCGAGCGCGGGGTGCGCCTCCGGAACGGTGATCGTCTCGACCGCGGCCTGGAAGCGCTGCTCGCCCTCGGTCGCGATCACCAGCGGGGTCGCCCGATGGGCACGGTAGATCTCGACTTCCTTGGCGACGTCGTCGGCGTTGGAGCCGGACAAGCCCGGCGCGCACACCAGCACCATCGGCTCGGCCGACAGGTCGATGTGCTTCTTGTCCTCGGTGACGTCGCAGGAGATCGACTTGTAACAGAGCTCCGACAGCTTGATCCGGATCTCACTGGCGGCGATGCGGTTGGCGCCGTTCCCGACCACGGCCCAGTACCGGTGCGAGGGGGCGTGGCGTTGGGCGATCTCGGCGATCGCCGCACGACGGCCGACAACCGCGTGCATGGCGTCGGGGAGCGCTCGCAGCCCGGTGAGGAGCTCGTGCTCGCGCGCGTCGTCGGCGGCACCCGCTTCGCGGGCGAGCGCCAGCGCGAGGAGGGACCCGGCAGCGATCTGGGAGTAGAAGGCCTTGGTCGAGGCCACGCTCATCTCGACGTCGCGGCCGTCGGACGTGAACAGCACCCCGTCGGAACGGTCGACGATGTCGCTGTTGCGCCGATTGACGATCGACACGATCGCGGCGTTCCGCGCTCGCGCCAGGTCGATGGTCCGGTTGGTGTCGGTCGTCGTGCCGCTCTGGCTGATCGCGACCACGAGTGTGTCGGACATGTCGTCGCGCAACCCGAACCCGGACAGCTCGGTGGCGGGGAGCGCCGACACCGTGAGCGCGTCACCCGCCGCGCCGGCGAGGGCTGCCGCCAGGCTGTGCCCGGCGATGGCGGCGGTGCCCTGCCCGATGACGACCACGCGCCGGATCGTGCCGTCGCGCAACCGGGCCGCCAGCCCGTCGGGGAGGGTCTCGGGCCCGAGGGCGACCCGCAGCCGGCCGCTCTCGTCCGCGATCTTCCCCCGCAGGGTCTTTCGGAACGACGTCGGGGCCTCGGAGATCTCCTTCAGGAAGAAGTGCGGAAACGCGCCTCGGTCGATGTCGCGGGTGGTGATCTCGGCCCGTTGCAGCTCCGCCTGGGCAACCGGCAGCACGGTGCCGTCGTAGCCGACCCGGCGGATGCCGTCGACGGTTCCGGCACCGGCGGTGTCGAGCACGATGATCTGGCCCCGGGTCGCGCTGGCGCGGGCGGGGTCGACGGGCGTCTCGCCGTCCATGCGCAGGTAGGCCGGGGTCTCCTCCACCAGGCCGTAGGGCTCGCTCGCCACCACGAAGCAGTCCTCGGCCAACCCGACGTAGAGCGCCTGACCGCTGCCCCGCAGTGCGAGCAGGACTTCCTCGGGCTCGACCGCCGACTGGGCCGCGATCGCGACCGACCCTTCGAGACCCGAGACCGTGGCCCGGAACGCCTCCTCGAGCGACGCGCCGGCGGCGCGGCGCGAGACGAGCGTCGGGATGACCTTGGCGTCGGTGGTGATCTCGGACGGGATGTCGAGGGCCTCGACCGCCTTGAGGTCGGCGTAGTTGTCGACGTCGCCGTTGAGCGCGGCGGTGACGTAGGGGCCGTCGGCGCGACCCTGCTCTTCCTGGTTGAGGGGATGCGCGTTGGGCTCGGAGATGATGCCGACGCTGGCCCAGCGGGTGTGCGCCAGGACCACGGCGCGGGCGCTGTCGGCGCTCAGCGCGAGCTGGAGCAGGGTGTCGTCGCGCATCGCGGCGCGGATCGCGGCGGTGTTGTCGCCGAGCTCGCCGATCTCGGCCGCGGCCTTGTAGACGAGGCTGAGGCAACCGTCGCGACTGCGAGCCGAGCGTGACCCAAACAGCGGATCGGCGGCGCGCTCCTCGAGGAGCCGGGCGATCGCGGGGTCGCCGAGGTCGAGGCCGTGGTCGCGCACCAGGACGTGCAGGCCGGCCGAGTCGCGACCTCGCACCTCGAGGCGGTCGAGCGCCGACAGCGCGACCTGGACGGACGCGAAGGCCTCGAGCGCGGCGGGGCCGGCGTCGGGCCCGGCGAGGTCGGCGACAGCGCGGGCATTACGCAGGCGATCGCGCCCGACCGCCCACACCGCGTCCTTGAGCCGCACCACCGCGGCGTTGATCGCTTCCCACTGGCCCGGAGCGACCGCGGCGGAGCCGGCGTCGAGCTCGGCTTCGATGCGATCGACCGCCGGTTGGAGCGCGCCGACGTGGTGCTCGACCGCCACCAGGCCGGCGCGGTCACCCAACAGGCAGCGGACGCCGGGGCTGCCCCGCAGCTCGCCATCGACCGACTCGATCAGCTCGGCGGCGGCGCTCAGCGAGGCGAGGTCGCTCCCCTCGAGCCGCCGAGCGGCCTCCTCGAGCCGGGCCGCCAGCGCGGTCGCGTCGGGGACCGGACGGTCACTGGGGCGGCGGACGACCGCCACGATTCCACACATGTTCATACAAGGTTAGGGCCCACAGCGAACCAACCCTGCGAGGATCAGCCGACACCAAGGACACAGGAGGACAAGATGGCGAGCGACAACGAGGAAGTGGTCCGGAAGGGCTACGAGCTGTTCGGCAAGGGCGATCTGGACGGGCTCGGGAAGATCTTCACCGACGACGCCGTCCACACCTTCCCGGGCAACAGCCAGGTCTCGGGAGAGCACAAGGGGCGGGACGCTTGCTTCGCCATGTACGGCAAGCTCTTCGAGCTCAGCGGCGGGACCTTCGTAGCGGATCTCCAGAGCACCACCGCGAAGGGCGACACCGTCGTCGCGGAGCACCGGGCCACCGGCAAGCGTGACGGGAAGGCGCTCGACGTCGAGGAGACGCTCACGTTCACGATCAAGGACGGGAAGATCGCCGGCCTCGAGACCTCGTTCAAGCCCGAGGACCAGCCCGCGGTCGACGAGTTCTGGGCGTAACCAGGACCTAACCGGCGGCGCCGCAGGCACGCTCGACGGCGGTGGCGAGGCGACTCGCCACCACCTCGGCCTGTTCCAGCGTCGGCGCCTCGACCATCACGCGTACGACCGGTTCGGTTCCCGACGGCCGCACGACCACGCGGCCGTCGGTACCGAGCTCCGACTGGGCGTCGTCGAGCGCGGCCCGGAAGTCTTCGTCGCGACCGAGCCGGGCTTGATCGTCCACCTCGACGCTCTGCAGCACCTGCGGCAGCCGGGTGACGACGCCGGCGAGCTCCGAGAGCGGCTTGCCCGTACGCGCCATTACGTCGAGCAGCAGGATCCCGGTCAGGGTGCCGTCGCCGGTGGTGGCGAGGTTGGTGACGATCACGTGGCCCGACTGCTCGCCGCCGAGGGAGAGGTCGTCGGCCTCAAGGGCGGCGAGCACGTTGCGGTCGCCGACCGGGGTCTCCAGGTAGCGGATCCCGTTGGCCTCGAGCGCGCGGCGCAGGCCGAGGTTCGACATCACGGTGGCGACGACCGCGTCACCGCGGAGTCGCTCGCGGTCGCGCAGGTCGAGCGCGAGCACCGCCAGCATCTGGTCGCCGTCGACCAGCCCGCCCCGCTCGTCGACCGCGATCACCCGGTCGGCGTCGCCGTCGAAGGCGAGCCCGGCGTCCGCGCCCGCCTCCACGACCGCGGCCTGGATCTCGGACGGGTCGGTCGAGCCGCAGCCGGCGTTGATGTTGGTGCCGGTCGGGCGGACGTTGTGCACCTCGACCGCGGCGCCGAGCTCCTCCAGTGCGCGCGGCGCGACCTCGAAGGCCGCCCCGTGGCCGCAATCCACCGCCACCGCCAGCGCGTCGAAGCGCCGGCCCTCGAGCGCGCCGACAAGGTGGTCGATGTACTCCTTGATCCCGCCCGTGACCTTCCGGTCGTACCCGACGTCGGCGCCCTCGGGACCGCCGGTCGGGGCCTTCTTCGCCAGCTCCCGCAGCTCGTGCTCGACCCGGCGCTCGTCGTCGTCGGGGATCTTGCGCCCCCCGGCGGCGAAGAGCTTGACGCCGTTGTCGGGGAACGGGTTGTGACTGGCCGAGATCATCACCGCCGGCGCGTCGCGCACCTGGGCCAGGTACGCCAGGCCGGGAGTCGGGATGACGCCGGCGCGCTCGACGTCGGCGCCCTCGGCGCACAGGCCGGCGATGAGCGCGGCCTCGATCATGGGGCCGGAGCGGCGGGTGTCGCGCCCGACGAGGAAGGGCTGCTCGTTGCCGATGACGCGGGCGGCGGCGCGGCCGAGCGCGGTGACCAGCTCGGGGGTGAGGTCGCGGTTGGCAACGCCGCGGACCCCGTCGGTGCCGAACCGGAGCGTCATCTTCCCGCGAGGGCCGCGATGGGAGTGCCCATAGGCACCCCTATTGTCCCCCCTACCGCTTCGAGTACTGCGGAGCCTTGCGGGCCTTCTTGAGGCCGTACTTCCGGCGCTCCTTCTCGCGAGCGTCCCGGGTGAGCATCCCCGCCTTCTTCAGCGTCGGCCGCAGCTCGTCGTCCAGCGACACGAGCGCCCGGGCGATGCCGAGCCGCAGCGCGCCCGCCTGGCCGCTGACCCCGCCGCCGCCGAGGCTGGCCTCGACGTCGTACACGTCGGCGGTCTGCGTGAGCCGGAGCGCCTCGGTGGCGACCACCCGGTGGGTGAGGATGGGGAAGTAGGCCTCGAACGTCCGGCCGTTGACCTTGATGACGCCGGAGCCGGCGCGCAGCCGCACCCGCGCCACCGCCTCCTTGCGCCGGCCGGTCTTCTGGATCAGGGGCTTGGGCACGATGGCGTCCTACTTCTTGGTCGCCCGCGGGCGCGCCTGCGGCTGCTGGGCGGAATGGGGATGGGTGGGGCCGGAGTACACCTTTAGCTTCTTGATCTGTTGGCGGCCCAGGCGGGTCTTGGGGATCATGCCCCGCACCGCCCGGCGCACGACCTTCTCGGGGGAGCGGGCGAGTAGGTGCTCGAGCGACTCCGAGCGCAGCCCGCCGGGGTAGCCCGAGTGGCGGTAGTAGACCTTGCCGGTCGCCTTACGCTCGGTGACCTGGATCTTGGCCGCGTTCACAACGATGACGTGGTCGCCGGTGTCGACGTGCGGAGCCCAGGTGGGCTTGTGCTTGCCCCGCAGCAGGTTGGCGGCCTCGGTCGCGACGCGACCGAGCACGGCGCCGTCGGCGTCGATGACGTGCCAGAGGCGTTGGATGTCGGAAGGCTTGGGGCTGAACGTACGCACGAAGGGTGAACTCTATATGCAGCCAGGGGCCGATCGCCCCTCGAGCCGGTAGCCTCGCCGCTCGTGACGAAGACCGAGCCCCAGGCGGCGGCCCACAGCGTCGCTCCCGAGCGGGAGGCCGACGTCGAGCGCGCCCTCGAGATCCTCCTCGACTCGGCGCTCGGCCCGATCGTCGACATGGTGCTCACCAGCCGCGCCGGCACCTACGAGGCGCTGTCGCACGACGGCCGGGTGCGTTTCCGGCGCACCGACGCGGGCGGGTACGAAGTGCTCGAGACCGAGGGCGCCGACCCGCTCGCCGACCAGTCCACCGACAAGTTCACGCCCCTCGCCGAGGAGCGGGCCCACAAGCACCCCCACCGGCGCGACAACGCCTACCCGTTCGCGTTCGAGCAGGTCAGCCAGCTCTTCGACCACCCCGCCGCCCCCGACCTGTGCGTGATCCACTCGGCCGCTCACAACTGGGAGGACCAGGGCGGTCACCTCGGCGAGCACGGGTCGTTCGACGTGGTGCAGGCCCGGGCCCCGTTCGTTCTCGCGGGCAAGGGCGTGCGCGCCGACGGGTTCGTGCCCCGGGCCGGCCGGCTGGTCGATGTCGCCCCCACCGTCGCCGAGTTACTCGGCTGCGCACCGGTCGCCGACGGCGCGTACGTGAACGGGCAAGACGGCGAGGTGCGGGCCGACGCCCTCGACCTGGCGGCCGGGCGGCCCGGTCATTTCGTCGGGTTCCTCTTCGACGGCACCAACCCCAACGTCCTCTACGCGATGGCCCAGGCGGGCGAAGCCCCCAACGTCGCCCGTCTCATCGATATGGGGACCGCGTACGAGCACGGTGCGATGGCCGGACTGCCGACGGTCACGCTCGCCAACCACACCTCGATCCTCACGGGTCGCCTCCCCGGCCACCACGGCATTCTCAACAACGCCTGGTACGACCGGCGCGCCGGCCGTCAGATCATCACCAACTCCCAGGCGACGTGGCCCCAGGCCATGGAGACCGTCACCACCGGCGTCGAGTCGATCCACGACGCCGTCCACCGCACCTGGCCCGACGCGTTCACCGCGTCGGTGAACGAGCCTGCCGACATCGGCGCCGACTACTCGACGTTCGACTTCTTCCGCCGGGGCGAGGTCCCGCCGATCCCCGAGAGCCCCGACGGCATCCCCCACACGACCGAGCGGTTCGTGCGCCCGTCGAAGGACTACACGTGGTCGACGATCGTCGACCACCTCGGCGTCGAGCAGGCGGCCGGGATCTGGGGGGGCCAGTACCGCGACGTCGACTACCCGCATCCCAAGTTCATGTGGTGCAACTTCACCCTCACCGACTCGGCATTCCACGAGGGCGGGCCCCACTCGGAGATGGCAGCGGCGGCGGTACGCGACTGCGACGCCCGCCTGGGCGAGATCCTGGCCGCGGTCGAGCGGGCGGGCGTGTTCGACGACACGGCCTTCGTGCTCGTCGCCGACCACGGCATGGAGGAGAACGACCCCGAGGTCAAGGGCGACTGGGACGTCCACCTGCGCGAAGCGGGACTGACGTTCCGCGACGAGGGCTACAGCTTCCTGTACTTCGGTGAGCAGTAAGCCCGATCCGCCCCTGACGACCCTCGACGACGTCAAGGCGGCCGCGCACGTGCTCGAGGGGGTCACCCGGATCACGCCGGTGCTTCGGCCAGTCAACCTTTCGGCGATCGCAGGACGGCCACTGGCGCTCAAGTGCGAGAACCTCCAGCGCACCGGATCGTTCAAGCTCCGGGGCGCCTACCGCCGCATCAGCGAGCTGCCCGCCGGCTCGGCGGTGGTGACGGCCAGTGCGGGGAACCACGCCCAGGGCGTGGCGCTGGCCTCGACCATGTGCAAGGTGAAGTCCACCGTGTTCATGCCGTCGACGGCAGCCCTGCCCAAGGTGCAGGCCACCCGCGACTACGGCGCCGAGGTCGTGCTCGAGGGCGCGTCGTTCGAGGACGCCGGGGCCGCGGCGCGCGAGCTTGCCCAGCGGGAGTCGGCGGTGTTCGTGCCCGCGTTCGACGATCCCCTGGTGATCGCGGGCCAGGGCACGGTGGGCCTCGAGCTCGCCGAGCAGGCCCCCGAGATCGAGACCGTTGTGATCCCGGTCGGCGGGGGCGGCCTGGCCGGCGGTGTAGCCGCAGCCATGAAGGCACTCAAGCCGGGGTGCCGCGTGGTCGGCGTGGAGCCCGCCGGCGCCGCCGACATGGAGCTCTCACTGGAGGCGGGCGAGCCCGTCGCGCTCGAGCGCGTCGACACGATCGCCGACGGCATCGCGGTCAAGAAGGTGTCCGAGCTGACCCTCGCCCACGCCCGCGCGTTCGTCGACGACATCGTCACTGTCACCGACGAGGAGATCGCCCGCGCCCTCGTGCTCCTGCTGGAGCGCACCAAGCAGGTCGTCGAGCCGGCCTCGGCCGCCGCCCTCGCCGCCGTCCTCGCGGGGAAGGCCGGCGGCGGCGACAGCCCGGCGGGCGTGGTGTTGAGTGGTGGCAACGTCGACCCGTCGCTCATCGGCCGGCTTATCGACTTCGGCCTCACCGCCGTCGGCCGGTACCTGATGCTGCGGGTGGTCGTGGACGACCGACCCGGCGCGTTACATGGTCTGTTGGGTGTGATCGCCGACCTCGGCCTCAACGTGATCGAGATCGACCACCACCGAACCGGCGTGGTCCCATTGGCGGTCGACGAGGTCGAGGTTCTCCTGGCGCTCGAAACCCGCGACCGCGCGCATCAGGAGGAGGCGCGCCAGAAGATCGCCGCCGCCGGCTACCGCATCCTGGGCTGACTCGGCAGTCGCGCCGCCAGAGTGTGTGGTGTGACTGCCGTTGTGCGGATGGCTGATGAGGCTGGAGTTTCTGTCACACCCCCTCCGTAAAATCGGAACCATGAGGTCGTCGCAGCTGCGCGAGCAGATGGCGAGGTACGCGCGGTCGTTCGATGCGGCACTTCTGACCGCACGCGACGCTGCCCGCGTCCGCGACGACCTCAGCACGATCAAGACGATCGCCGGTGCGCTCGAGGCCGAAGCAGCGGCCCGGGTCGCCGAGACGAGCGTGTGGAAGAGGAGCGGCTCGCGTTCGGCCGCCCACGAGCTCGCCGCAGCAGCAGGAACCTCGGTCGCGCAAGCGCGCGACGCGATCGAGACCGGCCGCCGACTTCGTGGGCTGCCCGCGACGGCGGAGGCAGTCCGCAGCGGCGAGCTGTCGATGGAGCAGGCGTCGCTGATCGCCGACGCTGCCAGTGCCGACCCGAACGCCGAGGAACGTCTCCTGGAGGCAACACGATCCAGCTCGCTGGGCGAGCTGCGCGACACGTGTGCCCGGGCCAAGGCCAACGCGTGCGACCGCGAAGCGCGCCGACAACGAATCCACGAGCAGCGGGGCGTCCGCAGCTGGGTCGACGGGTCCGGGACCGGCCACCTGCACCTCAACGACAACCCCGAGCGCGTCGCCGAGATCATGGCCGGCCTCGCGCCAACGCGAGACCAGCTCTTCAAGAAGGCCCGCAAGGAAGGGCGACAGGAACGACCCGAGGCCTACGGCGCCGACGCGCTCCACCAGGTCGTGTGCCGACCACGCACCGCCGCCAGGCCCACGGGCACGACCAAGATGCTGGTGCGCGTCGACCTCGAGAAGCTGGTCGGCCTCGCCGGCAGCGGCGACGAGATCTGCGAGATCGCGGGCTACGGGCCGATCGCGGCGTCCGCCGTCCAGGAGATGCTCGAGACCGGCGATCCGTTCCTCGCCGCCATCGTGACCAAGGGTAAGGAGGTCACGGGAGTCGCTCACCTTGGACGCCGCCCCACCGCCCACCAACGCAGCGCCCTCGAATGGCTCTACCCGACCTGCGCCGCCGAGGGCTGCAATTCGCTCACCTACCTCGAGATCGACCACCGCGACGATTGGGCCAGAACCAGGCAGACGATCTTCGACCTCCTCGACCGGCTCTGCCCGCACCACCACGACCTCAAGACCCGCGACAACTGGGCTCTCGAGGACGGCACCGGCAAGCGGGCGTTTGTCCCGCCCGACGACCCCCGGCATCCCCGAAACGCCGCGCCGCTGGCGGCGGCTTGACGGGCTAATTCACTCCGACTCCGACGGCCTTGCCGACGAGGAACGTAGCGGTGGCTACCAGCGCGCCGATGACCGCCATCCGGAGCCCGGAGCGGCCGGCGGGTCGGGCGGTGAAGACCGACAGGACCGCGCCGACGGCGAAGAGCGCCGCCACCGAGAGCCCCGCCGCGGTGATGGTCGCGGCCACCCCGCTGCCGAAGATGAACGGCACGATGGGGAGCAGCGCACCGAGGGCGAACGCGATGAACGACGACCCCGCCGCCACCCATGGCGATCCCAGGCTGCCGGGGTCGAGCCCGAGCTCCTCCCGCGCCAGCGTGTCGAGCGCGACTTCGGGACGGCTCATGATGTTGTCGACCAGCGCCTTCGCCTCGACCGGGTCGATTCCCTTGGCCTGGTAGATCAGCTCGAGCTCTTCGCGCTCCTCGTCGGGGAAGGCGTTCAGCTCCTCCCGCTCGATGCGGAGCTCGTTCTCGTAGAGCTCGCGCTGCGAGCGCACCGACACCCACTCGCCCGACGCCATCGAGAACGCCCCCGCCACCAGGCCGGCGACACCGGCGAGGAGCACGATGCCCTTGGTGGAGGTTCCGCCGGCTACTCCCATGACCAGCGAGAAGTTGGAGACGAGCCCGTCGTTCACGCCGAACACGCTCGCTCGCAGCGCGCCCCCGACCCCGGCGCGATGACGGCCCTCCGACGCGGCGATGCGCCCGCCGGCGGTGTCGCCGCCCCGCATGGCCGCGACCACCTTGCCGTGGGCGGCCTCCTGGGCGGCCATCGCGGGGGGCGCCTCGGCCACCCGCTCGTACTTCTCGGCGTCGGCGGCTTCGGCGCGCAACACGATCGGTAGCACCGCGTCGGTGCCCAGCCAGCGGGCCAACCGGCGCAGCGTTCGCACGCGAAACGGGATGCGCGGCGGCCGTAGGTCCGTCACCCCCGCCTGCCGCAGCTGCGCGGCCCAGTGGGCGGCGTGGCGCTCCTCGGCCTCGGCCAGGGAACGGTAGATCCGGGCCTTCGACTCGTCGCCGGCGTGCTCGGCCAACCCGCGGTACAGGGCGGCACCCGCGAGCTCGTCGGCCCACATCTCGCGGAAGCGGGCGACCTGCTCCTTGTCGACGCGAGTGGCGCTGCGGGCCATCGCCCTCACGCTACCGTTCGCAGCACACGAGATCGGAGGGTCCATGTTCGTGCGGAGGGTGGGGATCAGTGTGTTCATGGGCGTGCTCGCGATCGCCGGCGTCGCCGGTTGCGACGCCGAGGACACCGCCGAGCGGCTCGTCGAAGAAGCCGGCGGTGGCGACGTCGACATCGAGGTCGGCGACCTGCCCGAGGGCTTCCCGAAGGACGACGTGCCCCTCCCCAAGGGAGACATCGTCTCGGGCACGACGCTCGGCGGCGGCAACGAGCAGGTCTGGACCGTCATCTTCAACGTCGGCGAGGTCGAACCCACCGCCGACGACTACCGCGGCAAGCTCGAAGACGCCCGCTTCGAGCTCGACGACACCTTCTCCAGCGAGACCGCGCCCGGCCAGGAGGGTGGCGGTGAGCTGGTCAGCTTCACCGCCACGAGCAGCGACTACCTGGTCAACGTGTTCGGCGGCGGAGCCAGCGGCGAGGACGTACTGACGATCAGTGTGTCCCGGGCCCTCACCGAGGTGCCGTAGTCAGTAGCCCACTTCCCACAGGCACAGGCCCTGGGGCGGGGCGATACGACCGGCGGCGGCGCGGTCGCGGGTGCGGATGATGCGCATGAGATCGCCGGGGCGGAACTTGCCCACCCCGACGTCGAGGAGCGTGCCCACGATCGACCGAACCATCTGCCAGCAGAACGCGGTGGCAGCGATCTCGTAGCGCAGCACGCCGTTCTCGGCCGCGACCCAGCGTGACGAGAGAACCCGGCGCATGGTCGTCGACCCCTCGGGCCCGGCGCGGCAGAAGGAGGCGAAGTCGTGCTCGCCGACGAAGGGGTCCGCGCCCAGTCGCAGCGCCGGCAGGTCGAGCGGCTCGGGGACCCACCAGGCGTAGCGGGCGAGGAACGGGTCGGGTACGGGACGGTTGACCACCGCGTAGGTGTACGTGCGCCACTGCGCCGAGCGGCGGGCGTCGAAGCCGGCATCGGCGAGCTCAGCCGAGCGCACGACGATCTCGGGCGCGAGCATCCCGTTGAGCGCCTGCTGGACGCGCTCCACGTCGAGGTCGGCCGCGGCGTCGAAGGTGACCACTTGGCCCCAGGCGTGCACGCCGGCGTCCGTGCGCCCCGCGCACCCGAGGTTCGCCGCCGGGGCACGCAGCACCTTCTCGAGTGCCTCCGAGAGCGTGCCCTCGACCGTGCGGACGTCGGGCTGGGCCGCGTAGCCCCGGAACTCGGTGCCGTCGTAGGCGACGACGAGCTTGGCGCGGGGGGAGTCTGGCGGGCCGGTCCCCTCGAACAGGGTCACCGCGCCGCGGACCTATACGAGCTCGATGCGCGCCATCGGCGCGTGGTCGCCCGGGCGGGGGCCGAGCTTGAGGATCCGCAGGTAGCCACCGTTGCGCTCGGTGTAGCGCGGCGCGATGTCGTCGAACAGCTTGTGCGCCACCTGCTTGTCGTGCAGCTTGGCCACCACCTGGCGGTGGTTGTGCACCCCGCCCCGCTTCGCCTTCGTGATGAGCCGTTCGGCGTAGGGGCGCAGCGCCTTGGCCTTGGCGACCGTCGTGGTGATCTTCTCCGCCTCGAACAGGTGCGCGGCGAGGTTCGCCATCATCAGCCGCTGGTGCGACGGGCTGCCCCCGAACCGGGGCCCCTTGCGGGGTGCCGGCATCGGCCCTACTCCTTCACCCGCAGCGCGAGCCCGCGCTCGTCGAGCTTCTGGAGCACCTCTTCGAGCGACTTCGACCCGAAGTTGGTGATCGCGAGGAGGTCGTCCTCGGTCTTCTGGACGAGCTGGCCGATGGTGTCGACCCGGGCCCGCTTGAGGCAGTTGCGGGGCCGCTCGCTCAGGTCGAGCTCCTCGATCGGGAGCTCGAGGTCGGGCGACGCCGCCGTCGCCGGCGACACCTCACCGAGCTCGAGGCCCTTGGGCGCCGCCGACAGCTCGGCCACCAGCCCCACCAGGTTGCGCAGGGTGTCACCGGCCGACGCCAGCGCGTCGCGGGGCGAGATCGAGCCGTCGGTCTCGACGTCGAGGGTGAGCTTGTCGTAGTTGGTCGCCTGCTCGACCCGGGTCGGCTCCACCTGGAACGCCACCCGCCGCACCGGCGAGAAGATGGCGTCGACCGGGATGATGCCGATCGTCGACGTGCGCTTGTTGCGCTCGGCTGACAGGTAGCCCCGGCCCTGCTCGACGGTGAGGTCGAGGGCGAGGCGGCCCTTGGCGTTGACGGTCGCGAGCAGGAGGTCGGGGTTGAGCACCTCGACGTCGGCGGTCACCTGGATGTCGGCGGCGGTCACGTCGGCCGGGCCGCGCTTGTCGAGGCGCAGGGTGACCGGCTCCTCCGACTCACATCGCAGCACGAGATCCTTGAGGTTGAGGATGAGGTCGGTGACGTCCTCCTTCACCCCCGGGATCACGTCGAACTCGTGGAGCGCCTCGTCGAAGCGCACCTGGGACACCGCCGCGCCGGGGATCGACGACAGCAGCGTGCGACGAAGGCAGTTGCCGAGGGTGTGGCCAAAACCGGGCTCGAGCGGGGAGATCACGAACTGCTGTGAGTTCCCCTCGGGCTCGCCGGCCTCGACCTCGGGACGCTGGATGATCAACATGAGTACTCGCTTCTGTTTGCGGGGGGCTTACTTGGAGTAGAGCTCGACGATGAGCTGCTCGCGCACGGGCACGTCGATCTGCTCGCGCAACGGGAGCTCACGCACGGTCGCCTTGAAGTCGGACGGCGCGGCCTCGAGCCACGCCGGCACCGCCCGGTCGAGGGTGTCGAGGTTGTGGCGCAGGACGATGTTCGAGCGCGCCTTCTCATGGATCTCGATGACGTCGTCCTTACGGGTCTCGTAGGACGGGATGGTCACCCGCTTGCCGTTCACGGTCACGTGGCCGTGACGGACGAGCTGGCGGGCCTGATTGCGGCTGGCGGCGAAGTTGGCCCGGAACACCACGTTGTCGAGCCGGCACTCGAGCATCCGCAGCAGGGTCTCACCGGTGATGCCCGTCTGCTTGGCCGCCTGCGCGTAGAGGTTGCGGAACTGCCGCTCGAGCAGCCCGTAGATCCGGCGCGCCTTCTGCTTCTCCCGGAGCTGCAGCAGGTACTCGCTCTCCCGGATTCGCCCGCGGCCGTGCTGGCCCGGCGGGTAGGGCTTGCGCTCGACCGGGCACTTCATCGAGTCGCACTTGGCGCCCTTCAGGAAGAGCTTCATGCGCTCGCGCCGGCAGAGCCGGCAGACGGGACCGGTGTGGCGCGCCATCAGATAGCTCCCTCGCTCGGTGCCGGGATACCCGGCGCCGCCCTACGGGACGCTCGTCCGCACAGCATCACACGCGCCTCCGCTTCGGCGGGCGGCAGCCGTTGTGGGGAATGGGGGTCACGTCCTTGATGCCGGCGACTTCGATGCCGGCGTTCTGGATCGAGCGGATGGCGGTCTCGCGGCCCGAGCCCGGGCCCTTCACGACGACGTCGACCTTGCGCACCCCGTGCTCCATGGCGCGCCGCGCCGCGGTCTCGGCCGCCAGCTGAGCCGCGAACGGGGTCGACTTGCGGGAGCCCTTGAACCCGACGTTCCCCGACGACGCCCAGGCGAGGACGTTTCCTTGCTGGTCGGAGAACGTGATGATCGTGTTGTTGAACGACGACTTGATGTGCGCGATGCCGTAGCTGATGTTCTTGCGCTCGCGCCGCTTGGGGCGTCGTCCACCCGCCGCTGGCTTGGCCATCTCTATTGCTCCGCTTTCTGCGGCGCAGGACACCTGCGCCGCGGTCGTTCGCTCCGCGTGCTCCGCTGCGCTCGGCGGCCTTGCGGCCGCCGTACTCGCTCCGCGCTTGTCACTTCTTGACGCGCTTCTTGCCCGCGACCGTCTTCTTCGGTCCCTTGCGGGTACGGGCGTTGGTGCGGGTGCGCTGACCGTTGACCGGCAGGCCCCGGCGGTGCCGGATGCCCTGGTAGCTCCCGATCTCCTGCTTGCGCTTGATGTTCTGCGACACGTCGCGGCGCAGGTCCCCCTCGACCTGGAGGTTCTGGTCGACCCACGATCGCAGGCGGGCCACCTCCTCGTCGGTGAGGTCGCGCACCCGGGTGTCACACGAGATCTTGCTGGCCTCGCAGACCGTCTTCGCGGTGCTCCGGCCGACGCCGAAGATGTAGGTCAACGCGACTTCGAGCCGCTTCTCTCTAGGGATGTCCACCCCTGCAATCCGAGCCATCTTTATTGCCTCACTCGCTGCGGCGCAGGGTACCTGCGCCGCGGTCGCTCGCTCGGACGCCAAGTTCTCGTGTGGTACATCGCTGCTGCCGCTTTCATCCCTGGCGCTGCTTGTGGCGCGGGTTCGAGCAGATGACCCGGACCGAGCCGTGGCGGCGGATCACCTTGCATTTCTCGCACATCTTCTTGACCGACGGACGGACCTTCATCGACTGCCTACTTGTACCGGTAGGTGATGCGACCCCGGGCCAGGTCGTAGGGCGTGAGCTCGACCTGCACCTTGTCGCCCGGGAGGATCCGGATGTAGTGCATCCGCATCTTCCCCGAGATGTGCGCGAGCACCTTGTGCCCGTTCTCAAGCTCGACCCGGAACATGGCGTTGGGCAACGGCTCCACTACCGTCCCCTCGACCAGGATCGTGTCGTCTTTGGGCTTTGCCAGGATTCCCACCTGCTTCTAGGGGCCTCGACCCGGCGCGCGGAACGAGCCGGAAATTCGACCTCGGGGCCAACAAAAAACCTTACACTACGTAGGAAAACCCTTGAAATTGTAGGTTTCTCCGACCGTCAGCCGGGCAGGGTGAGGACCTCGGGGCCACTGTCAGTGACGGCGATGGTGTGCTCGAAATGGGCCGAGCGGCGGCCGTCCCTGGTGATCACGGTCCAGCCGTCGTCGAGGAGCTCGGTCTCGGGCCCGCCGGCGTTGACCATGGGCTCGATGGCGAAGACGTGGCCCTCCTTGACCCTCAGCCCCCGCCCGGGCGGGCCGTAGTTGGGGATCTGGGGCTCCTCGTGCATGGCGGTGCCGATGCCGGGGCCGACGTACTCCCGCACCACCGAGAACCCCGCCCCCTCGGCCACCCCCTCGACGGCGGCGCCGATGTCGCCGAGCCGGTTGCCCTCGACCACCTGCTCGATCGCCGCCTCGAGCGAGGCCCGGGTCACGTCCAGGAGGCGCTTCGACTCCTCGTCGATCTCGCCCACCGGGACGGTGACGGCGGCGTCGGCGTGCCAGCCCTCGATGATCGCCCCGCAGTCGATCGAGAGGATGTCGCCGTCCTCCAGCTTCACGTCGTCGCTCGGGATGCCGTGCACGATCACGTGGTTGGGCGACGTGCAGACGACCGCGGGGAACCCGTGGTAGTTGAGGAAGTTCGAGCCGGCGCCCCGCCGGTCGAGCACCTCCCGGGCGGCCCGGTCGACGTCAAGGGTGGTGGCACCGGGTTTCGCGGCGCGGATGCAGACCTCGTGCATCTCTGCGACCACCGTCCCCGCCCGCCGCATCAGCGCGATCTGTTCCTTCGACTTGCGCGTGATCATCCGGCGCCTAGAGGCGGCTGTCGACCGCGGTGACGAGCCGCTTGAAGACGTCGTCACCGTCGCCCTCGCCGTCGACGACGTCGAGCTTCCCGAGCTTGCGGTAGTGGTCGATGATCGGCACCGTCTCCTGCTCGTAGAGCTCGAGGCGGCGCATCACCGCGTCCTCGGTGTCGTCGGCGCGCTGCACGACCTTGCCGCCGCACTCGTCGCAGGTCCAGTTCTTCTTCGGCGGCATGCTCACGTGGTAAGTCGCGCCGCAGTTGTCGCAGACCCGCCGGCCGGCGATGCGGTCGAGCACGATCTCGGTGGACACGTCGAGGTTGATCACCGCGTCGAGGGGATGCGTGCGCAGGACCCGGTCGAGCTCGATGGCCTGCGCCTCGGTGCGGGGGAACCCGTCGAGCACGAACCCGTCCTCGACCCGGCCGCCGCCGGCGGCGACCCGCTCGGCGAGGAGGCCGAACACCACCTCGTCGGGGACCAGCTCGCCCCGGTTCATGTACTCCTCGGCCTTCTTCCCGAACTCGGTGCCGGCGGCGGCGGCGGCGCGCAACAACTCCCCGGTCGAGACGTGGGGGATCCCGTAGTGCTCGGCGAGGCGCGCCGCCTGCGTGCCCTTGCCCGCGCCCTGCTTGCCCAGCAGGACCACCCGCGGGCCGCGACCCATGGCGCGCTACCCCTCGGTCCGCGTCAAGCCAGGAAGCCTTCGTAGTTCCGCATCATCAGCTGGCTGTCGATCTGCTTCATCGTCTCCAGCGCGACACCCACGGTGATGAGCAGCGCGGTGCCCCCGAAGGGGAACTGGGAGATGTCCCAGAGCGCGAAGACCAGCAACGGCGCCAGCGCGATCGCGGCGAGGAAGAGCGAGCCGGGCAGGGTGATGCGGTTCAGCACCTTGGCCAGGTACTTCTCGGTCGGCGGTCCCGGGCGGATGCCGGGGATGAACCCGCCCTGCTTGCGGATGATGTCGGCCTGTTGCTGCGGGTTGAACGCGATCGCGGTGTAGAAGTAGGCGAAGAAGATGATGAGCATCGTGTAGAAGCCCATGTAGAACCAGCCCTGCGACTGCACCAGGTTGTCGTTGATCCACTCCTGCACCCCCTCCCACGGGGTCACGGAGGCGATCAGGGCGGGGAACGACAGGATCGAGCTGGCGAAGATCACCGGGATCACGCCCGACTGGTTGACCTTCAGCGGGATGTACGTGCTCTGGCCGCCGTACATGCGCCGACCGACCACGCGTTTGGCGAACTGCACCGGGATGCGCCGCTGGCCCGACTCGACGAACACGATCCCCACGATCATGGCGACGCCGATGGCGAGGATCGTGAAGAACTGGAACTTGCTCCCCTCGCTGTAGATGGCGCCCCCCTGGGCCGGTAGCCGGGAGACGACCGAGGCGAAGATCAGGATCGACATGCCGTTGCCGATGCCCCGCTGGGTGATGAGCTCGCCCAGCCACATGACCATGGCGGTGCCGGCGGTCCAGGTGAGGATGATCAGCGCGGCGCGGGGCGCGTTGAACCCGGGGATGAGGTCGGTGCCCTCGGGCAGCCCGGCGAAGTTGAACAGGCCGCCGCCGGTCTGGCCCTGGTGCAACGCGAAGACGAACCCGGTCGACTGCACCAGCGCCAGCGCGACGGTGAGGTAACGGGTCCACTGGGTGATCTTCTTCTGGCCGACCTGGCCCTGCTGCTGCCACTCCTCGAGCTTCGGGATCACCACACCGAGGAGCTGCATGATGATCGACGCGGTGATGTACGGCATGATCCCGAGGAAGAAGATCGCCACGTTGGTGATCGCCCCGCCCGAGAACAGGTCGAGGAAGCCGACGACGCCGGAGTTGTTGGCCTGGTCTTGCAGGCTCTTGATCGCCTGGAAGTCGACGTAGGGGACGGGGAGGTGGGCCCCGACCCGGTAGACCGCCACGATGATGATCGTGAACAGGATCTTCTTGCGCAGGTCGGGCACCCGGAAGATGTTCCGCAGCCGGGACAGCATGGAGAGGCGGCCTCCTGGGAGCCTGAGGGGTCGAGGTTAGCGGTTGGTGAGCGCGTTGCCCTTTGCGGGCGGACGGCGGTCACCGAAGGGCAGGGGGAGCTTCTCGGCCCGCCCGCCGGCGGCCTCGATGGCGCTGCTGGCGGCGGACGAGAAGGCATGGGCGCGCACCGTGAGCGCCTTGGTCAGCTGACCGCGCCCGAGGATCTTCACCAGGCCGCGCTTGGCGACCAGGCCGCGCGAGCGGAGGACGCCGGGATCGATCTCGGCGCCGGCGTCGAAGGTCTCGAGGGTGTCGAGGTTGACAACGACGTACTCGATCCGGAACGGGTTCGTGAAGCCCTTCAGCTTCGGCGTGCGCCGGGCAATCGGTGTCTGGCCGCCCTCGAAGCCGGGCTTGACCTTGCTGCGTGCGCCCTGGCCCTTCATCCCCCGGCCGGCGGTCTTGCCGCCCTTACCGGCGATGCCGCGCGCCACCCGCCGGCGCGCCTTCTTCGAACCCGCCGCGGGCTTCAGGTCGTGGATCTTCACGGCTGCTCCTCCACCTTCACCATGTGGGGCACCTTCTCCACCATCCCGCGGATCTCGCGACGGTCGGGAAGCTCGACGGTCTGTCGGATGCGGCGCAGCCCGAGGGCACGCAGCGTCCCGCGCTGCTTGGGCTTGGCTCCGATGGTGGAGCGCACCTGGGTGATGCGCAGCGTCCCGGCCATCACATAGCTCCCTCACTCGGCGCCGGGCCAGCCTCGAAGAGATTGGCCGGCGCCGCCCCTTCGGGGTCGTTCGTCCGCACGGTCACTTGACCTCGGTGATCTCGACCGGCGGCGCGTTGCGCTCGCGGTAGGCCCGCAGCATCCCGGTGGTCGAGACCTCTTCCTCGGACTTGCCCCGCATCTTGGCGACCTCGTCGGGGCGCCGCAGGTTCTGGAGCCCGGAGATGGTGGCCCGGGAGACGTTGATCGCGTTCGACGAGCCCAGCGACTTCGCCAGGACGTCCTGCACTCCCGCGGCCTCCAGGATCGCCCGGGCGGCGCCGCCGGCGATCACGCCGCAGCCGGGCGCGGCCGGCTTGAGCAGCACCCGAGCGGCGTCGTGCACGCCCACGATCTGGTGCGTGATCGTCGAGCCCGCCAGCGCCACCGAGAACTGGTTCTTGCGCGCCTCCTCCATCCCCTTCTGGATGGCGGCCGGCACCTCCTTGGCCTTCCCGTAGCCGAGCCCGACGTTGCCGGCGCTGTCGCCCACGACCACGAGCGCGGTGAACGAGAACCGCCGGCCGCCCTTGACCACCTTGGCGACCCGGTTGATCGCGATCACGCGCTCTTCGAACTGTCCTTCTGCCATCTCTCTCCTCTAGACCTTCAGTCCTGCTTCGCGGGCGCCGTCGGCGACGCTCGCCACCCGGCCGTGGTACCGGAACCCGCCCCGGTCGAAGACGACCGACTCGATCCCGGCGGCCTTGGCCCGCTCGCCGATGAGCTTGCCCACCGCCTTGGCCGCGTCGACGGTCGCGGTCGGGCTCCCCTTCAGTCCGCTCTCGGCCGTCGACGCCGCCGCCAGCGTGCGCCCGTGCACGTCGTCGATCACCTGGGCGTAGATGTGGCGGCTGGAGCGGAACACCGTCAGGCGCGGGCGCGCCGGCGTGCCCCGCACCTTTTTGCGCACCCGCCGGTGGCGCCGGCCCCGTGCCGCTCGCTTCGTCATCGTCATCGCAGGCTCACTTCGCGCTCTTCCCCGCCTTGCGGCGGACGTACTCGTCGACGTAGCGGATGCCCTTGCCCTTGTAGGGCTCGGGCTTGCGGATCTTGCGGATGTCGGCCGCCACCTGGCCCACGGCCTGCTTGTCGGCGCCCCGGATGATGATGCGGGTCGGCACCGGCACCTCGAACGTCACGCCCTCGGGCGCCTCGAACGGCACCGAGTGCGAGAAGCCGATCTGGAGCTCGAGCTTCGACGGGCCCTGGGCCTGCACCCGGTAGCCCACCCCGACGATCTCGAGCTCCTTGGTGTAGCCCTCCGACACCCCGACCACCATGTTGTTGACCAGCGAGCGGGTGAGGCCGTGGAGGGCGCGGTTCTCGCGCTCGTCGTCGGGGCGCGCCACCGTGAGCTCGTCGCCGGCGCGGGCGACCGTGATCGTGGGCGGCGTGTCGTGCTCGAGGGTCCCCTTGGGGCCCTTGACGACCACGTGCCGGCCCTCGACCGTCACCTCGACACCCGAGGGGATGGGGATGGGCTGCTGACCGATGCGGGACATGGCTGCTACCAGACCTGGCAGAGGACTTCGCCGCCGACCTTGCGGGCGCGCGCTTCACGGTCGGTCATGAGGCCCTGGTTGGTGGACAGGATGGCGATGCCCATGCCGCCGAGCACCCGGGGGACCTTGTCCGCCTTGGTGTAGACGCGCAGGCCGGGCTTGGAGACGCGACGGATCCCGGAGATGGTCCGCTTGCGCTCGGGCGTGTACTTGAGCTGGATCTTGAGACGGCGGCCCGGTCGCGAGGCGTCGTCCTCGACCGCGAAGCCGGTGATGTAGCCCTCGCGTTCGAGGATGTTGGCCAACGCCTCCTTGACCTTCGACGACGGCATGGCGACGTCGTCGTGGAACGCAATGTTGGCGTTCCGCAGCCGGGTGAGCATGTCGGCGATCGGATCGGTCATCGTCATGGCACCACCCCCTACCAGGAAGCCTTCGTGATGCCCGGGACTTCCCCGGCGTGGGCCATGGTGCGCAGGCAGATCCGACAGAGGCCGAAGCGGCGGTAGACCGAGCGCGCCCGGCCACACCGCCGGCAGCGCGTGTAGGCGCGCACGTTGAACTTGGGCTTGCGCCGCTGCTTGTTGACCAGTGCCTTCTTCGCCATTGCTATGCATCCCTCCTGAAAGGAAAGCCGAGGGCGCGCAGCAGCGCGCGGCCCTCGTCGTCGGTGCGGCCGGTGGTCACGATGGTGATGTCCATGCCCCGGGCGGTGTCGATCTTGTCGTAGTCGATCTCGGGGAAGATCAGCTGTTCGGTGACGCCGAAGGTGTAGTTGCCCCGGCCATCGAACGAGTCCGTGCTCATGCCCCGGAAGTCGCGGATTCGGGGGATCGTCAGGCTCACCAGCCGGTCGAAGAACTCCCACATCCGATCGCCTCGCAGCGTGACCTTGGCGCCGATGGGCTGGCCCTCGCGCAGCTTGAAGTTCGCGATCGACTTCTTGGCCCGCGTGACCGCCGGCTTCTGGCCGGTAATTGTGGTGAGGTCGGCCACGGCACCGTCGAGCAGCGACTGACCACCGGGCTGGGAGGCGGCGCCCACGCCGGTGTTCAGGATGATCTTCTCGAGCCGGGGCACCTGCATCACGTTGCGCAGGCCCAGCTCCTGTTGGAGCGCGGGGCGCGCCTCGGCCTGGTACCGCTCCTTCAACCGCGGCGCCATTAGAGGTCACCCCCGCACTTGCGGCAGACGCGCACCTTGGTGCCGTCGGGCTCGAACCGGTAGCCGATCTTGGTGGGCCCGCAGCTGTCGCACAGGATCGCCACGTTCGAGGTGTGGATGGGCATGTCCTTGTCGATTATCCCGCCCTGCATGGTGGCCTTGGTGGCCTTCTGGTGCTTCTTGGCCACGTTGATCGCGTCGACGATCACACGGTCGCGCTCGTGAAGGACGCGGGTCACCTCGCCCTCCTTGCCGATGTCCTTGCCTGCGATCACGCGGACCCGGTCACCCTTCTTCAGCTTCATGTCAGAGCACCTCCGGGGCGAGCGAGACGATGCGCATGAACCGTCGGTCGCGCAGCTCCCGGCCGACCGGCCCGAAGATGCGGGTGCCTCGGGGCTGGAGCTGGTCGTTGATGAGCACGGCGGCGTTCTCGTCGAAGCGGATGTAGCTGCCGTCGGGGCGGCGGCGCTGCTTCTTGGTCCGCACGACCACGCACTTGACCACCTCGCCCTTCTTGACCGGGGCGCCCGGGACGGCGTCCTTCACCGTGGCCACGAAGATGTCGCCGATACCCGCGTAGCGCCGCCGGGTGCCGCCGAGGACCTTGATGCACAGGACCTCGCGGGCACCCGAGTTGTCGGCCACTCGCAGACGGGACTCTTGCTGGATCATTTATTTCGCTCTCTCCAACACTTCGACCACCCGCCAGCGCTTCTGCTTCGAGAGGGGACGGGTCTCGGCGACGCGGACGCGGTCGCCCTCGCGGGCGTCGTTGGCCTCGTCGTGGGCGTACAGGCGGCTCGTCTTCTGCAGGGTCTTGCCGTAGCGGCCGTGGCGTACGCGGTCGATGACCGCGACGACCACCGTCTTGTCCATCTTGGTGGACATGACCGTGCCTTCGCGCGTCTTGCGGCGGTTGGTGCGGGTACTTTCGTCAGCCATTGCTCTCCACCTTCAGCGCCTCGGCGGCGGCGATCTCGCGCTCGCGCAGGAGGGTCTCGATCCGGGCCACGTCCTTGCGCACGTGCGCCAGCTGCGACGTGCTGTCGAGCTGGCCGGTGGCGTTCTGGAACCGCAGGTTGAACAGCTCCTCCTTCGCTTCGGACAGCCGGTGCTCCAGCTCCACGTCGTTGAGCTCCCGGAACTCGCGCGCCTTCATATGGCTCCCTCGCTCGACGCCGGGCCATCCTCGAAGGGATTGGCCGGCGTCGCCCCTTCGGGGCCGCTCGTCCGCACGGTCGTCATGGCTAGGCCTCGTCCGTTCGCACGACGAATCGGGTCCTGATCGGGAGCTTGTGCATCGCCAGCCGCAGCGCCTCGCGCGCGGTCTGCTCGGGAACGCCCGCCATCTCGAACATGATCCGCCCCGGCTTGACCACCGCCACCCAGTGCTCGGGATTGCCCTTGCCCGAGCCCATGCGGGTCTCGGCCGGCTTCTGGGTGACCGGCTTGTCGGGGAAGATGTTGATCCAGACCTTGCCGCCCCGCTTGACGTAGCGGGTCATGGCGATCCGGGCGGCCTCGATCTGGCGGTTCGTGATCCAGCCGGGCTCGAGCGCCTGGATGCCGTAGTCGCCGAACGCGACGCGCGTTCCCCCCTTGGCGACGCCGCCCATGCGGCCCCGCTGCTGCTTGCGGTGTTTGATCTTCTTCGGCATCAGCATCGTCGTCCTTCTTCCCGGGTCGCTCCGTAGTGCCGTCCCGCTCGTCCGAGCAACGGCACTGCTGCGCTCCTAGTCCTCTTCGCCGCCGTGGAACTTCGGGGCCTCGTGGTGTTGGCGGCTGGTCCGGCGCTCGATCTCCTCTTCCTCGGCGAGCAGCGCCTCGAGCGCGGGGTCGGCCTCCTTCACGAGCGGCTGCGCCTCGGCCGGCACGTCTTCGCCAATCGACTCGGAGTCGACTTGCACCGCCTCGGCCGCGGGCCGGCGGCGGCCACCGCCGGCGGAGACCACCCGTCGGGCCGGTCCCTGACCCGAGGTCTCGCCTACGGCCATCGCCGCTTCCTTCGTGATCTTGTCCTCGGCGGCCGACTTGTAGGGCAGGATCTCGCCCTTGTAGATCCACACCTTCACGCCGATGCGCCCGAACGTCGTGCGCGCCTCGGCCCCGCCGTAGTCGATGTCGGCCCGCAGCGTGTGCAGCGGCACCCGCCCCTCGCGGTACCACTCCTTGCGGGACATCTCGGCGCCGCCGAGGCGGCCACCACACTGCACCCGGATGCCCTGCGCGCCCGCCTTCATCGCGGTCTGCACCGCCCGTTTCATCGCCCGGCGGAACGACACTCGTCCGGCGAGCTGGTCGGCGACACCCTGGGCGATCAGTGTCGCGTCGAGCTCGGGCTGCTTGATCTCCTGGATGTTGAAGTGGATCTTCGGGTTGCCGGTGATCTCGAGCAGCCCGGCCCGCAGCCGGTCGGCCTCGGCGCCCCGACGCCCGATGACGATCCCGGGACGGGCGGTGTACACGTCGACCCGGAGCCGGTCGCGGGTGCGCTCGATCTCGACCCGGCTCACCGCCGCGTGAGGGAGCTGCTTGCGCAGGTAGTCGCGGATCTCCCAGTCCTCGATGAGGCTGTCGGTGTACTCCCGGTGATCGGCGAACCAGCGCGACTTCCAGTCGGTCGTGATGCCGAGTCGGAACCCGTAGGGGTTGACCTTCTGGCCCATTACGTGCCCTTCTTCTTCGTCGACTTCTTGGTGGTCTTCTTGGCGGTCGTCTTCTTGGCGGTCGTCTTCTTCGCGGTCGTCTTCTTGGCCGGGGCCTTCTTTTTTCGCTCGCGCGCTGCGGGCCGGGGTACCCGGCCCGCCGCCGCGAGCGCGCGGGCGAGCGCAACCGCGCCCACCCGGGGCGCCCGGCCCGCGGGGGCGTAGGGGGGTT
>JBQTGU010000014.1:0-50055 GCA_052390575.1 Actinomycetota bacterium | reverse complement strand
GGGCGGCGTCGCCGCGCCCGCGGCTCCTGGCCCTGGCCATCGGGGTCGGGGCGGTGCCCGGGATCGTGTACGGGTGCATCGGCGCGCCCACCGACTAAGGGTGGATCACGTCGACCGTGACCGGGTCGTGGCCGCCGAGCGCACCGGGCTCGCCTGGGGTCGGAGTGGCCTGGCCGTGCTGGCCTGCATCGCGATCCTCGCCCGGCGGTTCTTCCCGCTCGACACCCGCGCCGATCACGTCGCGGCGTTCCTGTTGCTCGGTGTCGGGGGCCTCGGATGGGCGGTGAGCGCGTACCGCGGACACGGTCGCTCGCTGATGACCGGCATCGGCGGGGTTGAAGCCGCCCGCCGCTTCCGGCTGGTGACGGTGTCGACGCTGGCAATCGCGGTCGCCGGCTTCGTCCTCGGCCTGTTCCCGCCGCCCTCCTAGCCCCGCTCGTCGAGGGCCTTGAGCATGCGCTTCAACGCCACTTGCCGGTACGAGCTCTCCATCAGCTCCCCGACCTCGACCCAATCGACCTTGGCCGCGGTGAAGTCGAGCGCGATCCATCCGCCGGGCCCGAAGTAGGCGGGGCACGTAGAAGCGCGACTCGTCGAGCAGGGCGGGGCGATCGTCCGGTTCGGGCTTGAACGTGACCGCGAACGGATGCTCGTCGTTGCCCTCGAACACCGCGAACATCTTCTTGCCACCGCGGAACGTGGGCCTCCCCCACGCCTCGAACTCCGCCGATTCTGGCAGCGCCAGGCAGATCTCGCGCAACTCGGTGAGGTAGGGGTCGTCGTCGCGGTACATCCGGGGGTGCGCCACGGGCGGAACCCGACGACGCTCGCTAGGTTGGGCGGCATGTCGAAGTCCGCGACCGGTCCGCGCATCGCCCCCCTGTCACCCGACGAGCGGGACGCGCAGGCGCAGGAGCTGCTCGGCGACGCGGGCGCGCCCGGGAGTCCCGCCTCCAACATCTTCACCACGCTGGTCCGCCACCCCGGCCTGTTCCGGAAGTGGCTGCCGTTCGGCGGGAAGCTGTTGGCGGGCAAGCTCTCGGGTCGCGACCGGGAGCTGCTAATCCTCCGCACCGGCTGGCGGTGCCGGTCCGAGTACGAGTGGGGCCAGCACGTGCTCATCGCCCGGGCGGAGGGCCTGGTCGACGACGAGATCACCCGGATCAAGGACGGGCCCGACGCGCCCGGATGGGACCCGTTCGACGCGACACTGCTGCGCGCCGCCGACGAACTGCACGACGACTCCAAGATCAGCGACGCCACCTGGGACAAGCTGGCGGGTCGCTACGACGAGCGCCAGCTGGTCGAGGTGCCGATGCTCGTCGGCCACTACCACATGGTCGCGTACACGTTGAACTCGCTCGGCGTGGAGCGCGAGCCGGGCGTGCCCGGGTTCGACGGGTGACGGGGTCGCGCTTGGAGGGGCGGCGGATCCTCGTCGTCGGCGCGGGCACCCAACCATCCGACGAGCCCGACCCGCCGATTGGCAACGGCCGCGCCATCGCGGTGCTGGCCGCCCGGGAGGGCGCCGAGGTGGTGTGCGCCGACCGCGACCGCGCCGCCGCCGAGGAGACCGTCGCCTGGATCGAGCGCGAGGGCGGGAAGGCCGGCGTCGAGGTGGCCGACGTCACGTCCGAGGACGACTGCGCCGCGCTGGTCGCGGCTGCGGGCGCCCGCCTCGACGGGCTGGTGCTGAACGTCGGCATCGGGCGGGGCGTAGGAATCGCCGACACCAGCGCCCACGACTGGGACACGACCTTCGCGGTGAACCTGCGCGGGCACTTCCTGATGACGCGCGAGGCGCTCCCCCACCTCGGCGAGGGCTCCGCCATCGTCTTCATCAGCTCGGTCGCCGGCCTGCAACCCGGCAGCCGCCTGCCCGCCTACGACGCGTCGAAGGCGGGCCTCATCGGCCTGTGCCGCCACGTCGCTCTCGAAGGCGCCCGCCGGGGGGTGCGCGCCAACGTCGTGGCGCCCGGCTTGATCGACACGCCGATGGGACGGTGGGCCACCCGGGGACGCCCGGCCCGCGACCGCACGCCCGTCCCACTCGGCCGCCAGGGCTCGGGATGGGAGATCGCGGCCGCCACCGTGTTCCTGCTGTCCGACGACGCCGGCTACATCACCGGCCAGGTGCTCCCGGTCGACGGCGGGCTCACGCTCATCTGAGGAGAGGCCATGGACTTCGAAGTGAAACGCGATGACCTGCGGTCGGTCCGGACGGTCGACGCCGGCGTCCCCGACCTCGATGACGGAGAGGCGCGGCTGCGCGTCTCCCGGTTCGCACTGACGGCGAACAACGTGACCTACGCCGTGTTCGGCGATGCGATGTCGTACTGGACGTTCTTCCCCGCCGAGGAGGGTTGGGGGCGGGTGCCGGTGTGGGGGTACGCCCACGTGGACGCCTCGCGGGCCGAAGGGATCAACGAGGGCGAGCGTCTCTACGGCTACCTGCCGATGTCCACCCACCTGGTCGTCACCCCGAGCCGCGTCGACGGAGCAGGCTTCGTCGACGCCGCGCCGCATCGGTCGTCACTGCCTCCGGCGTACAACCGGTACCAGCGGCTCGCGGGCGCCGCCGGGTACGACCCGGCGCGTGAGCGCGAGCACGCCGTCCTCTTCCCGTTGTTCGCGACGTCGTTCCTCATCGACGACTGGCTCGACGGCGGCGGGATGTTCGGGGCTCGATCGGTGGTGCTGGCCAGCGCGTCGAGCAAGACCGCGCTCGGCCTCGCCTTCCTGCTGTCGTCGAGGGACGGTGTCGAGGTCGTCGGCCTCACCTCGGAGGGCAATGCCGAGTTCGTCCGGTCGGTCGGGTACTACGACCGGACGGTTGTCTACGGCGACATCAAGGAGCTTCCTTCGGACCTACCTTCTGTCTTCGTCGACATGGCCGGCGGCGGTCACGTCCTGGCCGAAGTGCACCGCCAGTTGGCCGACTCGCTCCAGGCCAGCTGCCTGGTCGGCGCCACCCATTGGGAGGAGTCGGCGCCGCCGGAAGACCTTCCGGGCCCGACGCCGACGTTCTTCTTCGCGCCCGATCGGCTGGTGAAGCGCCGGGCCGATTGGGGCGCCGATGGCCTGGAGTCCCGCATGGATGCGGCCTGGCAGAGGTTCCTCGGTTCGGTCGACGCCTGGCTCACGATCGACGAGCGCCGCGGCGCCGGCGCCATCGCCGACACCTGGCTCGAGGTGCTGGAGGGGCGGGCGGCTCCGAACGTCGGGTACGTGGTCTCGCTGGCCGAGGATTGAACGGCCCATGTCCGCGGGCATGGTCAGCCGCTGGCCCGTGCTCGTCTCGCTCCCGGTCTCGGCGTCCGACCGCGACGCCGATGGCCGGCTCACCGACGCAGCCGTCGAGTGGCTCTTTGCCCAGGCGCGGGCGGTGTACTTCGAGAAGTGCGCGACCGTCGACCCGTCCACGGTGGAGCTGCGGGGGAGCACGGTCCGGCCGGGCACGGCTCCGGCGACCGTGTGACCGTCTCCGTGAGTGTCGTAGAGGTCTTTGCCGACCGGTTCACGATGGAAGCCAGGATGCGTCCCCGCGACCGTGACGGCATCGCCGCCACCGCGTGGTGCTCGTTGTCGCCGGGCGGCGAGGTGCCGACGGCGATGCGGGACGAGTTCATCGCCCTCGCCCACGCGGCCCCGCACGTCCACTGACCTCGCGGCTGAAGATCAATCGGTCTCCAGCGCGGCCAGCATCGCGGGCGTATCGATGTAGGCGCGGAACGACACCGCTTTGTTGCCGCGGAGCTCCCAGATGTGCACCTCGGCGACGTCGAACTCGGCGCCGGTCGCGTTGACCGTGCCGCGGGTGCGTCCGACCTCGACGACGTGGTCACCGGCCTCGAAGATCCGCTCGACCTCAACGGCGGAGGTGATCGTGCCCCGCAGCTTCCCGAAGAACTCGGCGAAGCCCTCGATGCCCCCGTACCGCCCGCCCCACGGAAGCTCCTCGGTCTGCCAGATGGTGATCGACGGGTCGATCAGGGCCAGCACGGTCTCGATGTCGCCGTCGGTCATCGCCCGGTACGTGCGGGCGAGGAGCTCCGCCTTGTCCGACATCACGAGCCCTCTTCTTGGCGCTTCAGGGCCGCCTCGAGCTCCAACTTGGCCTTCTCCAGCTCGTCGCGGGCCTGCCGGACGCGGGCCTCGGCCGCTTCGACCGCGGCCTCGGTCTGAGCCGCCCGCCGTTCCGCCGCACGGTCGCGAGATGGTTCCTTCTCCGGGCGCTCGGGGAGCTCGAGGTCGTCGCGGACGCCGAACGTCCCCGCGGCGACCTCGCCGGTGACACCGGACTCGATGACGCGCGCGACTTCGTCCCGGAGCTGGCCGGGACGTCCGTTCCGGGCGAGCACCTGCTCGGCAGCTCGCCCGACGGCATTCACCGCATCCCGCCGTGTGGACGTCGCGTCGCGGAGCGCGTCGCGGTCACCGCTGATGATCGCCGCCTCCTGGGCGGTGGCCACGTCGCGCAACGCCGCCCGGAGTGCATCGATGTCGTCCCGGTGATGGCGGCGCACCTGATCCGCGATCCACTGCGGGACCGTGGGCCGGCGGAGCTTCTTGACCTCAGCTGCCTGGTCCGCCTTACCCTCGGCTTTCAACCGCTCGACGAGCTCGTCGCGGGCGGCGACGAACTCCTCCGGCGGGACGTCGGCGAGGTCGTCGGGTACGTCGACCATCGACGCGGTCCTAACTGTCGGCGGCGCCGTACACGGGTGCGGACGGCGGAGCCTTGGCGAGCAGCTCGTGAACGGCCGCACCCACGTCGGTCGGCTCCCACCGCGCGCCCTTGTCCACCCGGGGGCCGTGCTGCCAGCCGTCGGCCAGACCGATGATGCCGCCTTCGACCTCGAAGACGCGTCCGGTCACGTCTCGCGACTCCGTGCTGCCGAGCCAGACGACGAGCGGGCTCACGTTCTCGGGCGCCATCGCGTCGAACCCTTCGTCGGGCTTGGCCATGGTGTCGGCGAACGCGCCCTCGGTCATGCGGGTCCGGGCCGCGGGCGCGATCGCGTTGGCGGTCACGCTGTAGCGCGCCAGCTCGGCCGCTTCGACCAGCGTGAGGGCGGCGATGCCGGCCTTGGCCGCCGAGTAACTCCCCTGCCCGACGCTGCCCATGAGGCCCGCGCCCGAGCTGGTGTTGATGATGCGGGCGTCGACCGCCTCGCCTGCCTTCGACTGCTCGCGCCAGTAGCCGGTCGCATGCCGGGTCGGGCAGAAGTGGCCCTTGAGGTGGACCCGGATCACCGCGTCCCACTCCTCCTCCGACGTGCTCACGACCATGCGGTCGCGGAGGAACCCGGCGTTGTTCACCAGCACGTCGAGACGCCCGAACTCGTCGAGCGCGGCTTGGACCAGGCGACCGGCGCCGTCCCAGTCGGCGACGTCGTCGCCGTTGGCGACCGCCTCGCCGCCGTTCGCACGGATCGCGTCGACGACCTCGCCGGCCGGGCCGGTCGACGAACCGGTGCCGTCGAGCTCGGCGCCGAGATCGTTCACGACCACCTTCGCCCCCTGGCGGGCGAAGTCGAGCGCGTGGGCGCGTCCGAGGCCGCGGCCGGCGCCGGTGACGATGACCACTCTTCCTTCGCAGATGCCTGCCACCGCGCGTTCCTCCAGCCGCTGGGATCTGACGGGGCGTCAGGTACGGTAGCGCCCGTGCGGCTGGGCGTGACGATGTTCCCCACCGACCGGTCGATGGACATCAGCGAGCTGGCGCGCGCGACCGAGGAACGGGGCTTCTCGTCTCTCTATGTGCCGGAGCACACGCACATCCCCACCAACCGGGCCACTCCGGCGCCGACCGGCGACGAGGAGCTGCCCGAGTACTACCGGCGCACGCTCGACCCATTCGTCGCGCTCACCGCTGCCGCGGCGGTGACGAGCCGGCTGCGCGTCGGCACCGGGATCTGCCTTATCGCCCAGCGCGACCCGGTGGTGACCGCGAAGGAGGTGGCGACGCTCGACTTCCTCTCCGGTGGCCGGTTCACGTTCGGGATCGGGTTCGGCTGGAACGTCGAGGAGATGGCGGACCACGGCGTCGAGTACCGGGAGCGGCGGGCCGTCGCCCGCGAGAAGGTGCTGGCCATGCAGCGGTTGTGGCAGGACGACGAGGCCGAGTTCTCGGGTGACCACGTGAACATCTCGCCGAGCTGGTCGTGGCCCAAGCCGGTCCAGCGGCCGTATCCGCCGGTCCTGATCGGTGGGGGCGGCGGCCCCACCCTGTTCGCCCACATCGTCGAGTACGCCGACGGCTGGATACCCATCGGCGGGCGCGGGCTCACCCAGGCGTTGCCCGAGCTGCGCGCCGCGGCGGAGACGGCCGGGCGCGACCCCGACGAGCTCCAGGTCGTCCCGTTCGGGACGCTCCCCAACCCGGGGAAGCTCGATCACTACGCCACGCTCGGCATCACCGAGGTCGTGCTCCAGCTCCCCTCCGCGCCGGCAGACAGGGTGATGAAGGTGCTGGACGGGTACGTCGAGTTCGTGGCCGCCGCGGGCGGATGAGCGACGTCCTCGCTTCTCCCCTGCGCATCGGGTCGGCAACGATCCCGAACCGCGTCTACCGCGCCCCGGTCCTCGAGGGCGCCGGCTCCGGACCCGACGCCGCCGAGACGTACGCCAAGGCGTTCGTACCCAACGCCGAGCACGGCGTCGGCCTCATCATCCAGGGCAGCGCCTGCATCTACGAGGAGGGCCGCACCTCGCCGGGCATGACCCTCGTCCACACCCGCGAGCGCATGCTGGCGATGGCCGACATGGTGCGAGCGGTCCACGACGCCGGCGCGGCGATCTTCCTCCAGATCGGGCACGGCGGCATCTACGCCATGGAGGGTTGGCACGAGCCCTACGCCACCGAGCGGAAGGGCCCGCTGCTGGCCGCCTCGCCGCTCCCCCTGATGCTGCGCCCGAGCTTCCGAGGCGTGCCGGTGCACGTGATGACCACCGACGAGGTGCACGCGCTGTGCCGGCGCAACGGGGAAGCCGCCGGGTGGGCACGCGAAGCGGGATACGACGGGATCCAGCTCGGCTCGGCCAACGCCAAGCTGCTCGACCAGTTCCTCTCGCCGTTCTACAACCGCCGCACCGACGAGTTCGGCGGGTCGCCCGAGAAACGCGCCCACATCCTGAAGGTCATCCGCGAGCACGTCGCCGAGCACGCCGGGTCCGACTTCCCGTGCACGGTGAAGGTGCCGGCCGAGAAGGCGCTGCCGTTCGCCCGCCACGTGACGTTCGACGAGGCCATGCGCACCTGCGAGCTCGTGGCCGAGTGGGGCTACGACGCGGTGACGCCGGTGGAGGTCTCGGTGTTCCCCGACACAACCCTCAGTCGCGGTGGCGTGCCGTCGTCGCTCTGGAAGAACCAGTCGATGAAGACCCGGCTGCGCACCGCGGCGCCGTCACGAATCCGCCGGACCACGCTGAAGGTCGGCTCGTACGTCGGCGGCCGCCGCAACCCGTTCGAGCCGGTCTGGAACCGGAAGCATTTTCAACAAGCAAAGCGACGCGTGTCGATCCCCGTGTTCGCGGTCGGCGGGATCCGGACCGGCGGGGAAGCGCGCCAGATCGTCGACGACGGCGAAGCCGACATGGTCGGGTTCGGCCGTCCCTTCTACGCCCAGGAAGATCTCGCCGAACACATCCTCGGCGGTGAGAACCTGCACGCGTTCTGCCAGAGCTCCAACCTGTGCGTGCCCGCGCAGATGCTCGGGATGAAGGGCGTCTGTTACAACCCAGAGGTCAAGAAGCTCAAGGCGAAGCTGCGAGCCGGCTGACCGCTACGGCGCCAGCGGCCGGTTGGTCCAGCTCCCGTCCTCGCGCCGGAACCAGCCGCCGGCGGCAAGGCTGCCGCCGTCGGCGTGCACGGTCGTCCCGGTCACGAACGCCGAGAGGTCGGAGGCAAGGAACAGAGCCACCCCCGCGAGGTCGTCGGCGGTGCCGAAGCGCCCGACCGGCACCCAGGTCGGGATCAGGTGCTGCTGCGCCTCCGGGACCCACTTGTCGTAGCGGACCTGGAGCGACTGCGTGAGATCGGGCGCGATCGCGTTGACCCGGATGCCGTGGCCGCCGAGCTCGATCGCCAGGCTCCTCGTGAACGCGGTGACGCCCGACTTGAACGCCGAGTACACCGCCATGCGGGGAATGGCGCGGAAGGCCTCAACCGTCGACAGGCTGATGATGCTGCCGCCTTCCCCTTGCTCGATCATGGACCGCACGAAAGCCTGCGTGCACAGGAAGACGTGCTCGAGGTTGGCTCGGTAGAGCTCGCTCCACTGCTCGGGGGTGGTGTCGACGAAGTCGGCTCCGCCCCGGATCACGTAATGGCCGACGTTGTTCACGAGCACGTCGACACGGCCGTAATGATCGAGTGTCGTGGCGCGCAAGGTGTCGACTTGGTTCGGCGCGCGGACGTCAGTGACGACCGCGATCGCATTGCCGCCCGCCTTCAAGATCGCCGCCTCCGTCTCGGCGGCGCGCTCGGGGTCGATCTCGGCGATCACCACCGGGGCCCCGTGGGCCGCGAACGCCTCGGCGATCCCGCGTCCGATACCGCCGCCCCCGCCGGTGACGACCGCGACCTTGTCCGTCAGCAGCGCCGACGGCTCGTGGGTCACAGGCGTTCGAGGATGGTGACGTTCGCCTGGCCGCCGCCCTCGCACATGGTCTGGAGGCCGTAGCGGCCCCCGGTGCGCTCCAGCTCGTTCAGGAGGGTGGTCATGAGGCGGGCGCCGGTAGCGCCGAGCGGGTGGCCGAGCGCGATCGCGCCCCCGTTGACGTTTACCTTGGCCAGGTCGACGCCGGTCTCCTGCTGCCAGGCCAGCACGACGGACGCGAACGCCTCGTTGATCTCGATCAAGTCGATGTCACCGAGGTTCATACCGGCGCGCTCGAGCGCGTAGGCCGTGGCGGGGATCGGCGCGGTGAGCATGTAGATCGGATCGGCGCCGCGCACGCTCAGGTGGTGGATCCGGGCCCGGGGCGTGAGCCCGTGGTCCTTGACCGCTTGCTCCGACACCACCAGCATCGCCGCAGCCGCGTCCGAGATCTGGCTCGAGACCGCGGCGGTGAGGCGGCCGCCGTCGACGAGCGCCGGCAAGGTCGCCATGCGTTCGAGCGACGTTTCGCGGCGGGGCCCCTCGTCGACCGCTGTGTCCCGGTAGGGAACGATCTCGCGTTCGAAGCGGCCCTCGTCGATAGCACGGACCGCGCGCGTGTGGCTCTCGAGCGCGAAGCGCTCCATGTCCTCGCGGGACACGTCCCACTTCTCCGCGATCATCTCGGCGCCCCGGAACTGCGAGACCTCCTGGTCGCCGTAGCGCGCCCGCCAGCCCTCCGAGCCCGAGAACGGGTCGGTGAACCCGAACGGCTCGGCGGCGGTGAGCGCGGCCGCGATCGGGATCATGCTCATGTTCTGCACGCCCCCGGCGACGACGACGTCGGTAGTGCCGCTCATCACCGCCTGGGCGGCGAAGTGGACCGCCTGCTGCGACGATCCGCACTGGCGGTCGACGGTCGTGCCCGGCACCTCGTCCGGGAGCCCGGCAGCCAGCCAGCAGGTCCGGGCGATGTCTCCGGCTTGGGGGCCGAGCTGGTCCACGCAGCCCAACACCACGTCCTCGACGACACTCGGGTCGATGCCGGTCCGGTCCATCAATCCGTTGATGACATGCGCGCCCAGGTCGGCGGGGTGGACGGTGCTCAACCCCCCGCCCCGCTTCCCGACAGGCGTGCGTACGGCGTCGACGATGTAGGCCTCGGGCATCACGGTTCCTTTCGCTCGGGCCCCAGGATCGCGCGTCCGACGCGCTCGCGGTGCCAGGCGGTGTCGCCCCAGGCCGCCGCCAACGCCCACGCCCGCTTCATCCAGAGGTGGATGTCGTGCTCGAATGAGTAGCCGATCGCCCCGTGCACCTGGAGGGCGTGGCGGGCCGACAGCAGCGCCGCGTCCGACGCGTACGCCTTGGCCATCGAGACGTGCACCGATCGTTCCGGATCGTCGCGAGCGACGGAGTACGCCGCTCGGTACACGACGGGACGGGCGAACTCGAGCGCGAGGCGGACGTCGGCGAGCTTGTGCTTGATCGCCTGGAACGACCCAATCGGGACGCCGAACTGGCGGCGCTGCTGGGCGTACTCGACCGCCAGGTCGAGCAGGTGCTGGGCGAGCCCGAGGAGCTGGGCGGCGGTGCCGAGCACACCACGTTCCGCTACGTCGTCCGCAATTGAGGTCTTCAGATCGCTCAGCGCGAACACATGTCGCGAGCGGTCGACTGTGTCGACACGTTCGAGCTCGAGCGCCTCCGGCTCCGCGAAACGCCGGTCGTGCAGCACGAGGTCGGCGCTGTCGGCGTAGAGGATCTGCGGCGAGTACGCGACAGTCGTCACGGTGACGGCGCCGGTGACAGCGTCGGTGGCGTCATCCAGCTCCGGCACCGCCACCGCGGCGTGCTCGACCACTGGTTCGGGCAGAGCCGCCCGGCCCGACTCCTCGAGCAACAGGATGAGGTCGAGGAAGTCGCCGCCCAGCCCACCCTGCGCCTCGGGTGCGAGCACGCCAAGGACGCCGATCTCCCCCAGCTTGCGCCAGAGACCGGAGCGGCCGGTCTCGTTGGTCCACGCGTCGCGCACCACCTTGGGCGGACACTCCTGCTCCAGGAAGTCGCGTGCCGCGTCACGCATGGCGAGCTGCTCGTCGGTGAAGGCGAAGCGCACCGCTACTTCCTCGGCAGCCCGAGCACCCGCTCGGCCACGACGTTGCGCTGGATCTCATTGGTGCCGGCATAGATGGGCCCGGCCAGCGCGAACTGGTACCCCTTCGTCCAGTCGCTCTCGAGTTCGGCCGCGGGCCCGAACATCCGCAGCGCGGTCTCATGCATCCGCACATCGAGCTCCGACCAGAACAACTTGGTGAGGCTGGACTCGGGCCCGGGCCGCTCCCCATCGCTCAGACGCGTGACGGTCCACAGCGTCTGGAGCCGGTAGGCCTCGGCGTCCATCCAGGCTTGGACGACATCACCTCGCAGGTGTGCATCCCTGACGTCGAACCCCGGCCGGTACAGGTCGATGAGCCGGTCGGCGGTGGCACTGAATCGGCCCGGGCTGCGCAGGGTCAGGCCGCGTTCGGACCCGGTCGTCGCCATCGCCACCGACCAGCCCTGGTCGACGTCGCCGAGCACGTCGTGGTCGGGCACGAAGACATCCTCGAGGAACACGTCGGCGAAGCCCTCGTCCCCGTCGAGGCGGCCGAACCCGCGCACGGTCACGCCCTCGGCGTGTAGGTCGACCAGGACGTAGGTCAGCCCACGGTGGCGCTCGGCGTCGGCGTCGGTGCGGAACAGCCCGAACATGCGGTCACAGAACGCGCCCCGGGTCGTCCAGGTCTTCTGCCCGGTGAGACGCCACCCGCCGGCGTCGTCGTCGCGCACCGCCCGGCTCCGAATGGCGGCGAGGTCGCTGCCGGCGTCGGGCTCGGACCAGCCCTGGCACCACGTCTCCTCCCCCGACGCCATCGCCGGGAGGATCCGGTCCTGCTGCTCCTTCGTACCAAACTCGAACAGTGTCGGCGCGAGCAGGAAGATGCCGTTCTGGGTCACCCGTTGCGGCGCGGCGGCGCGGTAGTACTCCTCCTCGAAGATCAGCCACTCCCACAGGCTGGCGTCGCGCCCGCCGTACTCTTCCGGCCACGACACCACCGCCCAGCGGGCGTCGAACAGCTTCCGCTCCCATTCCTTGTGCAACGCGAAACCCGCGGCGGTGTCGCCCGAGGGGAGCGGCTCGACGGGCACGTTCGCCTCCAGCCAGGCGCGCGCCTCGCCGCGGAAGCGCTCCTCCACTTCGCTGAACGTCAGATCCATCGATCAGACTCTAGGTGTGCGTGACCCCGACGCTGTCGTGATCGGCGCCGGGCCCAACGGGCTCGTCGCTGCCAACGTGCTCGCCGATGCGGGCTGGGACGTCGTCGTCCTCGAGGCCCAGCCCGATCCGGGCGGCGCGGTGCGCAGCGCGGGGTTGACCGAGCCCGGTTTCGTCCACGATCGCTTCAGCGCGTTCTACCCGCTGGCGGCCGCGTCACCGCCCCTGCGCCAGCTCGACCTCGAAGCGCACGGGTTGCGCTGGCGGCGTGCGTCGCTGGTGCTCGGTCACCCGACCCCGGATGGGCGCGCCGCCCTGCTCTCGACCGACCTGGACGACACCGCCGCCGCCCTCGACGAGTACGCCGCCGGCGACGGCGACGCCTGGCGCGAGAGTTACGCGCAGTGGCAACGGGTGGGCGCCGACCTCGTCGCCGCGCTGCTGACGCCGTTCCCGCCGATCCGCGCCGGGGCGCGGCTGGCGGCGCGCCTGGGCCCTCGCGGCGCGTTCGACTTCGGCCGGTTCGCGTTGCTCCCCGTTCGTCGCTACGCCCACGAGACCTTCGCCGGCGAGGGCGGCGCGCTGATGCTCACCGGCCTCGCCCTCCACACCGACCTGACTCCCGACTCCGCCGGCGGCGCGCTGTTCGGGTGGCTGCTCGGGTGCCTCGGCCAGGAGCACGGCTTCCCGATCCCCGAAGGCGGGGCCGGTCAGCTGAGCGCTGCGCTCGTCCGGCGCCTCGAAGCACGTGGCGGCCAGGTGCGGTGCGACATGCCGGTCACGCGGGTCGACGTCCATGGCCGGCGGGCGGTCGGGGTCACCTGCGCCGACGGCACGCGCATCGGCGCCGGCCGCGCCGTGCTGGCCGACACCGGCGCGCCCGCGCTCTACCGTGAGCTCGTCGGCGAGGAGCACCTGCCCGGCTCGCTCCTCGACCGCCTTCGGCGGTTCGAGTACGACCACGGCACCTTCAAGGTCGACTGGGCCCTCGACGGGCCCGTCCCCTGGAAGGCCGAGCGGCTGCGCGAGGCCGGGACCGTGCACCTCGCCGACTCGATGGACGACCTCACGCTGTACGCGGCCCAGCTCGCGACCGACTTCATCCCCGAGCACCCGGTGCTCATCGTCGGCCAGATGACGACGACCGACCCCACCCGCTCCCCCGCCGGCACCGAGACGCTGTGGGCGTACACCCACGTGCCGTCGCGGGCCCGGGGCGACGCCGGTGGAGAGCTGACCGGGCAATGGAACGGCAGCGACAAGGACGCCTTCGCCGATCGGGTCGAGGCCGAGATCGAGCGCCACGCTCCCGGCTTCCGCGAGCTCGTGCGCGCCCGTCACGTGGCCGCGCCCCCCGACCTCGAGGCCGCCGACGCCAACCTCGTCGGCGGCGCGATCAACGGCGGGACCGCCCAGCTTCACCAGCAACTTGTGTTCCGGCCCACGCCCGGCCTCGGGCGGGCCGAGACACCGATCCGTGGCCTGTACCTGGCGTCGGCATCCGCGCACCCCGGCGGCGGCGTCCACGGCGCGTGTGGTGCGAACGCGGCCCGAGCCGCGCTGGCGGCGGAACAGCGCCGCCGCGTCCTCTCACTCGGGCGCGGCGGAACCCGCTGACGCCCGGCGCGCCCGGTCGGCCTGCACGCCCGCGACCACGATCAGGACCCCTCCGATCGCCGCCGCGATGCCGGTGTAGTCGGTCGGCGCGGGACCCCCGGCGAACAGTCCGATGACGTGGTGTACGAACGCGACTCCCGCCCACATGAGCCCCAGCGGGACTGCCGCCACCTCCCGCCACGCGGGCGCGAGCCATGGATAGACCAGCGCGATCGCCGCGGTGATCACCGAGAGCACGACCGCGGCCGTGAACCAGAAGCCCCAATCTGGATCAGACGCCAGGTGGTCGACCGCGTGCACGACGACACCGGCGGCACCGGCGCTGTAGACGAGGTGCTCGCGCCCGACCCCGCTCCGAGAACGCGCGGTGAACAAGAGCTGACGCTACCCTCACCCGATGCCGATCCGGGGCACGTGCGAGCCCGGCTTCGAAACGGTACGCGACGCCTTCGCCCGCAACTTCGCCGAGTACAAGGAGGTCGGCGCGGCGTGCTGCGTGTACGTCGGCGGGCGTCCCGTTATCGACATCTGGGACGGCACTGCTGACGTCGCAACTGACCGACCGTGGGCGGAAGACACGATCGTGCTCGTCTACTCGAGCACGAAAGGCGTGACCGCGACGGCGGCCAACCTCCTGGTCGAGCGGGGGGCGATCGACCTCGACGCTCCTGTTGCCGAGTACTGGCCCGAGTTCGCCGCCGGCGGGAAGGACACGGTCGCGGTGCGAACGGTCCTCAGCCACCAGGCGGGGCTCCCGGTCGTCGACGGCGACTTCACCATCGACGACGTGTTGGCGTGGCACCCGGTCGTCGATGCGCTGGCGACTCAGGCGCCCCGCTGGGAGCTGGGCACCGCCCACGGGTACCACATGCGCACGTTCGGCTGGCTGGTGGGCGAGCTCGTCCGCCGCGTCACCGGCCGGACGATCGGTCGGTTCGTCGCCGACGAGCTGGCCGGCCCGCTGGGACTCGACTTCTGGATCGGCCTGCCCGAGGAGCAGGAGCCGCGCTGCGCCACCCTCGTTCCCGCGGGCGACTCCGACCTGGTCGAGCTGTTGCCCGAAGGGACGCTGCTGCGGGAGGCGATCCCGAACCCGGGTGGTCTGTTCGCCTACGACGAGCGCTGGAACACCCGGCCGTTCCACGCCGCCGAGCTGCCGTCGTCGAACGGCATCGGCGACGCCCGCTCGCTGGCGCGCCTGTACGCGTCGCTCATCGGAGAGGTCGACGGCGTGCGCCTGCTGGCGCCCGACACCGTGAAGGCGGCGGCGACGCCGCAGGCTCGCGGCACTGACGCCGTGCTCATGATCGAGACCGCTTACGGGCTGGGGTTCATGCTCCCGCCGTCACTCGACCAGTACGCCGGTGCGGCCGCGTTCGGACACGCCGGGGCGGGCGGGTCACTGGCGTTCGCCGATCCCGACGCCGGGTTCGCGTTCGCCTACGTGATGAACCAGCTCCGGTTCGACGTCATCCGCTACCCGCGCGCCCCGAACTTGGTGAAGGCGGTGTACGAGTCGCTCAGCGGGTGACAAGCACGGACGAGCCGTGGCCGAACAGGCCCTGGTTGATGGTCAACCCGACCTTGGCCCCTTCGGCCTGGCGTTCACCCGCCTCCCCCCGCAGCTGCCAAGTGAGCTCGCACACCTGGGCCAGCGCCTGCGCCGGGACGGCCTCGCCGAAGCACGCCAGCCCCCCGCTGGTGTTGACCGGGATGCGCCCGCCCAGGGTGGTGTCGCCGTCGTTGAGGAGCTTCTCGGCCTCCCCCGCCTTGCACAGCCCGATGTTCTCGTACCAGTCGAGCTCGAGCGCGGTGGACAGGTCGTAGACCTCGGCGACGTCGAGGTCGTCGGGCCCGAGCCCGGCCTCCTCGTACGCCTTCGCCGCGATCGAGTCGCGGAACGTCGTCTCGGGTGGCTTTACCCCCGCCGACGAGTCGGTGGCGAAGTTGGGCATCTCGATCACCGTGTTGGGATAGGTGGGCGTCACCGTGGAGATCGCCGCGATCTTGACCGGCGACTCCGCACCCTGCCGTTTCGCGAAATCGGTGCTGGCGAGCACGACTGCGGCGCCGCCGTCGCTCGTCGCGCAGATCTCGAGCAGGTGCAGCGGATCGGCGACGATCGGCGACTCGAGCACCTCGGCCTCGGTGACCTCCTTGCGATAGCGCGCGTTCGGGTTGGTGAGACCGTGGCGGGCGTTCTTCACCTTCACCCGGGCAAAGTCACCGGGCGTCGCCCCGTACAGCTCGATCCGCCGCCGGGCGTACAACCCGAAGTAGGCCGGGTTCGTCGCGCCCAGCAACCGGAACCGCAGCCAATCGGGGTCGTCGCGCCGCTCCCCCGCCGTCGGGGCGAGGAAGCCCTTGGGCGTGGTGTCGGCCCCGACCACCAGGGCAACGTCGCACAGCCCGGCGAGGATTTGGGCCCGGGCCGCGTTCAACGCGGTCGCGCCCGACGCGCACGCCGCGTACGAGCTCGCCACCGGCGCCCCCTGCCAGCCCAGCGCCTGGGCGAACGTCGCGCCCGACACGAAGCCCGGGTAGCCGTTGCGGATGGTGTCGGCGCCCGACACGAACTGGATGTCGCGCCACTCCACCCCGGCGTCGGCGAGCGCGGCCTGGGCGGCCGCCACCCCGTAGTCGACGAAGTTGCGCCCCCACTTGCCCCACGGGTGCATGCCGACACCCAGGATCGCGACGTCGGCGCTCATACCGGCCTCCACTTCCACACCTCGTACTCGTGCTCGTCGTCCTCGTACAGGGTCCCGAGCACCAGCTCGACCTCGGCTCCCACCTTCAGCGCCGCGGGATCGGCGTCGTCGGCGAGCTGACCGAGGACGACCATCTGCTCCTCGGGCAGCTCGACCGCGAGGATCGTGTAGGGCACGAACGGGTCCGGCGCGACATACGGCTCTGGCGGCGGGTAGTGGTTGGTGGTGAACGACCAGATGCGCCCCCGCCGGCCGAGCTCCACGTCCTCGAGCTCCTCGGCCGGGGCGGCGGGGTTGCGGGAGAACGCCACGCTCTTGGGGAAGAAGTAGCTGCCCGTCTCCTTCCCTCGGCTCCCGATGAGCGCAGGCTCTTCGCCGGTCGTGAACCAGCCCTCGATCGCGGGCACCCGTGTCTTGGCCATCTTCTCCGCTCCCGGCCTCCGGCCGGGCCGCTCGGGCCCCGGCTCGCTGCGGCGCAGGGTACCTGCGCCGCGGACACTCGCCTCTCACGCTCCCAATCGCGTCAAGGTCTCTTCCGCTTCCTGCACGATGCGCCCGATGAGCTCCTGCACCGTGGGCAGCTCGTCGATCACGCCCACCGCCTGGCCCGTCGGCAGGATCCCCACCTCGGGCTTGCCGTCGACCATCGCCGCCTTCGTGAGCATCGGCGCGTTGGCCGCCATCGCCAGCTGGGTCCACTTCAGCTCCTGGCTCTTGCGCATGGCCCGACCCTCGCGCAGCAGGTCGCGCAGGCTCGTACCGGTGAGCTTGCGGAAGGCCAGGGCGTTCTTCAGCGCCCGCGGCAGCGCGGTCAGGCGCCCCGCCCGCTCGAGGTGGTCGACCGTGTCGGTGCGGATCACGCGTTGCGGGTAGCCGTCGACCCGCGTGGTCACCACCGTGCCCGTGACCGGGGTGCCGAGGTAGATGGCCTTGATCTCGTCGGGCACGGTGCTCTCGCGCGTGAGCAGGAAGCGTGTCCCCATCGCCACGCCCGCTGCGCCCCACGCCAACGCGGCCACGAGACCGCGCCCGTCGTGGAATCCGCCGGCGCCGAGCACGGGCACGTCGACCGCGTCGACCACCTCGGGGAGCAGCAACGAAGTGGGGACGGTGCCGGTGTGGCCGCCGCCCTCGCCGCCCTGGGCGATGAGGGCGTCGACGCCCCACTCCGCCACCTTCTCGGCGTGACGCCGCGCCCCGACCGTGGGCATCGTGACGACGCCGTCGTCCTTGAGCCGGCTGATGATCTCGCGCCCGGGCGCCTGGGCGAAGCTGGCCACGCGCACGCCCTCGTCGACGATGAGCCGGATGCGGTCGTCGACGTCGGTCTGGTCGGCGCGCAGGTTGACGCCGAAGGGCTTGTCGGTGCGGTCCTTGACCTCGTGAATGGCCTTCGTGAGCTCGTCGAACGTCATCGTCGCCGACGCCAGGATGCCGAGACCGCCGGCGGCGCTGGTCGCCGACGTCAGCCGGGCACCCGCGACCCAACCCATCCCGGTCTGCACGATTGGGTAGTCGACGCCGAACAGCTCACAGGCGCGGGTGCGCAGCGCCGGCTTCACGACGGCACGTCCGACTCGCGCAGGTTCTTCGGGTCGATGACGTCGCGGATGAGCACCAGCTCCTCGGCCGTAGGAAGGCGCGACTCGGGCACGTCGTCCGGCACGACCAGGTCGAAGCCGGTCGCAGCGACCACTTCGTCGACGGTGACACCGGGATGGACGGAAAGGAGGCGCATGGTGTGGTCGGGTGATTCGAAGTCGAACACCCCCAGGTTGCTGACGACGCGCGGGATGCGGTGGAAGCGGGCCGCCTCGGGGCCGAGCTCGGCCGCCCGGTCGTACCCGATCCCGGTGACGACGTCGACGCGCTCGACGAACGAGCGGGGCGTGTGGTTCGGAACGAAGTACGAGGTGGCGTGGTTGATCGTGTTGCCGGGGCCGCCGCGGAAGCCGAGCAGCTGCACCTTGGGGCGCTCCCACGGCCCGATGAAGCTGATGTTCTGGTTGCCGTACCGGTCGATCTGGGTCGCGCCCATCATCACGTGGCGCCGCCCCGACCAGACGACGTCGAACATCGTCCGGTAGGGGTTCCAGCCCTCGACCACCTTCTCGGGGTCGTCGACGCCCACCGGCATCGGGTTGGCCACCAGGAGCGCCTCGCCGTCGGTCATCACCAGATCGGGCTCGAAGGTCTCCTTGGCCAGCCGGCCGCCGATCATCGGAATGGCGCCGATGGGGTTGGCCAGGATCTCGCCGTCACCCCGGAACGTCTCCGCGCACGCGACCGCGCACACCTCAGCGCGCGTCACGTCGCTCACAGGCCGACCACCTTCCGGTAGTCGTCGTGGCTGACGTCGACGTACTTGTCCCTGAACGCCTGCCACTCGTCGGGGTCCTTGGCCGATGCGGTGTACTCCTGCTGGAACGCATCGTCGCGGTCGTAATCAGGCAGGCACGACGTGAAGTGCGCGCCCCCCGCCGCCTCGACGACCCCGTCGGTCATCAGCCGGTTGATGCGCAGCGACTGGGGCGACCCTTCCTTTGCGAAGTCCTCGGTGGGCACGATGCGCTCGCACGACAGGAACCGCCGCTGCGCGGCCATGCAGAACAGGTCGTCGAAGTAGGGATCGATGCCGAGGTACTGGCCGTTGCCCCCGGCGTCGGCGCGGTTCATGTGCACGAGCGCCACGTCGAGGTTGAGCGCCGGCACCGCCAGCAGCTCTTCCCCATCGTCATACGGCGACCGCACCATCCGCAGGTCCGGGTTGATGCGGGGAACGTCGGAGCCGAGGCCGACCCGGGTGGGGAGGAACGGGACCCGCCAGGCCGCCGCCTGCAACCCGAGCAGGAACATCCCCTCGTCGAGCTCGCTCACCTCGATCGCGCCCGACTGCCGGGCGCTGCGGAAGTGGGGCTCGAGCAGCGCCGACGCCGGGATCGCCGACGGCGACAGCGACGGCGCGGCCGGGCCGTCGAGCGCCACGAACGCGAACACGACCTTCTTGACCTTGCCGGCCGCGCACAGCAGCCCCACGTCGGGGCCGCCGTACGAGACGACGGTGAGGTCGCGCAGTGGCGAGCGCACGATCGCCCGTACCAGGGACATGGGCTTGCGCCGCGATCCCCACCCGCCGATGCCGATGGTCATGCCGTCGGCGAGCTCGCCGACGACATCGTCCTCCGTCATGCGCTTGTCGGGCATGGCGTCAGCGGCTCACTCGTCGAAGTCGGCGGCGCGCTTCTCGACGAACGCGTCGCGGGCCTCGTCGGCGACGCCCGCCAGGTTCAGCTCGAACGTGAACCCCTGCTCGTACCGGTAGCTGCGCTTGACGTCGACGGGGTCGATGCCGTTGAGGGACTCCTTGGCCGCCCGAATGACCGTCGGGCTCTTCTTGGCGATCTCGGCCGCGAACTCCATCGCGGCGTCCCGAAGCTCGTCGCGCTCGACGACCTTCAACACCGACCCGAACCCGTGCAACTCGGCCGCGGTCGCGACCGCGCTCGTGTAGACCATCGCCCGCATCTTGTGCTGGGGGACGAGCCGGGCGAGGTGGGTGGCGGCCCCGAGCGCGCCCCGGTCGACCTCGGGCAGGCCAAACGTCGCGTCGGACGACGCCACGATGATGTCGGCGTTGCCGACCAGCCCGATACCGCCGCCGAGGCAGTAGCCGTGGACGGCCGCGATCACCGGCACCGCGCACTCGTACACCGCCGCGAACGCGGCGAAGCACCCGCGGTTGGCGCCCACCAGCGCCTCGAAGCCCTCGGTCGCCTGCATCTCCTTGATGTCGACGCCGGCGTTGAACCCCTTGCCCTCGGCCCGCAAGACGACGACGCGCACCGCAGGGTCGTCGCCGAGGCCCCGCACCGTCTCGGCCAGCTCGAACCACCCCGCCACCGGCAGCGCGTTGACCGGCGGGTTGTCCATGACGACGTCGGCGATGCCGTCGGCGATCGTGTGCGTGATCGGCACGAAGCCACTTTCTGATGGGGCGTCAGATTGCGGATGTAACTTACTCCCGTGGCCGATCCACTCGATATGGCGGGCAAGGCGGTGATCGTCACCGGCGGATGCCGCGGCGTCGGCCGCGGGATCGCGACACGCTTCCTCGAGGTCGGCGCCGACGTGGTGATCTGCTGTCGGCACGAGCCCGACGATCTTCCGAGCGCGAGCGGACGAACTGCGGCGTTCGTCGAGGCCGACGTACGCGAGGCCGACCAGATCGACCGGGTGGTCGAATTCACGACGCAGGGGCTCGGGCGGCTCGACGTCCTCGTCAACAACGCCGGCGGCTCACCGCCGGCCGACTCCGCCACCGCGTCGCCCAAGTTCTCCACCGCGATCATCACCCTCAACCTGATCGCCCCCCTCCTGTTCGCCCAGCGGGCCAACGCGGTCATGCAGCACCAGGCCGAGGGCGGCGTCATCGTCAACATCGCCAGCGTCAGCGGCACGCGGCCCTCCCCCGGCACCGCTGCCTACGGCGCGGCCAAGGCCGGGCTCATCAACCTCACCCAGACCCTGGCCGTCGACTGGGCGCCCAAGGTGCGGGTGAATGCCGTCACCGCCGGTTTCGTGCGCACCGAGCAGTCGCACCTCTTCTACGGCGACGAAGAGGGGATCGCCGCGGTCGGGGCCACGGTGCCGTTGGGCCGGATGGCCGACCCGTCAGACATCGCCGACGTCTGCCTCTTCCTGGCGTCGCCGCTGGCCGGCTATGTGAGCGGCGAGAGCATCGTCGTGCACGGCGGCGGCGAGCGTCCCGCCTTCCAGGAGGCGGCCAAGAACACGCGTACCTGAGGAGCTTGAGACTTCCTCAGTCTCCCCACGGCTCCGAAGAGGAGACGCGGAAGAGCGTCGCCTCGGGTTCGGCGACCAGGGACTCCTCGAGGACCCCGAGCGCCTTCGCGACCTCGGACAGCGCCTCCTGACGTTCGAGCGCAGCCTGATCATCGAACACTTCGGTGGCGATGAACGAGTCGGGATCGGTGAGGTCACGGCCGATGTCGAAGCTGACGACACCATCCACTTTCCGGCTGGGCGCGACGACATCCTCGAGCGCGGCCATGACCTGCTCGGCCTTGTCGGGCTGGGAACGGACCTTGAAGCGGACGACGATCATTGGCTTCCTCCCGATCTCAGAGGCCCGGTTCGACGATCACATGGTCCTTCGCTGCGGTCCTTGCCTTCGGATCACCGCGAGGCACCGGCGCGTCGGGGGCGCCGTAGCTACGAACCAGCGGCTTCCGGGAACGGCGGGAGCTCCGCCTGGGCCAGCCAGGCCGCGAACAGCGCGTCGAGGTTCTTGCCGCTGACGTCCTCGGCGACGCCGACGAAGTCCTCGGTGGTCACCGACTGGTTGTCGAACTTCTCGAAGTAGGTGCGGAGGATCTCGGTGAACGTCTCGGCGCCGACCTCGACCCGGAGCGCGTACAGCGTGAGCCCGCCCCGCTCGTACACCGCCGCGCTGAAAAGGCCGTCGGGTCCGGGGTCGAGGACGATCGTGTCGTCGCCGGAGGCTTCGTAACCCCGGTAGATGTCCTCGGCGCGCTCGTCGATCGTCGCGTCGCCCTCGTGCTCCTCCCACATCCACTCGGCGTAGGTGGCGAAACCCTCGTTGAGCCAGATGTCCCGCCAGCGGGCGTTCGTGACCGCGTCGCCGAACCACTGGTGGGCGAGCTCGTGGGCGAAGATGATCTCGGAGCCGCCGAAGAGGGCGGTGTCGGAGCCGAACAGCGACAGCGTCTGGGTTTCGAGCGCGACACCGAGGGGCGTGTCGACCACCAGCGCGCCGTAGGCCTCGAACGGGTAGGGGCCCCACTCCGCCGCGTAGAACTCCACCATCTCGGGCGTCTTCTCGGCCGCCTCGGTCGCCTCCTGGGCGAGGTCCTCGGCGAAGACGTGGCGGATGGGAACCTCGCCGGCGGTGCCGTCCTCCACGATCACGAAGTTGCCCACCGCCACCTCGACCAGGTAGCTCGCGATCGGGTCACCCGACTCCCACACGTAGGTGGTGCTGCCGTCCCCGGGGACCTGCTCGGTCAGGAGGCCGTTGGCCGCGGCAATCAGAGGATGGGGAACGGTGATGCGGAAGGTGTACGTCGCCTTGTCCGACGGGTGATCGTTGACCGGGTACCAGTTCTGGGCGCCGTTGGGCTCGCTCAGGACGTAGGACCCGTCGTCGATCGGAACCCAGCCGAGGGGGATGCCCAGGGACGGATCCGACTCGGGGTCGGGCACGCCCGAGTACGCGACCACGGTCGCGAAGGTGCCGCCCCGGGCAAGCGTTTCGGCGGGCGTGACGATCAGCTCGGCGTCGTCGCGCTCGAACTCGGCCTCGTCGCCGTCGACGGTCACCGACTCGACCTCGAGGCCGGCGAAGTCGAGGTGGAACGACTTCAGTGCCTTGGTGGCCTCGGCCTCGATCGTGGCCGTCCCGGCCAGCAACCCGCTCCCGGGCTCGTAGCTCAGCTCGAGGGTGTAGTGCTCGACGTCGTATCCGCCGTTGCCCAGCGTGGGGAAGTAGCGATCGCCTACTCCGGCGGCGCCCGCCTTGCCCCTGTCGCTGCCGCCGCTGCCGCCGCCGTACGCCGCCGTGACCAGGACGAGGGTGAGCGCGACCAAGGCCGCGGAGAATCGGCGCATCATGATCACGAACGTCGACTCTCCATCTCGGGTTCCCCGATCCTCGAGATATCTACGGATGCTGGCTGCTGACCGACACGATCTCGCCGGTCATATAGGAGGAGTAGTCGCTGGCGAGGAAGACGATGACGTTCGCCACCTCCCAGGGCTCGGCCGGGCGGCCGAACGCCTCCCGGGTCGTGAGCTCCTCCAGCACGTCCTCGGTCATGACCTTCGACAGGAACGGGTGCATGGCCAGGCTGGGCGACACCGCGTTCACCCGCACCCCCGCGGGCGCGGCCTCGAGGGCGGCGCAGCGGGTGAGCGCCATGACCCCCGCCTTCGCCGCGGCGTAGTGCGCCTGGCCGACCTGGGCCCGCCACCCGAGCACCGATGCGTTGTTGACAATGACCCCGGCCCGGCGCTCGACCATGTGCCGGAGCGCGGCCCGGGTGCAGCGGAAGGTGCCGTTGAGGGTGACGTCGAGGACCGCGTGCCACTGTTCGTCGGTCATCTCGGTGAGCTCGGCCGTCCCGCCCAGGCCGGCGTTGTTGACCATGACGTCGATGCGGCCCAACTCGCCCACGGCGGTGTCGACGAGTCGCCGGACGTCCTCCTCGCGGGTGACGTCGCACACGACGCCGAGCGCGCCGAGCTTCTCCGCGGCCTCTTCCAGGCGGCGCGCGTGGTGGTCGCTGAGGACGACGGTCGCGCCTTCCTCGGCGCAGCGCTGCGCGGTCGCGAACCCGATCCCGGTGCCGGCCGCGGCGGTCGCCACCACGGTCTTGCCGTCGAGGAGGCCGTGTCCGGGCGGGGGCGTGGTCGGCGGGCTCACGCGGGCTCTCGCGGCAGGCCGAGGGCCCGCTCGCCGATGATGTTGCGCTGCACCTGGTTGGAGCCGCCGTAGATGGTGTCGGCGCGGGTGAAGAGGAACAGCCGCTGCAACGGCGTGAGCTCGTACGGGATGCCATCCGCGATCGCCGCCTCTCCAACGACAGCCTCCGGTCCCAGCACTTGCATCGCCAGCTCCCCCAGCTCCCGGTGCCATGTTGCCCAGTAGAGCTTGGTGATCATGCCCTCCCGGGTCAGCTCGTCGCCCTGCATCGCGCTCAACGTGCGCAAGGTGTTGAAGCGCATGATCCGCAGCCCGATCCACGCCCGGGCGAGGCGCTGGCGCACGACCGGGTCGTCAGCGGCGCCGTTCTTGCGGGCGATGTCGGTGATCTGGCCCAGCTCGTTCTCGAACGCGAGCTGCTGACCCAGGGTGGACGCGCCCCGCTCGAACGCGAGCGTGCCCATAGCGACCTTCCAGCCCCCGTTGATCTCCCCCACGACGTTGGCGGCGTCCGTGCGGGCGCCGTCGAAGAACACCTCGTTGAACTCCGACGTGCCCGTGACCTGGACGATCGGGCGCACCTCGATCCCGGGCTGGTGCATCGGCACGAGGAGATAGGAGATCCCCCGGTGCTTCGGGGCCTCCGGGTCGGTGCGACACAGCACGAAGCACCAGTCGGACCAGTGGGCCAGCGACGTCCACACCTTCTGTCCCGTGACCACCCACTCGTCGGCGTCGCGCTCCGCCCGGGTCGCAATGTTGGCGAGGTCGGATCCCGCGTTCGGCTCCGAGTACCCCTGGCACCACAGCTCCTCACCCCGCACGATCGCCGGGAGGAACCGGCGCTGCTGCGCCTCGGTGCCGAAGGCGATGAGCGTCGGGCCGAGCAAGCCTTCGCCGACGATCCCGACCCGGCCCGGGGCGCGGGCGCGGGCGTACTCCTCGTAGAAGATGACCTGCTGGTGCAGGCTCGCCCCCCGGCCGCCGTGCTCCTGGGGCCAGCCCACGCACGTCCAGCCGGCCGCACCCAGCGCCCGCTCCCACTCGAGGCGCTCCTCGAACGCCTCGTGCTCGTCGCCGGGGCCACCCCGGCCGCGCAGGTGCGCGAACTCGCCGCCGAGGTGCTCGGTGAGCCACTGCCGGACCTCGGCGCGGAAGGCCTCGTCCTCGGCGGTGAAGCGCAGGTCCAAAGGAGGTCTGATGGTACGTCAGACCCCTGGTCGGAGGGCTTTTTCGGACATGGCTCGACCCCCTACCGACTAGTCGGTAGGGTGGTCCCATGACCTCTACGACGCTCGAGCGTCCCCCGATCGCCCCGGCTCCCGCTCCGGCCCCGGCCCCAACGGCGCGTCGCCGGCCACCGGAGGAACGGGTCAACAAGCGCACCTCGATCGCGTTCTTCGCCGTCCACCTGCTCCCGCTGCTCGCGATCTTCACCGGCATCACGTTGAAGGCCGTCATCCTCGGCGTCGTCCTCTTCTACGGGCGCATGCTCTTCATCAGCGGCGGCTACCACCGCTACTTCTCCCACCGCAGCTACCGGCTGGCGCGGTTCCCGCAGTTCGTCCTCGCGTTCCTCGGCACCACCGCGGCCCAGAAGGGCCCGCTGTGGTGGGCCGGGCACCATCGCTCGCACCACAAGTTCACCGACCATGACGGCGATCCCCACTCCCCCCGCGACGGAGTGTTCTGGAGCCACGTCGGCTGGATCCTGTGCGACAAGTACAACCGCACCGACACCGAGGCGATGAAGGACTTCACCCGCTACCCCGAGCTGCGCTTCCTCGACAAGCACGATTGGATCGGCCCCTGGGCGCTCGCCATCACGTGCTACCTGATCGCGGGATGGAGCGGACTGCTCATCGGGTTCTTTGCCTCCACCGTGCTGCTGTGGCACACGACGTTCTCGGTGAACTCGTGGACCCACATCGTCGGCCGGGTTCGCTACCAGACGACGGACACGAGCAAGAACTCGTGGTTCGTCGCCCTCTTCACCGGGGGCGAGGGCTGGCACAACAACCACCACCACTACCAGGCGTCGGCCCGGCAGGGGTTCTTCTGGTGGGAGCTCGACACCACCTACTACGCGCTGAAGGTGTTGAGCTTCGTGGGCATCGTGAAGAAGCTCCGGACGCCATCGGATCGGGCGCGGTACGCGCACCGCACCGCCGAGCTGCCGTCGAGCTAGAAGCTGCCATACGCCTACGAGGGGCGGGGTCCCCCCGCCCCCGGGACCGCCGGGATTGCGCGGGAGCGGCGAGCGAAGCGAGCGCGACCAGAAGAGCTAATGGGGGTCGACCACCTTGCCGAGTGGCGGTGAGGATGGTCCCGAGCCGCCAGTGGGTCAGCACTAGTGAGAGCAGGACCGGTGAGTCCTACTTCTAGATCGTGCGCCTGCTGGTCGGTGAGGTCGACCTTGGATGGCTGGTGGGATGACGTGCCTCGAGCACTGAACCATTAGCGGGCTGCTGGTCGCCTCGGCTCACATTCGACAACGACCAGGAGGCGCCGGTGCCGAGGGTGTTCGTGGGTCACGACTGGGCTGAGGCCCATCATGATGTGCACGTCGAGGACGAAACGGGGGCGCGACTTGCCCGGGCGAGGTTGCCCGAGGGGGTGGAGGGCGTCGCGCGCTTCCACGAGTTGGTGGCACCGTTCGTCGAGGATGCCGCCGACGTCGTCGTGGCGACCGAGACCGACCGGGGGTTGTTCGTCGGCGCACTGGTCGCCGCCGGCTACCGGGTGTTGGCGGTGAACCCGATGTCGACGTCGCGCTACCGAGAGCGGCATTCGACCTCGGGGGCGAAGTCCGATCCGGGCGATGCCCGGGTGTTGGCCGAGTTGGCCCGCACCGACGCCCCCAACCATCGCCCGGTGGCCGGTGACAGCGACCTCGCCGAGGCGGTGAAGGTCTTGGCCCGGGCGCACCAGAGCCTGATCTGGACCCGTCAGCGTCAGACCAACCAGCTGCGCTCGACGCTGCGCGAGTTCTACCCGGGCGCCCTCGTCGCCTTCGACGAGCTCGCCTCGGGCGACGCGTCCTCGGTGCTGGCGATCGCACCCACCCCGGCGCGGGGCCGACAGCTGTCACGATCGAAGATCGCGGCGGCGCTGCGGCGCGGTGGGCGACAACGTCGCATCGAGGAACGCGCGGTTGAGATCCAAACGGCGTTGCGAGCCCCCCAACTCGAAGCGCCCGCGATGGTCGCCGAGGCCATGGGCGCATCGGTGGGGGCGCTGGTCGCGGTCATCGCCGAGCTCAGCGCCCAGATCACCCGACTCGAAGCCGAGCTGGCCGACCGTTTTGAACAACACCCCGACGCCAAGGTCATCCGATCCCTGCCAGGACTGGGGATGACCCTGGGCGCCCGGGTGCTCGGCGAGTTCGGGGACGACCCGAACCGCTATGCCGATGCCAAGTCTCGCAAGAACTACGCCGGCACGTCACCCATCACCAAAGCATCCGGCACCCGCCGGGTCGTGCTCGCCCGCTACGCCCGCAACCGCCGCCTCGCCGACGCCTGCTACCTCTGGGCCTTCGCCGCGCTCACCGCCAGCCCCGGCGCCCGCGCCTTCTACGACCAACGGCGAGCCGCCGGCGACACCCACCATCGAGGGCTGCGAGCGCTCGCCAACCGGCTCGTCGGCATCCTCCACGGCTGCCTCCATCACGCAACGCGCTACGACGAACACATCGCTTGGAGTCACCGCGACACGCTCGCCGCTTGACAACTACGACCCGTGGGATGTCTAGAGGTACCCGCCCACGCTTGACGGCTCGGCCGGGGGCACGAAGTCCCCGAGCGCGGTACGGCCTCCGAAGCGCTGTTGGAGCTGGTCGTCGTGGTCGTCGGCGATGGCGGCGACGACCGAGAACGCGTGCGACAGGTGGATCGGCGTGAACGGCGCGCCAAACATCTCGATCGACGCGACGATCGCATCCCCCGTCCACACGATCTTGGCGAACGAAACGTTGGCGTTCAGCTCGTTGACCGCGTCGAGGAGCTCGGGCGTCTCGGCCAAGCCGGTCAGCAGCGGCGAGAGCACTTGCACGACTGGCGGGTCGCCGTAGACGCGGATGTAGACGGCCGCGCTTCCCACCTCGAACGGGGCCCAGCCGTTCTCGTCGCGCTTGAGATCCTCGACGCCGAGGATCTGGTGCATCGCCGCCTCCACCTCGGCCCGGACCGACTCGACCGTGGCGTCAGGCCGGGGCGCCAAGGCGATCCCGGGCGTGTCGGCCGCGACCCGCTTCGTGCGGACGTCCGCCGGGGTCGCGGCCCCGTAGATGTGCCGCAGGGTCGCGACCGCCAGGTCGGCGACCTCGTCGTAGGGCACCGGCGCGGGCCAGTCCCTCGAGAAGTTCGGCGACGACTCGGCGTCGGGAACCCGCCAGCCCAGCTTGGTCAGCCGCTCGGTGTCGGCGTCACGGAGCTGGGCGGGCTCGGGCAGGAAGGCGTTGCTGACGGCCTCGGCCCACAGGCTGTCGGGCCGACCCGCGAACTGCACGTAATAGGAGGAAGGGGCCAACCCTCCCTCGGGCACGACCTCGACCACGAGCGACTCGCCCGGGCCGAGCCCGCCCAGCGTTCGAGCCAGCTCGGCCACGAAGCCGGGCCACTCTGCCGGGGTTGCGGGGGCGCGCGCGGGTTCCGCTGTTGTCACCTCGTGATGAACGGCGGGGATGGCCGCTCACTTGAGCCTCAGCCGCGCTGGACCAGCTTCTCGGGGTGACGGCCGTCGACGTGGCCCATGAACGCCGGGCCGATGCTGTAGCCGAGGAGCTCTCGCAGCCGCGGTGACACCTCACTCGCCGCCTCCGGTGGCATCGCCAGCAGGTAGCTCTCCTGCTGGCGGGCCCACGACAGCACGTACTGGATCGAGATCCCGAGCCGGAACCGGTCGGTGACGTTGGCGCCGCCGGCGTGCCACAGCGTCCCCGGGTAGACCGCGACGGAGCCCGCCGGCATCTCCAGCGGCACGACCTCGGGCCGCTCCCTGAGCCCCTCGTCCCCCCAACGGTGGCTGCCGGGAATGATGAGGGTCCCGCCGTTGTCGGCGGTGAAGTCGTCGATGGCCCAGATCGCGCTCAGCGACAGCGGCGGACGGGGCCGGGGCAGGCTGTAGAACGCCTCGTCGTAGTGCAGGCCCTGGGCGGTCTCGCCCGGACCGAGATGGATGGCGAGGGCGGCGGTGAGCAGGAAGTTGGGGCCGAGACAGTTCTCGGCGACCGCCAGTACCGACTCGTCCTCGATGAGGCGGTCGAACGCCCGCGACTTGGCGGGCAGGCTGTACACCCGCTGGGTCATGAACCCTTCGAAGTCGTTGCGCCCGTAGGGCCCCGCAGTGAGGTGGGGCGCCAGGGCCTCGCGTACGGCCGCAAGCTCTTCGGGCGCGATGGCGTCCTCGATCACCGCGTAGCCCTGCTCGTCGAGCGCGTCCACCAGCGCGCGGTGCTCGGGCTTCAACGCCGGCGCCGGCCGCGGGTGGATGGGCTGGTGCAGGAACGCCGTCCACCGCGACCGCTCCCGGTCGAGGACGGCGGGGTCGCAGTCGGCGTCGTCGCGCAGCCGGCGGACGAGGTCGAGGTCATCGCTCACGGTGGGCACCTTCTCTCTCGGTTACTCCTTCTTCTCTGCTCACATCCAGCAGCTCGCGCACCTTCGTGCGGCCGCGGTTGAGCCGGGAGCGGACCGTCCCGACGGGGACGTCGAGCGCGGCGGCGATGTCGTCGTAGCCGAGCTCCTCCCACGCGAACAGCAACAGCACGTCGCGCTCGGGGTCGGGCAGGTCGAGGACGGCGTCGGCGACCGACGGGAGCAGCGCCTCGGCGTCGGCGGCCGCGATCACCCGGTCCTCCTCGGGCGCATCGCCGTCGGCACCGCCGGCGAGCCGGGCCGTCGCCCGCAGTCGCCGCGCCTCGGAGCGACGGTGTCGGCGCAGAAGGTTGGTGGCGATGCCGTAGAGCCAGGGGGCGGCGGTGTCGCGACTCCGGTCGAACGTCACCCGGCGCTCGAAGGCGATGCGGAAGGTGTCCCCCAGCAGCTGCTCGGCCGGCTCGGGCCCGACCCGCCGGACGAGAAAGCGGAAGATGCTGGCGCCGTGGCGGTCGAAGATCTCGCCGAAATCGGCCGGTTGCTGGATGGACGCGCCCATCACGTCGGCGTCCGAACGCGGCCCCATATCCTCCTCTTCCCCGCTCGGGACCCCGGGTTCGCGGCCCTCTGACAAGAACGTCTAGGGCGAGACGTCCCGGAACCGGCTCGCGGCGACCACCGCGCCGTCGGCGTCGAGGGCAACCACGCTCCAGCGGGCCCCGTCGGTGATGATCGGGCCGGCCTCGCCCTTGGGAGGACGATTCGTGACGCCCCCCAGGACGACCGACGTCTTGGTTCCCTGCCAGGCCCAAGCCGCGTCGCCGTCGCCATCGAGGACCGCGAGCCGATAGGTCGTGGCGTCGTCCACCCGCTTCCACTTGAACGTCGGGACCTTGCCCGCGCCGTCTTCGGACGGCCCGGTCAGCTCGATCTCCGCCTCGACCCCGGGCAGGTCGCTCAGACCTCCGTCGTCGCCGCCGTACGGCGTCACGGTGAAGCCTCCCTGTTGATCCGCGAGGTACTCGTCGATCGCCTGGTCCGCTTTCGCTGCCAGCTCCTTCAGTCCGAGCTGCTCGGCCGCGGCGAGGATGGCGGTGAGGGCCTCGATGTCTCCCTCCGCCAGTGCCTGGTCGACCTTGGCACTCAGGGCGTCCGCGAACTGATTGAGGATGTCCTCCGCCGCCGCCTTGTCCGGTGCCGACGCCCCCACCACGCCCGTCTCGTACGCGACCCCGAGCACGCTGAGGAGCTGCTCGGTGGTGAGGTTGTCGCGGCGGGCGAGCAGCGCCAAGACCAGCTGCTGGAACACCTCGGCGAAGTAGCCGTCGGCCAGGCCCTCCTTGAAGCCCTTCGGGATGGCCCCGCACGCCTTCAACTTGTTGACGCTGGTGAGGATGGCGGCCGCCTTCTGCACGAGCGCGAACAGCTGGTCGACGACCGGCTGCGGTTCGGCGGTTGCGGCGGTGGCGAGAACGGCGTTGATCTCCTCGGCGAGCGCGTCGAAGTCGGCCAGGACCTTGTCGGCGTCCGTGCCCTTGACGCGCAGCGCGACGTAGGGCGCGGTGACGTCGGTAGCGAAGCCTTCCGCCTCTTGAAGCTGTCGGCCTCGGTACGCCAGATCGCCCGTGACCTTGGAGCAGGTCGCCGTCTTCGGGAAGAAGGAGCCGTTCCCTGGCCCTGAGCCCATCACCGGCACGGTGAGGCCGCCGGCAGTAACGGTTCCCGAGAACTCGGTCGTCCCCTCGAACTCGACCTCCTCGGCCGGGCCCGTCAGCGTGAAGACACCCGCGAACATCACGTTCCCGGTGGCCCCCGGTACATTGCTGCCGGCCGAGCCCTCGGTCTGCATTCCGCCGTCCTCGACCGTGCCGTCGACGACCCGGAACTCGAAGTACACCTCGGCGCCGGTGGCTCCGAAGATGTCACCCATGGTTATCGTCCCGCCGGCCGAAAGCGTCGTGCCCTGCCAGGTTCCGTCCGGGAACGCAAGGTCTTTGGGCTGGGCGCCGACCGAGCCGGCCGGGGAGGCCAGCGTCAGCGTCGCGGTGACGCACGCGCACGCCACGACGGTGGCGAGCATGCGGCACCGGCGTGATCGCACGAGACGTCCTCTCTGCTAGGCCGCCGAAGTCGGGCGCAACCTCGGCAGCACCTTGGATTCGAACAGGTCCAGGCTCTCCCACGCCAGGTCGGGTGGGATTCCGCCCATCAGGGGGTGCAGCAGCAGGGTCCCGAAGTCGCCCAGCTCCTCGGCCAGGGCGACGCACTCATCCGGGGTCACGACCCGGTAGACGCCGCTGGCCCGTACGCCGGCGGCGTCGGGCTTCTCGACGTGCACGGCCGAGCGCTGGTCGGACGGCTGCCAGGTCATGTAGGTGTGGGCGTCGTACACCGCGTGGGGGGCGATCTTCGCCCACGCCGCCTCCGGGTCTTCGGCCACGTGCACGAACCCGAGGTTGCCGGGGAGGCTGCAGAACCCCTCGGTAAATCCGACCTTCTTGCACTCGTCCTCGTACGCGGTGGCGAGCGCGGGATCGCCGACCGCGGGGAAGAAGCCGAGCCGAAGCCGCGCCGACCGCCGGGCCGCCTTCTCGGTCGACCCGCCGATCAACATCATCGGGTGCGGCTTGGTGATCGGCGTCGGGGTGACCCGCACGGTCCGGCCCCGCCACTCGAACGGCTCGCCCGTCCACGCCTGCCGCATGACCTCGACGTACTCCTCGAGCAACCCGGCGCGCTTGGTGCGGTCGACGTCGGCCATCTCGAACTCCTCCGGGCGGTAGCCGAGCGCGGCGACGAAGCCCACCCGACCCGGGCCGGCGGCGAGGTCGGCGACGACGAGCTCCTCCGCCAGCCGCACCGGGTCGTGCAGCGGGAGCAGCACCGCGGCGATGTTGATCGGGATGCGCTTGGTGCGACCCGCCACCGCCGCCGCCATCGTGACCGGTGCGGGGAGATAGCCGTCGTCGACGCCGTGGTGCTCGGAGAGGATCACGAAGTCGAGACCGAGGCGATCGGCCCACTCCGCCTGGTCGAGGCAGGCCGCGTACTGCGCGGCGTGGCCCGTCGACGCGAAGTCGGGAACCCGCAGGTCGTAACGCACCGCGATCATCGCCATCGTCAGGTGTCCCCTATTTCGTCGTGAGCAACGGGCCGACCTCGGTGCCGAACGCCTCCATCTGGTCGCACAGCTCGTCGATCGAGCGCGACGCCGGCCGGATCTGGAGGTGGTTGACGCCCATGGCCCCGAACTCGTTCATGGACTCCGCGATCTTCTCCGCCGGGCCGGTGATCGTGTACGACGGCACGTCCCAGTCGGGGTCACCGACGTAGTAGCCCTCGGGGATCACGCCCAGGTCGGGCTGGGCGCCGGGCCGCACCTTGTCACGGTGGGCCCGCAGGTACTCGAGCTGCTCGGGCATCTGGGCCCGGGGCGTCCCTTGCGGGATCCAGCCGTCGCCCCGCTCGGCCACCCGTCGCAACGCCGGGTTCCCCGAACCGCCGATCCAGATCGGGGGGCGGGGCTGTTGCACCGGCCGGGGCCGCAGGCCGACGTCGTCGACGAACTCCTCCGACCACGACGCCACGATCGTGTCGATGGCGTCGTCGAGGATGCTGCCCCGCTCCTTGAACGGGATGCCGAGGGCGTCGAACTCGCCCTCCACGTGACCGGCGCCCAGTCCGAGGATGACCCGCCCACCCGAGAGCACGTCGAGGGTGGCGAACGCCTTGGCGGTGTCGAGGGGGTGTCGGTAGGGCGCGACGTACACGTTGGTGAGGAGGCGCACCCGCTCGGTCTGGCCGGCGAGGAAGCCGAGGGTGGCGACCGGGTTGAACCAGGTGGTCGACATCGCGTCGGCGTAGGCGCGCGGAATGGCGACGTGGTCGCACACCCCGACGTAGAAGAAGCCCGACTTGTCGGCGGTCTTCGCGGCGCGTACGAGGTCGTCGACCCCGGCGTCCTTCTCCCACGGCGCTGCCACCCGCGGGCTGAGCGCGACCGTCGGCAGCTGGATCCCGAAGACGAGCTCGCCCTCGGGGACGACTTTGACCGGATCGGTCGCCACGTCAGCCCGGCCAGACCACGCTCTGGAGCTCGGAGTAGGCGTGAAGGCCGAACGACCCGCCGTCGCGCCCGACGCCGCTGTATTTGTTGCCACCGAAGGGGGTCTCGTGGTTGCGCTGCACCGTGTTGATGCCGACGTTGCCGGCACGCAGGCGGCGGGCGACCCGCATCGCCCGTCCCGAGTCGCCGCTGAAGACGTAGTCGTAGAGGCCGAAGTCGCTATCGTTGGCCAGCGCGATCGCTTCGTCCTCCTCGTCGAAGGTCTCGGCCACGATGACGGGCCCGAAGATCTCCTCCTTCGACACCCGCATGTCGGCCCGGCAGCCTGCCAGCAACGTGGGCTCGACGTAGAAGCCCTTCTCCATGTGCGCGGGCCGGCCCCCGCCGACCACGACTTCGGCGCCCTCGTCGGCGCCGGTCTTGATGTACCCCTCCACCCGTTCACGGTGGGCGCCGCTGATGAGCGGACCGACGATCGTGCTGTCTTCGAGCGGGTCGCCCACCGGGAGCACCGTGGCCATCTTGGCCAGCCCCTCGACGACCTCGTCGTAGCGCGAGCGGTGGATGATGGCGCGCGTCGGCGCAGTACAGATCTGGCCCGAGTGGAACGCCCAGGTCGAGCCGATCGACTTGACCGCGGTGGCGACGTCGGCGTCGTCGAGCACGATCGCGGCGCCCTTGCCGCCCAGCTCGAGCAGCATCCGCTTCATCGTGCGGGCTCCGCTCTCGGCGATACGGAGGCCGACCGCGGTGGAGCCGGTGAAGCTGATCATGTCGACGTCGGGTGACTCGACCAGAGCCTCACCCGACGCCGGCGTCGACCCGGTCACGACGTTGATGACGCCGGGCGGGAACCCGACCTCTTGGAGGATGCGCACGAGCTCGATCACCGCCAGCGGGTCCTGGGGCGCGGGGCGCACGACGGCGGTGTTGCCCATGGCGAGCGCGGGGCCGATCTTGCCCGCCATGTTGACGATCGGGAAGTTGTAGGGCGTGATGCAGGCGACGACGCCGACGGGGGCGCGCCGGGCGAGCGCGCCCATGAGCCCGCCGGGGGCGAGCGGCGTGGCCGGTACCTCCTGGGGCGGGAGCGGGAGCACCTGGGGCTCGAGCGCGCCGAGCGCGTAGCGGTCGAAGCGGCTGGCGGCCACCGGCACTTGCATCTGGCGCCCGACGGTGGCGGTGCAGCCGGTCTCGGAGATGACGAGCGGGACGAGGTCCTCGAGCCGCTCCCGCACCGCCTGGCCCGCCGCCTTCAGGAGGTCGTGGCGCTGCTCGGGCGTCGTCTGCGACCACGAGTCGAACGCGTCGCGGGCGGCGCGGGCGGCGCGGCGCGCCTGGTCGGCGGACGCCTCCGGGGCCTCCCCGACCACCTGCTCGGTCGCGGGGTTGACGATCTCGTAGCCGCCGTCGCCCCCGTCAACCCAGTCGCCGCCGATGAGGAGCCGGTTGTCGGTGGTCGTGGCCATGCGCTCCTCCTCCTTCTCTGCCTTCTCTGCGCCCGGGCCCGTGAGATTAGAACCTGTTCTGTTTTCTGTCCACGGCCCCTGGGTACTGTGCACCAACGGTGCGGACGAGCGCCCCCGAACGGGCGGCGCCGGCCAGCCTTTGGAGGATGGCCCGGCGCCGAGCGAGGGAGCCATTTGATGGCAGGAGAGTTCAAGGCCGACATCGATCGCATCCGCAAGGAGGCGCGCGAGCACATCGAGCGGGGCCCCATCACCGACGCCTATGGCGCCGACCGCGAGCGGGTCGTCGACGTGCTCAACACGGTGCTCGCCACCGAGCTGGTGTGCGTGCTGCGCTACAAGCGCCACTACTACATGGCGTCCGGCCTCAATGCCGCCCCGGTAGCGGCCGAGTTCCTCCAACACGCCACCGACGAACAGGGTCACGCCGACCAGGTGGCCATGCGCATCACCCAACTCGACGGCGCGCCGAACTTCGACCCCCACGGCCTCGCCGAGCGCAGCCACGCCGACTACGTCGAGGGCGACACGCTCCTCGACATGGTGCGCGAGGACCTGGTCGCGGAGCGGATCGCGATCGGCTCGTACCAGGAGATCGTCCGCTGGCTCGGGACCGACGACCCGACGACGCGTGTCCTGATCGAGTCGATCCTCGCCGTCGAGGAAGAGCACGCCGACGACCTGCTGAACATCCTGCAGGAGCTCGGCTGACCCGCTTCGTCGTCCTGGTCGGGACGATGGGTTCGGGAAAGACGACCGTAGGGCCGCCGTTGGCCCAACGCTTGGCGCGGCGCTTCGTCGACAACGACGAGGTGCTGACTGCTCGGACGGGGCGGAGTGCGGCGGAAATCGTTGCGTCCGACGGCGCCGACACGCTGCATCGTGAGGAGGCGGCTGCGCTGCTCGATGCGCTCGACGCCGAGGACGAGCCCGCCGTTGTGGCCGCCGCTGGGAGCGTCGTGGATGACGACGCCTTGCGCGAACGGTTGCGGGGCGAGGACATTCAGGTCGTGTGGCTGCGAGCGCACCCCTCCACCCTGCGGCGGCGGGCGCTCGCCGGCGCGCACCGGCCGTTCGTCCACGACGACCCCTCGGCCGTCGCCCGCCTCGATGGTGAGCGTCGCCCGCGCTACCAGGAGCTGGCCGACGTGATCATCGACGTGGACGATAGGGAGGCGGCCGACATCGTCGACGAGGTCGTGAAAGCGCTGCCGTGACGATCGTCATCGTGCTGCTCGTGGTCGCGCTCACGACCGGGCTCACCGCCGGGGTGTTGCTCTTGCGCCAGGTCCGCCGGCGCGCCCAGGACGATCTCGAGGCCCTGGTTGGGCCGGACAACATCGTGATGTTCGAGCGGAGTGCCAACTGCCTCGGCCATTCCGACGCCGACGTCGACCAGTCCCGCGGCGCCGGCGCCCTCGCCCTTTGTGCCGACGGCATCCACTTCATGCTCTGGATGCCGCGGGGTCGGCACCTGCACATCCCTTCCGCCGACATCGCGTCCGCCGCCGCCACTCGCAGGTACACCCGGCCGGGCTTCGCCCGGGCGTCGCCCCGGCCGATGCTCCAGATCGACTACCGGACCCGTGGTCGCGTCGCCCGGATCGCCTGGTCGGTCACCGACGCCGACGCGTGGTCGGAGGCGATCACCGAGCTCCCAGCGGCGTCGTGAGCGCTTCGTGCGAGATCTGCGAACGGATCGCCCGGACAGAGCGGGGCGAGAACGCCTTCACCGTGGCACGCACGCGCACCGGCTACGTCAACCTGGCCGACACGCAATACCACGAGGGCTACACGATCTTCGTCGCCAAGCGTTGCGTCGCCAAGCTCCACGAGCTCGATCCCGACTTCCGCTCGGCATACCTGCAGGAGATGGCGCTGGTCGCCGAGGCCGTGCACCGCGCCTTCACGCCGACGAAGTTGAACTACGAGCTGCTCGGCAACGGCGTGCCTCATCTTCACTGGCACCTGTTCCCGCGCCATTCGAACGACCCGCGCCCGCGTGGCCCGGTGTGGGAGGACCCGGATTTTCTTCGCGCGCTCTGGACCAACGGCGCGACGCCCGACGAGGCGCGCCTCACGTCATTGAGGCAACGGCTCCTCGCTGCGCTCGACGCCACCGATCTAACGTTGGAGCAGCGTTTCGTGTAGCCGCGTGTGGCTGATGGGGCTGGAGTTTCTGTCACACCCCCTCCGTACAATTCGGACATGAAGTTGTCGCAGCTGCGCTCCTCTCTGAGCAGGTATGCGAGCTCGTTCGATCCCGCGCTGGTGTCGGCTCGTGACGCGGCGCGTATCCGCGACGAGGCGAGCGCGATCCGCACGATCGCCGCCGCGATCGAGGCGCGGGCGGCCGCCCGGGTCGCGGAGACGAGCGTCTGGTAGAAGTCGGGCCAGCGCTCCGCCGCCCACGAGCTCGCGGCCGCGGCGGGAACCTCGATCGCGCACGCGCGCGACGCCATCGAGACCGGCCGGCGGCTTCAGGAGCTGCCCGCGACCGCGGACGCCGTCTCCCGGGGCGAGATCTCGATGGAGCAGGCGTCGCTGGTCGCGAGCACGGCCGGCGCCGATCCCGGGTGTGAGGAGCGGCTGCTCAAGGCCACTCGTACCGAATCGCTCGGCGAGCTGCGCGACACCTGTGCCCGGATCAAGGCCAATTCGTGCGACCTCGAAGCCCGGCGCCGGCGTATTCACGATCAGCGCGGCATCCGCAGCTGGGTCGACGGATCCGGGACCGGCCATCTCCACCTCAACGACAACCCCGAGAAGGTGGCCGAGATCATGGCCGGTCTTGCACCCACCCGTGACCAACTCTTCAAGCAGGCCCGCCAGGAAGGCCGCCGGGAGCGACCCGAGACCTACGGCGCCGACGCGCTGCACCGGGTCGTGTGCCGACCACGGGGCGCCGCCAAGGCCACCGGCACAACCAAGATGTTGGTGCGCGTCGACCTCGAGAAGCTGGTCGGCCTCGCCGGCAACGGCGACGAGATCTGCGAGATCGCCGGCTACGGGCCCGTCGCCGTGTCCGCCGTCCGCGACCTCATGGAGACCGGCGACCCGTTCCTCGCTGCCGTCGTCACCAAAGGGAAGGAGGTCACCGGCGTCGCCCACCTCGGCCGCCGCCCCACCGCTCACCAACGCAGCGCCCTCGAATGGCTCTACCCCACCTGCGCCGCCGAAGGCTGCAACGCGCTCACGTACCTCGAGATCGATCACCGCGACGACTGGGCCAAGACCACGCAGACGGTCTTCGACCTCCTCGACCGGCTGTGCTCGCACCACCACGACCTCAAGACGCGCGACAACTGGGCCCTCGAGGAAGGCACCGGCAAGCGGGCATTCGTTCCGCCCGACGATCCCCGCCATCCCCGAAGCACCGCGCCGCTGGCGGCGGCGTAACTCAGGCGGTGTAGCTGATCAGCACCAGCCCATTGCCGCCCTGCACTCCGGTCTGGAAGCCCGCGCCCGAGGGAGTGAAGCCCGAGCCGCCACCGCCGCCACCGCCCCAGAAGTTCGGCGCGCCTCCGCCGCCGCCCCAGAAGCCACCGCCGCCACCGCCCGCGCCTGATTGAGCGCCGGCGTCGCCGCCGGCTCCCTCGGTGCCCGGACTTCCCGGGATGATGCCGGTACCACCCGCACCACCGGCCGTCTGGCTCCCGCCAAGCCCCTTGTTCCCAGCGAGCGGTCCGGTCCCGCCATCGGACCCGCTCGCGCCGCCGCCGCTTCCACCGAACGGGTTGCCGCCGCTGCCCATGTAGTTCCCTCCCCCACCACCACCGCCGCCGGCCACGACGACGCGGTTCGCAAGCGCAGCCCCGCCGCGCCGCAGGTCGGACGCGCCCCCGCCGCCACCGCCGCCCGCGGTACCAGCCCCGGGATTGCTGTCGCCCCCGGCGCCACCGACCGCCCCGCCGAAGCCACCCGCGCCACCAGTTCCCCCCGTCGCGGTCACGCCGTTCGCGCCCACACAGCCGACGTTCACGTGGAGCGTCTCACCCGGCGTCACGCCGAAGGTCGCCTGCGCACGGCCGCCGAGCCCACCCGGCGGCGGGGTGCCGCCCATTTCCATCCCGCCGCCCCCGCCCTGACCCCCGAACGCGTCGACGACCAACCCGGTGACGCCGGGCGGGACCGTGAACGACTGCGGACCGCCCATGCACCCGAATGCGGCCGTCACGACGCGCGGGGTTGCCTTCTTGATCGGTCCGCACGCCACCAGCGCGAGACCGGCGACCACCAACACTGCGAACGAGACACGTCGGGCCATAGCCGGCTCCTCTTCTTCGACGGGTGCCTCCAGCCTGGCGAAGGGTCCTCGGCCTGTCCGGAGTAGCGGATACCCATTCGCGGCCTAGGCTCGCCGCCCGCATGGACCTTGTCCTGGTTGACCGGCCCCGGGAGCACGTGGGGCTCATCACGCTCAACAAGCCCGAGCGGCTCAACTCGATGTCGTTCGGGCTGGTCGAGGCGCTCTACGGGGCGATCGACACGGTCGCAGCTGACAACGACACCTGGGTCGTGGTCCTGACCGGGGCCGGGAGAGGGTTCTGCTCCGGGCTCGATCTCGAGGACCGCGGCCACGTCCCGGGCATCGACGGCATGCAGGTCGCCCGCATCGGCATCAAGGCGATGGAGTACATGAGCGATACCGTCCCGGCGCTGCGGGCGATGCCCCAGCCGGTGATCGCCGCGATCAACGGCCCCGCCTACGGCGGGGGGATGTGCCTCGCGCTCGGGGCGGATGTCCGGCTGGCCGCGGAGTCGGCAATGTTCTCGGCCGCCGGGATTGTCAACGGACTCACGAGCACCGAGCTCGGGGCGTCGTGGCTCCTCCCCCGCACGGTCGGGATGTCGCACTCCGCCGAGCTGCTGCTCACGGGGGCGGAGATCGACGCCAACGAGGCGGCGCGGATCGGGCTCGTCTCGCGCGTCGTCCCCGAGGGAACCGTCCTCGACGAGGCGGTCGCGGTGGCCGAGCGCATGTGCGAGCTCAGCCCGTTCGGTATTCAGATGACCAAGCGCACGCTGTGGGCCAACCTCGAGGTCGACAGTCTCACTGCCGCCATCGACCTCGAGAACCGCAACCAGCTCCTCGCCGGCCACACCGGCAACCTCGACGAGGCGGTCGCCGCCTTCCGGGAGAAGCGGAAGCCCCGCTTCCGGGAGTAGCTAGAGCGCCGAATGCTCGAGCCACCGGCTGAGCAACGCGTCGTCACCGAAACGGTCGAACCGGTCGTCGCTCGGCGCTCGCCGTCCGTAGAGGAGGAGTAGGAGATCGGCGGCGGCACCTCGCACCGCCACCGTGCCCTTGGCGTGGTCGCGCTCGTAGCTGAAACCGTCGGGCGCGAGTCGGATGGTCCACTCGCCGTCGGCATCGGTGCAGTGGAAGTGCAGCGACTCGCCGTCGCCACGCAACTCCCGGACCTGGGGCCGGAAACGGGCCGCGTGCGGCAGGTTCTCGAGTAGCTCGTCGATGCCTTCGACCGCCACGTCGGCCGCGATCACCGGATCTCGCCCGAGCGCGAGCTCGGCGTCGGCGCGGTGGACGGTCGTCTCGTGCAGCATCCGGCGGGGCCAGAAGCGGACGTGCTTGTCCGCGCCCCACGCCCACATCGACGCGTTCGGGTCGGCACCACGGAACGCGGCCACAACATCGGTCGCGCCGTCGGCGAGCCAGTCGGGTCGCGCGGACACTTCGGGAACGGGGACGTCCATGCGTTCGCGGTCAAGACGCTCGGGCGAGAGCTGCCGCACCATCTCCGCCGCCCACCGGTGGACGATCCCGGTGTGCTCGACCAAGTCGGCAAGTGACCAGTCCGGACAGGTGGGCACGCGCGTCGACAGATCGCCGCCGCGGACCACATCGGCCATGCGCGCGATCTCGGCGTCGAGCGCGTGGCAGTACCGCTCGTGCGTCCAGGGACCGACCGGCAAGACCTCTCTATTCGGCCAGGTCGAGGTGGAGCATGCGGATGGCGTTGCCGCGGACGATCTTGTGGATCGTCTCGTCGTCGAGGTCCTTCATCTGGCGCTCGGCCACCTGCTTGCTCTCGGGCCACGTCGAGTCGCTGTGGGGATAGTCGGTCTCGAACGTGATCGTGTCGACGCCGATGTCCTCGAGCGACCGCAGCCCGTGCGGGTCGTCGAAGAAGCACCCGTAGACGTGCTCGCGGTAGTACTGGCTCGGCGGCTTCTTGACCACGTCGGCGACACCGCCCCAGGCCCGGTTGTGGTCCCACACCGCGTCGGCCCGCTCGAGCACGTACGGGATCCACCCGATCTGACCCTCGGAGTACGCGATCTTGAGGTTCGGGAACTTCTCGAACACGCCCGACATGAGGTAGTCGGTCAGCGACATCGCCGCGTTCATGTACGTGAGCGTCGAGCCGACCGCGGGTGGCGCGTCCGCCGACGTCGACGGCATCTTCGACGACGAGCCGATGTGCATGCACACGACGGTGTCGGTCTCGGCACACGCCTGGAAGAACGGGTCCCAGTAGCCGTCGGGGTCGTGCACCGAGGGCAGCCCGAGGAAGGGCGGGATCTCGGTGAACGCGACCGCGTGCCCGCCCCGCGCCGCGCACCGCCGGATCTCCTCGGCGGCGAGCTGCGCGTCCCACAGCTGGATGATCGGCAGCGGGATGAGCCGGCCGTTCGACCCGCCGCACCACTCGTCGAACATCCAGTCGTTGTACGCCTTGACGCAGAGGTCGGAGAGCTCCTTGTCGTTCGCTTCCATGAACGTCTGCCCGCAGAAGCGCGGGAACGTCGGGAAGCTCAAGCTCGCCTCGACCCAGTTGACGTCCATGTCCTCGAGGCGCGGCTTCGGATCATAGCAGCCCGGGCGCATCTCCTCGTAGGTGATGGCGGTGATCTTCACTTCGTCGCGGTCGAAGCCGACCGCCGCACTGAGTCGCGTCTGGGGGATGCGCTTGTCCTCGTAGACCCACCAGTCGCACGGGTTGCCCTCGCCCTCGGCGTACGAGAACTTCCCGCCTACGAACTTCATCTCGCCCAGCGGCTTGCGCTCGACCCGCGGCCCGACGTCGAGGTACTTCTTGGGCAGCCGGTCCTGCCAGACCCTCGCCGGCTCCACCACGTGGTCGTCGACCGAGATGATCTTGGGGATCTCAGGCATGCGCGGAGTGTAGACCTGACGACCCGTCAGATCGAAGATCGGGTCGGCGGCGTACGCGCCAGCTCGATGAGGAACCCGGCCGCGGCGGCGGCGACACCGACCAGCGCCACCAGCAGGGTCTGGACGAGCAAGCTGCTCTCGATCACGTCCCAGGTCGCGTTGAACCCGCCGCGGTCGGCCCCCTCCGGGACCCAGTGGGCGGTGTACGCCTGCGCGCCGGTGACGAGCAGCGCAAACAGCACCGACGCGACCACGACCCCGGTGCCGGCGATACCGAGGGTGAGCCCGCGTCGGTCGGCGAGCGCGACCGCGAGGGCGAGCATCCCGAGCGAGAGGGTGATCGCGATTAGCGATCCCCAGCGGGCGGCTTCGGCGCCGATCCACACGTACGGCGCCTGACCCCGCTCCATCAGCACGATCTCGCCGAACTCAGCCGGCGACGGGAACTGGTCGGCGACGTCGGGCGCGACCTGACGAACCTCTTCGGTCACGATCACGAGCGCGGCGTCGAGATCGAGGGCCAGCGCGCCCTCCCCGTCCACGAGCTGGTCGTGCACCTGCCCGTTGGCGTCTTGGAACAGCTCGCGGAACTCGGGCGTTGCCAGCGCGTCGCTGATGAGAGCCTCGACCGGGACGCCGCTCCGGGTTGCCCCGGGGCGAGTCCGCTCGACTTCCTGCACGATCTCGAACGCGAGCGCGTCCCGGACCTCCTCGCGCTCGAGGAGGTCGTCGGACAGCGCGGTGAACTCGTCGGTGTCGAGGACGACCCGCTGCGTCCAGATCCCGAGGCCCGCCAGCGGCACGAGCAGCCAGCCGACCACGAGGAGGGGGATGACTCCTCGACCGAGCACGTCGTCTACTGCTGCGTCACGTCTCGATGAGCTCGCCGCAGCGGTAGGGCACCGCGACCGAGAACGCGGCGCCGTCGCTCAGGACCAGCGACCCGCACGGGGTCGGCACCTGGTGCCCATCGGGGAAGGTGGTCGTGCCCGCCGTTGCCTTCATGCGCCACTCGAAGTCGTCGTTGGCAACGTCGAGGAACCGCTCGGGCGTGAGGCGCTTGCCCGTCTTGCGCGCCACCTTCACGAAGAGGTCGGCGGAGAAGTACCCCGCCGCCAGCTGGGGTGTGAGCGCGGCGTCGGGCTGGATGGCGCGCACGTCGTCGATCAGGCGCTGCATGGTGGCGTTGTCGGGCGCGCTCTCGAACGGGGCGAAGGCGGTGAGCGCGGTCGCACCGGACTGGACGGATACGAGCCGAGGGTCGTAGCCGATGGCGTTGGTGAGGAGTCCCTGGTACCCGAGCTCACGCAGCTTCCCGGAGATGACGATGACGTTGGGGAACGCCCCGGTGAGGAAGACCACGTCGGGAGGACCGCCATCGTTCGCGGTCATGATCTCGGTCGCCACGGGCGTGGCGTCGGGAACGCCCGCCGCGGGGACGCTCTGCTCGGCGTACACGACGTCGAGGCCGGCGTCCTCGGCCGCGGCCGTGACCGCCTGGTGGTTCCGTCGGCCGGCGTCGTCGTCGTCGGCGACGACGGCCGCGGTCTTGCCGGCCTCGGCATCGTCGAGGTACCGCTCGACGAGCACGCCCCAGACGTTGCCGGCGACGTCGTCGGGCGGGAACGGGCAGCCGTTGAAGCCGAACGCGTAGTCATTGCCGCAGAACCCGGGTGCGATCCCCCACCCGATCACCGGCACCTGCTCGCGGTCGAGGAAGCGGTGCTCTCCGAAGGCGGGCGTCACCACCGGGACGATCGCGAAGACCTGATCGGTCTCGACGAGCGTGCGCACCTCGGTCTCGTCGAGGGCGGCGTCGCTCTTGTCGTCGGCGAAGCGCACGAACTCGATCGTTCGGCCGCCGGGGAGCTCGCCGTCCCGGTTCGCCCGCTCGAAGCGGGCCCGGGCGCCGATGGCGGCGTCCCCGTAGAGGTTGGCGTCACCGAGCCCCGCGACCCGGACCGTGGTGTCAGTGACGCCGCGGGGATCGCGCCCCGCGCCCGCCCCGTCACGCCCGCCGATGCCGGCAGCCGCCAGCGCCGCCACCGCGATGACCGCCGGTGCTGCTCGTCGCATCGGGGCAGTCTGCCCTACCGGTCGTCGGCCTAGACCCGCGCGACGCCTAGGTACGTCTCGCTCAGCCGGTCGGCGTCGGCTTCCTCACGAGGCCCGGTCCAGACGATGCGGCCCAGCTCCATGACCGCGACGGTGTCGGCCAGCGCCAGCGCCTCGCGCGCCTTCTCCTCCACCAACAGCAGCGCGACCCCCCGGTCGCGCAGCTCGGCCAGGGCGGCGGCAACCTGCTCGGCCGCGATCGGCGCGAGCCCGAGGGTCGGCTCGTCGGCGATGAGGACCTGAGGTGGCCGGGCGAGCGCAGGCGCGAGCCCCAGCATCTGCTGCTCCCCGCCCGAGAGGAGCCCGGCGACCTGCTTGCGGCGCTGACCGAGGATCGGGAATCGCTCGTACGCCTGCCGGCGCTCGTCGGCGGTGCGCAGGAGGATCGCGAGGTTCTCCTCGACGGTGAGGCCGGGGAACAGGCCGCGGGCCTCGGGGACGAGCAGCAGGCCGCGGCGAGCGCGACGGAACGGCGGCTCGGCGGTGACGTCGTCGCCGGCGAGGAGGACGCGACCACGAGTTGGCACGAGGAGGCCGGCGGCGACCGCGCACAGGGTCGACTTGCCCGCCCCGTTGGCGCCCAGCAGCGTCACCGCCTGACCGGGGCCGACAGCGAGGTCGACGCCGTGGAGCACCTCGACCTCGCCGTAGCCGGCTCGAATGCTCTGCAGCTGGAGCGCCGCGCCCTCCATGATCGGAGGAAGCTCCTCCTCCATGGTCGGCCTCGCTCCGGCGCCGGGATACCCGGCGCCGGCCCTCTGGGCCGCTCGGCGCTCCGAGCGCTTGCGACGCTTCTCGAGTCGTTGCTGGCCCGCGATCGCGAGCACCCCGTCGGGGTTCTGGGCCAGGTTGATCGCGCCCAACCCGAACAGGATCGGGGCGAAGTGGTCCGATGCCAGGGCTTCGCGGATGCTGTCGGGGATCCACGTCCACGGGGCGTCGGGATAGCCGACCGCGGTCGACAGGAACTCGGGGAACAGCGAGAAGAAGAGGCCGGCGATGATCGCGCCCCCCGGCCGGCGGATACCGAAGAGCACGGTCACCGCCAGCCAGATGAGCCCTATCAGCGCGGGCGCGCTGCGGTACGAGAACGGGCTGTTGACCGCGGCGAACATCGCTCCGCCGAGCCCGGCGATCCCGGCCGAGACGGCAAAGAGCGCGAGCTTCGACCGCACCGGCGAGATGCCCGACGTTCGCGCCGCAACGTCGGAGCTCCGCACCGCCAGCATGGCCCGGCCCGACGCCGATCGCTGGAGGTTGTTGATGAACAATGACACCAAGGCGACCAACCCGAGCAGCAGCATCGACATGGTGCGGGGGTCGCCGAAGTCGTACCGGCCAAGCTGGGGAGGATCGACGAAGTAGCCGGTCGATCCGTTCCCGATCTCGTCGACCTGGAAGACGACGAGCTCGCCGACGAACGCCAGCGTGAGCGTCGCCAGCGCGAGCTCGAGTTGGCCGAGTTTGCGCACCGGTACCGCGATCAGGAGGCCGACGAGCGCGGCCACGATCGCAGCCGCCACCGCCGCGACGAAGAAGTTCGGCCGACCGTCGTTGGTGAGCAGCGGCACCGCGGTGTCGTAGCGCTTGTTGACGAGCCAGCCGGCGACGAAGCCACCGGTCGTTACGAACGTCGCCTGGGCCAGGCTCACCATCCCGCCCAGCCCGGTGACCACCACGAACGACAGGAACACCAGCGACAGCACCAGGCCGGAGGAGACCTGGCTGGCCCAGAAGTCGTCGGCGACGAACTGCACGTACCAGACCAGCACCGCCGCGGCGACGAGCCACGGGACTCGCCGCCGCCAGGCGGGTACCCCGGTGCGGTGGTCGGGCGGCGGGGCCTCCGACTCGGCCACCGTTCCCGCGGCTCGCCCGCCCACCTGGCCGAGCACGAGGAGAGCGAGGAACGCGAGCACGTACGGGATGGAGGAGTTGAACCCGCTGATCTCGTCGAGGAACGGCACGTAGTCGGGCACGTAGCCGTACGTGAGGTTCTGCACCACGCCGAACAGGAGGCCGGCCGCGAACGCGACCGGGATCGACCGGAAGCGCGCTACGACGACCGCCACGATCGACCCGAGCACGACGCTGGTGAAGGAGAAGTCGGCGAGCTCGAGGAACGGCGCGAGCAGCACCCCGGCCAGTCCGGCCAGGACCATCGTGAGGACCCAGGCGACTGCCGAAGTTCGGGTCGTGTCGATGCCACGCAACCGGGCGAGGTCGCCCCGGTCGACGGCGGCGCGCATGGTAAGCCCGATCCGGGTCTTGCGTAAAACGAACCAGAGCAGCAGGGCGGTGACCGCGGCCGCCACGAACACGGCGATCTGGTCCGAGTTGATGGTGATGTCGTCGGTGACGTGCCACACGTCGGCCGGCACCGGCCCCAAACCCGGCGGCCGGGCCACCTGGTCGGTGGGCGGCAGGTCCCAGTGGAAGATCTCGTTGCCCTGCTCGATGATCCAGACCGCGAGCTGGGGCAGCGCGACCAGGAGCCCGATGGTGCCCATGACCCGGGCGTAGACCGGCGCGCTCGACAGCCGCCGCAGAAGCAGCCGATCGAGCGCGAGCCCCAGCAGCGGCGCGAACACCAGGATCGCCACCACCGCCGCCGGCACGATCGGCCAGCCGCCACCCTCGGGCGAATGCAGCTCGAAGTAGACGAGCGCGGTCGTGAACGCGACCGCGCCGTGGGCAAAGTTGAAGATGCCCGACGTCTGGTACGTGAGCACGAGACCGGCGGCGACGATCGCGAAGATCCCACCCGACACGGCCCCGCTGATCACGAGGGTGAGGAGCTTGGTCAATACCCGTCCCCTTGACGCGCGCCGACGGGCGGGTAGGCGACGATCACCTCACCCACCCGCCCGTCACGTGTGCGTCTGACTACAGCTTCTTGATCTTCCCGCAGGTGAAGGGCACCGCGATCGTGTACTCGCCCGCCACTGCCTCCACCAGCGTGCCGCACGGCGATCCCTGCGCGTGGGCCTTGGGCCACTTGGTCTTGGCGATCGTGTCCGGCACCTGGAACGTGAAGTTGTCGTTCCCGGCCTCGACGATCGCGGCCTGGCTGAGATCGCCGTCCACCTTCGCCATCATCTGGAGCATCATCTCGGCCGACCAGTAGCCGCCGGCCAGCGGCTGGGTCAGGCCCGTCTCCAGGTCGAGATCGGGGAACGACGCAACGACGTCGTCGATCAGCCGCTGGACCTCCTCGTTCTCGGGCGCGGCCTGGAACGGCGCCATCTGGATGAACACGGTCGAGCCTTCGGCCCCGCCGACCAGGCGGGGGTCGTACTGCACCGCGTTCGTCTGGAGCCCTTCGTAGCCGAGCTCCTTGAGCTTGCCCGCCATGCCGAGCACGTTGAGCGACGACATGAGCAGCATGATCATGTCGGGTGGCTCACCGTCGTCCGACTCGAGCAGCTCGTTGGCGAACGGGGTGAAGTCGGCCGGCGACGCCGCCGGCGGGCCGGGCACGTTGGCCTCGGCGTAGATGACCTTGGCGCCGACGTCCTCGATCGCCGCCGTCTGGGTCTCGATACCCGACCGGCCCAGGTCGTTGTCGTCGGCGATGATCGCCATCGTCTTGCCCTTGATGCTGTCGCCGTCGGCCTTGAACTTCTCCCGCAGGAGCACGCCCCAGGTGTTGCCGAACACCTTCGGGTCCTGAGGCGTCAGGCACCCGCCGCTGAACCCGAACGCGACCGTCGTGTCGCACCACTCCGGTCCGATGGCCCAGCCGAAGACCGGCGTCCCCTGCTCCTCGGCGAAGGTCACGCCCGCCGGGGTCGAGGTCATCATCGGCAGGATCGCGCACACGTTGTCCTGCTGGATCAGTTTGCGCACACCATCGGTGTTCTCGCTCGGCTCGCTGTTGTCCTCTTCGACGCCGATGAACTCGAAGGTCTGGCCGGTCCCGAGCTCATCCTCCGCGCTGGCGCGATCGAGTCGGGCCTGGACCCCGTCCGCCGAATCCCCGTAGAACCCGCCGTACACGACGCCACCGATCTTGATGGTGCCACCGGAGCACGGATCGTCGCCCCCACGTTCGGGAGCCTCCGCCTTGGCGATGCCGCCGCTGAGCACGACGGTCACCGCGCTCGCCACCAGCACCGCTACGAACTTCCGTCGCTTCACGTCCGTTCCCCCTTTTCGTTCTTCCGGATCATGGTTCGCCGAGGTACGCGGCGCGCACATCGGCGTTGGACTGGATCTCATCGGGTCGGCCAGTCGCGAGGACGCGACCGAGGTCGAGCACGACGACGCGGTCGCACAGGCCCATCACGAAGCCGACGTCGTGCTCGACCAGCAGCACCGCGCACGACTCGTCGCCTCGAATCGCGCGGATGCGGTCGGCGAGTCGCTCGACTTCCGCCTCCTCGAGTCCCGACGTCGGCTCGTCGAGGAGCAGCACGCGCGGGCGTTCGACGATGGCCCGGGCGACCTCGACCATGCGGGCGGTGCCGATCGGGAGCGATCCCGCGGGTTCGTCGCGCACGTTCTCGATGCCGCAGAACTCGAGCACTTTGTCGACCTGCTCGCGCCGGGCCCGCTCGCGTCGTCGGCGAGTCGGTGACGCGACCAGGTCGGCCAGGAGCCCGCCCCCGCCGCCTTCCCATTCGAGCGCGGCCAGGACGTTGTCGGCGCTCGACAGCCACCCGTACGTCTGCACCCTCTGAAACGTTCGCCGCAGACCGGCGCGCGCCCGGCGCACCGCCCCCCACCCGGTGATGTCGGTCCCGTCGAGTACGACCCGACCGGCGTCCGCCGCCCGGACCCCTGAGATCACGTCGAAGAGCGTCGTCTTGCCGGCGCCGTTCGGGCCGATCAGCCCGCAGACTTCGCCCGCCCTCAGGTCGAGGGCGACGTCGTCGAGCGCGGTGATGCCCCCGAAGCGGACGGTGATGTGCTCGAGGCCCAGGACCGCGCCGGTAGAGGGGGGCGGCGGCGCGGCGAGGTCGACGCCGGCCCCCGCCCGCACGTCCGTCGCCACGGTCCCCCTCCGTCTGACCGGCGTCTGAATCTGACGGTGTATCAGGTTCGGTCCCGCCGATCCACCGTCTTCAGTGGACCGAACCGGGATTCACCGCCGGCTATCGAGGCGACCCCGGCGCGACCAGCGGCCAGGGGCGCTCCCGCTCGACCAGCAGCGCAAGGTCGAGGAGGAGCGCTTCGGCGTGGTGGCGCGTCATGACCTGCATCCCGACCGGAAGGCCCCGGCTGGTGCCGACCGGGATCGAGACCGCCGGACTGCCGAAGACGTTGGCGGGGATCGTGAGCGCGCCGTTGTTGCCGAGCTCGGTGCGCGTGCCCGCGACCTCGGTGGGGAGCGGGCCCTCGGCCGCGAACGCGACATCCGGATTCGACGACGCGATGACGAAGTCCACCTCGTCGAAGATCTCGGCCATGGCCTCGTTCATGGCGGTGCGCTGAGCTTCGATGCGGGCGCGGGCATCGAGGTTGTAGATCTCGGTCGCGACCTTGAGGCCGAACGCGATCTCGAGGGTGAGGTCGGGCTCGCAGTCGGGATAGAGCTCCTCGAGCTCGACGCGGACCTCCGACAGGCCCGCCAGTGCCCACTCGTAGCTCAGCTCGGGCAGCTTGACCGGCAGGTCGACCAGCTCGAGGCCGGCGTCGTGCACCAGCGCCTCGGCATTACGCTGCACGATCTCGGCGACCTCGGGATGGACGACGGCGACGCCCAGGTCGGGGGCGATCGCGACCTTCTTGCCCCGGAGCGTGTCGAGGTACGAGCCCAGACCGCCCTCCCAGCCGTCGACCCGCAGCAGGCTGTAGGGATCGCGGTGGTCGAACCCGTTGGTGGCGTCGAGGAACCGCGCCGTGTCACGCACGGAGCGCGACAGGCACCCGAGCACCGCGGTGAGCGAGCCCACGATCATGCCCGGGCCCTTGGGGATGCGCCCGTAGGTGTTCTTGAGCCCCACGAGCCCGGTGAACCCCCCCGGGATGCGCAGCGACCCACCCCCGTCGCCGCCGGTGCCGAGGGTGAGCAGC
>JBQTGU010000013.1:0-40359 GCA_052390575.1 Actinomycetota bacterium | reverse complement strand
GACCTGCGCCGGGTCCGGGACGCGACCGGCCACACGGTTCACAGCTCGGTGACGCCAAGCTCCTTCGGCCGTGTCGGTGTTGTGCTCGAACTGGGCCTCGACCCACTCCATGTAGAAGAGCCGAGGGCAGTAGGTGAACTCGTTGACCATCCGCGCCGGTACGAGATCGGGGAGCTCTCGGACGGTCGGTTCCTGCGGCGTCATCCCTGTCCTATCCGGCGACTACTCGTTCACATCATCGCGGATTGCCGGCGGGCACGTCGGCGATGCGGTCCGCTCGAGTTGCGGTTTCTGCCGCTGTCTCGACGCGACATTGGACCGCATCGCACGACGGAGCATCCCGAAGCAAACGAGCAGCAGTCCGTTCGAACGGCGGTGTCTCGTCACCTACGGCCACAGGCGTCGCGCCGGGCCGAGCGGCCCATCTCCCTGTGAGCGGGTACGACGGCTCGCTCCGAACACGGCGCTGATCCCGAGAGCTCGCAGCCGATCGGACCCGGTGATCGGGAGTCGTGGATCGTCGGGCGGGCCCTCCAGCTTGAGCGCCGGATGGGAAAGGAGCGTGCGCACGCCTGCCGGATCGAGCGGCATCGTCCACGCCGGCCAGACCAGGGATCGGTACGTGAAGCCCGGATAGAGGCGGACCCGCTGCCAGCCCACGCAGGCCGTGGCCGAGCCATCGTCGGTGATCGTGAACATTCGGATGCCCATCACCGCCAGCCAGGTTGGCGAGGGCGCACCGCGGTTGTCCGCTTTACCGGTCGTCGTGACGGCACCGTCGCGGGTCGCCCGATCGTCGAAGTTGGCGCCGTCGAACGCGATCCGGCGCCATCGGACGAGCGCGTCACCCGGTCCCCCGATCCGCTGCGTCGCAGCCATCGAGGCCTCGAATAGGGACCCGCGAAGCGTCATTCGGCCAGTCGGCGCACAGAAAGGCGTTAGCTCGACGTCGCCGCGCGTTTCGCCCTTGATCGCTGCCTGCGCGGCGAGTCCGACGAGCCAGCGCGCGAACCACGGATTCCCCCGCGCCCGCCACTCGTCATCGGCCCGCTCGTACCACTGGGCCATCTCGGATCTCGGCATCCGCATTCGGTCGGTCGTGGAACCCGTGTTCGGGACGGGAAAATCAGCACCGAGCCCGGGCGCGACCTCTCCACGGGCGCCGAGACGCTCGAGCACTTTGGAGAGCTCTTGACCGAGCTCGTCGAGCGTCGACCAGGACCCTTCGATCACCGCGACGGGTGCGGATCGGCCTTCCCACGACAGCCGGAGCGGCGGAAGCTCTCCTTGCTCCGAGAGCGCAACCAGTCCGACCGCGGCGAGGAAACCGAGCACGTCGTTGGCACGCAATCCTGGCGCTACGAGTGTCATTGCTCGGCAGCCCCACCGACTCGTGCAGAGCACTCCATGTCTGCCAGGCGCACGAGCGCCTCGAGAAAGGCGAGGCCCCACCAGCCGTAGCGGCGGTTGAGCACTTCGAAACGTCTGGGATGGTCCCAGTCGATCTGCCGGCGGTCACTCGGCACGACCACGTCGTGCTCGCCGACCCGAACTGTTACCGCGGGCGCGTCGTCGTCGAGGATCGCTGGCAGCAACGGACGCCCGTGCCCGTGGTGGCTGACGACCAGGTGGTGGAGCAGATCCTGGTCGAGGCCGTCGGCCAATTCTGAGTGCTCGTCCATCAATTGACGAGCGACGCGGCCGGACACGGCTTCATGGCGGAATTCCCGGGGCACGCGCGAGATCGCGCGTGCCCGACGAGCGATCGGGTCGCGCCAGTCACGGCCCGACTTCGCTCGTGGCTCCCCGGCGCTCGCAGCGAGGGCGTCACCGTCGTGGAGCATCCGCTGGAAGCGCTCATCGGCCTTCCCGACGTCGTGCCAGTGGGCCGCTACCACAACCGTCCGCGCGACCTGCGGGGGGATTCTCACGTTCCGTGCCAGCTCGTCCGCGAGCGCGCGCACCTCGTCGCCGTGCTGCTCCAGGGACTGCGGCACCGGCGCGGACGAGGTCGAGCCTTCGTCGTCGTCCGAGATCATGTCGAGCGACGCCTGCCCGCGGGACGGCGCGAAAAGGAACACGGTGCTAGCGACGGCATCGCCGCCCGGAGCGGCGGTGAGTCGCACCTGCCACTGCTCGTCGATCGCACGGTGGAGGTGCTCGGTGACCACGGCGGGGAAGGGCATCTCGAGCAGCTTCCCAAGCATGGTTACGACGAGATCAATGTCAGACCCGTCGGACGCGTCGTCGGACGCGTCGACCTCGCAGACGCTCCTCACGAGGTCCTGCACGACGCTTCGAACGTCGAGTGCAGCGTCCGGGTCGGCGACGAGGCTCGCGAGCACGCGTCCGCCCGCGTCGAGGCGCAACGCGCCTCGACGCCGGGACGGCGTGAGGTCGGCGACGTCCGCGACGGTTCTCCCGGACTCGGCTCTCCGGCCAGTCCAGCCCCAACGATCGTGGCCGCCGACCGCGACGTCGAGGACGACCCGGTCGCCCGCGGCGATGTGGGGGGGTGCCATCACCAGACGCGGCGCCTTGTTGGGCCCTCGATAGACGACGCCGAGCGGCTCGTCCGAACTCGTCGTGGTCGCATCCTCCTCGACGGGGAGCGTATTCGCAGCCTCCAGGTCCGACGTTGGTAGGGAAGTCGGCACGTCGGCCAGGAGCCCGCGCGCCTCCCAGATCGGGACGTTTACGAACTCCCATTCGACAGGGCGCACGAGCTCGAGCCACTCGTGCCACGCAGCAACGCGCGCGTCGTCACTCTGCTCGGTGGCCGTTTCCATCGGCGGCGCGGCACGCCACGCGATCGACACCTCGGGCACCATGCGCTCGACACCGTGGAGGAAGGGGTCGACGGACTGATCCGGCAACGGTGACGGGCTCGTGGCGGCCCACCGTTCCAGATGCGCGCCCAGCAGCCGAGGGACGAAGGGCGACGCGGCGCGGACCCCATCCGGTGCTTCATCGATCATCGCCCGCACGCCTGCGAGTTCGAAATCGACTACCGATCCGGGTCGGTCGGTCACTTCGCCCTTCCCGGAGGTCGTCGGCACGCTGGCGCGTGCGACGAGGTACGCCCACGTCTCCGACGTAGCGCTCCCGTAGATCAGGTCGTTGTCTCCGTCGTGCAAGAAGCCAGCGTGAACGATCAGGGACTCGCGGGGTTCACGCCCGCCTATCCGGTTGACCCGGCCAAATCGTTGGACGAGCGACGAGAGGGGCGCACACTCGGTGACTATGGCGTCGAGGTCGAAATTCGCCCCGACCTCGATCGTCTGTGTCGCGACGACAAAGAGGCGCCGGTCGTCCCAACGCTGAGCACCGACAACCAGCCGTGCCCCGAATTCGTCGAGGATCTGCTGGCGCTCGAACTCGCGGCCGCGTCCAATGAGCAGGCAGGCTTCTTCACCCTCCGACTCCAAGCGTTCGTGCGCCCCTCGTGCGGCCGCGATCGTGTTGACGATCACGCCGATGACCTTTGCGCCGGGATCCAGCGCTCGTGCGCGGTCCGCCAACGCGTGCCCGAATCGCTCGGTGAGCTGCCGGCGTCCCTTTGTGCTGCCAGTTGCCAGCGTGTCAAGGTCGAGCAGGCGCGCTGGCTTCGCGGCGTCGAGCCTCCGAGCGGCGGCCGCGGCGGACTCGGGGAAGCGGGTCGACCGGCGCTGATCGTCAGGCTCGGCCCGGAAGGGACTCGCAGCCGCACCAACGGTCGCCGACATTTGCGTGACCCGCAGCGGCCGACTGATCTCGGCGTTCTCCTGGTACGCGGCCACCAAACGTGTCGTCGCGACCAGTGGATGCGCCAAGTGCGCTTCGTCGACGATTAGCCACGAGTCGGTCCCCACGAGCGCGGCGTCGATCGGGCGCATGCGGTCGGAGACGCCGTACCCACGGAACAGCAGACGTGACCCGAATTGATCGACGGTACCGACGATGACGGCTGCCTGGTCGGGCCGGGCGAGCCAGCGGCTGTCCCACGTGACACCGCCGCGCATCCGTACGACGCCGAGAGCGCTTGGAGCGGAATCGCCGTGGAGCGCACGCAGCCGCTCGGCGACCAGGTCGACGTTCCGCCGACCGTCGGGTCGGTCGAGGAGGTCCGCGAGTCGCCGTGCATCCTCGTACGACGCGTCGACCACGAGACGGCGATCGACGACGACGCACAAGCGCCGCGGCAGCCCCAGTTCCTGCGATGCGTGCGCCAGCGCGTACGCCCAACACACGATCACGGATGTCTTGCCGAATCCCGTCGGCACATCGATCACGTCGGGCACGTGACCGGCAAGCAGCTCGTCGGTGAAGTGCGCTTGCCATTCGAACGGCTCTCTCCCCGTCACCTCACCAAAGAAGGCAGGGAAGCCGCCGGGGACACCGTCAGCCGCCATCCGCTTCCTCATCGGTCAAAGGAACGCAGTGACCGAGGCCGTAGTGCCGCATGGAGCCGAGGACGATCGGGCCCTGCACCGGCTCGCGGAACTGGAGCACGACGTGGCAGTAGGGGATAACCCGGTCTCCCGGTCGCCGGAGCGTGTCGGAAGGCGTGAATCCCGGTGCCCCGGCGATCACCGACCGCCGCGAGACGGCGATGGCTGCCGGTTCGGGCAAGTGCGCGTTGAGCGCGGCGCGCTGGATCTCATCGGCCAGGTCGCCGTGGCGTCCCGTGAACCGGTCGAGGACCACCGGTGTGACCGATGCCCACCGACGGCTCGCGCTGGACCAGCGATCGGGCTGAAGGCCGTGTGCGGTGGTGGCGTCGAGTGGCGAGATGCGGTGGAGCTTCAGCGCTCCCAATGGGCCCGCGGTGACCGGCATGGTCTCGTCGGTTGCCGGCAGCGCATCGGCAACGATCCGCAGGTGTTCGGGCGTCAGCTCTGGCAGTGCGAGGCCGATCCCGAGGAGGTGTCCGTCCGCCTGCGGGTGCCCGACGTGCACCAGTCCCAGGAACGCGATCTGGACGATGTCCCCGTCGTGATGACCGTGCAGCGGAGCGATGTGGTCCGCAGCACGCGACAACACCGCGCGCCGAACCGCGTGTGCGACCCGTGCGGTGTGCCGACCGTCGAGCCGTCGCCCTTCGAGGCGGAGCGCAACCATGGTGGTGTAGGGGCCCTGGAACACCGTCGCACTCGGTCGCGCTTCGATACGCCCGTACTCAATCCCGAGCCCGATCTCCCACGGGTCGCCGGTCTCGCCGAGACGGAATTTCTCGTCGTAGGCGGCGCGCAGCGCGTCGAGCGCGCCCGGGAACGGGCTGCGAACCGTCGCCGCGAGCGCGAAACGTGGTGCGTCGGTCGGATCATCGAGTGGCTCGAGCCAGCCACCGGTGGGTGCATCACTACCGACGACCTCCACAACCGCAGGACTCGTCGATCGCCCGAAATACGGCACCCTGCGGCACAGCCGACGAAGCCGCTGGCTTTCCTTATCGGAGAGCGTCAGCTCGGCCCAGCGATACCAGACTTCGGGTGACCGCGGGATCGCGCGTGCCCAGATCCGCTCGCCGTTCGTCCGAGCCGGCAGGTTCGTGTGGGTTGTCTCGTCCTGGATCTTGTTCGTGGGGACGAACGCCTGGCGACGACTCCGGTGCACCGGTGTCGCGTGAATCTCGGGCAGAGCCGCCGACTCGAGGCGGCGGAGCAGGTCGTCGTCGGCACCCTCGGGCTCCGCGACTGACACCAGCGCACTGAACAGCCGCATCCAAGACGGTGGCCATTCGGCGGTTCGTGGGTCGTCGGGCGCGCCCCCCTCGAACACCTGCCGCAACAGCGTGCACCGAAGGGTCAGCACGTCAGTCCTCAGCGTCCAAGTCGGGCACGTAGAACGTGCGCTCGATCACGTCGGCCAGGCGCGCGCTCGGTGTCACCACGACCGGGTCACCCGACCACCCGATCCCCAGCTCGCCAAGCTTGTGCGCCGCCAGCTCCACCAGCGCCTGGGCCCCGTCGGCGTCGATGTCCAGCGGCTCGACCCGTCCGCCGGCCTGCACCCACTCCAAGTGGTCGCCGAGGAGCACGAGGTCGCAGCCCGAGCGGAGACTGATGCCGGCTCGGGAGAACGCGAGGCGATCACCGAGTAGCGCGATCGCGGCGAGCGCGACTCGGCCGGTCGGGTCGGCCGTGTTGGAGTCCAGTGGGAACCGCAGACGAGCGAGGCCGGTCAGCGAGAGGACCGCCTGACGATCGATCGTACGAACAGAGACGCCGCCAGCTTCCTCGTCCGGGGACCCGGGGATCATCCCGTGCCCGAGCTCGTTGAGTTTGATGTTCTCCTTCTTCTTCTGCGCGGTCGCGGTCTCGGGTCGCCACTCCTTGATCGGCACCTCATCTTTCCCTGGGAGGTTGAAGGGGTCGCCTTTCGTAGCGGCGCGCTTTCCAGGCAGCACATGCCACCCGATCATCTCTGACGTGTACACGCGCGGGAAGCGGATCGCGACACGCTTGCCGCGATGCGAGTCCCAGACTCCGTACACAAGGTCGTAGGGCGCGTACGTGAGCGCGGCGGTTGAGTCCTCGGGGGTGACGCCGTTGAGCGCCTGTCCGATCGAGGTCTGGTCGAAGGGCACACCGGCGATTTCAGCGTCGAGGAGATATGCGTCACGAGACCGATGAGGTGCAACGAGCGATGAGATTCGAACCACGCGATCGGGCAGCTTCGCTTCGAGCGCGATCTGTGGGAGGCCGATCTCGGACGCGACCTCGCTCAGGGCCACCCCGGCCCGCTTTGCTTGCGACTGGATCGAATCGAGCAGGACGACGTCCACGTCGTGGCCCTCTGTGTCCCAACGCTTCTCGAGGTGGTACTTCGTGCTGCTGTTCGCACCGGGGAGGTAGGTGGGCGGGAATACCTTCATCTGCGGCCCGCCTTGCGGCTCGTACTCGGCATTGACCCGGATCGCCGCGTCGTCACCCTCGAGCGTGACGGCGCGCTCCAGTCGCTCCCAGAGTTCTTCAGTCGTCATGGGCGTGCCTCCATGCTCGGATGCGAAGGCAACGATTTGGCCCTCGCCGCAACCTGCAACTGCCGTGGCAGCGTACGACGACGGTGTGACAGCGACACGGAGGGGGGACGGTCGAGAGCTTCAGCCTTCGCGGTGGTTGATCCGGATTTCGCTCATCTCGGCCGGCGTCCAGGTTGATGTGGCGGTACGCATGCCGAGCGGCACCGGTGCTGGTGCCGACGCCCGACAGGCGCGGCCGCGGGCAGGAAGCCGAGGGGTGTTTCGCCGGGAGTGATCACCCAGCCCGACGGGCGTCACCCCGGCGGTCCCGGGAGTGATCCGCCCGGGCGCGGGAGTGATCCCGGCGGGGCCGGGAGTGATCCCGATTGGCGCGGGAGTGATCCTGGCCGGCGTCCGGAGTGATATCGGCCCATACGCTCACGAGGCGCTCACGAGGCGCTCACGAGGCGCTCACGAGGCGTGGCGCGCGGTAGGCAGCGACCCGGTCGCGCGGTAGGCGGGCCTCACGGTGGGTGGCGCGCGGTAGCCGGGAAGGGGGTCGCGCGGTAGGCGGGAGGCGGGTCACGCGGTAGGCGGCCTCCTCATGCTCCTCAGCCATGACGCGCCCGTCAGCGGTCGACGTGCCCGGGTGCGGGGAGAGTGCTGCGCCCGGCGGCCGAAGAGGGCGAACGGGCTCGGCCCCAGCCGGCACATGGAGCAAGCAGTGGGTCACGGTTCGGTGTCGGCACCGGCGGACCCGCACTCCCACCCACGACCACACCCACGATCCCGCCCACGCCCGCCGATCGCCAGGACGCGAGCCCCAACCCAAGGCATCGAACGACGACCCGCGATCAGCCCGCATCGGCCGCCTACCGCGAATCCCTCCACGAACTTGCATCCGTCGATGCGATCGGGAATCGGGAGGCGCCGCGAAGAAATCGTGTCCCCGCCGGGGGGTTCTCGTACTTGGTGGGGGTGACAGGGAGCCGCGGTCGAGGAGTCGTGAGGTGAGGCGATGTTGAGCATCGGCAAGCTCACCGCCGGGAGAGTCGAGTACTACCTGGCCTCGGTCGGCCGCGGCGTCGACGACTACTACACCGGTTCGGGCGAGGCGCCGGGCCGATGGGCCGGTTCGGCCGCCGAGTCGCTCGGGTTGGCAGACCGGGTGCACGAGCCCCAGTTTCGGGCGGTCCTTCACGGCCGCTCGCCCCAGAACGGGCAGCGCCTCGTGCCGGCCCGCGCCGACCGCACGCTCGGCTTCGATCTGTGCTTCCGGGCGCCCAAGTCGGTCTCGCTTCTCTTCGCGCTGAGCGACTACGAGATCGCGGGAGAGGTGGTGCGGGCCCACGACGCGGCCGTGCGGGCCTCGCTCGACTATCTGGAGCGCCACGCTGCGTTCAGTCGCCGGGGACGCAACGGCATCCACCAGGTCGCCACGACCGGGTTTGTGGGGGCGGCGTTTCGGCATCGCACCAGCCGAGCCCTGGACCCGCACCTGCACACCCACGTCGTGGTCGCCAACGTCGCCGAGCGCGTCGACGGCGGGTGGGGTGCCCTCGACGGGCGGCTGCTCTATCACCACGCCAAGACCGCCGGATATCTGTATGAGGCGCACCTGCGCGCCGAACTGACTCATCGGCTGGGCGTCGCCTGGGGGCCGGTGCGAAACGGCATCGCCGATATCTAGGGCATCCCGAAGCAGATCCTCAAGGCGTTCTCGCGTCGGCGCGCCCAGATCGACGAGCGCCTCGACGCCCGCGGTGAGCACTCGCCCCGGGCCGCTCAGGTCGCGGTGTTGGCCACCCGGGACGCCAAGCACCACCAGGTCCCCATCCAGGGGCTGTTCGAAGAATGGGCCGAGCGCGCTCGCGGCCTCGGCTTGGACCCTGCCGCGATTCCGGCGCTGCTCGACCGAGTGGCCCTTGAGCGCATCGACGCCGCCCGGGCGCGGGAGCTGTACGCGCGGCTCCTGGGAGCCCACGGCCTCACCGGCCATGCCAGCACCTTCGACCGGCGCGACGCGCTGCGGGCCCTCTGTGACCAGCTTCCCGCCGGCGCCGCGGTCGATCAGATCGAGGCCCTCGCGGACAGCTTGCTCAGCGACAGCGAGGTCGTGACCCTCTACGGCGCCCAGAGCGGCCCGCGGGCCGTGATCCGCCGCGGAGACGGCCGGCGCGTTCCGATCATCGACCACGGCGCGTCCTATTCGACCCGGGAGCTCCTCGCGATCGAGACGCGCCTCATCGTCACCGCCACGGCGGCGATCGGCACCGGGGTCGGCATCGCCGGCCAAGACGCGCTCGCCGACGCGCTCGAGCGCCGACCGACACTCTCGGACGAGCAGGCCGCGCTGGTGGCGCGCCTGACCACCTCCGGGAACGGCGTCGACATCGTGGTCGCTCCCGCGGGCACCGGCAAGACGTTCAGCCTCGATGCCGCCCGCGATGCCTGGCAGCAATCGGGCTACCAAATCATCGGCGTCACCCTCGCCGCCAAGGCCGCCCGCGAGCTCGAAGCCACCGCCGGGATCCACAGCGACACCATCGCCCGGTTCCTGGTCGAGCTCGAACGCCCCGACGGGTTCCGCCTCGACCGCGCCGCCGTGCTCGTCGTCGACGAGGCCGGCATGGTCGGCACCCGCACCCTCGCCAACCTCATCGGCCACGCCCGGTGCGCTGGCACGAAGGTGGTGTTGGTCGGCGACCACCGCCAGCTCCCCGAGATCGACGCCGGCGGCACCCTCGCCGCGCTCGCCGACCGGCTCGAACCCCTCCGCCTCGACACGAATCGCCGCCAGTACGAAGCCTGGGAGCGCGACGCGCTGCGGGACTGGCGGGACGGTTCCATCGACGAGGCGCTCCACGCCTACGAGCGTCACGGCCGCGTCGTCACCGCCGCCACCGCGCCCGACGTTCGCCACGCCATGGTCGCCGACTGGTGGGACGCGACCCGCGCCGGTCAGCCCACGCTGATGGTGGCCGCCCGCCGCGCCGACGTCGACGACCTCAACGGCCGCGCCCGAGCCATCCTCGACGATGTCGGCATCGTCGACGGTCCGGTGCTCGTGGTCGACGAGCGTCCGTACCAGGCCGGCGACCGCGTCATGACGCTGCGCAACGACCGCCGCCTCGGCGTCCGCAACGGCGAGATCGCCACCATCACCACCGTCGACCCCGAACGGCGCAGCGTGACGCTGCGGACCGACTACAACACCGCTGTCACGTTGTCGGGCGACTATCTCGACGCCGGCCACCTCACCCACGCCTACGCGACCACGATCCACAAGGCCCAGGGAATGACCCGCGAGCACGCGCTCGTCCTCGGCACCGACGACCTCTACCAAGAGAACGGCTACGTCGCCATGAGCCGCGGCCGCGCCACCAACACGCTCTACGTCGTCGATCCCGAACCCGACCCCGAGACCCACGGGCCCGCCCCCGAACCCGACGCCCCCCTCGACCGGCTCTCCCGCCACCTCGACACGAGCCGGGCGCAACGCCTCGCTCTCGACACCCTCGACGCGGCCTCCCTCACCCGATCCCTCACCGGGCTGCATCGCGAGCACGCCAGGCTCGTCGAATGCGACGAGGGCGATCGCGCCTACGCCGAATCACTCGACCGGGTCATCGCCGGCCAGCTCAACGGACTCGTCGAGGCCCGCACCCTGAACCCGCCCGACTACCTCACCAACGAGTTCGGCCCGCTCCCCGACGACCAACGCACCCGCGGCCAGTGGCGACACGGCGCCCGAGCCATCGAGACCTACCGCTGCGCCCACGCCGTCACCGACCTAACCCGCGCCCTCGGACCCGAGCCGAGCGATCCCGAGCGCATCGTCGCCTGGCGCGACGCGCGACGTCAGGTCCGCGACTGCACGCGAACCCTGCAGGCGATCGACCGCATCGACCAGTACCGCAACCTCGCCAACACGCGCGCTATCGACACACCCAGCGTCGAACCGGTGCCGGCTGCTCCTCGAGCTCCCGAACTGGGAATCGACTTGTGAGCCAGGCGCCGGCTATGACCCCCGCCGAGCGCACCCTCCGCGCCCGCATGGCCGCCTACGTCCTCCACAGCCGCTACGACTCCAAGAAGCTCACCGCGCCCGCTCGCCGCGCCTTCAACCAGCGCTTCGAGAACGAAGTCGACCCCGACGGTGTCCTCTCACCCGCCGAACGGATCCGCCGAGCCGAAGCCTCCAAGAAGGCCTACTTCACGCGACTCGCGCTCAAGTCCGCACAGGCTCGCCGACGCGCTGCCGTGAAAGGAGCTGGCCAGTCACGATGACGGCCCGCGGGCTAAAGATAGCGAGCGAGCCTCAGACCGCCAAGCCTCGTCGCTCGCGCTCGCCGGCCGCCTGAGCGGCTCGGCGGGCTCGTACGACCGCTGCACCGAGATCGTTCGCGATGGGCATGCCGATCAATCCTGTATGGCGGGCTTCGACTCGGCGTACAGGGTGCGCGGGGACACGTCGGCGTCGTTCGGCCACACGATCGTGCCCGCGTCGGGATCGACAGTGACCTGGCGGAACAGTTCGTAATCCGCCTTGAGAGGCTCGAACATCGGACCCCACAACAGCGGCTCCAAGTCGATGACCCGAGCGGCTCCGTCGGCGAAGGTGAGCTCCACCACGTAACGGGCCAACACGCGGACGCCGGTGACGTCGATCAGGGGCACCCGATCGGTCATCGCCTTCTGTGGCATCCACCGAGGAGTTCGAGGATCACGAGGCGTCAACAAGGTCGCCCTGCCGACTCGCAGAGACCTCGATCCAGTCGACTTCCCACTCCGGCGTGAGGAGCCCCGCGGCGTGGAAGGCCGAGCGGATGAGGGAATCGCCCCGCTGGTGGGCCTCGCTCACATCCTTCGCCTGGAGGGACACCGAGACACGGAAGCTGCCCGTCTCTACGTCCGCCGAGACGCTGATGTCTTGGGCGTGCATCTTCTCGAGCTCCGAGACGACGTCGTCGAGGAAGGGCTCGAGCTTGTCGGCGACCGGTGGGGCGGCATCGTGCGCGGCGGCAATCTCGCCGCGGAAGGCAATCTCGTAACGCATGGTGTCAGCCCTCCCTCCAGCACGTGCTCTTCATGTACGCGAGCTTACGCCTCGCGTAGTTGGGACCCGACGGCGTCGAGTGAATCCATTCGAGGTGCCGCCCGCATGGGCACCGCGCCTTGAATACATTGCTCTTGCCCTTCGGATCCTCGACGGTCCAACCGCCTCCTTCCACCGACCTGAGCAGATCGCGGATGTCCCGACGAGAGGCACGACGGCGGGCGGCAGACACGGACGGATCAGACCGGGACACCCACGGCCGTGCACGCCAACTTCACAGGCGGTCGCCCGGGCTCAGGCGGCGGTGGGCGTCGCGGGCACGCTCGTCGGCGGTGCTCGCGGCGTAGCGGTTGAGCATGTCTCGTGAGCGCCAGCCGGCAAGGCGCATCAGATCCCCTTCCGTGCCGCCGGCCGCGAGCCACTGGTGGGCGAAGGTGTGGCGCAGCTGGTGCGGGTGGACCTTGCCGATCCCGGCGCGCTCGCCGCGGCGGCGCAGCATCGTCGCCAGGCCTGACGCGTTGAGCGTGCCCCGCCGCGCCAGCCACAGCTCCGGCCACTCCGCGCGCACGTGCCGTGACCGGGCCCGCAGGTAGCGGTCGAGCACCAGGCCCGTCTTGTGCCCGAACGGACAGGCCCGCTGGCGCCGGCCCTTGCCCACCACGACGGCGACGTCCTGGTCGAGGTCGAGGTCCTCCACCCGAAGACCGAGCAGCTCCGCCCGGCGCATCCCGGTGTCGACGAGCAGGCGGATCATCGCATCGTCGCGTACTTCCTCGAACGCTCGGCCCTTGCACGTCGCCAGTAGCGCCTTGAGGTCGTCCTCGCTGAGCACCTCGACGGGCTTGTCGGGCACCTGGGGGCGGGGCATCTTGCGCATGGGCGACTCGGCGATCTCGCCCTCCTCGGCGAGGTACTTGAAGAACTGCTGGAGGGCCCGGAACCGGTTCGACACCGTCGCCGGGGCCCGCCCCGCCTCCTGGAGGCTGACGAGGTACGCCTCGACGTGCTGCCGGCGCACGCCGCTGGCCGTCTGCGGCATGCCGGCCTGGCCGAGAAACTGGCAGAGCTGGCCCACGGCCTCCAGGTACGTCTTGATCGTTTGGGGCGAGCGGTTGGCGGCCCGCAGATGCCGCTCGAAGGAGCGCACCAGACCCGACAACTCGCCTACATTGGTCCTGGTCACAGGCATGGCATCGAGTTATCCGGTCTTGTCGAGTTATTCGGTCTAGCGACGCTGTGCTCGCCGCTGCTAGTCTCGAAGCTTAGCAAAAGACCTGGTCAGATGCCATATCTGAACGGGGAGTGGCGCAGCCTGGTAGCGCACCTGCTTTGGGGGCAGGCGGTCGGCGGTTCGAATCCGCCCTCCCCGACCAGACCCTTATCCCTCCCTCACACGTCGTTCATTTCCCCGGCGCACGCTCGCGCCATGCCGACGACGGTCGAGCAGCACCCGAGCGTCAACCCCCCGACAACCGTGGTCGCGGCCGCCCTGCTCCTGGGTATTCAGGGCGCGCTGGCCACATGGACCGGCACCCGCGGTCCTCTCCACCCCGGCCCGTCTCCTCGGGCCGGTCTCGCCGGCCACAGTGGCGGTGGTCGGGCTACTGGCGCTCGGCGGCGGGATCTTCGCGGCGTCACGGCGGTCGCGCTCGCCCGGCTCCGCCCGTGGGCGCGCGTCGCGGCCATCTGACTGGCAGTCGTCGCGATCGCCTCGAACCTGGCCCTGGCAGGGGTGACGCCCTGGCGCGCACTCATCGCGATCTGCGTCCCGATCGGGGTGATCGCGCTGCGTAGGCACGCACGCGGACGACGCCTTCGACTCGCGTCATCCATGATTTCGAACATCTGTTCGTCTGGGGTGATATGATCTGACTGTCGCTCCCCCGCGCTTCCCCCAGCCCGCGCCGGACTGGAGGAACGACCTTGCTGCGGAAGTGCGGTCGTTGCGGGGCGCTGAAGCCCCTGGCCGAATTCGCGTGGCGTCGAAAAGAGAAGGGGCAGCGCGACAACTACTGCCGACCTTGTCGCGCGGCCTATCACCGAAAGCACTACCAGGCGAATCGTCAGCGCTATCTCGCTCAAGCGAAGCGTCGGAAGGGCAGGAACCGGGCCCGCAATTACCGCCAGCTGATCGACTTCCTCAGCGCACATCCCTGCGTCGACTGCGGCGATGACGACGTCCTCGTGCTCGAGTTCGACCACGTCGCAGGAAAGTCGATTCTCATCGCGAAGGCTCTCCGCGACCGTTTCTGGGAAGACATCCTGGCCGAGATCGCGAAGTGCGAGGTTGTCTGTGCGAACTGCCACCGACGCCGCACAGCTCGCCGAGGTGGGTTCGCGCGGTTCATCGCCGCGCAACCGCCCGATGAGCCAGCGGCGTGATGCGCTCCGAGCGGCTACCGGCTTCGGTTAGTTTGCTGGTCAAGTGCGGGTGTAGCTCAATGGTAGAGCTCGAGCCTTCCAAGTTCGCGACGCGAGTTCGATTCTCGTCACCCGCTCCAAGTCAGTTGAGAAGCGCGCGCGTCAGCGGCTCAGGCGCACCGTCGGTGACCAGGAACGTGTCGCCGCCGAGGACGCCGCCGTGCGTCAGCTCGAGCGCGACGACCATGTTCGGCTCCAGCACCTCGTCGTCTGCCAGCACCTCGTAGCTCGCACCGACGCCGTGCAGGTCGATCCCCTCACCCCGCAGGTCCTCCACCCGAGCGCCCGGGCGGCAGCGGTCCAGGAGTTCGGACCAGGCGGCCCGCCATTCTTCGAGCGCGGATGCGTGGTCCGGTCGCAGCTCGCCGCACGGGCAGGTGCGAGCCAGTGACGCTTCCCAGCCCGCGGCGAGCACCCCCGCGCTGATGGCGACCAGGTCGCCGTCGGCGATCGCCCGGTCGGTGGACCAGTCGGGCTCGACACCCTCCTCCACCACCGAGATGACCGGGTCGAACGCCGGCGTCGTCACGGCATGCGCCGCCATCCGCTCGTCGAACACGCCGACGAGGTCGATCTCCCGTACCCCGGGCGCGAGGGCATCGACGACTGCGCCGAGCGCGTCGTCGGCGACCGCGGCCGCGGCGCGGATCCCCTCGACGTCGGTAGGCGACTTCGTGCGCCGTACCGATCGCAGCAACGACTCGGCGTCGACAAGCTCGGCGCCGGGGAGCATCCCCGTCAGCAGCTGCTCGAACAGCGGCGTCATGCCGTCCACCCCCACCCGGCGGGCGCCGGTCACGCCGGGCGCACCCACGACCGGCCCGATCAGCTTCATCGGGTTCCAGCTGATCGGATACAGCCGCTCCGGCGGAATGTCCGCGGGAATGCCGTCGTCGGTGACGCTGAGGAGGTGTACCGCGCCGGTCTCGCGCACGACCGCGCAGCCGGGAGCGAACGCCCGGGTGCCACCGAGCCAGAGCCGCCGCGCCTCCGACACGTAGCGGGCGTTTCCCTCGCGCCCGAGGAGCAACAGATCGACGTCCTGCTCCCCCATCGCGCCGAGGACGCGATCCAAATGCTCACTCATACGGCCCGTAGTGATGGTTGCTGAGCATCGTGTAGCCGTCGTCGGTCACGGCCACGATCTCCTCGGAGCGGTAGCCGGCATAACCGTCGTCCCAGATGACAGGTTCGAGCACCGCCACCATCCCCGGCACGAGCACGAGGCTCTCGTCGAAGTCGGGCCCGAGGTCGGTGCCGATCAGGGGCATCTCGGCGCTGTCGGTGCCGGTGCCGTGGGCGAGATAGAGGTGGGGCAGCCAGGGCCGGCGCCCGTCGACCTCCCCCGCGGCCCGGGTGAGGTCGGCGCCCGTGGCACCCGGCTTGACCACCTCGAGTACGCGGTCGACGACCGCGCGCCAACGCCCGAACTGGTCGCGCCGGCGCTCGTCGACCTGCCCGCCGACGACCCAGGTGCGGCCGAAGTCGGACTTGTAGCCGTGGTAGTCGATGCCGGTGTCGACCCAGATCACGTCGCCGTCCTCGACCGGATCGGGTTTCGTCACGGTGGGGAACACGAGGTCGCCGGTCACGGAGTAGGGGCCGTCGGCGATCCGCGGCGGCATGACCTGGAAGATCGGCTCGACGGTGTTGGACGTGGCGCCGAGCTCGAACACCCGGCGCAGGAACCGTCCCGTCAGCGCGGTCGCGTGCACGCCCGGCGCCAGCATCGCCTCGACGTCGCGCATCGCCTCCTCGTTGATCGACTGGGCCCGGCGGATGCACTCGATCTCGTCGGGTTTCTTGACGACCTTGGCCGCGCTGAGCACGACACTGGCATCGAGTGCGTCGCGCCCGTCGAGCGCGGCCCGCAGCGGCATCGTGACCTCGTCGAACCCGAGGCGGCCGGATGGCAGGGCGTCGATGAGGGTGCGCGCGCCGACGTCGGACTCGAGCGCGACCGGGTCGTGCACCTGGTCGGCCTCCAACTCCGGCGGCACCCCGTCGGGGAAGCCGGTGAACAGGCGGGTGGCGTCGGCGGTGACGATGGCGGCCATGCGCTGCGCGCCGGCGCGGGCGGCGTCGGCCACCGGGGCACGGGCGCCGGTGGCGTAGCCGACGTTGTTCTGGCCGAGCAGGACGAGCGCGTCCAGCTGGTTGGCCTGCATGGCGTCGACGAGCTTGTGGCGGCGGTCGCGCCGCATGCGGGCGAGGTCGAGGCCGGCTCCGTGCCCGAACAGCGAGGCGGTCACAGCGGGAGCTTGTACGCGTCGACCGCGTTGCGCCCCAGGACGCGGGCCTGATCCTCATCCGCAAGCCCGGCGACCGCCTCCTTGACCTCCTTGACCACCTCGGGGTGGAACTCGGGATGCGGGTAGTCGGAGGCCCACAGCACCCGGTCGGTGCCCAGCCACTCGGCACACGCGGTCAGGTTCCACTCCTCGGGCTCGAATCCGGCGTAGCACTGACGGCGGAAGTACTCGCTCGGCACCAGGCTCAGCCAGCGCTTCTCCAGCGGGAACGCCTTCACCTGCTCGTCCATCCGCTCGAGCTGGGTCGGGATCCATCCGCCGCCCGACTCGAGGAACAGGAACCGCAGGCGCGGGAACCGCTCGCACACGCCGCCCATCAGCAGCCGGCCCAGGCTCACGACCATGTCGACGGTGTTGCCGACCGCCTGGCCCAGACCCGAGCCGCCGTGCAGCTCGTCCATCGCCATGTTGGTGACCATCATGTTCTCGCTCTCGGCGACGAGCCCGAACTTGCGGCACGCGCCGGGCGTGTCGACGTGCACGCCGGGGTGGAGCGCGACCGGGACGTCGAGCTCCTGGCACGCGGCCCAGAACGGGTCGTACACGGAATGGTTGAGCGGGAGCTCGTCGACGTACGCCGACGGCCGGATGAACACACCCTGGAGCCCGAGGTCGCCGACGGCGCGCCGGGCCTCGGCGACCGCACGGTCGACGTCCTGGAGCGGGACCGCTGCCATCGCGAACAGGCGATTCGGGTACGCGGCGCAATAGTCCGTAACCCAGTCGTTGTAGGCCCGCTGGCAGTCGGTGACGAACTCGATGTCGTGGAGCGCCTCGATGGGATCGTCGGGGCCGAAGAACATCGCCACCGACGGGTAGAGGACAGCGACGTCGACGCCGTCGCGGTCCATGTCGGCGATGCGGGCGTGCGGGTCGTGACCGCCCGGGATGCGCAGGCTCTGGAGCATGTCGTGGAACTCTTTGGGCGTCATCCCGACCGCCGCGCTCATCGCGTCCTGGAGATCGCGGCCGCCGCCGCGGACCACCCCGCCCACGTAGGTGGTCTCGTACACCTCGTCCTCGACCACCTTGCGCGGGATCCAGTCGCCCCACCGGGCAGCGTCCATGCGGTCGACCCACAGGTCGGCGGGCTCGTAGGTGTGGCCGTCGCCGTCGACCACGAGGTGCTCGGCCATGGTCAGGCATGGTGCCACCCGGGGGACGGGCGCGTCACGGGGACGATTGGGGTGACCGAGGGGATTCGAACCCCCGACCTCCGGGACCACAACCCGGCGCTCTCACCAACTGAGCTACGGCCACCATGGCAGCCGGTGCGCACCGATCGGCGCGCCCCGAGGGATTCGACCCCCGATCCGCAGAGTAGACGAGCCCCGCGCCGCGACCCCGCCGTCATTCGAGACGACTTCGAGTGCGGCGTCCGGCTGCGGCACGCGATGGTCGGTGCGGGTACCGAATACGCCTCGTCGAACGCGACGCGACGACCTCGTGCGCCCCCGGCAGGACTCGAACCTGCGACCTCGTCATTAGAAGTGACTTGCTCTGTCCAGCTGAGCTACGGGGGCAGAGCCAAACGAAGAATACCCGAGGCCAGGACTGGCAGACGGGTATTCTGACGGTCATGCGACCCCACCACACGAAGGACAAGGGAGACCTCGGCGTCGCACACGCGATCGCCGATCTGGCCGATCAGGGGTTCGTCGTTCTCACGGCGCTCTGCGAGCACGCGCCGTTCGACCTCGTCGGTTATCGGGACGGCACGTTCGTTCGCGTACAAGTGAAGTATCGGGCGCTGTCTGCCAGCGGGACGATCGAGGTGCAGTTCAAGAGTTCATGGTCGGATTCGAAGGGAACGTACATGCGGCAGCTCGACAAGCAGGAAGTCGATGTCGTGTGCGTCTACTGCCCTGACACGCGTGCGTGCTACTACGTCGACCCAAAGCGGTTCGGGCGGTCGGTGTCGTTGAGAGTGACGCCGAGTCGTAACCGTCAGGAGCGCAACGTCTCGCCGGCGGAGGCGTTTCGAAGCGTGCCTGCCTCTGTGTGACAGGGGTCTGATCACGGATCGACGTACTCTTCGACCAGCGCGAGGATGCACGCCTTCGCCGCGGTCGCGTCGACATCGACCACGACCTCGTGCTCGCTGCCGTCGGCCGCGTCGACGAGTCTCCCGTCGGGCTCGACCGCCAGCGCCCGCGGCTCGATGCGCACCACCGGCTCTTCGAGAAGGGCAAGCAGCGCGAGCGGGTCGTGAAGGCAGACGGGGGCGCCGTGGCGGCGTCGCGCCCAATCCTCGAAATGGGGAGCGAGGCGACCGTCGGCCGCCGCCAGCGCCGCGACCTCCTCGGGGTCGAGCCACATGCGGACGGTCACGTCGAGGGGACACAGCAGGACACCGGGGTGGTCGTTCACGACCATCGCCGCTGCGCTCGCGTCGGACCCGAAGTTGTGCTCGACGGTCATCGTCACCCCGCGATGGCGGACCGGCGCGCGGGCGCCGCCCATGAGCGCGAGCCGACCAGGTCGGTAGCCGGCGTCGAGGAGGCGGGCCACGTTCGTGAGCGGCCCGATCGCGAGGAGCGCCTCGGGATCGGCGTCTCGAACGTCCGCCGGGCGCAGGTTGGCTCCGTCGACGACGTGGGCATCCACGAGCTCGGCGGCGAGCCGGGCTCGCCGAGCGGTGTCGCCGGCGACGGTGCTGACGCCAACGAGGTCGACATCGGGGTGGGCGACCGCGCCGAGCAGCGCGACCGCGTCGTCAGGGTCGTCTCCGATATCGGTATCGATCCAGAGTCGCACTCAGGCCCTGACCGGCTTCCCCAACAGCGCGCGGAGGGCCGGCTCGAGCTCGGCGTGCTCGAAGCGGTAACCGCTGGCTTCGAGTTGCTTCGGCAGCACCCGTTGCCCCGAGAGCAGGAGATGCTCGATGAGCTCGCGCCCGTAGACGAGCTTCAACGGCAGCATCGGTGTGGGAATCGCGGTGGGTCGCCGCAGCACGCGACCCAGCACCTTCGCGAACTCGGCGTTCGTCACCGGGTTCGGCGCAATGAGGTTGGTGGGCCCCGACGTGCCGTCGGTCGTGATCAGATGGCGAATCGCGCCAACCTCGTCGGGCAAGGAGATCCAGCTCATGTACTGGCGGCCCGTCCCCATGCGCCCGCCGAGCCCGAGCTTGAACGGCCGCAGCATCCGCTGGAGCACTCCGCCGTGGGGCGCGAGGACGATCCCGCTGCGGATCGTCACCACCCGGATCCCGGCTTCGGCGGCTGGTGCGGTCGACTGCTCCCAGGCCACGCACACGCCGGCGACGAAGTCGTCGGCGGGCGGGCTGTCCTCGGCCAACTCCTCGCCGCCCCGGTCGCCGTAGTACCCGATCGCCGACGCCGAGACCAGGACCGCCGGCTTCGTTCGCAGGCCCGCCAGCGTCCCGGCGAGCAGCAGCGTTCCCTGCGTCCGGCTGTCGCGGATCACGCGCTTGCGGTCGCTGGTCCACCGCTTGTCGCCGATCCCGGCGCCGGCCAGGTGCACGACCGCGCCGAAACCCTCGAGTCCCTCGGCGTCGATGCGTCCGTGGGCGGGATCCCAGCGCAGGGCGTCGGCGCCGCCCGGGTCGCCGCGGGTCAGCCGCCCGACCCGGTGGCCGTCGGCTTCGAGCGCGGGCACGAGCGCAGATCCGATGAACCCGGAGGCGCCCGTGACCAAGACATCCACACGAGGACGGTAGGTCAGGCCGGTACGATGTCCCGGGCACGCGCCCCTAGCTCAACTGGATAGAGCAGCTGACTCTTAATCAGCGGGTTCGGGGTTCGAGTCCCCGGGGGCGTACCAGCGAGAAGGTCAGGAGCCTCACGCATCAGCGACCCCGACACCCTCGGCCTGCTCGAGGGCGTCGCCGAGTCCTCGTGTCAGCCGACATCGACAACGACGCGCGTCGGATCGACAAGGGTGCTGACGCTGAAGTCGCGTGCCTCGTCGAGACCCACCACCCAGGTGAGTATGGCCTCGAAGTCACCCGTCCGCACCGCCTCGCGCGCGTACATCGTGTCGCTCGGGTTGAGCCGGGTGGGACCGGTGTAGCTCGGAGCGTTGGCGTCGAAGTCGAACCCGCTGGCCGACTGCATCCGGATCTCGAGGTACACGGAGCCCGACACCCCGACCGGGTTGCCGGTGGGGTCCTCGGTGGGCGGGTTCTCGAGGTAGCCGACCTCGAACCCGGGCGGACCGACGCCCTCGAGCTCGAACACGATCCGGTCGAAGCACGGGTGCCCGGCCATGCGCACGTCGGTCAGGAGCAACGTCTCGGTCGGCGGTGCGAGCTCCACGGGCTCGCGGCCACCGTCGAAGGTGCACCCCGGCCCGGTGGAGCTCGCGGGAGGGTCGGTGCCGGGCGAGGAGCTGTCGCTGTCGTCCTCGCCGCACGCGCCCGCCAGCAGCGCCAGTGCGAGGCACGCGGCCAACACCGTGGCCCGTCGCGACACGCGCGTCATGGGCAGGACGATAGCCACCCGTACACTCCCGGCCGTGCCGCCGCTCGATCCCCTTTCGACGTTCCGGCTCGACGACCGGGTCGCGATCGTCACCGGCGCGAGCTCGGGCCTCGGCGCCCGCTTCGCCCGGGTGCTCGACGCCGCCGGCGCCCGGGTCGTGCTCGCGGCTCGCCGGGTCGAGCGGCTCGAGGTGCTCGCGAACGAGTTGCGGGAGGCCACCGCGATGGGCTGCGACCTCGCCGACCCGGACGCGGCCGAGAACCTCGTGGAGATGACCATCGAGCGCCACGGGCGCGTCGACGTGGTCGTCAACAACGCCGGAACCTACGAAACCATCCCGGCGGTCGACGAGCCACTCGAACGTTTCCGCGAGGTGATCGACGTGAACCTGGTCGCTCCGTTCGTCCTCGCCCGGACCGCGGCGCGCCGGATGATCGAGTCGGGAACGGGCGGGGCCATCGTGAACATCTCCTCCATCTGGGCCGTCGTCGGCGTGGGCCAGATCCCGGAAGCGAGCTACGCGGCGTCGAAGGGCGGACTGGTCGGCCTCACGCGCGAGCTGGCGGCGCAGTGGGCCCGACAGGGAGTGCGGGTCAACTCGTTGGCGCCGGGTTGGTTCCGCACCGAGATGACGGACGGGACGATGTTCGGCGACGAGCGCGCCGAACGCTGGATCCGCAACCACACGCCCATCGGGCGGGGCGGCGAGGAGCACGAGCTCGACGGCGCGCTCCTGTTCCTCGCCTCCGACGCCAGCAGCTACGTCACCGGCCAGGTGCTCTGCGTCGACGGCGGCTGGACCGCGGTCTGACCCGCGTAGCCTCTCGGCCCGTGACCCGCCCGACCTGGACGGCCCGCCTCACCGGACTGGTGGCGCTGATCGCCCTCGCGGCCGCGTGCTCGGTGAGCACCGACACCCAGGAGGGTGCGAACGACCTCGCGCCGGCGGAGGAGCGGGACGAGGGCGATCCCGAGGTGCAGAGCACGGGCCCCACGCTGCCGGAGTCGCCCGGCAACCTGCTCACCGATCCCGGTGCCGCCCCGGCGGCGATCGACGACATCACCGCCGAGCTGGGGCCGGTCAACGTGCGCTCGCTCGACCTCTACGACCACTACGCCATCGTCGAGGTGCAGGACCCGACGATCCCGGAGAACCTCGACACCTACACCTACCGCGACGGTGAGCTCGAGGACGCCGAGCCGATCCACGTGACCAACAGCGACCTCGAGGAGCTCCCGCAGCGGGTCTTCCTCCTCTCCGAGGTGCGCTGGGACCTCGTCGCCGGCCTCGCCCAGACCGCCGTCACCCAACTCGGCATCGAGGACGGCATCGTGAACCACCTGGGCGTCGACCGCACCTACGACACCCTCGAGCTGCGGCTCTCGCTGTCGGTCAACGGCCCCCGACGCAGCGGCTCACTCGAAGCGACCGCCGACGGCACCGTCCTCGAAGCCGAGCTCTTTTAGCCGACCTACTTCGCGAAGACCACGACCACGGTCTCGAAGCCGTGGGCCTTGCCGAAGCGAGTCAACCACTGCTCGAGATGCGCCCGCGCCTTGGCGAGGCCGTCGTCGTCGGCCTTGGCCTGCTGCTCCATCTTCGTGAGCGCCTCGTCGTGGGCGTCGGCCTCCTCGAGCCAGTTGTCCATGAAGGCGGCGCCGATCCCGTCGAACGCGCCTCGCTCGTAGCCGGTCTTCTCGGTCTTGTCCTCGTCCAGCGCGACGTGGTCGACCTTCGGGTTGGGCACGGTGTACATGACGGTGTTGGTCGCGGGATCCACCACCACGCCGTTCTCGGGCAGCTTGGCGAAGTCGACCTCGTAGTACGCCTGGCCGTAGGCGAGCACGGTGAGGTCCTGGCCCGCCAGGGGCCGGGGCAGCTGCGCGTCGAAGAGCCCGAAGTCGAGCGTCGTGCGCCGTTCGATCTCGACCTTCACGCCGTTGACGGGACGAGTGGCGACATGGAGCTTGCCCTCGAGCCGGAGCTCGCCCAGCTCGCCCGCCTCGATCCGCTCGCGCTCCTCGGTCGTCACCGGGTTGTGCAGCCCGGGCCAGCTCAGCCTGACCCCAGTCAGGCGGTTGAGGCCGACCAGCGCGAGCGCGGCGACGACCGCGATCCCGATCCAGGAGACGGACTTACGACTTGCGGCCATCGGGCAACCTCTCGTGAGTTGAACTGCAAACGTTCGACTGGAGCCTGCCCCTGGCGGTTACCAGTCTCCCACGAAAGAACGGACATACGGGACGCGCGCGTGCGCGCGGGCCGCTAACGCTGCTGGCGGAGCTCGTACAGGTCGGCCAGCACCTCGGCGGGGTGTGCGGGGATCTCCGAGACCTCGTAGCTCTTGGCGATGTTGCCCTCGGGATCGATCAGGTAGCTGAGCCGCTTGGCGAAGCTCACCTTCTCAGTGCCGGGATCGCGGGTCTCGTACGCAACCCCGACCTGCTCGTCGTAGTCGGACAGCAGCCGGAACGGGAAGTCGAACTTCTCCCGGAACGCCTTGTTCGCCTCCGGCGCGTCGAAGCTGATCCCGAGGATCTCGCAGTCCATCTCCTCGTAGTCAGCGGCCTGGTCACGCAGGCCTTTGCCCTCGATCGTTCAGCCGGGGGTGTCGGCCATCGGGTACCACCACAGCAGCACCCACCGGCCCCGTAGATCCGAGAGCGTGACCGGATTACCGTCCTGGTCGGGAACGGTGAAGCCGGGCGCGGGCGTCCCGGGCGAGAGCACGTCGGCGACCCTAAACCGCGGCCTTCTCGAGCACGTGCACCGCGCAGGCGGAGCCGAGCCCGATCACGTGGGTGAGGCCGACCTTGGCCCCGTCGATCTGGCGGTCGCCCGCCTCGCCGCGCAGGTGCGTCGCGACCTCGTAGAGGTTGGCCGCGCCCGTCGCGCCGATGGGGTGACCCTTCGAGATGAGGCCGCCCGACACGTTGACCGGGATCTTGCCATCGCGCCACGGTCCGCCCTCGTCGATGAACTTCCCCGCCTCGCCCTTGCCGCACAGCGACAGGTTGTCGTAGTGGATGAGTTCGGCGGTGGCGAAGCAGTCGTGCAGCTCGACCAGGTCGAGGTCCTGAGGGTCGACGCCTGACTTCTCGTAGGCCTGGTCGGCCGCCCGCCGGGTGAGCGTGCTCACGTCCGGCTGGACCTGGTCGCTCTCGGTCCACTCGTCCGACGTCATGACCGACGCCGAGATCTTGATCGCCCGCTTGCGCTGCTCGGCGCTCAGCGTGCCGAGCTTCTCCTCCGACACCAACACGAGCGCGGCAGCGCCGTCGCCGGTCGGGCAGCACATGAGCAGCGTGTTCGGGTAGCTCATCATCTCCGCGTTCATGACCTCGTCGAGGGTGAACGGCTTCTGGTACTGCGCCAGCGGGTTGAGGGTGGAGTGCTGGTGGTTCTTCTCCGCCACCTTGGCGAACTGCTCGAAGCCGACACCGCCGTGCTCGTTGGCGTACTCCATGCCCGCCTGGGCGAACACCCCGGGCATGAGCCCGGTGCCGAGGATGCCCTCCACTCCCATCACCGAGCCGTAGCGGCCCTTGGGCTCGTACACCTTCTTCTCGTCGCGCGCCTTGCCGGCCGCGCCGAGCAGGCCCTGCTTGCCCATCTGCTCCATGCCGACCGCCAGGCCCATGTCGGCCTCGCCCGCCTTGATGGCCATGTAGGTGGCGCGCACCGCGGTGGCGCCGGTCGCGCAGGCGTTGGCGACGTTGTAGACCGGGATGCCGGTCTGGCCGATCTGCTTCTGGAGCCGCTGGCCGACGCCGCTGGGCGCGTCGAACAGGCTGCCCGCGGCAAGGACGTCCATGTCGTGGATGGTCACGCCGCCGTCGTCGAGCGCGTCCATCGTCGCTTCCGCGCCCAGGTCGATGAGGTCCTTGTCGGGGTAGCGCCCGAACCGGGTCATCGACGCGCCCAGGATCCAGACGTTGTCGCCGTTGTCACTCATGCCGGTCCTTTCGATGCGCGGTCACTTGGGCTCGTAGCCGAACGCAACGGCCTCGGTGCCGTCGTCGTCGGTGCCGGCCGCGAACGTGGTGAGCCGTACCGGCATGCCGAACGAGATGCTCTCCGGTTCGGGCTCCACGTTGACGACGTTGGCCTTCACCACGCCGCCGCCCTCGAGGTCGACGATTGCCGAGACGTACGGCGTCGGAACGCCGGGAGCGGCCCGGTGCACGATCGTGAAGCTGCGGACCGTCCCGTCGTTGGGGAGCGGCTGCGAATCGAACGCCCGTTGCCCGCACTTCGCGCAGGCGTTGCGCCGGTCGAAATAGGAGGCGCCGCACCCGGTGCAGACCTGCGCCCGCAGGTGGGGCGCGCCGTCGTCGAGGACGAGGTAGTCGACGATCGGAACTTGCTTGGCCACCAAATGGCTCCCTCGCTCGGCGGCAGGGTACCTGCCGCCGCCCTCTGGGACGCTCGTCCGCACGGTACGGCAGGCAACCTAGCGCGAGACTGGCGGGACGCGAGCGTGGCGGAACTGGCAGACGCGCCAGCTTTAGGAGCTGGTGCCCTTCGGGGTGTGAGGGTTCGAGTCCCTCCGCTCGCACCTTGCCGATCTGACAGCGCCAGTGGGGCGGCGCGGGTCAGCGGCTGGTGAGCAGACCGTGGCGGTTGCGCCGGCGCAGGTTCTCGGGCGCAGCGACGACGCTCCAGAACACGCCGATCAATCCGGAGACCCCGAGGCTGAGGGCCACGGTCGTCTGGGTTTGGCGCTTGTGGTGACAGTCGGCCCGGGCTTCGACGTCCGCGGCGACAGGCTGGTTGAGCACGTCACCCTCGGGGCTGAGGACGTCGGCGCTGCGCACGGTGTCGTCCTTGGGCCAGATGGTCGAGCCGCAGCCGAAGCCCGACGCCGACACCGGGGCCACAGTGAGGAACGCGCCCGCGAGGAAGAGGATGATCCCGAGGCCCAGGGCGTGGCGCTTGAGATGCCGCATGAGAGTTCCCTTTCCTCCCACGTTCTCGGCACGCCCCGATGGTGACTCAAGGGGGTAAATCGGACGGGTCTCAGCCCTTCTTCTTCTTGCGCTTGCGGCCGAAGCGGCGCTTCTTCTTGCCCTTGTCGAACTCGTCGAGGATGTCGGGGGCGGCGGTGTTGACGATCTCCTCGGCTTGGTCGAGAAGGGCGGCGATGTCCTCCCCGACGGGCTCGGGCCCGACCGGCTGGGGGGCGCGGCTCAGGCTGCCGTACTGCCAGCCGGCGTCCATCCGCCGTTTCACGAACGCGGGGCAGTCGTCGGGACAGCGCCACGGCGCTTCGGGTGCCAGATCGAGCCGGCATTTCTGCACCACTTCCCCGGACGGGTAGGTCCGGCTGTCGTAGTGCTTGCAATCCATCCGCATCGGCACGAAGCCATTGTGGCCCAACTACCCCAGCCAGTCGGTCGCGCTCTCCAGCAGGTAGCGGCTCACGGCCAGGCAGTGCTCGAGCGAGTCACACGACACCGCGTCGCCCTCCCGGATGCGCAGGAGCGACACCCGCTGGTGGGCGATGATGCGCAGGCTCCGTTCGGGCGCGTCGGTGGCGGCAGGGATGGAGTCGATCGCCGAGACCTCGAGCGGGAGGTCGGGGCCGCCGAAACCGGCCAGCTCGGTGGCAAGCACGAGCAGGTCGGGCCCGTGCGGCAGCGGCGGGAGCGCCCAGGTGAAGTTCAGCGGGAAATGGAAGTCGTCGGGCGGGTCGTCGCCCTCGGCCCGTCCCATCACCTCGTCCTCGAACGTGAGCAGGACCCGGGGGTCGATGTCGAGGGAGAGATAGAGGTCGACCGGCCCCGCGCACCCCTCCTCGGGATGGAGGTCGACCTCCCAGGTCTGGCGCAACGAGTAGCTCTCGACGAAGTGGCGCTCGTCGTGCACGTGGAAGCCGTGCTCGACCGCGTGGTCCTTCAGGTCGGCCACGAACCCGGCGACGTCGATGACGGCCATGGGTCAGGTCCCCAACGCCCGGCGCAACGCCTTGGTGACGTCGTCGAAGGCCTGCTGCGCCGGGTCCATCAGGTCACGCAACCCGAAGAAGCCGTGGAACACGCCGTCGTAGCGGCGGGCCTCGACCGGGACACCGGCGGCCTCGAGCTGGCCGGCGTAGGCCTCGCCCTGGTCGCGGAGAGGATCGAACTCGGCGGTGAGCACGAACGCCGGGGGAAGACCGGAGAGGTCGGCGGCGCGGGCGGGCGAGAACCGCCAGTCAGCCCCGTCACGCTCGTCCCGCAGGTACTGGTTGTAGAACCACCGCATCGACTCGAGCTCGAGGAAGTAGCCGGTGGCGTTCTCGTGCATCGACGGGCTCTCGAACTCGTGGTCGGTGACCGGGTACACGAGCAGCTCGAAGGCCAGCGCGGGGCCGCCGCCGTCGCGGGCCAGCAGGCTGACCACCGCGGCGAGGTTGCCGCCGGCGCTGTCACCACCCACCGCGATCCGCTTCGGGTCGCCACCGAGCTCGGAAACGTGCTGCGTCACCCATTGCGTGGCCGCGAACGCGTCCTCGGCCGCGGCGGGGAACTTGTGCTCCGGCGCGAGCCGGTAGTCGACGGAGACGACGACGCAACCGACCGCGTTGGCGAGCGAGCGGCAGGTGTTGTCGTGGGTCTCGAGGCTGCCGATCGTCCAGCCGCCGCCGTGGAACCAGACGAGGACGGGCAGCGAGGTGTCGTCGGTCGGTCGGTACACCCGCACCGGGATCTCTCCCGCCGGCCCGGGGACGGTCCGGTCCTCGACGTGGGCGACGGGCTCGGCCGCCGCCCGGCCGGCCTCGGCGAACTCCTCGATCGCCTGGCGGATCGCCAGGTGGTCGGTCGACGCGTCGACGACAAGGCCCAGGCCGCTCATGGCGTCGAGGATCGTCTGCGCCTGCGGGTGCATGGGCATCAGCCGGTCCCTCCGGTCTCGCTCTCGGTCTCGCGGATCACCCGCAGCCCCTGGGCGAGCGTGCGGAACGCCTCCCCCCGGTGCGAGTGGGCGTGCTTGTCCTCGGTCGTCATCTCGCCAAAGGTACGACCGTCGCCGGCGACGGGCACGAAGACGGAGTCGTACCCGAACCCGTTGGCGCCCCGGGGGGCGGCGGTGATGAGGCCCTCGACGCTGCCGAGCGCCGCCACCTCGAGCCCATCGGGCCAGCGGGCGACCGCGACGGTCGAGAACCGGGCGGTGCGGCGCTCGAGCGGCAGCCCGTCGAGCTCGGCGAGCAGGCGGGCGACGTTGGCCTCGTAGCCGGCACCGGCGCCGGCGTAGCGGGCGGAATGCACGCCGGGCGCACCGCCGAGCGCTTCGACCTCGAGCCCGGTGTCGTCGGCGATCGCGGGCAGCCCGGTGGCGGCGCACAGCGCGGTGGCCTTCAGGCGGGCGTTGTCCTCCAGGGTCTCGCCGGTCTCCTCGACCTCGGGCACGTCCGCCGGCCGCTCGACCAGCTCGATGTCGAGGTCCCGCAGCACCTCCTCGATCTCGCGCGCCTTGTCGGGGTTGGCCGTCGCGAGCACGAACTTCACGTGCGGCGGGGCGCGGGCGGCTCGGCGAGGGTCGCCCGCTGGAGCTCGAAGATCTGCCCGATACCGGCCTCGGCCTGACCGAGGAGGTCGTCGAGCTCGGCGCGCGAGAACGGCAGGCCTTCGGCGGTGCCCTGTACCTCGATGAAACGACCGGTGCCGGTCATCACCACGTTCATGTCGACTTCGGCCCGCACGTCCTCGGAGTAGTCGAGATCGAGGTGCGCGATGGTGTCGACGACACCGACCGAGATCGCCCCGCAGCTGTCGGTGATCGGGTGCGCGCCCATGGTCTTGGCCGCCACCAGCCGGGAGAAGGCGTCGTGGAGCGCGACGTAACCGCCGCAGATCGACGCGGTCCGGGTGCCGCCGTCGGCCTGGAGCACGTCGCAGTCGACCGTGACCTGCACCTCGCCCATGGCGGTCAGGTCGGTCACGGCGCGCAGCGACCGCCCGATGAGCCGCTGGATCTCCTGCGTCCGCCCCGACTGGCGGCCGCGCGCCGCCTCGCGGTCGCTGCGCTCGCTGGTGGCGCCGGGCAGCATCGAGTACTCGGCCGTGACCCAGCCCCGCCCCTTCCCCCGCATCCACGGGGGCACGCGTTCCTCGGCCGAGGCGGTGCACAGCACGCGCGTGCGACCGAATTCCACCAGCACCGAGCCGGCGGCGAACTCGGTGAAGTCGCGGGTGAACGTCACCGGCCGGAGCTCGTCGGGCTCGCGCCCGTCCTTCCTCATTGCCATGAGCGAATCCTGCTCCTCAGATCGTCGTGACCAGGTGCGGCGCGGCCAGGGTGACCGGGTCCCCGAACGCGTCCGATCCTTCCGTCACCGACGCCTTCGGGTCGAGCTCCGGCCACAGGTGCGTGAGCATGAGCCGGCGGGCGCCGGCTTCACGAGCGCCCCGCCCGGCTTCGGCGGCGGTGAGGTGCAGGGGCCAGCTCTTCTGCCCCTCCTGATAGGTGGCCTCGGAGAGCACGAGGTCGGCGCCGTTCCCGAACGCCCCGACGGTCCAGTTCGGACCGGTGTCGGCGGTGTACACGAGGCGGCGGTCGTCACCCCGCAGCTCGACCGCGTAGGTGGGCGGCGGATGGTCGGTGCGAGAGAAGCGCAGCCCGAGGTCACCCACGGTCACGCCGTCGCCCTCCCCGATTGTCTGCCAGTCGAACGTGCCGCCCCACCCGCTCCTGAGCAGCACGCGCAGGCGATCGTCGAGCCCTTCCGGTGCGTACACGGGGAGGCCGGTGCGGTCGAGGCCGTAGTGGAAGAGCACGTGGAGGCCGTAGATGTCGACGCAGTGGTCGGGGTGCTCGTGGGTGATGACGACGGCGTCGAGCGCTTCGGGCGCGACGTGCTGCTGCAGGTTTGCGAACGTGCCGTTGCCACAGTCGAGCCAGATGTTGGTGCCGCCCGCCCGCACGAGGTAGCCGCTGCACGCGCCGCCGACGGGCGAGCCGTAAGACCCCGAGCAGCCGAGCACGGTCAGATCCATCACATAGCTCCGTCGCTCGGCGCCGGGCCATCCCGGAAAGGACTGGCCGGCGCCGCCCCTGCGGGGGCGCTCCTCCGCACCATCAGGTCGTCACCACTCCCACTGCTGCACCGACGCGACCTCGGGGCCGAGGAAGCGCGACCCGAGCTGCCGGAACGTCTCGACGTCGCCGCTCGTGAGGAAGGCGTGGCGCGCGGCAGTCTCGGGCGAAGTGGCGAGATCACCGGCGGCGAGCAGGTCGCGCACCTCGAACGCGGTCTCGTCGGCGCTCGACACGAGGACCACGTCGCGCCCCATCACGTCGGTGATCGTGCGGGCCAGCATCGGGTAGTGCGTGCAACCGAGCACGAGCGTGTCGACGCCGGCGTCGCGGACCGGTGCGAGCAGCCGCTCGGCGAGCACGTGCACCTGGTCGGAGTCGACGTCGCCGGCCTCGACGAACTCGACGAACCCGGGGCAGGCGGCACACGTGAGCGTGACGTCGACGCCGCTGGCGTCGACGGCCCGCTGGTACGCACCCGAGGCGATCGTCCCGACGGTGCCGATCACTCCGATGCGCCCTGACGGGCTGGCGGCGATGGCGGCCCGCATCCCCGGCTCGATCACGCCGATGACGGGGACTTCGTGGCGGGCCCGCAGGGCGTCGAGCGCCACCGAGGCGGCGCTGTTGCACGCCACCACCAGCAGCTTGGCGTCCTGCTCCGCGAGCACGTCCCCGATCTCCAACGCGTACTTGAGGACCTCGTCCCCGGGTTTCGGCCCGTAGGGGAACCGCCCGGTGTCACCGAAGTACACGACCGGCTCGGCGGGCAGCAGGTCGATGAGCGCGCGCAGGACGGTGAGCCCGCCCAGGCCGGAGTCGAACACGCCGATCGGTCGCGCGGTCACGGTGAACTCCCGGCAGCGCGCCGCAGCCGGTCGGCGACCGCGGTGCCGACCCCCATCTCCGCCGGCGGCATCGCCAGCACCACGTCGAGGCGCTGCTCGTCGGCCGCACGCAGCCGGGCGTAGAGCACGCGGGCGTAGTCGTCGGCGTCGCGCGGTGGCTCCAGCACGACCACCCCGGCGGGGAGACCGTCGGGGCGCTTCTCGGCCAGCACTCCGACCCGGCTGCCGTCGTCGAGGAACCCCGCGGCACGGGCGGCGACGTCGTCGGCGCCGACCACGACGATTCGGGCACGCGGCGCGTAGTGCGAGGCCAGCGTGCCCGGGGCCTGCCCGGTCACGTCGGTCGGCATCGGAACGGGCCCGCCGACGATCTCCTCCACGCGCTCGCGCGGAACACCTCCCGGTCGCAGGATCACCGGCGCCGCGCCGCTGCAATCGACGATGGTCGATTCGACGCCCACATCGCACGGTCCCCCGTCGAGGACCACGTCGACGTCGTCACCGAGATCGGCCCGCACGTCGGCGGCGGTGGTGGGGCTCACGCGGCCGAAGCGGTTGGCCGACGGCGCGGCGAGTCCTCTTCCGAACTCGCGGAGGAGGCGCAGGGCCAGCGGATGGCCGGGGACGCGAAGCCCTACCGTGTCGCGCCCGCCGGTGACCTCGTCGAGCACCCGGCCCGAACGTCGGAGCACGAGCGTGAGCGGCCCGGGCCAGCACGCTTGCGCGAGGCAGCGGGCGACGTCGGTCACATCGGCGGCGTAGTCGTCGACCTCGTCCGGCTCGCCCAGGTGCACGATCACGGGATGCGTCGGCGGCCGCCCCTTGACCGCGAAGAGTCGGCGGAGCGCATCGGGGTTGGCGGCGTCGGCGCCGAGGCCGTAGACGGTCTCGGTCGGGAACGCGACGAGCCCACCCCCGCGGAGCGCGGTAACCGCAGCGGACACATCGGCCTCACGCACGGCACCATCTTCGCCCACTTGTAGAGTGGTCATCGTCATGGCCGTCGAAGTTCGCCTCCCCACCTTGCTCCGCCAGCAGGCCGGCGGCGACGCGTCGGTGTCGGCCGAGGGCGCGACCGTCGGCGAGGTGTTCTCGGGGCTGGTCGAGCGGCACCCCGGGCTGGCGGGCCAGCTCGTCGACGAGAGCGGGGGCCTTCACAAGTTCGTCAACGTGTACCGCAACGACGACGACATCCGGTACCTGGAGCAGCTCGACACCAAGGTGTCCGACGGCGACGTCATCTCCATCCTCCCGGCCGTCGCCGGCGGCTGAACCGCGAGCGGGAGCCATCTGATGCCCCGCTACGACTCGATCCTCGACCTCGTCGGCGACACGCCCCTGGTCGCGCTGCATGCGCTCTCGCCCAATCCGCGGGTGCGGATCTGGGGGAAGCTCGAGGGCCAGAACCCCGGCGGCTCGGTCAAGGACCGCATCGCATTGGAGATGGTGGACGACGCCGAGCGTCGCGGCGTGCTCAAGCCCGGCGACATGATCCTCGAGCCGTCGTCGGGCAACACCGGGATCGGGCTCGCGCTCGTCGCCCGGCTGCGCGGCTACCGCCTGCGCATCGTGCTCCCCGAGAACGTGTCGGTGGAGCGCCGTCAGATCCTCGAGATCTTCGGCGCCGAAGTCACGCTGTCCCCGGCCGAGGAGGGCAGCAACGGCGCGATCCGCCTGGCTGAGAAGCTCGCCGCCGACGACCCGAGCCTCGTGATGCTGTTCCAATACGGCAACCCCTCCAACACCGCCGCGCACTACAAAGGCACCGGCCCCGAGATCCTGCGCGACTGCCCCGAGATCGACGTGTTCGTCGCCGGCCTCGGCACCAGCGGCACACTCATGGGCGTCGGCCGCTACCTCAAGGAGCAGAAGCCCGCGGTGCGGGTGGTCGCGGTCGAGCCACCCGCGGGCGAGCTCGTGCAGGGGCTGCGATCACTCGACGACGGCTTCATCCCCCCGATCTTCGAGCCCGACGTGCTCGACCGGAAGTTCATCGTGCGGCCGCGCGAGTCGATCGAGTGGACCCGCCGGCTGCTCGACGACTGCGGCGTGTTCTCCGGCATCTCCGCCGGTGCCGTGGTCGCGGGCGCGGCCAAGATGGCCGAGACGATGGACGAGGGCACGATCGTCACGCTGATCCCCGACGGCGGTTGGAAGTACCTCTCATCGGGCGCGTGGACCGACGACCTCGACGTGGTCGAGGAGCGCGCCACCCGGATCAACTACTGGTAGGCGTCGACCGCGTCGGCCGCCAGCGCCTCGGGGTCGACGGTCACGTTGCAGGTCACCGCGACCGCGAGGTCCCGCTCGGGGAGGATCTCGAGGTCGGCCGTGTACCCCACCCACGCGCCGCTGTGCGAAATCGTCCGATCGCGTCCTGCCCCGGTCACGACGACCCCGGCCGAATAGTCCACGACTGAGCCGTCATCCAGCTGACCGGGCTCGAGCATCGCGTCGACGAGGGCATCGCCGCCCACCTCGCCGGTCGTGAAGTTGTCCGCCCAGGCGAGAAGGTCGGCGACCGTCGTGTGGAACGCGCCGTCGCCGGTCTGCTCCCAGGCAGATGTGTAGAGCGCGAGCGTCCCGTCCTCGTACCCGAGCGCTCGGTGCTCGACCGCCTCCGCGAAGTCGTCACGGAAGAAGCTGCGGTCCATGCCGAGCGGCTCGAAGATCTGCTCGTCGGCAAATTGGCGCAGACTCAGACCGGAGACCCGCTCGACGACTAGCGACAGGAGGAAGTAGTTGCTGTTGCTGTAGGCGAACCGCGTACCGGGCACGAAGTCGAGCTCGGCTTCCGCGACGAGCGCGGCCACCGCGTCGGCTGTCGTGCTGACGCCCCGCTCGTCGAAGCCGGCGTCGAACAGCAACCCGATGTAGTCGGGGATGCCGCTGGTGTGGTGCACCAGGTCGTCGAGGAGCACCTCCTCGCCGTACTCGGGAAGCTCGGGCAGGTGCATGTGCACCTCGTCGTCGAGCGAGAGGGCGCCGTCCTGCTCGAGCAGCAGGATGCTGGCCGCGGTGAACTGCTTCGACACCGAGCCCACGTCGAAGACGGTCTCTTCCGTGATCGGCGTGCCGGCCTCGAGGTCGGCCTCCCCGTACTGCTCCTCGACGACGACCTCGCCCTCGTCGGCGATCCCCACCGCGCAGCCGGGTGACCCCGGCCGGTCGAACTCGGCGAACACGACGTCGACGTCGGGCTTCCGCCGGTCGGCCTCGGGTGAATCGTCGCCGCCCTCGCCGCAACCCGCGGCGGCGATGGCAACCGCGATGACCGTCAACGCCGGTCGAGCACGACCTGGCATTCCGCGATCTCGCCTCCACGGATCCGGTAGGCGCGCAGCACGGGATCGCCGTCGCGCAGGCTGACGATCACGTAGACCCAGCCCGGTTCCATCGCCTGGTCGACGTCGGTCGGCGAGGGAGAGGCGTCGGTGTGGGTGTGCGAGTGGAACACGCCCACCAGCTGCTCCCCTCGGCTCTCGGCGTCGCGCATGGCCTTGATGAGGTCGCGCGAGTCGACGGTGTACGAGCGGGCGGACGCCTCGGCGTTCGCACACGGGTACACCGCGCTCACCACCCCGGTCGGCTCCTCACGATCGTCGACGGGCCCGGCGAGCAGTCCGCAGGCTTCGTACAACAGCTTGCTCTCCGGATCGCGATCGGCGTCGTAGCAGTGAGCGACGATCCGCTGGTACTGCTCCTCGGTCAGGCGGAGCGTGGGTGACGCGAAGGTCACGTCGCGGCGGGTGCGTCCTGGATGGCGCGCCAGACCCGCTCGGCGGTGAGCGGCATGTCGAGGTGGCGGATCCCGTACGGCGAGAGCGCGTCGACCACCGCGTTCTGGACCGCCGGGGTCGACCCGATGGTGCCCGACTCGCCGATGCCCTTGGCGCCGAGCGGGTTGAGCGGTGTAGGCGTCTCGGTGTTCGACGCCTCGAAGCTCGGGAACTCGGCCGCGCTTGGCATCGCGTAGTCCATGAGGTTGCCGGTCAGCGGGTTCCCGTCCTCGTCGTACACCACCCCTTCGAAGAGCGCCTGGGCGACGCCCTGGGCAATGCCGCCGTGCTGCTGGCCCGTGACCAGCAGCGGGTTGAGGATCCGGCCGCAGTCGTCGACGGCGATGTGGCGGATCAGCTCGACCCGGCCGGTCTCGGTGTCGACCTCGACCACGGCGACGTGGGCGCCGAACGGGTAGGTCGCCTCGCCCTGGTTGAAATCGAGCTCGGACGCGAGGCCCGGCTCCATGTCGCCGGGACGGCGCCCGTCGTCGTGGGCGGCGCGCGCGAGCTCGGCCCACTCGAGCGCGGTGGCGGGCACACCCGTCACGCCGACCGTGCCGCCCTCGTGGACGACGATGTCGTCGACGTTCGCCTCGAGGAGGTGGGCGGCCAGGCGCTTGGCCTTCTCGAGCACGCCCTCGCTCGCGCGGTAGAGCGCGCTGCCCGCGGTCTGGAGTGAGCGCGAACCCATCGTCCCTGTCCCCCGCGGCACCACCGCGGTGTCGGACTGCACCAGCCGCACCGACTCCATCGGTACGCCGAGCAGGTCGGCCACGATCATCGCGAAGGCGGTCTCGTGCCCCTGGCCGTGGGCCGAGGTGCCGACGGTGGCGGTGACACTTCCGTCCTCGTGGACCTCGACCGCGCCGAACTCCTGGAACAGCCCGCCCGCGGTCACCTCGACGTAGCAGGCGACGCCGATCCCGAGCTGCTTCACGTCCCCGCGTTCCCGACGAGCCGCCTGGTCGCGCCGCAGGTCGTCGTAGCCGGCGACCCGCACCGCCTCGTCGAGCGCGCGGGCGTATTCGCCCACGTCGTAGTTCGCCCCGGTGACCGTGGTGAGCGGGAACTCGTCGGGAGCAAGGAAGTTCTGTTTGCGGATCTCGACCGGGTCGAGCGCCAGCTCGACCGCGGCCATGTCGATGATGCGCTCGACGAGCGCGGCGGCTTCGGGCCGGCCCGCGCCCCGGTAGGCACCCGTCGTCGTCGTGTTGGTGGCGGCACTCACCGAGTTGAACTGGATCTTGGGGATCCGGTACACGCCCTGGGCCATCGAGCGGGTGAGGAACGGCAGGAAGCCGCCGATGTTCGGGTAGGCACCCGCCTCAGCGACGACCCGGCCGCGGAGGCCGACGATGGTGCCGTCCCGCTTGAGGCCGAGCTCGATGTACTGGATCTGACCCCGGCCGTGGTTCATGGCGACCATGTTCTCGGAGCGGGTCTCGGCCCACTTCACCGGCCGGCTGAGCCGGCGCGCCGCCGCGGCCGCGATCACGTGCTCGGGGTAGAGGCCGGCCTTGGCGCCGAATCCGCCACCGACCGCGGGTGCGACCACCCGCACCTTCTCGGGCGCGAGCCCGAGCACCTCCGCCAGCGGGTCGCGCACGCCGTGCGGGTTCTGGGTCGGTACGTGGAGGGTGAGCCCGTCCGGGTCGTCCTCGGTGCCGTGCTCGACCAGGATGCCGTTGGGCTCCATCGGCACCGCGGCGAGGCGCTGGTTCACGAACCGGCCCTCCACCACGACGTCGGCGTCGTCGAACACGGTCGGCTCTTCGCCGAAGTTGAACTCGATGGCGATGTTCGACCCGTGATCCGGGAACAGGATGGGCGCGCCGTCCTCGAGCGCGGCCTCGGGGTCGACGACCGCGGGCAACGGGTCGTAGTCGACGATCACGAGCTCGGCCGCGTCCATCGCCTGGGCCCGGGTCTCGGCCACGACTGCGGCGACGATGTCGCCGACGAAGCGCACCCGCTCGGACGCCAGCGGCGGGCGGGCGAAGACCGGCGGCACCATCGCGAACCCCTGGAGGGGGGCGAGCCCGAGGTCGGCGGCCGTGTACACCGCGACGACGCCCGGCATCGCCGCCGCCTCGGCGGTGTCCACCGACTCGACCAGCGCGTGGGCAATCGTGGAACGGACGAACGCGAGGTGGGTGAGCCCCTCCACGGGCATGTCGTCGAAGTACCGGGCCTCGCCGCTCAGGATGCGGGGATCCTCGGTGCGGCGGACGGCGTTTCCGAGGATGGAGCCCGAGGTCGGCATAAGGCGGCAATCTATAAGGCATGCCTGGACGGGGCGATCGCGTCGCCATCCGCAACCGGAAGGCTCGGTACGACTACCACGTGCTCGAGTCGTTCGAGTGCGGGATCGTGCTGGCCGGCGCCGAGGTGAAGTCGATCCGCGAGGGGCACGCCAACCTCCAGGACGGCTACGCCCGGGTCGAGGGCGGCGAGGTGTGGCTGCACGGCATGCACATCTCGCCCTACGAGTTCTCCCGCCTCGAGCTGGAGCCGGTGCGGCCCCGGAAGCTGCTCCTCCACCGCAAGCAGATCGACGAGCTCGAGCGCGCCACCGCCGAGAAGGGCGTGACGCTCGTCCCCCTCAGCGTCTACTTCAAGGAGGGCCGGGCCAAGGTCGAGCTCGCGGTGGCCAAGGGCAAGCGCCAGTACGACAAGCGGCGGGCGATCCAGGAGCGCGACGCCAAACGCGAGGCCGAGCGGGCGATGAAGGGGCTGCGCGAGTAGCTAGGTGGTCGTGGTGGCGGCGGTCGTCGTGGTCGAGCTCGAGGCCGGCGCGGTCGACGTCGTCGTGGAAGAGGTGGACGACGTGGACGGTGCCGCCGAAGTGGTCGTGGTCGTCGCGCCGGTCGTCGCCGTCGAGCCGCTCGGGGGCAGGTCGAAGAGCTTGCTCACCGCCGGGGTGACGTGCTCGGCGATGCTGTTCTGCCCGTCGGGCGTGGGATGGAAGGGCGCCTGGCTGTCGAAGCTCTCCGGGTCGTACATGTGGTAGATGGACAACCCGTACGCCCACGGGTCGTCGGTGCACCAGATGTGTGAGCTCCCGGTCGGCGAGTAGGCGCCGGAGATGTCGGCAAGGGCGACGTTCGAGTTGTCGAGGCCCTCGATGGCCGCTTCGATCGTCTGGTTGAGCTCGCCGACGAGCGACGACAGGTACTGCGTCTGCTTCTTGTACAGCCAGCTCGTGTCGGGACACTTCGTGCCGGACGGCGGGAGTGGATCGGCGTAGTTGGTGAACACGATCTTGGGAACGGGCACGTTGTTCGCCTTGGCTCGCTTCTCGATCCAGCTGACGAGCGTCCCGTAGTTCGCCTCCAGGGTCGGCAGGAAGTCGACGAAGTCCTGCTCGATCGTGGCTCCCGGATTGGCCGACGTGCACTCGAGCTCGACCGAACTGTCGAAGTAGTGCTCGTAGCCGTTCTTGATGCAGGCCTCGACGATGGCAACGAACTGGAGATCGTCGGCGCCGAGGGTGACGAGCACGACGTCGGGGCGGGCGCTGTCGTACTCGGCGTTGAGGTCCTGCTGGGTGTCCCAGTTCCCGAACTGCGCCGGGCGCATCTGGGTGCCGTCGGAGGTCTCGGGAGCGCTGATACCGGCCGCGAACGTGGCCCCGGTGCACGCGAACTGCGTGAACGTGGCGTTGAAGTTGCGGGCGACCACGTTCCCGTAGGCGTCGGGCGAGTCGTGGCACAGGGGATACGGCGGCGGCCAGGGGGCGTCGATGTTGCCGCCGGTCCACTCCTGCGAGGAAGTGTCGTAGGTGTAGCCGTACAGCGTCCCCTCGCCCGAGGCGATCGAATCCCCCAGCTGCACGATGGACGTGGGCATGGCAGTCGAGCCCGGCGGCTCGCCGCCGGCGGCCACGGTGCTGGTGTCGTCGGGGCCAACGCCCGAGCCGCACGCGGCGAAACCAAGCGCGATCGCCGCGCCGAGGGCGACCCGAAGTCTGACCCGCATGGCCGAAGGCTACGCAGCCACGGGCGGCGATCGGTCGCGCCGGCGGCCTTCGTGCTCGTCGCGGTGGTGGGGATGGCAGCGCAGCTCGAGGTTGTGCAATGCGGTCGGCCCGCCGTCGAGCCAGTGGACGATGTGGTGGACGTCGCACCACTCCGGTGGTCGGTCGCACCCGACTTCGACGCATTGCCGGTCGCGGGTGATCACGGCCCGTCGCAACGGGGCGGGCACGACGCGGGTGCGCCGACCGACGTCGAGAGGCTCGCTCTTGCCATCGGTGATGATGCGGCTGATCCCGGCGTCGCAAGCCAGCCGTCGAGCGGCCTCGCCGCTGATCGGCTGCCCGGACCAGGCAACGGTCGCCGCCTTCGCGCCGGCCCGGCGTTCCAGCGTCCGAAGGTCGACGCTCACATTGAGGTGAGGCCATTCGCCGCCGGTCGTCGCCGCGACCCGGCGGTCGAGGTAGCTGCGGCAAATGGCCTCCAGGGCGTCGGCCCGACGCTGCTTCGGCGTGCGGGGGTCGTCCTTGCTCGTCGTCTCGGCCGCGTGCACGGCGGTGGCGATGATCGCGCCGCCTTCGGGGTGGAATTCGCCGTCGACGACATGGCGGCCTTCGAACGTCTCGGAAATGTCGAAGCGCCGTGCCTGGTACGCGTCGTCGGCGACGTCCAGGAACTTCCCGGGCTCGAACGCGTGACGGCAGTGCTCGGCGGCCGTGCGCAGCTTGCTCGGGTCGAGCTCGCGCGCAGTCTCGGCCAAGACGGGCTCGAGCTCGTCCACCACCGAGGGTTGGAGGTCACCGGTCGCCCGCGTGATCACCCGGACGTGGGAGTAGCTGATGTCGCCGTCGGCGAACGCGGCCTCCGTGGCGGGCAGCTCGCTCAGCCGGCGGGCGACCGCGACCCGCTCGCTCGCGGCTCCGGGGGCCATCCGGCAGTGGTGCCGCAGCCACGCCTTCGCCGACAGCGCGCCGTCGTCGGCCCAGCGACCGCTGCGGTCGAAGCCCTGGAGCAGCTGCGTCCAGCCCGCCTCGAGCTGGTCGATCTCGCGCCGCAGCTGCACCAGCTTCGGGCCCAGCTCCTCGCCGAGCTCGGCGGGGTCGAGCGCCCGGATCTCGTCGACTGCCGATTGCAGATTCCCCACCACGCACCTCCCTGGGGAACGTATGTTCGTAGATTACCCCAGAGGGCGAGAAGAGGCAACTAAATTTCTCTGAAGGTCTGAAGTTGTGGATAATTGATCCGTTTTCCACAGGTTCGGTGGGGGACTCGGGTCCTGGAGGCAGTAGTCTGGCGATTGCCGCCGACGCGCACCGGCGCGCGGTTGACAACTTGGGGGTGCGTGGCTTCGATCCTGGGGATCGAGGTGGGTGAAGCGAGCCGACGTCCCCGGAACGTCGTGAAAAAGCCGGGAACACTGATACATGCCGACGACAACGTCGCGCTCGCTGCCTAACTTCGGTTAGGTAGCGCGTCCGTTCCGGCCCAGCCGCTCGGTCGGATTGCGGGCGTCATCTCGAGCGGCTCACCGCCGGGACGGGCCTCGTGGCCCG
>JBQTGU010000012.1:0-2955 GCA_052390575.1 Actinomycetota bacterium | reverse complement strand
TGCCAGTCCTGCCAGCCGGGAGCGCGGCGGACCGAGTCGTGGCGTGACTCGTCGACGACCAGCGACCCGCCGGCGCGGTGAGCGACGGATCGGGCGTGCACGCGGGCGCGGGGGCGGTTGTCGGCGTCGACGCCACCGGCGTGCCCGCTGCCGACGGTCCTGAACGGACCGGGGCGTCGCCGCCCCGGGTGACGGCGATCGCGACCGGGATCGGCGTGAGCGCTACGAACACGAGCAGGATGGTGCGGAAAGCACGTGCCACCACCACGCCACCGTCGCGCGTCGCGGCCCCGCCGCGGTCGCGGCCGGGTCGCTAGCCTCGGCCTGTGCCTCTCGACCTCGTTGAGCTCGTCGCGCCCGGTCACACCGCGCTCGTGTTGCAGGAGGTGCAGAACGGGGTGGTGGGCGAGCCGTCGGCCCTCCCGGCGCTCGCCACCGAAGCGGCCAAGGTCGGGTTGGTCGGGCACTGCGCCGAGCTCGCCCGGGCCGCCCGCGCCGCCGGGGTGCCGGTGGTGCACTGCACCGCCGCCACCCGGGCCGACCGCCAGGGCGCCAACCGCAACGCCCGGTTGTTCATGGCAATGCAGAAGAAGGGCTCGGTCTCGTTCACGCCGGGGTCAAGGCACGCGCAGCCGCCCGACGAGATCGGCGTCGAGCCTTCCGACCTGGTGCTGGCGCGCGGCCACGGCCTCGGGCCGATGCACGACACCGCCCTCGACTCCACCCTGCGCAACCTGGGCGCGACCACGATCGTCGGGGTCGGTGTGTCGCTCAACATCGGTATGCCCAACTTCGCGTTCGACGCGGTCAACCGTGGCTACCAGTTCGTCATGCCTACCGACGCGGTAGCCGGTGTGCCGGCGGAGTACGGGCGGGCGGTGCTCGACAACGCCCTCGGATTGGTCGCGACCCTGACCACCACCGCCGAGGTCGTTGCGGCGTGGAAGCACTGACCAGCGATCACACGGGCAGCCGTTGCCCGCAGCGCGTGCGCTGCGCCGTCATCGTCGCATGGAGCGTGCTCGCGGCCGGGGGCCCGAGCAGCGGCGTGGCCGCAGCTGAAACGCCCGCGGAGCCGGCCGCTGACCTGTCAGAGGAGATCACCGGCGGCAACGGCGTCTTCATCGGTTCGGCGTCTCCGCCCGATTTCGAGGGCACGCGTTACGTCGAGCACGAGTACGCGGCGTCCGGGACGGCATCGTCGTATTCGGCGACGGGCCCACTCTCGGCCGACGGTCGCTGGGAGCTGGAGCCCGACGGCGAGTCGCCGTACCGCACCCGCGTCCTCGTCCGCCGGCCGGCGAAGGCGCAGCACTTCAGCGGCACCGTCGTGGTCGAGTGGCTCAACGTCAGCGGCGGTCTCGACGCCGATCCCGATTGGGTCAACCTGCGCGAGGAGGTCATGCGGAACGGCGACGCGTGGGTCGGCGTGTCCGCGCAGGTGATCGGGGTCGAGGGCGGGCCCGTACTGGTGGCGGCGCCGGGTGGCGAGGCGGTCGCGGGCAAGGGGCTCAAGGTGATCGACCCGGGGCGGTACGGCTCGCTCGCGCATCCCGGCGACGGGTATTCCTTTGACATCTTCACCCAGGCCGCCCGGGCCGTCCGAGAGGGCGATGCCATGGGCAAGCTGGAACCCGACCGGGTACTCGCCGCCGGTGAGTCGCAGTCGGCGTTCGCGCTCGTCACCTATTACAACGGGGTGCAGCCGCTGACCGACGCCTTCGACGGGTTCTTCGTGCACAGCCGGGGGGCGGCCAGCCTGCCGCTGCTCGCCGGTGCCGGTGTCGCCGACATCGTCGGCGCAATTACCGGCACACCAACGGCGTTCCGGACCGATCAGGACGCGCCCGTGCTCAACCTCCAGACGGAGAGCGACGTAACCGGCGTGCTCAACGCGGTTGTCGCCCGCCAGCCCGACAACAAACGGTTCCGCCTGTGGGAGGTCGCGGGGAGCGCCCACGCCGACACCCATCTCGTTGGGCCGATTGCCGACCAGCTCGGTTGCAGCGCGCCGATCAACGCCGGCCCTCTCCACCTCGTTGCCAAGGCGGCGCTGAGGGGCCTCGACGACTGGGTGCGCACCGACGAACCGCCGCCGAAGGCGCCCCGCCTCGACGTGACATCGGGGCAAGACCCGGAGATCCGCCGCGATGGTGACGGCATCGCACTCGGCGGTATCCGGACTCCGCCGGTCGACGTGCCGCTGGATGTCCTCTCGGGCGTGCCCGGCCCGAACCCGTCCACGATCTGCCTCCTGTTGGGTTCGACAACGCCCCTGTCGGACGCCCGGCTCGCCGAGGTCTACGAGTCCGAGGCGAACTACCTGGGCCGCTACCGCGCGGCGACCAACGAGACGATCGAGGCTGGCTTCGTGCTCGAGGACGATCGTGACACCCTGCTTGGGTTCTCAGAACCGTCGCGGATCGCGCCGTGAGACGGACCTGACGCAGGAGACGCTGGCCTACGATCCCGCCCATGACTGATCAGCCCTGGCAGGGGGACGCCTGCTCGCTGGTGGGCGCCTTCCGAGCGGGGGACCGGTCGCCGGTTGACGAGCTCGACGCCACCCTCGCGGCCATCGACCAGTCCGAGCTGAACGCGTTCGCGCACCTCGACGCCGACTCGGCACGCGCCGCCGCGGCCAGCGCCGACGTGACGCTGCCGTTCGGCGGTGTCCCGATCGGGGTGAAGGAGCTCGACTCGGTGGCGGGCTGGCCGAAGACCGAGGCGTCGGTCCCGCTGAAGGACCGGGTGGCCGAGCGCGACTCCGTGCTGGTCCAGCGGGTCCGGGCGGCGGGCGCGGTGCTGCCCGGGCTCACTACCTCGAGTGAGTTCGGCGGGGTGAACCTCACCCGCACCAACCTCCACGGCGCGACTCGCAACCCGTGGAACGTCGAGCACACGCCGGGCGGCTCGACCGGCGGCACCGCGTCGGGCGGCGCCGGCGGGGGGGAC
>JBQTGU010000011.1:0-21986 GCA_052390575.1 Actinomycetota bacterium | reverse complement strand
GCTCGGGGATGAAGCTGGTCCCCGCGGCGTCGGCCCGGCCGAGGATGTACTCGACGGTCTCGGACCCCCCGACGACGACGACCCCACCCGGGACGGCATCGTCCCCGCCGCCGGTCCCCGACAGGCCCTTCACCCGCAGGTACTCCAGCTGCAGGTCGAGGATGAGGCGGACGTCCTCGACCGTCAGCGTGGCGGCGGCGGCGTCGGGCAGCTCGTCGACGACGTACTGGACCGCCTTGTCGAACTCGTAGGTGGGCCGGGGCGGGATGGCCGCCAGCCGCCGGCTCTCCCGGAGGATCGCCCAGGCGGCGATCAGCAGCACGGCCGCCACCGCCAGGGCTCCCAGGACGATGACCATCCGGCCGGCCGCCCTGCCTAGAGGCCGATCCGCTGGGCCAGGAGCTCGCGGTGGTAGGTGGCGTCACCGAGGAGGATCTCGGACGACTTGGCCCGCTTGAAGTAGAGGTGGGCGTCGTGCTCCCAGGTGAAGCCGATGCCGCCGTGGATCTGGATGTTCTCGGCGGCGGCGTGGAAGTAGGCGTCGGAGCAGTACGCCTTGGCCAGGCTGGCGACCACCGGAAGCTCCTCGCTGTCCTCGGCCGCGGCCCAGCTCGCGTAGTACGCCGCCGACTTCGCCGACTCGACCTCGAGGAGCATGTCGGCGCACTTGTGCTTGATCGCCTGGAACGAGCCGATCGGTCGGCCGAACTGCACCCGGACCTTGGCGTAGTCGACCGCCATCTCGAGCACCTTCTGGGCGCCGCCCACCATCTCGTTGGAGAGGCACACCGCCGCCTGGTCGAGCGTCTTCGACAGCGCCGCCCAGCCCGAACCCGGCTCGCCCAGCGGCTTGGCCGCGACGCCGGAGAAGTCGAGGCGGGCCTGCTTGCGGGTCTGGTCCATGGTCGCCAGCGGCGTCCGGGTCAGGCCCGACGCGTCACCCTCGACGGTGAAGAAGGAGATGCCGTCCTCGCCGTTGGTGCCGGACAGGCGGGCGACCACGACGACCTGGTTGGCGGTGTGCCCGTCGATCACGAACATCTTCGTGCCGTCGAGGGTGTACGAGTCGCCCTTCCCCTGCGCTTCCATCGTGATGCCCGACGCGTCCCACTTGCCGTTGGGCTCGGTGAACGCGAGCGCGGCGATCGTCTCGCCCGCGGCGATACCGGGTAGGAGCGCGCCCTGCTGCTCGTCGCTGCCCGCGTTCATGATCGCGTTCGCCGCCAGCGCGACCGTCGAGAAGTACGGCGCGCACAGCAGCACGCGGCCCATCTCCTCGAGCACGATTCCGAGCTCGACGAAGGTGAACCCCTGGCCGCCATGCGCCTCGGGGAGGTGGATGCTGTGGAGACCGAGCTCCTGGGCCATCTGCTTCCAGACCGCCTCGTCGTAGCCCTCGGTCGTCTCCATGAGGCGCCGAACCTCGGCCGAGGGCGACTTGGCCTCGAGGAACTTGCGGACGGCGTCGCGGAGCTGCTCCTGCTCGTCCGAGAATGCGAAGTTCACGATTTCTCCTTTGCGGGTGACTCGATTTTCGGCTCGCGCGGGAGCCCGAGCACCCGCTCGCCGATGATGTTGCGTTGGATCTCGCTCGCGCCGGCGTAGATGGTCTCCGACCGGCTGAACATGAAGATGCGCTGGAGCTCGTTGAGCACGTAGTCGTCACCGGGCTCGCCCGCCACGATCTGCGATTCCGGCCCGAGCACGTCCATTGCCAGCTCGCCGAGGTTGCGGTGCCACGTGCTCCAGTAGAGCTTTCCGATGCTCGCCTCGGGCCCGAGCGCGCCCTTCTTGAGGCTCGTGAGCATCCGCATGCCGTTGTACTTCATGATCTGCACGCCGATGTACGCGTCGGCGAGGCGCTGGCGGATGGTCGCCTCGTCGGTGGCGGAGTTCTTGTGCGCAACCTCGATCAGCTCGGCCAGCTCACCCTGGAACGCGAGCTGCTGGGAGAGGAAGGCGGTGCCGCGCTCGAAGCCGAGCGTGGCCATCGCCACCTTCCAGCCGTCGTTCACTTCGCCCACCACCATGTCATTCGGTGTGCGGGCGTCGTCGAAGAACACCTCGTTGAACTCGGCGGTGCCCGTCATCTGGCGCAGCGGCCGAACGGTGACGCCGGGCTGGTCCATCGGCACGAGGATGTAGGAGATGCCCTTGTGCGCGGGCGCATCGGGATCGGTGCGCGTGATCACGAAGCACCACTGGGCGCGGTGGGCGAGGGTGGTCCACACCTTCTGCCCGTTGATCACCCACTCGTCGCCGTCGAGGACGGCCCGGGTCTGGACGTTGGAGAGGTCGGAGCCGGCGTTGGGCTCGGAGTAGCCCTGGCACCAGAACTCCTCCATGCTCTGGATCTTGGGTAGGAACCGGCGCTTCTGCTCCTCGGTTCCGTACTCGATGAGCGTGGGCGCGAACAGCTGCTCGCCGAAGAAGCTGACGCGCGCGGGTGCGTTGGCCTTGGCGTACTCCTCGTTGAAGATGACCTGCTCGGCGAAGTTGGCGGCGCGTCCGCCGTACTCCTCCGGCCACGAGAGGCCGACCCAGCGGTCGCGACCCAGCAGCCGCTCCCATTCGACCCGGACGTCCCAGGCGGTCTCGTCGGCGGGCCCGCCCCGCCCGCCGATCTCGGCGAACTCGCCCATGAGGTGGTCGGCGAGCCACGTCCGCACCTCGTCGCGAAAGGCCGCTTCCTCCGGGGTGTCGGTGAAATCCATCTCACGCGGACGGTACTTGACCCGCCGGTCAAGTTGCCAGGTCCCATTCTCGAGGCTGTGGCGTTCGGATTCCGCACTCCAGAGCCTCGAGAACGGGGGGATACGCTCGACTCATGTCGCGGCCACCCCACTACGAGGACACCGACGTCCGCATCGACAAGCTCGTCGTCGGGCCGTTCGAGAACAACGTGTTCGTCCTGCGCTGCAAGGGAACGGGCGAGGCGGCGATCATCGACGCCGCCAACGAGCACGAGCTGCTCCTCGAGGTCAGCAAGGCCACCGGCGTGCGCCGGGTGCTCACGACCCACGGCCACTGGGACCACATCCAGGCGGTGACGGCGATGCGCGACGCCGGTATCGACGTGGGCATCGCCGCCGAGGACGCCGACATGCTCCCGGCCTACGACTTCACGATCCCCGACGACGACAAGCTCGCGGTAGGCGACCTCCGGTTGCGCACGATCCACACACCCGGCCACACCGCCGGCTCGACCTGCTTCCTGCTCGAGGGCCATCCGGTCGTGTTCAGCGGGGACACGTTGTTCCCCGGCGGGCCCGGGAACACCAGCCTTCCGGGCGGGAACTTCGACCAGATCATCGAGTCGATCGACCGGCGCCTGTTCACGCTGCCGGAGGACCTGCTCGTGCTGCCCGGCCACGGGCTCGACACGACGATCGCCGACGAGCGTCCGCACTTGCCGGAATGGATCGAGCGCGGTTGGTAGTTGGAGGTTGGGAGCGGAGGAGACATGACGACTGAGCAGGCGACGTTCGCGGCGGGGTGCTTCTGGCAGGTGGAGGCGTCGTTCCGCCAGATCCCGGGGGTGAAGAAGACGACGGTCGGCTACACCGGCGGCCGTACCGACAACCCGTCGTACGAGGCGGTGTGCAGCCACACGACCGGGCATGCCGAGGCGGTGCTGGTCGAGTTCGACCCCGACCAGGTGTCGTACGACGAGCTGCTCGCCGCGTTCTGGCAGCTGCACGACCCGACCCAGCTCAACCGGCAGGGCCCCGACGTCGGCGACCAGTACCGGTCGGCGATCTTCTTCCACTCACCCGAGCAGGAGATCGCGGCCAAGGAGTCGATGGAGAAGGCCCAAGCCGACTTCAGCAAGCCGATCATGACCGAGGTCACCGCGGCGGAGACGTTCTGGCCCGCCGAGGAGTATCACCAGCGCTACCTCGAACGGCGCGGCCTCGCCAGCTGCGCGCTCACGGTCGACCAGTAGCCGCCCTCAACTGCGACCGAGCGCCTCCAGATAGACCGCGCGCGTCTCCTCGGCGCAGCGCGCCCACGAGAACTCACCGGCCCGCCGACGACCGGCAGCGGCAAGGAGGGCGCGCGCGTCCTGGTCGTGGAGCAGCTCGTCGAGGACCGCGGCCCACGCATCCGGGTCGTCGGCGGCAACGAACCGAGCACCGTCCCCGGCGACCTCGCGCAGCGCGGCGATGTCGGAGCACGCCACCGGAGTTCCCTGCGCCATTGCCTCGAGCACCGGGATGCCGAACCCCTCGTGCCGGCTCGGGAGCGCGAACAGGTCGGCGCCGCGGTACAGGCCGCGCAGGTGGTCGTCGCCGACGCGGCCGATGGTCCGGACCCGCTCACCGAGGCGGCGGGCCGGGCCCAGCACGGCCACGTCTTCGTCGAGCCAGCCGGCGGGACCGGCGAGGACGAGTAGGTGGGGAACGTCGTGCATGGCGACCCAACGCGCGAACGCCTCCACGAGCAGCCCGACGTTCTTGCGGGGCTCGAGGCTCCCGAGCCACAGCACGTATGGGCGGTCGTCGAGCCCGAACGCCGTCCGGGCGCTCGCCACCTCTTCGGCCGACGCCTCGGTGAGATCGACGCCGTTGGGGACCACCCGCACCCGGTCGGGCGGGATGTCGGTGTACTCGTCGATCTCGTCGGCAGCGGCACGCGACACCGTGATCACGAGGTCGGCGCGGCGAGCCGCGGCGGCGATCCCGCGCCGGTGAAACCAGCGACCCCGCGGGGGATACGTCTCCGGGTGCACGAGGGGGGCGGCGTCGTGCACCGTCACGACGAGCCGGTACCGACCCCGGGGCGGCACCGCGACCGAGGGCGCGTGCACGACGTCGAGCGGGCCCCGCCGGCGCGCGACCGCGCCGAGCCCGGGCCGGCCGAGGTCGTGCCAGGCGTCGTACAGGACGGGTCGGGGCAGCGCGAGCACGACCGGGTCGAGGCCGTCGAGACCGACGTCACCCAGCGCGGCGGCGACCCGGTCGGCGCGGTGGCGCGCGACGAACGGCACCAGCTCGACCGCGTCATCGGGATCGCCGGCCGCGAGGCCCGGCAGTAGCCTCGCCAGCTCCGCCGTATAGCGACCGACCCCGCCCGCCGGGGTCTGGAGCAACTGCTCGAGGTTGAGGGCGACACGCATGATCCGGCTGCTCTCCGTCCAACCGGTCGCCGAGCGCGGCGGGTCGGATCAGGCGCTGCTGCGAATGGTTCGCAGCCTGCCATCCGACGAGTTCGACTGCCACATCATCGTGCCCTCGCCGTCGCCGCTGCGCGCCGAGTTCGACGCCGCCGGCGCGACCGTCCACGTCGTGCCGATACGACGGTTGTCGACGACTCACGGCGCGCTCGACTGGGTCGCCTACAGCGCAGGCTGGCCAGTCGGGGTGGGGCGCCTCGCCCGGCTGGTGCGGCGCCTCGATATCGACGTCGTGCACACCAACTCGCTCCACTCGCTCTACGGGTGGGCCGCGGCCGCGCTTACCCGCCGCCCGCACGTCTGGCACGCGCGCGAGATCGTCGTGCAGTCGCGCGCCGCGCTGCGGTTGGAGCGGGCTCTGACCCGGCGGTTCGCCACCACCGTGATCTGCATGTCTGAAGCGGTCGCCGACCAGCTCGACCGGCGCAACGTCGAGATCGTGTACGAGACCGCCGACCCGGGCGAGTTCCGCCCCGAGCTTGCGGGCAGCTTCCGGGCGCGCGTCGGCATTCCTGACGACGCGCCCGTGGCCGGTGCCGCGGGCCGGCTCGACAGCTGGAAGGGCGTCGACGTGCTCCTCGATGCCTACGAGCAGGCGAAGCCCGAGCGCCCCGCCATACACCTGGTCGTGGCGGGCGGTGCGGTCAAGGGAAAGGAGCGCCTGGCCGCCGAACTCGAAGCTCGCGCCGGGCGTCTCGAGGACGTGCACTGGCTCGGGCCCCGCACCGACATGCCGGAGGTGTTCGCCGACCTCGACCTGTTCGTGCTGCCGTCGACCGAGCCCGAGCCCTACGGGCTCGTGGCCGTCGAGGCCCTCGCCAGCGGCGTGCCTGTGGTCGTCACCGACGCCGGTGGCCCACCTGAGATCCTCGCCCGCTCGGCGCCGGGCAGTGGCCGCGCGGTGCCGCCGGGGGACGCCGCCGCCCTCGCCGGTTCGATCATCGAGCTGCTGCCGCGGCACACCGACGTGGCCACGCGCCGCCGTCGCCAGTCGCTCCAGCCCCCGGACGAATCCGGTCGCTTCGCCGCGATCTTCCGTAAGGTGGCCGCCCGGCGCGACCGGAGCTGATCGGACCCACTGGTAGCCTCGGCCGGACCGAGGGGGGGTTCCCGCCGACCCATGATCCGCCTCGATTCTGTCTCCCAGCGCTTCGCCAATGGCACCGTCGCGGAGCGCGAGCTCTCGATCGAGGCCGCCAGCTCGTCGGAGCTGGTGGGTGCGGCAACGAACACGACCAGCACGACGACAGGAGCACGATGAACACCACCAACCGCCAGAAGCTGTGGCTCTCGCCGGTGCGCAACCTCGACTGGGTAACCGCGCACTTCGGGCACCGGTAGCCGGCCCGTGCCGTCCCCCCGTCCCACCCTCACCACCGACGATGTCCACGACTTCGTCGACGACCGCAGCTTCACTCCCCCCTCCACCCCCGATGGCCACGTCGGCGTCGAAGCCGAATGGCTCCCGGTCGACCTCACCGATCCCCTCCGACCGGTGCCGGAGGAGCTCGTGCCCACTCCCGGCACCGAGCCCGGCCCCGCCGGCAGCCGGCTGACCCTGGAACCCGGGGGCCAGATCGAGCTCAGCTCACCCCCGCTGCGCGGGATCGGCCCCGCGTGCGCCGCGCTGGCCGCCGACGCCGCCGCGCTGAGCGGGAACCTGGCCGAACGCGGCCTCGGGCTCGTCGGCCTCGGCTACGACCCCCGCCCGCTCCCCGAGCGCTGGGTCGACGGCCCCCGCTACGACGCGATGGAGGCGTACTTCGACGCCCAGTGCGCGGCCGGCCGCACGATGATGCGCGCCACCGCGGCGGTCCAGGTCAACGCGGACGTCGGGCCCGACCCGGCGTCGGTCGAGGCGCGCTGGCACCGGGCCCATGATCTCGGGCCGACGCTGGCGGCCGCGTTCGCCAACTCGCCGCTGGCCGAGAACGGCCCCAGCGGATGGCGGTCCCGCCGGCTGGCCGTGTGGGCCGACATCGACGCCGGCCGCACCGCGTCGGCCGAGGCCGGCGGTAACTGCCGGTCGGCGTGGGCGCACTACGCCCTCGACGCCAACGTGATGCTGATCCGGCGGAACGAGGACCGCTTCGAGCCGCTCCTCGAGCCACTGGCGTTCGAGGAGTGGATCGACCGCGGCCACGAGCTCGGCTATCCGACGCTCTCCGACTTCGAGTACCACCTCACGACGCTGTTCCCGCCGGTGAGGCCACGGGGCTGGCTCGAGCTGCGCATGGTCGACGCCCTGCCCGACCCGTGGTGGCGGGTGGCGGTCGCGGTCGCGGTCACGCTCGTGGCAGACGACGAGGCGGCGGCTGCGTGTGAGGCATCGGTCGCGCCGACGCGGGGGCTGTGGCGCGAAGCCGCCCGTCATGGCCTCGACCACCCGGAGCTCGCCCGGTCCGCGAGGGTCTGCTTCGAGAGCGCGCTGGAGGCACTGTCGCGGCTGGGCAGCGACGCCGCCACCATCTCGGCGGTGGCCGCGTTCCACGACCGCTACTCCACCCGGGGGCGCTGCCCCGCCGACGACCGGATCACCGAGTGGGCGGAGGACGGCACGATCCTCCCCGATCCCGACCGGTTCCTGGAGCTCACGTGGGCGTGACCACGCTGAACGCGGCGCTCGCGGAGGCGCTGGAGGAGGCGCGGGCGCGCACGCTCGCGCTGCTCGACCCGGTACCGGTGGAGGACCAGGGCCGCCAGATCTCGGCGCTGATGTCCCCGCTGTGCTGGGACCTCGGCCACGTCGCCCACTTCGAAGAGCTCTGGCTGCTCCGCACGGTCGCGCGGGCCCTGCCGACGGAGCCTCGTCTCGACGACGTGTACGACGCGTTCAAGCACCCGCGCCCCGAGCGGCCCGACCTCGACCTGCTCGACCCGGTCGAGGCACGGGAGTTCGCCGCCGACGTGCGCAAGCGCGCCCTCGACGTGCTCGTCACGATCGATCTGAACGACGCCGACCCGTTGCTGGCGGGCGGCTTTGTGTACGGGATGATCGTGCAGCACGAGCACCAACACGACGAGACGATGCTCGCGACCATCCAGCTCATGGACGAGTTCGTGCACCCCGATGTCGAGGGGCTCACGACGACGCGCGCCACGGTCGAGTCCGACGAACTCTTCGTCGAGCGCGGGCCTTTTGTCATGGGCACCGACGACGCGCCCTACGCCTACGACAACGAGCGCCCCGCCCATGCGGTCGAGGTCGCGCCCTTCCGCATCGACACCACCCCGGTCACCAACCGCGCCTACCAGGAGTTCATCGCCGCCGGCGGCTACGACGAGCCCCGCTGGTGGACCGAGCCGGGCTGGGCCTGGCGCACCGAGGCCGCCGGCGGCGCCGGGCTCGCCCATCCCGAGTTCTGGCGCGCCGCCGGCGCGGGTGCCTGGGAGCGGCGGCGCTTCGGCCGTTGGGAGCCCGTCCCGCCCGACCAGCCCGTCCAGCACGTCTGCTGGTACGAGGCCGACGCCTACGCCCGCTGGCGAGGCCGGCGGCTCCCGACCGAGGTCGAGTGGGAGAAGGCGGTCGGACGGGGCCTGGAGGGCGTCGGGGACGTCTGGGAGTGGACCGCTTCCGACTTCGCGGGGTACCCGGGCTTTCGGGCCTTTCCCTACCGCGAGTACTCCGAGGTGTTCTTCGGGCCCGACTACAAGGTGCTGCGGGGCAGTTCGTGGGCCACCCATCCCTCGGTGGCCCGCACGACGTTCCGCAACTGGGACTACCCCATCCGCCGCCAGATCTTCGCCGGCCTCCGCTGTGCGAGAGACTCATGAGGCGAGCGACCGCGGCGCAGGTATCCTGCGCCGCAGTGAGCCGGGCCCGAGCGGCCAGAGCGGAGAAGTAGTCCGATGTGCCGCCACATCGTCTACTTGGGGACGCCCATCACCCTGGAGGAGCTGCTCCTCGCCCCCGAGTACTCCCTGCTGACGCAGGCGTACGCGCCCCGGCACCAGTCGCACGGGACGGTCAACGCCGACGGCTTCGGGGTCGGCTGGTACGACTCCGACCGCCGACCCGAGCCCGCCCGCTACCGCACGCCCCGACCCATGTGGACGGACCCGTCGTTCGCCAGCATCGCCGGGATGATCACGTCGGGTGCGGTGCTGGCCTCCGTGCGGTCGGCGTCGCCGGGCATGCCGGTCGAGGAGACGGGCACGCCGCCGTTCTCCGAAGGTCGGTGGTTGTTCGCGCACAACGGGCTCGTGCCCGGGTTCCACCACGGCGTCGGGCACGACCTGCGCCGGAGTCTGACCGACCGCCGGGCCACCGGCATCCTGGGCGCGTCCGACTCGGAGATGCTGTTCGGGCTCGTGCTCGACCGTCTCGACGACGGGGCGTCGCCGGGTGAGGCACTCGCCGACGTCGTGAAGACCGTGAACGCGCTCACGACCGCACGGTTGAACATGGTCCTCACCGACGGCGAGCGCGCCTTTGCCACCGCCTGGCGCAACTCGCTGTTCATCCTCGACAGCCGACTGATGGACGGTACGACCGTCGTCGCGTCCGAGCCCTACGACGGAGACCCGGCATGGGAGGAAGTCCCGGACGGCTCGCTGGTGGTGGTCGACGAAGACGAGACCACGATCACGAAGCTCTGAGGAAAGGCTCCCCCCCTGCCATGGCCACGACCTCGTCGCGCGTGCGCGTCGACGTGCACCTGGGCCCGGACGACCTCGCCCATGCGCTCGAGCACGACGCCCGGGCCGGGCTCACCGCCACCCCGAAGGACCTTCCGCCGAAGTGGTTCTACGACGAACGGGGCTGTGAGCTGTTCGAGGAGATCACCCGGCTCCCCGAGTACTACCCGACCCGGGCGGAGCGCTCGATCCTCGACGGGCGCGCGGCCGAGATCGCCCGCGTCACCGGCGCCGACACGCTGGTCGAGTTGGGCTCGGGGACGTCGGAGAAGACCCGCCTGCTGCTCGGCGCGCTCGCGGAGGCGGGCACGCTCGAGCGGTTCGTGCCCTTCGACGTCAGCGAACCGACGCTGCGAACGGCCGCGACCACGATCGAGACCGAGTTCCCGGGTATCGAGGTGCACGCGGTGGTGGGCGACTTCGAGCGTCACCTCTCGCTCCTCCCCGACGGGGGGCGGCGGGTCGTCGCGTTCCTCGGGGGCACGATCGGCAACCTGGTGCCGGACACGCGGGCGGCGTTCCTCGCCGAGGTCGCCGCCGGGCTCGCGCCCGGCGACGCCTTCCTGCTCGGCACCGACCTGGTCAAGGACCCGGCCCGGCTCGAGGCCGCCTACGACGACGACGCCGGGGTGACCGCGGCGTTCAACCGCAACGTGCTTGCGGTGATCGACCGCGAGCTGGGCGCCGACTTCGTGCCCGAGCGGTTCGAGCACGTCGCCCGCTGGATGCCCGGGCCAGAGTGGATCGAGATGCGGCTGCGGTCGCCGGAGGCGCAGACGGCCCGGGTCGCCGACCTCGACCTCGACGTCGCCTTCGCCCCCGGGGAGGAGATGCGCACCGAGATCAGCGCCAAGTTCCGCCGTGAGGGGGTCGAGGCCGAGCTGGCGGCGGCGGGGCTGGCCCTCGCCCACTGGTGGACCGACCCGCCCGGCGACTTCGCCCTGTCCCTTTCCGTTCCTCGCTAACCGCCGGATTTCCACTACCTGCGTAGTGTTATTAGAATGAGGGCGTGAGTCCGGATTCCGCCACGCCCCTCCTCGAGATCGACGACCTCCACGTCGCCGTCGAGGGCACCGAGATCCTGCAGGGCGTCTCCCTCGCCGTCCCCCCCGGCGAGGTCCACGCGCTCATGGGGCCCAACGGCTCGGGGAAGTCGACCCTCGCGAACACGTTGCTGGGCAACCCCGCGTACGCCGTCACCAAGGGCCGGATCCTCGTCCACGGCGAGGACGTGACCGCGCTCTCGACTCCCGAGCGCGCCAAGCGGGGCCTGTTCCTCGGCTTCCAGCATCCCGAGGAGATCCCGGGGGTGAGCGTGCTGAACTTCCTGCGCCAGGCGATGGCCGCCCGCAAGGGGATCGAGGACCTGTCGGTACTCGAGGTGCGCATGGAGCTGATCGAGTGGACGAAGCGGCTCGGCATGGACGACCGGTTCACCGAGCGCTACCTCAACGAGGGCTTCTCCGGTGGTGAGAAGAAGCGCAACGAGATCCTCCAGATGGCACTGATGGAGCCGGACGTCGCCGTGCTCGACGAGACCGACTCCGGCCTCGATATCGATGCGCTGCGCGTCGTCGCCCACGGCATCGAGGAGGTGCGCAAGGACCGCCCCGAGCTCGGGATCCTGCTCATCACCCACTACCGGCGGATCCTCGAGCACCTCACGCCCGACGCGGTGCACATCCTCCTGGGTGGGCGCATAGTGGCGTCGGGTGGCGTCGAGCTGGCCGAGCGGCTCGAGCGCGAGGGGTTCGACGCGTTCCGGGAGCTGGCGGCATGAGTGCGGACGAGCGTCCCCGCAGGGGCGGCGTCGGCCAACCCGAGGAGGGATGGCCCGACGCCGAGCGAGGGAGCCATGTGGCGGGTGTGACTGACGCGCGCGACCCGCTCGACGTCGACCGCATCAAGGGCGACTTCCCGATCCTGAAACGGCAGGTCCACGGCAAGCGCCTGGTGTACCTCGACTCCGCCAACAGCTCCCAGAAGCCGCTGGCGGTGATCGACGCGATGGACCGACACCTCCGCGAGTACTACGCCAACATCCACCGGGGCGTGTACACGATCTCGGAGGAGTCGACCGCCGCCTACCAGTCGGCGCATCGGAAGGTCGCGGGCCTGCTGAACGCGCCGTCGTGGCGCGAGATCGTCTTCACCAAGAACATCACCGAGGCCATCAACCTCGTGGCCTACACGTGGGCCCGGGCCAACCTCCGCGAGGGCGACGCCATCGTCCTGACCGAGATGGAGCACCACTCGAACATCGTGCCGTGGCAGATCCTGGCGACCGAGCGCGGCGTCGAGCTGCGCTGGCTCCCGATCACCGCCGACTACCGCCTCGACACCGATCAGCTACCGCGTCTGCTCGACGGGGCGAAGCTGCTGACGGTGGCGGGGATGTCGAACGTGCTGGGGACCATCAACGACATCCCCGCGCTCTCCGAAGCGGCCCACGCCGCCGGCGCGCTGGTGCTCGTCGACGCGGCGCAGGCCGTCCCCCACCTGCCTGTCGACGTGCAGGCGTGGGGCGCCGACTTCGTCGGGTTCACCGGTCACAAGATGCTCGGCCCCAGCGGGATCGGCGGGCTGTGGGCGCGCGAGGAGCTCCTCGACGCAATGCCGCCATTCCTCGGCGGGGGCGAGATGATCAGCGACGTCAACTTCGAAGGGTTCACGCCCAACGAGCTGCCGTGGAAGTTCGAGGCCGGCACCATGCCCATCGTCGAGGCCACCGGGCTGGCCGCCGCCATCGACTACCTCGAGGGGATCGGCCTCGACGTGGTCCGGGCCCACGAGCGCCTTCTCGCCGGGTACACCCTGCGGGCCCTACGCGAGCGCTTCGGCGACCGGCTCACCATCTACGGGCACGACGACCTCGACACCCGAGGGGCGGTGATCTCGTTCCTCTTCGAGAACATCCACGCCCACGACGTCTCCCAGGTGCTCGACGAGGACGGGGTGTGCGTACGGGCCGGCCACCACTGCGCCAAGCCGCTCATGCGGGTGCTGGGTGTGCCGGCCACGACGCGGGCGTCGTTCTACGTCTACAACGACGAGGCCGACGCCGATGCGCTCGTCGACGCGCTCGTCACCGCCGAGAAGTTCTTCGCCGTCTAGTTAGGCTGCGCGCCCATGCCCGGGATCGAAGACCTCTACCGCGAGATCATCCTCGACCACTACCGCGCGCCCCGGAACCGGGGCGAGCTGCCGGTGCCGCCGGCCGGCAAGTTCGAGGGCTTCAACCCGCTGTGTGGTGACGAAGTCGTCCTCTACCTGGACGTCGACGACGGCGCCGTGCGGGACGTGAAGATCGCGGGACAGGGCTGCTCGATCAGCCAGGCGTCGTCGTCGATGATGAGCTCGGCGGTGAAGGGAAAGCCGGTCGACGAGATCCGCCGGCTGATCCGGGCGTTCAAAGCGCTGATGTCGATCCACGAGTCGAAGCTAGAGGGCGAGAGCGACGGCTCCGACCTCGCCGACGAGCTCGAGGGGGTCCGGCTGGGCGACCTCGAAGCTCTCCAGGGTGTGGTGAAGTTCCCGGTGCGCATCAAATGCGCCACCCTGGCCTGGAACACCCTCCAGCAGGGGCTCGACGAGGCGTCCTGACCCCTGCCTGCGCAGTGTGACCTCCGTCCCGAGGTCAAGAAACCGCCCCCACCTGCCGTTCTCAGGTTCGTAACATCGGTGCCAAGGGCATGAAACCGGGGGCGGCTAGGTTGCAGGGGATAGTCACCGAATGATGACGGGAGGGGACGGGATGGACGAGCGGGATCGGCTGGTCACCCAGATCGACGACGCGCTGGAGCGCTTCGGCACCCGCGATCTCGTCTCGGGTTCCGAGGTCCTCGACTTCCTCCTCGACCTGCGCCTCTCCCTGCTCGAGCCCGACCCCTTCGAGCAACTTCTCGAAGAGGAGCCCCAGCCCACGGGCTGACCTCCCGGTCTGAGGACCGGCGAATCTCCCGATGCCGATCGCGGCGAGGTTCTTCGCACTGCGATCGAGCCCCCGGGCCCGCTACTGGACCACCGTCGCGCTCGTCGCCGCCCTGACCGGGTTGTGGGCGGTCGCGACCCCCCTGTTCGCCAACGCGGACGAGCCCGCCCACGCAACCCATGCCGCCGCGATCGCGCGCGGCCAGCTCACCGGGGACGAGTCGTCCGACTCGGGGGCCAAGGCGCGGAAGGGCTTCCTCTTCGTCGATCTCCCCGAGGTCTACGCCCGCTCGAGCGTCGACGCCGGCTGCCTCGCCACCAAGCCCAACCGGGACGGCTCGTGCTTCGAGTTCACCGGTTCGGAGACGAAGACCGAATCGGTCCTGACCGAAGCCGGTCACCATCCGCCCGCGTACTACGCGGTCGTCGGAGTGGTCTCGCGCGTGTGGCCGACGGCGGCCGGCGCCGTGATGCTCATGCGGCTGACGACCGCGCTCATCACCGCCCTGTTCATAGCCATGGCCGTCGGCGCGCTCGCTCGCACCCCGGCCCCGCGCCTCGCATTCGCGGGGCTGGCGGTCGCGCTGACGCCGATGGTGCTCGCCTTCGGCGGGGCGGTGAACCCCAGCGCGCCCGAGACCGCCGCCGGCATCGCGGCGTGGGCGTGTGGGCTCGTGCTCGTGTCCGAGCTGCGGACGGGCCGCGAGCCTGACCCCGGCCTGGTGACGCAGCTCGGCATCGCGGGAGCGGTGCTCGTCCTGGCGCGCCAGAACTCGATGCTGTGGCTCGTGCTCATGGCGCTGACGTTCGCCGGCCTCATGGGTCGGGACGCACTCCGGCGATTGGCTCGATCGACCGTCGCACGAGCGTGGGCCGGGATCGTGGCGGCGTGCGTGGTGGCACAGCTGGCGTGGATCGCCCTGGCGAAGGGCCTCGACCTGAGCGTGCTGCCGAACCGCCCCACCCGGCTCTCGAACGGCGAGATCCTCCTCCGAGTGGTGGGCCGATCCTTCACGCTGTTCGTCGAGATGCTCGGTCACCTCGGCTGGCTCGACACCAAGCTCCTCGCCCTCACCTACCTGCTGCTCATCGCCGCCCTGGGCTCGCTGCTCCTCGTCGCCGTGGCATTCGGGACACCGCGGTACGTGGTTGCCATGCTCGTCGCCATCGGCATCACGGTCGTGGTTCCGATCGTGCTCGAGGTGTGGCAGGCCCGGAGCTACGGGTTCTACTGGCAGGGTCGTTACACCCTGCCGTTCGCGGTCGGTGTGCCGCTCCTGGCGGTCTTCGCGCTCCAGTCGGATCCCGCCCGACGCATCCTGCTACCCAGCCGGTTCGTTCCGGCGCTCGCCGGCGTCCTCGTCGTCGCGCAGGTCCTCGCGTTCTACCAGGCGATGCGACGCTGGTCGGTGGGCGCGCCCGGGCCGGTCAACTATCTGTGGCACCCCAATTGGAACCCTCCGGTCCCGGCACTTCTGCTGCTCGTGGCCTACGCCGCGACGTTCGTCGCGTTCATCGTCTGGCTGCTCGGCGCCGACCGCTCGGCCGCGGCGGCGATCAAGTCCTGAGGCTTCGAGCGCGGTCGCGGGTGGCACCGGGGCGTCGGGCGGGGACGCCGATCCGGTGCCACCTCGTCGACCGCTGGGGCGATTCAGATCGTCACGATCTCGCCGGCGGAAAGGCCGTCGGCCAATTCGACCGGCGTACCACGGCCCCGCGCCACCGCAGAGTCCATCGTCTCCACCGGCGGCGGACGGCCAGCGCGGGCTGACGATCCGGTGCAGCGACTCGCGCCATGTGAGCATTATCCCACAATTTGGCCGTTTTAGCCACCCTTCGTGATGGCACGGCCACGCTCCGCTCAAAGGGGAGGGGCGCCTCAGCTCAGGAAGTCCCGCACCACCCCGGCGAGCTCGGCCGGCTTCTCGAACGGGACCCAGTGGGCGGCGCCCTCGATCACCTCGAGGCGGGCGCCCGGGATCTCGGCGGCGTAGGTCTCGGCGTGCGCGGCCGGGAGCATCCCGTCCTGGGCCGCCCGCACGACCAGGGTGGGGGCGGTGACCCGCCGGAGCCGGCCCCGCAGCTTGGGGTTGTGCAGGTACGGGTCCCAGCCGAGCTTGGCGGTGGCCGACATCGCCTTCCACATCGGCAGCACCATCTCGATCGGGATCTCCACCTGCTTGCCGACGTCGCCGGTGAAGTCGTCCATCGCGTGCATGGTCGCCGCGATCGGATGCTCCTGGTCGGCGAACAGCATCTCGGCGAGCTCGCCCGCGCCCCGCCCGAACATCTCCGCGATCGGCGCGCCGTCGATGTGGAGCCCGACCGGGTTCACGAGCACGAGCTTCCCGACCTTCTCGGGGTAGCGGGTGGCCAGCTCGGCTGCCATCCACGCGCCCAGCGACAGGCCCACCACCGCGGGCGCGTCGAGCTCGAGCAGGTTCCACAGGTCGAGCAGGTGGAAGACCGCGTCCTCCATCCCGTCGATGCCCTCGATGCCCTCCGACTCGCCGAAACCCGGGAACACCGGCACCAGCACCTCGAACGAGTCGGCCAGCTCCTCGAGCGCGGCGTGCGACGACTCGCCTCCGGCCGAGTGCAGGTAGACGAGCGGCGCGCCCGTCCCGGCGCGGAAGAGCTGGACCTTGCCCGCGGGCGTGTCCAGCTGCTCCTCCCTCAAGGCCTCGCTCACGTCGGCTACGCGACCTTGGCCTGCGGCCGGTACACGCGCTCGCCTTCGGGGAACTCCGCCCGCAGCTTCGGCATGACCTGCTCGGCGAACAGCGCCATGTTCTTGCGGGTGAGGTGGTCGGGCAGGCTGCCCAGCTGGAAGAGGCCGAGCAGGTTGCCGGTGCCGAGCTCGCGCAGCGACTCGATCAGCTGGCCCGCGACCGTCTCGGGCGAGCCGACGATCGCGTAGCGGCCGTTCACGACCTCCTCCCAGGTGTCGATGTTGAGCATGAACGTGCCCGCCGACTTCAGGATGCTGGCGAGCGACCGCACCGACGTGTAGCCCGGCGGCTGGATCGTGATGCCGGGCAGCAGCCGCTTTACGAAGTACCAGAAATGCTCCTCGTACTCCTGGCGCGCCCGCTCATCGGTCTCGGCCACGTAGATGGGCAGCAGCCACCCGTACTGGAGCGGGTCGGCTTCGTAGCCCTCGGCCTCGCAGGCGTCGCGGAACATCGAGAAGTAGCGCTTGAACACGTCGATGTGGAAGTACGGGATGCCCATGTAGGCGTAGCGGTGGCGGGCGACGAACTCCATCGTCTCCACCGACCCGGCGCCGGGGATCCAGATCTCGGGGTGGGGCTGCTGGAGCGGCCGGGGCCACGGGTTGGCGTAGCGGATCCGGTAGTGCTTGCTCACCCACTCGAACGGCCCCGGCTCCGTCCACGCCTTGACGATGAGGTCGTGAGCCTCCTGGAACCGCTCGCGCGCGTGCGCCGGGTTCACCGAGAACGAGTAGTACTCGGGACCGCCGCCGACCACCATGCCGGCGATGAGGCGCCCGCCGCTGATCACGTCGATCATGGCGAACTCCTCGGCGACCCGGGTGGGGGGGTCGTAGAGCGGCAGCGCGTTGCCGACGACCGCGATCTTCATGCGGCTGGTCTGGCGGGCGAGGATCGACGCGATCAGGTTGGGCGACGGCATGTTGCCGTAGGCGTTCTGGTGGTGCTCGTTGACACACACGCCGTCGAAGCCGAGCTCCTCGGCGTAGATCAGCTGGTCGAGGTAGGTGTTGTAGAGCTCGTGACCGAGCGCGGGGTCGTAGAGCTCGTTCGGGCACGTGACCCAGGCCGGCCCGTCGTACGACGGGTCCAGCTGCGTGTACGGCATCAGGTGGAAGGCGAAGCAGCGCATGTCAGCCCGCCTCGCCCTGCCGGTCGCCGCGTCCCGACAGCAGCATGTACGCAATGCCGGCGATCACGAGGAGGATCGCGACGACGAGCAACCCGATGAGCGGCGCGGGCCAGTTGTCCTCGGCACCGCCCTTCTCCGCATACGCGAGTACGAGCCCGAGCATGTGGCTCTCCCTCCACCCCACGAGTGTGCCGGTCAAGATACACAGCTTGACCGATCGGTCAACTTTGGAGGGCCGCGCTAGCATGCGCGTTCCCCGCGTTACCGAGGTCACCCGTGAAGAGTGTGTTCCGCCCCCGCGTCCTGTTGAGCCTCCTCGCCGCCCTGGCGGCGACCGGCGGGGTGGCCGCGGCCGGGGCGGTGCTGCGCGACGAGCCGCCGGCGCGGGTCGAGGCCGGCCCGCCCCGCAGCACCACGACGACGAGCACCACCACGACGCTGCCGCCGACCACCACGACCACGATTCCCGGGATCACGCAGCCGCCCCCGGTCGACCTTCCGCCGGTGCCGTACGAAGGCTGGGGGCCGGGCACGCGCAACTTCGAGATCCAGGCCTATGAGCAGCGGCTCGCCGACGTGAAGTTCGACCCCGGCCCGGTCGACGGGTCGTTCGACCAGAAGACGGCGTACGCCATGGAGGCGGTGCAGAAGCTCGCCGCCTTCCCGGTCAGCGGGCGCATCGGGCCCGGTGAGGAGCTGTACCTCGAGACGTTCCAGTACGCGGCACCGCTGGTGGTGCCCGCATACGGTCAGACGCTCGAGCCCAACCGCACCGAGGTCAACATCACGAACCAGACGCTCACGCTGTACGAGAACTTCCAGCCCCGCCTGATCAGCACGACCTCGACCGGATCGGGCGAGAACTACTGCTACAACTCACCTCGCGAGAACCCGACCCAGCGGATCTGCGAGGACGCCAACACGCCGTCGGGGCGCTACACCTTCTATTACTTCTACAAGGGCTGGCATAAGTCGCCACTGGGACAGCTGTACAACCCCTTCTACTTCAACAAGGGGATCGCGATTCACGGGTACAGCGAGGTGCCGGTGCTGCCGGCGTCGCACGGGTGCGTGCGCATCCCGATGCACATCTCCGAGTACTTCTACACGCTCGTGCACGAGGACGACGCCGTGTACGTGTTCGGCGGCACGGACGCCAACATCACGTCGACGACGCCGCTCGGCGGTGGTCCGCCCTCGGCGGAACCGCCCCCGGCGTTGCCCCCACCGGGCGAGCCCGCGCCGCCTCCGGAGACGACGCCGCCGCCGGACCCGATTCCTGTCGTCTAGCTCTTCTGGTCGCGCTCGCTTCGCTCGCCGCTCCCACACGCAGCTGACTGTCCGGGGGCCGGGGGACCCGGCCCCCTGTGGGCCGATGGCGGGGCCTAGCTCGTTCGGGGAGGTTCCTCGAACGGCAACGCGAACTCGGTGGGGTCGGCGAACTCGGGCTCCTGCTCCTCGGGCACCTCGACCGCGAGCTCCTGGACGCCGAGCTCTTCCGCCAGGCCCTCGTACCCGGTGCGCTCGAGGGTGTCGGCCAGCTCCGGCCCGCCGCTGGCGACGATCCGGCCGCCCATGAGGATGTGCACGCGATCCGCTCGCAGCTCGGAGAGCAGTCGGGCGTAGTGCGTGATGGCGAGCGCCCCCAAACTGTCCTCCGTCGTCATGGCCTCGATGCGGCGAGCGACGTCGCGCAGGGCATCCACGTCGAGGCCGGAGTCGATCTCGTCGAGGATCGCGAACGTGGGCTCGAGCACCGCGAGCTGAAGCGTCTCGGCCCGCTTCTGCTCCCCGCCCGAGAACTCGACGTTGACCCCCCGGTTCAGGAACTGCTCGTCGACGTGGAGACGCTCGGCCTCGGCCGCCAGCCGCGCCGCCAGGCCGTTGGGCTCCCGCCCCCGGCCCCGGATCGCGGCTTCGAGGAAGTCGACCAGGCGGACCCCCGGCACCTCGACCGGGTACTGCATCGCCAGGAACAGCCCCCGTTCGGCCCGCTGCCAGGTGGGGAGGCCCAGCAGCTCCGCACCGTCGATGGTCACCGAGCCGGCGGTGACGTCGTAGTCGTCGCGGCCCATGAGCACGTGGGCCAGGGTCGACTTCCCCGACCCGTTGGGGCCCATGAGCGCGTGCACCTCGCCCGACGCGATCTCGAGGTCGACTCCGCGCAGGATCTCGTGGCCGTCGACGGCGGCGTGCAGGTCGGTGATCCTCAAGACAGTCACGGGAGCGTCACCACCACGTCGTCGCCGTCGACCTTCACGTCGTACGTCGGGACGGGCCGGGTCGCGGGCAGGGTCTGGGGCTCACCGGTCCGGAGATCGAAGGTGGAGCCGTGCTTGGGGCACTCGATCTCGTACTCGTCCTCCCAGACGTCGCCTTCGGACAGCGAGTAGTCGGCGTGGGAGCACTCGTCGCCGATGACATACCAATCGTCGCTTCCGTCGTGAGCAGGGAGGCGGACGACGCAGAGCCGGTACCCCTCGACGTCGACACGCTTGGCCGCGCCCGGCTTCACGTCGTTGACGGAGCACACCCGCACGTCAGCCACGCCGGTGCTCGATCTTCTCGATGACCCTCCGCCGCAGCGGGGCGACGAGCGAAGGGACGGGGAGCCGCTCGAAGACGTCGTCGAAGAAACCGAGCACGATCAGACGCTCGGCCTCCTCCGGTCTGATGCCCCGGGTCTCGAGGTAGTAGCGCTGGTCGTCGTCGATCGGGCCCACGGTGCTGGCGTGGGAGCAGCGGACGTCGTTGGCCTCGATCTCGAGGTTCGGGATCGACTCCGCGCCCGCGCCTTCGGTGAGGACGAGGTTGCGGTTGGTCTGGGACGCGTTGGCCTTCTGCGCCGCCGGCCGCAGGCGGATCAGCCCCGAGTACACCGAGCGGGCGGTGTCCTCGACCGCCCCCTTGAACAGGAGGTCGCTGCGCGTCCGGGGGGCGTCGTGGTCCTGGAGGGTGCGGAAGTCGAGCATCTGGGCGCCGTCGCCGAAGTACACGGCCAGGAGGTCGCTCTCGGCACCCGCTCCCGTCAGCAACGACTCGCTGCGCAGGCGGGCGTAGTCGCCGCCGAGCGCGACCGCCGAGGATCGCAGCGACGCGTCCCGACCGACGTGGGCGCGCTGCAGCGCAATCTGCCAGGTGTGGGGGCCGTGCTCCTGTACCGACAGGTAGCGGACGCGGGCGTTGTCGTCGACCAGCAGCTCGACCACCGCGTCGACGAGGTGCCCGCCGCCACCGCCGTTGGAAGGACGGCCGTCGGGAGGACGGACGTCAGGCGAGCTGAACCGGTCGACCACGGTGAGCTCGGAGCTCTCGCCCGCGAGCACGAGCGTGTGCGGGAACGTCGCGAGTCCGTCACCCTCCAACCAGTGCAGGACCACGATGGGCTTGTCGACCACCACCCCGGCGGGCACGGAGATGAAGGCGCCCCCCATGAGGAAGGCGTCGTGCAGCTCGGTGAACGCGTCGGGTGACGCCGCCGAGCACGTACCCAGCGCGGCGCGCACGGCCTCGTCGCCGGCCGAGAGGTCGTCGATCACGACGCCCTTGGCCGAGAGCGATTCGTCGAGCTCGCAGCGCACCACCCGGCCGTTGTGCACGACGACCAGGCCGGCGCGCTCACCCGCCTCCGCCGCCACCGGGCCGCCGCCGGGCGCGGGCCCGTCGGCGAGGCCGGGGTCGGTCGAGGTGAGCGGGCGGTAGCGGTCGAGGTCGAGCTCGTCGATGCGGCTGTACCGCCAGATCTCCTCCGCCGGAGTTGGCCACGTGATGTCAGCGAGCCGCTCGGCCGCCTCGAGCCGTCGCGTCACCAGCCAGTCGGGCCCACCGAGGGCGCGGGCGGCGTCAGGCGAAAACGCAGCGGTCATGTCTGGGCACATCCAACCAGTTGTCGGTCGACTTGGCGGAGCGGCGAGCGGCCCGGAGGGCGGCGGCCGGCCAGTCCTTTCAAGGATGGCCCGGCCGCCGAGCGAGCCCGACCGAGGAGTTAGCCGACCGCGCCCTCCATGTTGAGCTCGATGAGCCGACTCAGCTCGACCGCGTACTCCATCGGCAGCGTCTTGGTGATCGGCTCGATGAAGCCGTTCACGATCATCGCGGTCGCCTGCTGCTCGGTGAGGCCCCGGCTCATCAGGTAGAAGATCTGGTCCTCGCCCACCTTCGACACGGTCGCCTCGTGGCCGATGCGGGCGTCCTTCTCCCCCACCTCCATGTACGGGTAGGTGTCGGAGCGGCTGTCCTCGTCGAGGATGAGCGCGTCGCACCGGACGTTGCTCTTGACCTTGGTGGCGCCCTCGTCGACCCGCACCAGACCCCGGTAGGTGGTGCGCCCGCCGTCCTTGCTGATCGACTTCGACTCGATGATCGACGACGTCTC
>JBQTGU010000010.1:0-9520 GCA_052390575.1 Actinomycetota bacterium | reverse complement strand
CCGGCGGAGGGCTCGAGCGCGCCCACCAGGAGATCGACCAGCGTGGCGACGAAGGTGTCCTCGTCGATCCCGAGGGGCGTGGCGCCGCCGAAGGTCCACTGGGCCCGGAGGTACCCCACCAGCGCGCTGCCCATCACCGCTGCCAGGGCGTCGACGTTCCACCCGTGCGCGCCGTGCCGGGAGAGCCGTTCCTGGAGCAGCCCGCCCGCGTAACGAAAGGCCTCGTCGAAGAGCTGCAGCCGCATCCGCTCGCGGAGCTCGGGGAGGCGGTCGCCGTCCTGCTCGAGGATCCGGACCACGTCGCGCGCCATCGCTCCGAGTTGGAGCGCGCCGCGGGCAATGAGGGTGAGCTCCGACCGCAGTTCGCCCAGCGGCAACAGGCCCACGAGCGCGTCCCGGGTGCGCTCCATCGTCTCGATCTGCTGCTCGAGCCCGGCGTCGAGCACCGCCTGCTTGCTCGGGAAGTGGCGGTAGAGGGCGCCCGACCGGGGGGTAAGGCCGGCGGCGGCCTCGATGTCGCCCACCGTCGTGCCCCGGAAGCCCCGCTCGGCGAACAGCCGCATCCCCGCCGCGACCAGCCGGTCCCGCGTCGTCTCGGCCGCGACCGCGGTCATCCTCGCCTCCCTCGCCCCGGTTGAAAACTACGAACGTTATTGCTCATAATAACACGTGATTACCGGCCGCAAGGGGACCCTGATGCCGCTGCTCCTGGCGGTCCTCGCCCTCCTCGCGGGGTGCGTCGGCGGTCCGCCATCTCCCCAACCACCCCCCGCACCACCGGCGGCGCCGCCGGCGCCCCCGACGACGGCACCCGCTCCCGGCCCGAGCCCGTGGGTGGAGACGTTCGGCGGACCGACCACCGACCACGCCTGGGGGATCGGCCCGGCGCTGAACGGCGACGTGTTCGTGGCCACGCACCAGACCGTCGAGACCGCCCTCCCCAACATCTACGTGTACCGGCTGCGACCCGACGGTTCGACGGTGTGGCGGGTGCGCCGGCCAGCTCCGTTCGGCGACCACGCCTTCGTCGTCACCGAGCGCGCCGGGGTTGTGTACGTCGGCGGGTTCACCAACGCGTTCGCGGACGCGCGTGGCATCGAGTCCGCCGACGGCCTCATCCTCGCGTTGGACGGCGCCACGGGAGCGCTGCGGTGGGCCACGCCGATCGACGGGACCGGCGACGGGTACGAGGAGATCGACGGGTTGGTCCCGACCGCCGACGGCATCTACTTCTCCGGTTGGACCACATCCGCCGGGACGGGCAAGGACGTCCTGCTGGGCCGGCTCGGACTGGACGGGTCGATCGCGTGGGTACGCCCTTGGGGAGGTCCCGCCTGGGACGAGGCCGACGGCCACCTCGTGCTGATCGGCGACCGCCTCTACCTCTCCGGCCGCGTCGACGCCGCCGGCTTCGCGTTCGGCGGGAAAGCACTCGTGGCCGCGTTCGCGTCCGCCGACGGCGCGCCCGTCTGGTCGACGACGTGGGGCGGCGGTCTGTTCGCGTTCGACTACCTGAGCCTCGCCACCGACGGGTCGCTCCTCTACGCGGTCGGGATCGCTCCCGGTCCCACCGGCGGCCAGATCGTCCTGCACGCCTACGACCTCAGCGGCGACGAGGTCTGGAAGACGCAGTGGGTGGGGCCGAGCTCGGCGTCGTCGCGATCGGTCACGGTCGACCCGACCGACGACTCGCTGTTCGTCGTCGGCCGGGCCCAGAAGCCCGGCTCCCAGGAGTTCGACGTCCAGGTGCTGCGGTTCGCGGCCGGCGATGGCGCGCTCCTGTCGTCGTGCGCCTGGGGCGGCGCCAGCCCGGAGTCGTCGTACGACGCCGTCGTCGACGCCACCGGCGGCTACGTCGTGGGCGAGACCTCGAGCTTCGGCGCCGGTCACGCCGACGCGTTCGTGCTGCGGTTCGACCGGGCTCGGCCGTGCACGCTGCCGCCGCCGAGTCCCGGGTAAGCGCTGCTTGCGGCATGACGCCTCGATTCCGGCCCGCCCGACGACGGGCGCGACCATGAGCGGGCTGATGAGCGGGAGGACCTAGCGAGGAGGGCCCCGTGATCGCATCCCTGCATGTGGCCGATGTCGGCGCTCGGCGGGCACCGGGGGTGCTGGTCAAGCCGCCGAAGCCGGCGGCGGTCGCCGGCCTGCGCCACGCCAACGTCGGACTGACCGCGCCGCTCAGCCGGAGAGTTCGTCCGTCGCCGAGCCTCGGGCGAGTCGGCCTGGTCGCGTTCTGGGACGACGACGACGCCCTCGATCGGTTCCTCGCCGACGATCCGTTGGCGGCGAAGCTGGCGGGAGGCTGGCACGTCCGGCTCGAGCCGCTCCGTGCGTTCGGCTCCTGGCCCGGGCTCGACGACGGAATCCCGGCCGCCCGCGTCGTCGACCACGACGGCCCGGCCGCCGTCCTCACGCTGGGCCGGCTCCGGTTCACCCAGGCGCCGCGCTTTTTCCGCACCAGCGCAAAGGCCGAAGGGGAGGTCGTCGACGCCCCCGGGCTGACGTGGGCCACCGGCCTGGCCCGGCCTCCGTTCGTCTCCACCTGTTCCCTGTGGGAGAGCTCCGACGCCCTGTCGGCGTACGCCTACGGAAACCACGAGCAGGCGCACCCGGCGGCCATCGCCGCCGACCGGGCCAAGCCGTTCCACCATCAGTCGGCGTTCATCCGGTTCCGGCCCTACAAGTCCGAAGGACATCTGGACGGGAAGAACCCGCTCGCCGAGACCTGGATGTCGGCGACGACCTGACACCGTGGCTCGACGGGGACTCCAAGTGGTCTTGACGATTGCGGGGATCGTTGCGGTCGCGGCCGGCGGTCACACCGTGCTGACCGGTGGCGACTCGGTGCCTGAACCACGGCGACGTTCGGCCGGCATCGACAGCGAACTGCGCTTCTATGCTGCCTGGTACGTCGTCGCGGGCGTGCTCCTCCTCAGGGCGGTGCACCGGGTCGAGGCCGAGACCGTCATCGTCCGCGCGGTCGGTGCGGCCTTCCTCCTCGCCGGCAGCGCACGGCTGCTCTCGCTCGTCACGGTGGGCCGGCCCCATGCGTTCGCCCTGGTCCTCATGGTCATGGAGTTCGTCATCCCCGTCGTGATCGTGCCGTGGCAGGCGGCCGTCGCCCGGTCGTCGGCTGCGCGCGAGCATCGCTAAATGGCTACGGAAGTCTTCCCGCTGAGTGACGACGCCGAGGATTGGGACGCGCCCGCAGTCGTCATGCTCGAGATGCCGCCGAACTACGTCCTGTTCCGGCACGCGCACGTCTGCCACCGCTTCGAGGTGACCGTGAAGGGCTCGCTCGAAGCCGACGGTCGGACCCTGCGGCCGGGCGACGTCATGACCGCGCGCCCGGGCGAGATGTACGGGCCCCACACCGCCGGCCCCGAGGGATGCACCACCGCCGAGGTCTTCGGCAGCCACGAGGGCGTCTACCGCGTGATCGCCGAGACGCCCGACGGTCCGAGGGAGTTCGACTTCCGCGAGGGCGAGCTGCCCGAGGACTACGAACCGCTCGCGTGACCCCCCGTCACCAGAGCGGCGGACTCATCGTCTCGGCGTACTCGGTGAACATGACGTTGAAGCTCAGGCTGATGCTCACGTCATCGCTGTCGTTCGCGTCCACGGAGTGCTCCAGATAGGCAGGGAAGAGGAGCAGGGTCCCGCCCTCGACCGGCACGACGACCTGATCGGTGTTCTGGGCGGTGAGCTCGGTGACCGGCGGTCGAATGACGCTCGTCTGCGGGCGGGGGTCATGGAAGTTGATCGTGTCGGCTCCCGGCGCCACCTGCACGTAGTAGACGCCGCTGAGAAAGTTGTTGGGATGTGGGCCCGGTGCGACGCGCCCGGCGCATTCGCGGTCGCCCAGCATCCGGTGATGCGGAACCCGGCGTCGCCGACGCGCAACGAGACCAGGGCGGCCCGGACCGCCAGGTCGATCCGGGCAACCAGCCCGGCCAGCTCCGCATGCTCGTGGAGCGCGGTGCCCGACTGCCACGACTCACCCTCCGAGAGCGTCGGCATCGGCGGCGCCCCGCTCCCCAGCACGTCGAGCACGGCCGCCCGACACGTCATGTGCTCTTCGGACGCGAGCTGAAGCTCGCTTCCAGACCAGCGTGGGGAACATCGAGATGACCTCGGACGACCCCGGCGGGAACTGAGCGGTTTCACTCACATCGGGTACAGCCTCGCGCTCGCTGGTGAGGGCCGCGGTCGATTCCAGGCGATGCCGTTCGTCGGTAGCGTGAGACGGGGAGGGGAGGATCAGCCGATGAGCGAGCTCGCCGAGCGGTTCCGGAGGATCGCCGGGCAGTTCACCGAACGAGTGAGGGCGGTTCCCCCGGGGGCCTGGGACAACCCCGCGCCGTGCGAAGGCTGGGTCGCCCGGGACGTCGTCCGCCACATGATCGAGTACATGCCCAGGCTCTTCTTCGGCAGCGCCGGCCTGGAGCTCCCCAACATCCCCTCGGTCGACGAGGACCCGGTCGGAGCGTGGGAAGCGCTTTGCGACGCGCTCGAGGCGGTGCTCGACGACCCCGAGATCGCCGCTCGCGAGGTCGACCTCCCCATCGGCCATGTCACGCTCGCGGAGGCGATCAACCAGATCGGTACGAACGACATCCTCGTTCACACCTGGGATCTGGCCCGCGCCACCGGCCTCGAAGAGAGACTCGACCCCGAAGCGGTGCACGAGGTCTTCGAGGGCATGGAGCCACACGACGCGGCCCTACGCGAATCGGGTCACTTCGGCCCGCGCGTCGAGGTGTCCCACGATGCCGACGAGCAGACGAAGCTCCTCGCGTTCATGGGTCGCCGCCCATAAGGCCTCGCCGCCCCTAAGGCCAAGGTGCTGGCGAGCTCGGTCAGCGCGCTCGGAGGGACTCGAACCCCCAACCTTCTGATCCGTAGTCCGCTCGGGGCTGTTCGGCGGGTGTCGGCACGTGTCGCGCAAGCCCGCTGACCTGCGGTTTCGCGGTCCGGCGTGCTGGGCGGTGCCGCCTCGTGGGGCCGTGTGCCGGAGCATCCGGTAGAAGATCCGGTAGAAGTTGTTGGGGCAACGTTCGAGCCGCAGACGTGTCGGCCAAGCGCACCGTCGAGGCTCCCGGGCGACCGCGTCGAGAGGCTGACCGAGGACGCTGGCCGCTTGTCCCCCGGTCGCGTGCTTCGACCGTAACCTCGCGCTCGACCTTGCCTCCGGCAGCAGGGGGGTACTGCGCGTTATGACGTTCGTCGATCAGGTCGCGGTGGTGACGGGCGCGTCGTCGGGTATCGGCGCCGCGCGTGGTGGCCGTCGCCCGTCGAGCCGACCGCCTCGCCGCCACCGTCGAGGCGTGCCGGGCGTCTTCGCCCGAGTCGGTGGCCCATCCGGCCGACGTCTCCTCGCGGGAGGCGTGCGAGGAGGTCATCGGCGGCGCCGAGGCCCGCTTCGGTCGCGTCGACATCCTCGTGAACAACGCGGGGATCAGCGTGCACAAGAATGCTGCTCGCACCAGCGTGGACGATATCGAACAGGTGATGGCGGTCAACTTTTTCGGGGCCGTCTACCTGACGATGGCGGCGTTGCCGGGCATGCTCGAACGGCGCCGCGGCACGATCGTGAACGTGACCTCGGTGGCGGGCGGAGCTCGAGGGGGTCGGCCAATGGTGGCCGGGCCGGGACCCCGCCGACAATAGCGCGAGTGCTGCGCGGGTTCTGGAGTTCGCTGCCGGGGCTAGCAGATGGGCAGCGTTTTCTTCACCGGCTGACACGCCGCGAGCACCGCGATCGCAACGCCCGCGACCATTAGCCACGTCAGTACCGCTCGGGCGCGTTCATGTCTCGATGAACCCGCCCGCGTCGCTCGGCCGGCGCCGTGGGCACGACGGCGACGGAGAAAGAAATGGATCCCGAGCGGCGCGACCGCGACCACGCCCTCGGCCCCGGCGAGGCTGATGCCGGCCGACGCTTGCGCGGCCGCCGGACAAGCAGGCGGGAGCGGCGCGGGCGGTAGCGGCGCTTCGACCGAGCCGATGTCGCATCGGGGACCGATGGGGCGTGCCACCCCCCGCTGGTCGGCCGTCACCCCGCCGGGGTTGCAGTTGCCGGTCGGGATCTTGTCGATGAGCGGGCTGCCGGCCTGGGGCATCCGGGTCCGCGTCGGCCCACCGTTGTTCGCCAACCCCCCGAGCTGGGGGTTCCCGGCGTTCTGCATGTCGGTAGCGGCTGCGAATCCGCAGGACATGTCGTCGGAGAAGTTGAACCCGTTCGAGGTCGTCCCCCCGACGCCACCACAGTTCGGCACGCCGCCTTGCGGGAGGGCCGCCGCCGACCCGAAGCTGGTCAACATCTGCCCCTGGAGCTCGATGTTGGCGGCGGTGAGGGCGTCGGCGGCGGTCGCGTCCGTGTTCCCGACGACGGTCGCGTACACCAACGTCACCCCATTCGACTCCACGACGATGCCGCCGCCCGACCCGTCGAGTACTCCCGCGGTGTTGCCGGTCACGGTCGAGTTCGTGACCGTGACCCCTTTGGCAGCGGCGATGCCGCCTCCCACGTCGGTGGCGCTGTTGCCGCTGATCGTCGAGTTCGTGACGGTGAGCCCCGCGTTGGCCTGGATGCCGCCGCCGGTGCTCCCAGTGAACATGTCGCCGGTGTTGTTGCCGCTGATGGTCGAGCTCGTGATCGTGGCGGCTCCGAGGGTCACGAGGATGCCGCCGCCGCCGCTCGGGGTCGTGTTGTTGCTGATCGTCGAGTTCGTGATCGTCAAGGGTCCGGCGGCGCCGGGCCCTTGCACAAGCACGGCGATGCCGCCGCCGCCGGAGTCGGCGCTGTTGTTGGTGACGTGGCGTTGGTGAGCGTGACCGCGCCACGGTTCATGCTGGCGATGCCGCCGCCGAAGGCGCCGCCGGTGGCGTTGCCGCCGGTGATCGTGACGTTCTGGAACGTGAGCACGCCGTTGCCGTCCTGGCGGAGCACCCCGTGCCCCGCGCAGGTCTGGGTGATCGTGAAACCGTGCCCGTCGAGCGTGAGCCCGGTGGCGCTGTTGCGGACGGCCACTCCGCCCGGGCAGGTCAACATGATGTTGGCGGTGAGGTCGATCTGGGTCTCAGCCAGGTCGACCCAGGCGAGTCGAAAGCCCGCCTCGTCGGAGACCGCGGTGGCCCCGACCGGACCGGCGTCGACGACCAACAAGCCGAGCGCTCCCCCCGCCAGCGCCGTGACACCGGCCAACACCGCGAGTCCGCGCATCTGCCCCCAGCCGCCGGCCTCTCGCGAGCGCCCCGACCATACCAAGTGGAGGCCCGTCGAGCGAGGGCGGCACCGTAAGGGACGACCGAGGCCGCGACCAGGGCACGAAACGCTGGTCCGAGACACCGAGTGATCAGCGCCGCACGAAGGCTGGCAGAGGCGGCGCCATTTTCATGTGTCGCGATCGTGTCACCACGAGCAGTCACAAGCCTGGACCTGCCGTCTGTGCGGTCTGACCTGCACTCCTGCGATTGTGCACGGGATCACGTTGTGACCTCAGTGAACTGCAGGGCAGAGGTCACCGGCGCCGCGCGCCTTGCAAGTGGGCGCTACTGGCTTCGAACCAGTGACCTCTGCCGTGTGAAGGCGTTCGGCTGCACGCGATGCGCAGCGCCTTCGCGCGAAAGCGCAGGTCAGACATGCGTTCGCGTGTTCGCTCGTGTCGTCCTGTACCTCTGAATCGCGGGGCGTCCGCGGGTTTTTCGCGGGGCGCGGTGTGACACAGATGTTAGGTCGCCTCCACGGGTTATCCGGTCGAGTTCGGAAGCGCCCATCGTGCCTGATTGCGCGCCGGTCGGCGGCTCGCGGTCGTTTCGAGCGCGCGGCATGGGCGGCTCGTGCTCGGCTCCCGAGCGCCTGATCCCTGTGAGGAGCCTCCGCAGGTCGATTGTCGATTCTTACTCGCTCAGGGTTCTCTGATGGAGCCCTGACGCTCTCTGTACCGGTTGGGAACAGTCGCTGCGCAGTATGTGCGAATGGCCTGCCCTCAGCGTCGATGGTCACGGCAGGCGATCGCCGCCGCCGCCGCTGTGCTTGCCGTGGCGGCGTGCTCGCCCGGCCCGGTGCCGAGCCCGGATCCGCCATCGACGACGACGCCCGGCGGATCCGGAAGCGACGTGCTGTTCGCGTCGCGTTTCGAGGACGGCGTCGTGGTCGAGCCCCCGGAGGTCGTGAACGGCACGTGGCGGTTCCCGATCACCGGCTGCGACGCCGGGTTCTGCTGGGAGGACGATCTGCCCGGCAGCCGTACCGCGGCGTTCTTCCCCCTGTTGCCGGGCAGTCATCCCATCGACGGTGTCGTCGAGACTCGCATCGACACCGTCACTGGGCCGGCGGGCGCGGACACCCGCGCCGCGTACCAGGAGGTGACCACCGACGCCCGGGGCGACCCCGACGCCGGACGGGTCCGCAACCAGCTCCCGGTGTTCTGGACCGACGACCAGGGCTACGCCGCCTACGACCTCCTTCTCCAACCGGATCTGCGAGACGTCATGCCCACCGGCGAAGGGTCGTGGCGCTACCTCGTCGAGTGGCGGGAGGCGGGCGACGGCTACCGCATGTGGCTCGGGCTCCGGCGTCGGCCGACCGGCGACCTCTTCTGGGAGATCCAGGCCCAGCGCGACCCGCCCGGCGGCCCGACCGATTGGGCCTTCGAGAACCACACGGTCCCCGTCCCGGTCGGTGAGTGGGCTCGTCTCGAGGTGTACTGGGACCTCGACCCGGTCGATGGGCGCCTCTGGGTCGGCGTCAACGGCCAGACGCTGTTCGACCATCACGGCCGCACGCGGCTGGAAGCGCCGCTGGCGGCCGTTCATCTCCTGAAGGTCTATACCGGCGCGAACTCGCTTGCGCACGGCCCGGCGTACCAGTGGGTCGACAACATCGAGATGCGGAACGGACCCCCGGACAAGCGCTCCTGACGCTTCGGCTCAAACAAGAACACGGATCCTCTCCGAAGACACCGCCGCCGCTAGGCCGACACGCCGCCGGTCATTCCGAAGTACGGCATGAGCCATTGGCATCGCGCGCACGGAACGCCCATCCCGGCGGTGACCGTGGAGCGTGATCGCACGGCCTTGAGGTGGATCGGGGCGCTGGCGGATCAGTCGATCGAGACCTTGACGACCCCTCCTTCGACCTCCACCGGATAGGTTCGCACGGGCGTGAGCGCGGGCGGATTCAGCACCTCTCCCGTGCGAACGTCGAACACGCTGCCGTGCAACGGGCACTCGATCGCCCACTCGCTCCAGTCGGTGTTGATCTCTCCCTCGCCGAGGAAGCCACCCCGGTGTGTGCACTCGTTGTCGATGGCGAAGAAGGTGCCATCCACGTTCACCAGGGCGAGTTCGGTACCACCGACCTGGACGACGGTCGCGGTGCCGGGTGGCACTTCCTCGACCCTTGTTGCTTCGACCAAGCGCGCCATTGTGTTTTCCTCATACCGGCAGACGGATGCGGGAACTCGGGAGGTCGCGCACGCCGACCATACCCTTACTGTCTCTTCATCGACGG
>JBQTGU010000009.1:0-12451 GCA_052390575.1 Actinomycetota bacterium | reverse complement strand
ACCGGCGGCGACGCCTCGCCCTGGACCCAGCCCAGGAACAGGATCGCGTCGAGCCCGAGTCCCAGGAGGAGGGCGACGAGCCCGCCGGCGAGGCACGCGCCGGGGAAGCCGGGACGACCGACGAACTCGAATCGGCGGTGCACGGAGCCGCGCACGAGCGAAGACCGGTAGGCGAGCACCGCGCCGGCGAGCAGCGCCTGGAGGCCGAGCACGATGGCGATGCCGGAGAAGAACACCGGCTGCCAGTGCAGCGACCCGACGTCGACGCCCGACGGGCTCACGAACCCGAGGATCGCGAGGAAGACGCCGACAGCCAGGACGACCGCGCCCGGTCCGACGAGCAGGAGATCGGGCGCGAGCGCCAGGATCAGCTGGAGGTGACGCCAGCCGTCGGAGAACGTCGAGAGCTTCGAGGTTCCGATGCGCTCGCGGTAGCCGGCGGGGACCTCCGTCACCCGCAGGCCGGCCCGCACCGCCCGGATCAGCATCTCCGACGCCAACTCCATGCCGGTGGAGCGCAGCTCGAGCTCGGCGATGCGCTCGCGGCGGAAGGCCCGGAAGCCGGACTGGCTGTCGTCGACGACGCGGCCACCGCACGCCCGACCGACCAGGAACGTCAACACCGGGGTGCCGACGAAGCGGTGGAGGAACGGCATCGTCTTCCGGGTGGCGGCGTCGAGGCGACCGCCGATCACGAGGTCGGCCTCGTCGCGTACGACCGGCGCGACGAGATCGGGGATCTTGCCCAGGTCGTAGGTGAAGTCGGCGTCGGCCATGACCACGACGTCGCCGCGGGCGGCGGCGAAACCGGCCCGCAGCGCGCTGCCGTAGCCGCGCTGCGTCTCGAGCACGACCCGGGCGCCGGCCGCCTCGGCGATGCCGGGGGAGCCGTCCGACGAGCCGTTGTCGACGACCACCACCTCGCCGGTCAGGCCGGCCGAGTCCAGTGCCGCGCGCGCCTCGCGCACGCACTCGCCCACCGACTCGGCCTCGTCGAGGCACGGCAGTACCACCGTGACGCTGCCGTCACCGAGACGGTCGCGCTCGTCGGTCGCCGCCTGTTGCACACCCACTGCGATCAGCCTAAGGCAAGGCGCGGTCTCGCCCCGGGCTGTCCGCCCAGTGGTTTTCGAGGTCCCTTGTATGCTCCCGACTCATGCGTGCGCGGTGGTTCGCGTGGGCGTTGGCCGCGATCACCGCCGGTGGCCTCGCGCTGCGCATCGCGTACGTGCTCATCGAGCGGCAGGACCTGGAGTTCACCGGGGACGCGTTCTTCTACCACGAGGGCGCGAACCTGCTCGCCGACGGCCGGGGGTTCATCTCGCCGGTCGAGCTGAAGTTCTTCGACGGCAGGGTTGCGGAGGCGGCTGACCACCCGCCGGCATATCTCGTCTACCTGGCGATCCCGTCGTTCGTCGGGCTCGACACCGAGCTCGCGCATCTCCTGTGGTCGTGCCTGGCCGGTGCGGTCACGATCGCGTTGACCGGGCTGCTCGGGCGGGCGGCGGCCGGGCCCCGGGTCGGGATCATCGCCGCGGTGCTGGCGGCGATCTATCCGAACGTCTGGGCGCACGACGGTGCGCTGCTGTCGGAGACGTTGGCGCTCGCTACCACGACCGCGACGCTGCTGCTGGCGTATCACTACCTGGCCGCGCCCAGCTGGCGCTGCCTGGCGGCAACCGGGGCGATGGCCGGCCTCGCCGCCCTGTGTCGCTCCGAGCTCGTGCTCCTCCTGCCCTTGCTCGTCGTGCCCCTCGCGATGCGAACCAGCGCGATCGATCTCCGGCAGCGTCTCCGCTGGATCGGCGCCGGCACCGCCGCCACCGCGCTCGTGCTCGCACCGTGGGTCGTGTTCAACCTGACCCGCTTCGACCGGCCGGTGCTGCTGTCGTCGCAGTTCGGCGGGACGCTCGCGGACGCGAACTGCGACGACACCTACTACGGCCGGTTCCTGGGCTACTGGAGCCTCCAGTGCTCGGTCCCGATCGCGCTCGAGGCCCACGAGGACGGCCTCGACCAGTCGGGAGAGGAGGCGCGCCTGCGCAAGCACGCCCTCGACTACATCTCCCACCACAAGGGGCGCGTTCCGGTGGTGGTGGCAGCGCGCTGGGGTCGGATGATCGGGGTGTTCCGTCCCGACGAGTACATCGACCTGGAGCAGTTACCGGAGGGGCGCGAACGATGGCTGGCGCACCTCAACCTGTACAGCCTCTGGATCGTGCTCGGGCTCGCGGCCACCGGCACCGTGATCCTCCGGCGCCGGAAGGCCCCGTTGCTCCCGCTCCTGGTGGCGCCGCTGATCGTGCTGATCGCGGTGACCATTGCCTTCTACAACCCGCGCTACCGCGCCGCCGCCGAGACCTCGCTGGTGGTGCTGGCGGCGGTCGCGATCGACGCCGGCATCCGCCGGGTCCGACGCGAACCCGAGGGGTCTGAAGAAGAGAAGGTGGCGCCGGGGCTCTCGTGACCCCTGCAGCAAGGGGTATGCGGCTGTTGCTGGTGGGGCCGGTGTTACCGTTGAAACCATGGGGAGTCGGGGCCGGGGATCGGCCGCGTCGACGCGTCGGAATGGCACCGGCAGCCGCTCGCGCCCCCGGGCGACGAAGCGGGCCCCGGCCCGCCCCAGCGCGTGGGAGCGCAGCCGGGAAGCCGCCGGCCGCCAGCTCGGCGGCCACGCCGCCGACGCGCTTGCCGTCGCGCTGCTCGTCCTGGGCGCGCTGACCGTCCTCGGCCTGACCTCCGACCTCGCCGGCCCGGTCGGCCGGGCGCTGGCGTCGAGCGCGGGCACGCTGTTGGGACAGGGCCGGGTGCTCGTCCCGATCGCGTGCGCGGGCGCCGCTGTCCTCCTCTTCTGGGGACCGCGCTTCGAGCCCGTCGACGACGAGCCGGCGGACGACGGGGACGTGGAGCTCGCCGAGCTCGCGCCCGCCCCGCTGCGAATCGGCGTCGGCGCCCTCGCCCTGGTCGTCGCTTCCGTGGGCCTGCTCCACCTCGGTGCCGGGCGGCCTCCGCTCGATGCGCCCATCGGCGAGCTCCGCGACGCCGGCGGCGTGGTCGGTGCGGGCGTCGCCACCCCACTCGAGGCGGGCGCGGGCGTCGTGGGCGCGGTGATCGTGCTCGTGGGCCTCGCTCTACTCGGCGCGTTGCTCGCGCCGGGTGTGCCGATGCGGCGGGTGCTGGCCGCGATCGGAGCCGCGGCGCGCTGGGTCGGCACGCGCTTCGTGGGACCGTTCCAGCTCGGCGCGAGCGGAACCGACCACGCGAGCGTGCCCACCGCCGACGACGCGCCTCCGCCCGAGCTCTACGACTACGCCGCCGACGCCGAGTCCATCGAACCGGTCGATCCCGAGCCCGAGTCCCGGCCCGTGGTTCCCGTCGTCGAGCCCGCCGCGACCACCGCCGCCCCCGTGGCCCCCGGCGCGCAGATGGCCATCGACCTCGGGCCCGGGTTCCGGCCGGGGACGTGGAAGCTCCCGCCCGCCAACCTCCTCAAGCGCGGCACCGGCCACCAGGTCGACCGCAAGGTGGTCGAGGAGGGCGGCCGGGTGCTCGAGGCGACGCTCAGCGAGTTCGGCGTCGACGCCCGCCTGGTCGGCATGACCGTGGGGCCGACCGTGACGCGGTACGAGCTCGAGCTGGCCGCGGGCGTGAAGGTCAACCGCGTGACCGGCCTCAGCCACGACATCGCCTACGCCATGGCGTCGCCCGACGTCCGCCTCCTCACCCCGATTCCCGGCCGGAGTGCGATCGGCGTCGAGGTGCCGAACCGCCATCGCCAGCTCGTCACCCTCGGCGACGTCCTGTCCACCACCGAGGCGAAGCAGGCCGGCCATCCGCTCGACGTCGGCCTCGGCCGCGACATCTCGGGCCGCTCGGTCATGCTCAACCTCACCGAGATGCCGCATCTGCTGATCGCGGGCGCCACCGGCGCGGGCAAGTCGAGCTGCATCAACTCGCTGGTGACCTCGGTGCTCATGCGATCGACACCGGAGGAGGTGCGCCTCATCCTGGTCGACCCCAAGCGGGTGGAGCTCGGGGTCTACAACGAGCTCCCGCATCTGCTCACCCCGGTCGTCACCAACCCCAAGAAGGCGGCTAACGCGCTCGACTGGGCGGTGCGCGAGATGGACCTGCGCTACGAGCTGCTCGCTGACGTGGGCGTGCGCGACGTGACCGGCTACAACGCCGCCTTCGACCGGGGCGAGCTGGCGACGAACGACGATCCCGACCCGGCGACCGGGAAGGGCTACGAGCGGCTGCCCTACATCCTGGTCGTGGTCGACGAGCTCAACGACCTCATGATGGTGGCGGCCCGCGACGTCGAGGCCAGCATCTGTCGCATCGCCCAGATGGCCCGCGCGGTCGGCATCCACCTCGTGATCGCGACGCAGCGGCCGTCGGTCGACGTCATCACCGGCGTGATCAAGGCCAACATCCCGAGCCGGCTGGCGTTCTCGGTCAGCAGCCTGGCCGACTCGCGCGTGGTCCTCGACCAGGCCGGCGCCGAGAAGCTCATCGGGCAGGGCGACATGTTGCTCGTGTCAGCCACGTCGAGTCGGGCCCAGCGCATCCAGGGCTCGTGGGTCGACGAGGAGTGCGTGCGCAAGGTCGTCGCCCACTGGCGGCGGCAGTGCGGCGCGCCCACCTACGTGGAGGGCGTCGCCGGCGACGACACCTCCGGTGGGAGCACCGCCGACGTCGGTGACGACGACGAGCTGCTCACCCAGGCCATGGAGCTGGTCGTGCGGAGCGGGCTCGGCTCGACCAGCATGCTCCAGCGCAAGCTGCGGGTCGGGTTCGCCCGCGCCGGTCGGCTCATGGACCTGCTCGAGCGGCGCGGGATCGTCGGCCCGTCGGAGGGCTCGAAGGCCCGGGCCGTCCTCATGACGGTCGAGGAGCTCGAGGCCCTGCACGACCGCGTGTAGCCGGCGTTCAAGTTTCGCACCGGGATCGGTCGATACGCGGGGGCGTCTACCCGGGAGCCCCCATGCACGTACCCAAGCCCGTGATCGTCGTCATCGTCGCCGTGCTCGGCGTGTTGGGGATCGGGGTCGCCGCCGCCACCGTCGATCCGGGCGGCGACGAGGCCGTGCTCGTCCCCGACGAGCCCACCACCGCCCCCACCACGGCGCCGTCGACGACCGCCCCGCCGACGACGGCCCCGCCCTCGACCGATCCCGTCGTGCCCCCCGACGACGGCGAGGGCGACGATGGCGAGGGCCACACGGTCGAGCGCTACTACGGGCCCGAATGCGGGGAGCAGATCCCCGCCGGGACCCACGGTGACTACGTGAGCCGGGCGGCGCACGATCCCGAGGGTGACGTCACCGCGGTCGCGCACTCGAATTGCGGCAAGCCGCTCTCGTCGGTGCATGACGCTCCACCCGCCGCGGACCCGACCGATAGCGAAGGCGCGGACGGGGGCCATCCCCAGGGCGGCCCTCCCCGGGCAGACCAAGAACAAGGACAAGGGCAAGCCGAAGAAGGACTGAACGCGAGGGTCGCCTGCCATCCCCGAACCAGGGGCCGGGTTCCCCGGCCCCGGGGGTGCCAGCTGCGTGCGGGAGCGGCGAGCGAAGCGAGCGCGACCAAAACAGATGGGGCGTCCCTGGAGGGACGCCCCACTGCTGCTCGGACGCGGCCGACGTCGTTGGCGGCCGCGCGGAGAGCGGGTCAGGCCGCCTTACGGAGCGGCTGGTGCTCGCCCAGGGTCTCGTCGCGGGTCGCCCGGTCGTGCGTCAGGTACCCGAAGACCGCCCGCCACGCCACGGTCATGCCGGCCACCATGAACCCGGTGACCCACACGCCGAGCGTCTCGTTGCGGACCTCGGTCCCGAACCCGGCGAACAGCGAGTAGTCGAGGGCAACTACCACGCCGACGGCCGCGATGAAGGTGAGCAGGGAACGCCACGCCTTCAACGGGGGGATGTAGTCGGACAGGAAATCAACGAGCTTCACCGTGCCCAGCGCGAGCAGGGCAACGATTGCGAACTCGTACATTTCGCCACCTCCTGGTGACTCCGGAAGGCTCTGCACCTTCCATGAGCGTTTGACCTCGGTGATGGTCGCGAGGTGACACGCAAACTGCCCGATTTGTCCGTAACCCTGAGCGCGGAAACGGAGTCGGCGACATCTCAAGGATCACCAGCGTTGTGCCGATGATGGCGTCGGGACGGGCGCGACGCAGGAAGACCCGATGCTTCGGAATCTTCGTTTCCAATCGAAGCTCGTGCTCGTCCTCCTGGTCCCGTTGTGCGCCCTGGCGGTGTTCTCGGCCCTCGGCGTCAGGACCCGTCTCTCGGTCCTCACCGCGCACGAGCACTACGCCGAGCTCGCGCGGCCGTCAGCCGCGTTGTCGTCGTTGAGCACCACCCTGGAGCAGGAGAGCGTGGCGTCGGCCTGGTTCGTCGCGACCGACGGCGCCGAAGGGGTGGGGGAGCTCGAGGAGGCCCGGGCCGAGACCGACGACGCCGTCGCCGAGCTCGAGGCCGCTGTGCCCGGGTTCGAGGCCGCCGAGATCGGCGAGGACACGAACCGGGTGCTCGCAAGCCTCGGCGACCGGCTCGAGACGCTCGGGCCCCAGCGCGACCGGATCGACGAGCGGGTGGAGGGCCCGGCCGAGACCCGCAACTACTTCCTCTCGCTCGACGACCACGCCATCGAGGTCGCCGAGCACATGGCCCGCGAGCTCGCCGACCGCCAGGTCTCGGCGGGTCTCTTCGGGCTCGTCGACCTGCACCGGGCCGCGCAGGCGAGCGCCCGCGAGGCCGCGATCGTGGTGCCGGCGCTGGCCACCGGCGCGATCAGCGCGACCGAACGGGCCGAGTTCGGCGCCGCCGTCGACGCCCAGACCACCTACCGGAGCCGGTTCGCCTCGATCGCGAGCGATGAGGAGCAGCGCGCCGTCGAACAGATGGAAGACCGCAACCGCACCGTGATCAACCGGATGTCACCCCCGCAGGCGGCCACGTTGCTGTCTCGTCTCCCCGCAGTCACGGTGACGGCGTCGGAGTGGTACGACCTCGACACGAGGAAGGCGACCGTCCTGGGTGACGGGATCGCGGTCGTGCGTGGGGTCGTGAGCGATACCGCCGGCGCGGAGGAGTCGAGCGCCCGCGACGACGTCGCCCTCTATGCGGTCGGCGCGCTGCTGGCGATCGGCCTCGCGGTCGGCATCGCGCTGATCGTCGCCCGCCAGACGACCAAGCCGCTCACCGCGCTGACGCGCGCCGCCCAGGACGTGTCGCAGCGCCAGCTGCCCCAGCTGGTGGACTCGATGCGCCGCGGCAGCGAGCCCGCGCTCGACGGCATCGCACCGATCCGGACGACGGCCCGCGACGAGATCGGCGAGCTCGGCCGGGCGTTCAACGCGATCCAGTCGGTCGCGGTCGAGGTCGCGCGTGAGCAGTCGGCCCTGCTCCGCCGGGGTATCAGCGACCTGTTCGTCAATCTGGCCCGCCGCAACCAGAGCCTGCTCGACCGCCAGATCGAGCTCATCGACCGCCTCGAAGCCGACGAGCAGGACCCGGACGTGCTGCAAGCCATGTTCCAGCTCGATCATCTGGCGACCCGCATGCGCCGGAACGCCGAGAGCCTCCTCGTCCTGGCTGACGCCGAGCAGATCCGGCGCTGGCACGAGCCCATCCCGCTGCTCGACGTGGTGCGGGGCGCCACCGCCGAGATCGCCGACTTCGCCCGGGTCTCGATCACCGGCCTCGACCAGCAGCTGGCGGTGAGCGGTCACGCCGCCGCCGACCTGACCCACCTCATGGCCGAGCTGCTCGAGAACGCCACCTCCTTCTCACCCCCGCACACCCCGGTCACGGTGCACGGCGTCCCGCACCGCGACGGCGTCGTGCTCGCGGTCACCGACCAGGGCCTCGGCATGCCCGACGACCGGCTGGCCGAGGCCAACCAGCTGCTCGCCGACCCGCCGGCGGCGGGGCTGGCGCTGTCGCGGATCCTCGGGCTGTACGTCGTCGGGCACCTGGCGGCGCGCCACGGCATCGTGGTGGAGCTCCGGCCCGGCGGAGAGCGCGGCCTCACCGCGTTGGTGGCGATCCCGGGCTCGGTGCTGGCCGGTGGTGCCTCCGATGACACGGCGCCGCCCGTGGCGGCCGCGGCGGCCGGCGAACCGCACGGCAACGGGCACGCGCCGATCGGGTCCCCGAACGACCAGCCCGAGCCCGCCGCGCCGTTCTGGAGCGTGGACGCGTGGGTGGCGAGCCTCTTCGACGCCCCGTCCGCCGGCGACGGGACGGCGGCCCCGCCCGCACTGGGGACGGGGGACGGTGCGGCTGATCCGGCCCCGGTCCTGCAGCCGTCCGACCTCACGGCTCGGGACCCCGGGCGCAACCTGCTCCACCTTCCCCTGCGCCGGGACGGCCTCATCGACGTGGGCGATCCGTCGCTCATCGCCGAGCCGGGCCGATCGCGCGCCGAGGAAGTCAGGAACCTGCTGTCCGACCACCGCCGAGGCATCGAACGGGCCGACGCGGTCGCGGAAGCTCCCCAGGAGGACGAGCGATGAGCAAGTTGAGCACCGAAGCCCGCAACCTCAACTGGCTGGTGTCGAGCTTCGTCGACCAGGTGCCGGGGGTGAAGGAGGCCGCGGTCGTGTCGTCCGACGGCCTCCTTATCGCAGTCTCCGACGGCCTGGGCCGGGCCGAGGCCGACCGTCTCGCCGCGGTCGCGGCCGGGCTCATGAGCATCGCCCGGGGCGCGTCGGGCCCCATCGACGCCGGTCGGGTCAACGAGGTGATCATCGAGTACGACTGGTACCTCCTGTTCGTCATGCGGGTCAGCGAGGCGTCGACCCTCGCGGTGATCGCGGCCCGCCCCTGCGACGTGGGCCAGATCGGCTTCGAGATGGCGGTGCTGGTCGAGAAGGCGGAGTCGGCGCTGACGCCGACCCTGATCGACGAGCTCAAGACCGCTCTGCCCCGTTGACTGAAGCGCCGCTCCTCGACCAGCGCCGGCCCCGGCGATCGGTGGTCCGCCCCTACGTGCTCACGCACGGACGGACCCGGGCCGCCGGTGCCGACGTGCCGCTCGACGCGGCCGTGCTCGCGCTGGTCGAACCGCCCGCGCTCGCCCCGAGCACGACGCCCGAGGCGCGGACGATCGTCACGCTGTGCCAGGAGCCGATCCCGCTGGCCGAGGTGGCGGCGCGCCTGGGCGTCCCGCTCGGCGTGGCCCGCGTCCTCGTCGGTGACCTCACCGCCCCCGGGATGGTGACGGTTCGGCCGTCCCGTCCGACCGATGCCCACACGGACACCAGGCTCCTCGAAAGGCTGCTCGATGGAATCCGTGCGCTCTGATAGCGAGGTACTGATCGACGAGGCGGCAGTGCCGGTCTCGATGAAGATCGTGGTCGCGGGCGGGTTCGCGGTGGGCAAGACGACCTTCGTCGGCTCGATCTCCGAGATCGCGCCGCTGATGACCGAAGCCGCCATGACCGTCGAGAGCGTGGGGATCGACGACGCCGGTCCGGTGGAGGGCAAGACGGGAACGACGGTGGCCATGGACTTCGGGCGCATCACCCTCGGCCCCGACATGGTGCTGTACCTGTTCGGCACGCCCGGGCAGGGACGCTTCCTGTTCCTGTGGGACGAGTTGGTGCGGGGCGCGGTCGGTGGCGTGGTGCTGGTCGACACCCGCCGGGTCACCGAGTGCTTCCCGGCCGTCGACTACTTCGAGTCGCTGGGTTTGCCGTTCGTGGTCGCGGTCAACCTGTTCGGCGGTGTCGGCACCCACACGCCGAGCGAGGTGCGCACCGCCCTGTCGGTCCCGGCGAGCGTGCCGGTCGTGTTGTGCGATGCCCGCAACCGCGCCCACGTGCGGGACACGCTGGCGTTGCTGGTAGAGGGCGCGTTGCGGCGGGCCCAACTCGTGGACGTCGCGCCCTAAACAGAGACCGCGAGCAGGCGTCGGGTGAGCCAGCGGCTGACGATCACCGCACCCTCGCCCTCGAAGTGGAGACCGTCGGGGCGGAGCTCGGCGCCGTCGATGCTCTCCTGACAGGTCCCACCGGGGCAGACGTACGCGTCCAGGTCGACGACGGCGGCGGTCGCGTCCGCCCCCGCGATCTGGCGGTGCACCGAGTTCAGGCAACCGGTCAGCTCCACTACCGGACCGAACGCGGCCGGGACGGGCGCGGTCCCGATCACGACGCGGGCGCCCGCCGCGCCCAGGGTCGCCACTGCCTCGAGCAGCTGGTCGTGGTACCACCTGTCGTACTCCGGGTCACAGGGATGGACCCACGCGTCGGCCAGCCGGATCTCGGTGAAGCCGGGCGCACCGAGCAGCAGTAACACGATGTCGGGCTGGAACCGGCCGACCTCCGGAGCCCAGGTCTCGCCGCAATAGTGCTTGTTCTCGTGGTAGCTCCCGTCGCGGAAGCGGACGGTCGTCCCGCCGGGGACGAGGCTGCAGTCGACCACGCTCCGGTTCCAGGCCAGGATCCCGAACTCCACGGCATGGTCCTCCATGGCCACCCCGAGCGACGCGGCCACCGAGTCGCCCACGACCAGGACCCGCTTCGGTGCCGGCGGCGCCGGGCTGGGGAACAGGAACGACGCGGCCGCGAGCGCGGCCCAGTCGACCGAGAAGTCCGACGGGGCCGAGAACCCGGAGCGGGAGACGGATTGCGGTGCGGTGGGCGGAGTCGCACTCGTGTCGGCGGAGAACGCGGCCGGCGCGGTGGGGACCGCGGTGCCGCCGGCGGTGGCGACGACCACCGCACCGACGACGAGCGCCGCGGCTGCGGGGGCGAGCACCCGGGCCCGCAGGGTCGGGAGGCCGCCCCGCCGGATGGGGAGCTCGAGAAGGAAGTACGAAACGACCGCGATGGCGACGCTCGTGCCGATGCGCACCGCGGTGAGGGTCCGCCCGTCCATCCCGGACCGTTCCGGTGTGAGCACCACGTACACCGGCCAGTGCCACAGGTACAGCCCGTAGCTGATCGCGCCCAGCCCCCGCAAGGGCGCGAACGAGAGCACGCGTGCGATCGGACCGGGATATGGAGAGGCGGCGACCGCGATCACACCGACCGCGGCCAGGCCGCACGCGAGGAACCCGCCGCGGTAGAGCGTGTCGCCGCGGCCGTCGAGGGCGAACCAGGCCCAGGCGAGCACGCCGGCGCCGACTACCCCGGCGACCTCGAGCGCGCCGCGGACGAGCCTCCGGGAGGGTGGCCCCCAGCATGCGTAGGCGGCGGCGAGCGCGGCCCCGAAGAGGATGGCGGCGCCGCGCGTGTCGGTCCCGAGGTAGACGCGCTCGGGGTCGCCGCCGGGCGTGTAGCTCGTCATCATCCAGGCCGACGAGGCCACGCCCAAGATCAACGACATTGCGAGCACTGACCGCGCCGAGCCGCGTCGCGCCCAGAGGACCGCGAGCACCGCGAGCGGCCACACCAGGTAGAACTGCTCCTCGATCGCGAGGCTCCAGGTGTGCTCGAGCGGCGACGGCACCGCGAACACGTCCCAATATCCGTTGCCGGTGAAGACGGCGCGCCAGTTGGCGACGTAGCCGAGGGTGGCCAGCGCGTCGGACCGGATGCGTCCGAGCTCGCGTGCCTCCGCCCAGACGGCGGCGTAGATCGCCACGCCGGCGAGCACGCCGGCGAGCGCGGGGAGGAGGCGCCGGGCCCGTCGGGCCCAGAACCGGGCGAGCGAGATCCGACCGTCGGCCTGCCACTCCGAGAGCAGGAGCGACGTGATCAGGAAGCCCGAGAGGACGAAGAAGAGGTCGACGCCGAGGTAGCCGCCGGTGAGATGGTCGGCGTGGAAGAGCAGGACCCCGGCGATCGCGAGGCCTCGCAGCCCGTCGAGCGCGGGCATGTGACGAAGTCGCCCGTCCATTCCCCCCACTTCCGGCGCCGTTCAAGGCGCCGGCCCCCGGCTACGTCCCGCCGTCGTCCAGGCGGGTCCGCAACTCGTCGAGGAGCGCTCCCGCCGCGGCGAGGTGCTCCTCGATGCGGGCAAGATAGGCGATCGGGGACGTATCGGGCACCTCGTCGTCGACGTCGATCTCGTTGACGACCGCCTCGGCGAAGTCGGCCTGGGCCTCGGGAACCACCAGGGTCCCGATCGCGTCGGCTCCCGGCCCTGACCACTCGACCATGACGGTCACGCCCGCGGTCTCGAGCCGACGCCGCAGGATCTGGGCGGAGAGGCGGGGCCACTCGCCGAGCTCGCAGAGCGCGTCGCCATCGTCTCGGGGTGTGCCGCGCACCACGGGCCGCTCGGCCACGAGCGCGACCCGGCAGTCGCTGCACGACTGCGAGCCCGCCACGTACTCGGCCCCGCACGACGGGCACCAGACGGTCGAGCTGCCGTTCGCCACCCCCGGGCCACCACCCATTATTGTCGCGGGGGCGTAGCACGCCCCACCCCCCACCCGCCGGGCCAGCCGGGGGCGGGGGGCCCCGCCCCCCCCCACCCCCCGGCAC
>JBQTGU010000008.1:0-2215 GCA_052390575.1 Actinomycetota bacterium | reverse complement strand
GGTCGCGGCTGGGACCGGTCGCGCCTCGCGCTCGGTGCCATCGTCCCGATCGGCGTCCTCGCGCTCGCGACCGGCGCCCTGGCGTCTCCGAGCGCGCGTGACCACGCCAGCGGGAGCCACGGCGACCACGCTGCCGCCGGCCACGCCGCCGGCGGTGCGCACGCAGGCCACGACGCCAAGGACGACAAGGGTCTGTCGGAGCTGACGAACGGCCACCAGCACGAGAGTGGTGTGGTGAAGCTCGACGCCGCGACTCAGGAGCAGCTCGACGCCCAGCTCGCCGGCACCCAGGAACTCGTGGGGCGCTACCCGACCATCGCCGCCGCCGAGGCTGCGGGATACCGGCGGGCGGGACCGTTCTCGCCCGGCCTCGGGACGCACTACATCAACTACGGCCAGTTCCTCGGCGACGGAGTCATGGACGCTGACGGCGTCCTCAAAGCGGCACTGATCTACGACGGGCTCGAGCCCGACTCACCGCTCGCCGGCTTCATGTACTACGTGATGGGTGACCAGGAGCCGGAGGGCTTCATCGGCCCCAACGACCACTGGCACTACCACACCAACACCTGCATCGTGTTCAAGGACGGGGTCATCGAGGCGCCCTTGGGCGCCGACATGGGCACCGTGACCCAGGAGCAGTGCGCCACGTACGGCGGCACGCTGCTCGAGGTGACCGGCTATATGGCGCACGTCTGGACCGTGCCCGGTTACGAGTCGGACCGGGGCACGTTCAGCGAGATCAATCCCGCGATCACCTGCCCCGACGGCACGTACTACCGGAAGTCGTTCGAGGAGCTCGGGTTCTCGACCACCATGTGCAAGGGCCGGTAGACAGGGAACGTGCACGACGCACCGGCGCGGGTCATCGACCTGCTCGACGGCGACTTCTACGCCGGCGACCCCGACCCGACCTACGCGTGGCTGCGCCGCCACGCGCCCCTATACCACGACGAGACCAACCAGCTGTGGGGCGTGTCGCGTCATCACGACGTCGTCGCGATCGAGAAGGACGCGGCGACGTTCTGCTCGTCGCACGGGTACCGGCCCAACCTCCCGTCGGACAACTCGATGATCGGGGAGGACGACCCCCGGCACCACGAGCGCCGCCGCCTTGTGGCCCGCCGCTTCACTCCCAACGCGGTGTCGAAGCACGAGGACCATGTTCGTTCGGTCGTCACCGGCTTGGTCGACGCGGTCGCGGCCCACGGCCGCTGTGATGTGGTCGAGGACCTGGCCGCGCCGCTGCCGGCCAAGGTGATCGGGCACCTGCTGGGCTTCTCCGACGACCAGTGGGAGAAGGTGAAGTACTGGTCAGAGGCCACCATCGTCGCCGGGGGTGGCCCCCGCTACATGAGCGACGGGGTGACCGACGCGTTCTCCGACTACTGCGAGCATGCAGCCGCGCTCGCCGACGCCCGCCGCGCCACTCCGACCGATGACGTCATGTCGGTATGGACCGGGGCCGAGGCCGATGGAGTGCTGAGCCCCGAGGAGGTGCTCTCGGAGGGGCTGTTGCTCGTCGACGGCGGCGCCGAGACCACCCGCACCGTGATCACCGGCGCGGTCCTCGCCCTCATCGAGCACCCCGATCAGTACCGGCGTCTGCTCGCCGACCCGGGCCTGCTGCCGGTGGCGGTCGAGGAGTTCATCCGCTGGGTCACGCCGATCCTCAACATGCGCCGGACCGCGACGCGCGACACCGAAGTTGCGGGCACTCCCGTGCGGGCCGGCGATGAGCTTCTGCTGATGTACTCGTCGGCCAACCGGGACGAAGAGGTGTTCGGGCCGAACGGCGACCGCCTCGACGTGGGGCGCGATCCCAACCCGCACGTCGCGTTCGGGGTCGGGACCCACTTCTGCCTCGGCGCCGCGCTGGCGCGCCTCGAGATCCGGGTGATGTTCGAGGAGCTGCTCCCCCGCCTGCGTGACCTGCGCGTCGCTCCGGGGGGCGCACCGGAGCGGATCCCCGGCGCGTTCGTGCGCGGCTTCAAGTCGCTGCCAATCGAGTTCACGCCGGCGTAAGCGCGAGCTCCCGGTCGGGTTCGGCGACGTCGTAGAGCCGGGCCGAGTTCTCCCACAGCAGCCTGCGCCGCACCTCGGGTGTCTGGTCGCCCAGGCCGGCCTCGATCTTCTCCCGCACGTTGCCGAAGAGGCAGATCGGGTGGGGGTAGTCGGTCTCGAACAGGATGTTGTCGGCACCGATGGCGTCGAC
>JBQTGU010000007.1:0-6616 GCA_052390575.1 Actinomycetota bacterium | reverse complement strand
CCGAGCTCGGCAACACCTACCGCTCGATGGAGAACTCCCAGAACGTCTACGGGATGAACCAGGGCGACCGGGGCGACTGGGCCTCGAGCCTGGAAGGCGTCGCGGTCATCGAGGCCTCGGGCTCGCTCGACCACGAATACCTGTACTGGGTCGGCTGCGCGGGGTCCTTCGACGACCGCAACAAGAAGACGAGCCGGGCGATGGCCCAGCTCCTCAAGCGGGCCGGGATCGATTTCGCCATCCTCGGGCCCAGCGAGCTCTGCTGCGGCGACCCCGCCCGGCGTTCCGGCAACGAGTACATCTTCCAGATGCTCGAGATGCAGAACATCGAGACCCTCGACGGCCTCGGGGTGAAGAAGATCATCACCCAGTGCCCCCACTGCTTCAACACGCTCAAGAACGAGTACCCCCAGCTCGGCGGCAACTACGAGGTGCTCCACCACTCGCAGTTCCTGATGCAGCTGATCGAGAGCGGGCAGTTGTCTCTCGACGGTGCCAGCCTCCAGGAGCGCGTCACCTACCACGATTCCTGCTACCTCGGCCGCCACAACGACGTGTACCTCGCGCCCCGCAAGGTCATCGGATCGCTCGGCGGCATCGAAGTCGTCGAGATGCCCCGCAACGGCACCCGGGGCCTGTGCTGCGGCGCCGGCGGCGCCCGCATGTGGATGGAGGAGCACACGGGCAAGAAGGTGAACATCGAGCGCACGGAGGAGGCGCTGGCCACCGGCGCCGAGCGGATCGCGGTGGCGTGCCCGTTCTGCTACGTGATGATGGACGACGGCGTGAAGGAGAAGCAGCGCGACGAGGACGTCAAGGTCCAGGACATCGCCGAGGTACTCGCCGAAGCGATCGAGTAGGGCATCACCGGGTGATCGCCGGACGCGGGGCCGGGCGCCTGAGCGCCGTTCGTCGGAACGCCGCGTTCAACCGGCCGACGGGTAGCGGAGTGCCCTCAGCGCTTCCTCCACTACCCGCAGCCCGCGGGTGGCATCGAGGTTGTCGCTTCGCTGGTGCAATCGATCGGTCAACTCGCTTCGAGCGGCCCGAAGAAGATGATGGTCGGAGTGCGCGAAGCTCACGAGCGTGGCAGCCACCGGCCTCACGTCTGGTCGGTTCGTACCGAGTTCGATGGCGTATTGAATAACAGCGTCGGTCGTGTCCGGCTGCGCTGGCTGATCGGAGCCGCGAGCGACCGCGACAATTGCGTCCCTTGTTGCCTTCACGGTTACCGCCTCCTCTCGCGACGCTGTTGACATGCGACGCAATAGCGCGTCTGGGGCACGGCCATCAGCCGTTCAGCGCCGATGGGAGCGCTGCAGGTTGCGCACACACCGAAGGTGCCGTCGTCCATTCTCGCCAGTGCGAACGCGACGTCTTCGAGGAGACTGAGTGTGTTCGCCGCCAACCCGACCGTCATGCCGAGTTCGACCTCGCTGTTGACATGTTCGCTCTCGCCCTGACCACGAGTCGCTGTCGGGGTTCGGAGGACCTCAATGTCATCGACAAACTCCGCGGCGCGCTGCAGGAGGAGCCGGTGCTGGTCCTCGAGGCTCTCGCGCAGGTGGGGGAGCAGCACGTAAGGAACCGCGGATTCGTCCGACGGGTTGCGTGGCTCACTAGTAGTAGTTGTCATGGCGTTGTCCTCCTCGACGTACAAATAGGGGGCGGCGGTGGGACGGCACTAGGCGATCGCGACAAGGTCAGGGGACGAGAACACCATCCGTTCCAGGTCGCGATAAGTGATTCCTCGAATGCCAGCGCGTTCGAGGTTGGAGCCAAATGCCGGGGTGTCGGAGTGGTCGACAACGACTTCGTAGCCCTCGGCCGCAGCGAAGCGACGGACGGCGTCGTCGGGGCGGCCGAAGAGAACTGCGAGTCCGATCGTCGGGCTTGCGAGTATCTCGGCGTCGCGCCGCAACGCTGCGGCTACCTCGACTTGGTCGCGTTGGGGACCGGCTGCAGGCAAGACGCACACGACGGCAAGCCGGCGAAGACCAGCGCCGAGTTGGTCGATTGCCTGCTGGGCGCGCGCGAGCCATTCCTCAGCGGGACTCACCACGACCAGAGCGTCGAGCTCGCCGGCTCCAGGTTGCGCCCGCCTTACGACAAGAGGAGGTGGAGGCGTCCACCACAGCGTGTCCATGAGCGCCAGGGGGATCGCCAGCGGCCCGACAACGAGCCCGAGCACGAGCCAGGAGCCAGGGTCGAAGCCCTGTCGCCCCATCCTCCAAGCCAAGACGGGACCGGTCGTCAGCCAGACAAGTGCGCCCAGCGCGATCAGCAGGGTCCACATGTCATTCCCCTCCTCACGGGTTTTCGGGGCCTCTTGCATCTACTGAACCACTTGCTGTTTCCACACCCCTCCTGTCGTTAGCATTGCTACATGCGGGGGCTTGCGGAGACAGCCGACGCGGCGGGTCGCGTGAGCAGCGGTGTCGCGGACCTCGACGACCTGCTCGGCTCGCTGATCCTCGGCGACAACGTCGTGTGGGCGAGCGACGACGCCGAGACGGTGATCGCCTTCGAGGACGCGTTCGTTGGAGAGGGTGTGCGTCAAGGCGTCCCCTGCCACTACGTCACCACGACCGACACACCTCGCCAGGTCGAGAAGCGACTCGGACCACACGTCACCGTCCTGGACGCCCGGCCGGAGCGGCCCTTCGCCGATCCCCTGCACCTGGAGCAGACCCTCGTGGAGTCGGCGCGCGCGGCTCCCGGGCTAGTCGTTGTGGAGGGCCTCGACAGCTTCGCCCGCCGGCTAGGAGCAAAGCGGGCACTCGGGCTCTTCAGCCGGATCTGTCCCCAACTCTTCGACCTGGGCGCCATCGCCTACTGGCGTGCACCCCGCCAAGCGCTCGGGGTCTCGTTCCTCGACCAAGTGCGCAAGGTCACTCAGTGCGTACTCGAGATCACCGGCCGCCAGCTGCGTGTTCTCAAGGCCGAGGGGCACAGGACCGGCACCCAGGGCCGGCTGCTACGAATCGAGCGCGATCCGGACGGCACGCCGCGTCTCCACAGCGAGCGGTCGTTGGGCCGTCTAGCCCAGGGGCTTCGCCGGCTGCGCGAGCGGCGCCACCTCACCCAGGCCGAGCTCGCTCGACTCGCTGGGGTCTCACCCAGCGCCGTGTCGCAAGCGGAGTCGGGGCGCCGAGGGCTCTCTCTCGACACGCTCGTGACGTTGTCGGAGCAGGTGCAGCTCTCGATCGACGATCTCCTCGCTCACGACCCCGAGGCTGACTACGTCCTCGCCCGACGGGACCGAACCGGGATTGCGAGTCCCCAGACCGCGCTGCTCGACGATCCCCAGGCTGGCTTGCGCGCCTACCTCATCCATCTGCGCCCCGGGGAAGATGGAGGACCGCCCATCCCGCACAAGGGCGTCGAGCTAGTCGTCGTGGCCTCGGGCCTCATCCAACTCGACCTGGGCGCGGCGATGCCGGTCATGCGAGCCGGGGATGCCGTGCTCGCCACGCGCGTGGCGGTCGCGGGCTGGCGCAATCTGCTCGGCGAGACCGCTCGTCTCTTCTGGATCCTCCGGGACTGACCGGCCTTACGCAGATCTTCGGTTTAGATCTTGACCTCGAGCGCGCCGTTCTCCACCCTGACCGGGTAACTGCGCACCGGTTCCTGCGCCGGCCCTCGCAGCACGGCACCGGTCGTCACGTCGAACTGGCTCCCGTGGCAGCGACAGGTCACGACCGCCTCCTCGAGCGTGCCCTCGGCAAGGGAGCACTGGAGGTGGGTGCAGGTGTCGTCGAACGCATGGAAGCTTCCGGCCGCGTTGGCGATGGCGATCCGCGCGCCTTTGACCTTGAAGGCCGCCAGGTCCTCGCCGATCGCCGCAGCGTCTGTCACCTTGACGAACTCAGCCACCGCTCACTCCTCTCGTGTGTCGCGACGTGTTCACGTACGGCTGGACGCCTCGGCGTCCAGGGTAGGTGCGGGAACGAGGATCACGGGCTTCTGGGTGTGGTGAACGAGCTGGATGGGCACGCGCCCGACGCGCAATCCGCCGAACCCGCCGCCGCCGCGAGTGCCGACTACGGCGAGGTCGGCGTCTTCGTCTTCGATCACGCCCGCGAGCGCGGCGACGGGGTGGATGTCCGTGATGATCCGGGTACGTACGGGGACGCCTGCTGCGCGCAGCGGGGCGGCCCATTCGGTCGTGATCTTTCGCTCGGCGGCCTGGCGCCAGCTGCGCGGGTCCGTCTCGGGTACCCATTCGACCAGCGGCTCGAACGCGTACACCGCCAACACTTCGGCGTTCACGGCACTCGCGAGATCCGCGCACCAGCGCACCGCGGCGTCGCTCCCGTCGGACCCGTCCACGCCCACCACGATGCGTTCGATGCCTGCGGGTGCACCGGGCTCGGGCACGATGGCCAACGGCCGGCGTGTGTGATGCGCGAGGTAGTGGGCCACGCTTCCGAGATGCAGACTGGCGAACTTGCCGTGACCGCGTGGCCCGACGACGAGGAGGTCGACGTCCTCGTCCTCGGCGACATCGAGGAGGCGGTCAGGGGCGCCGGTCACGAGTAGCGGCCGGTGGTGCACGCCGGTGCCGGCTAGTGGCTCGGACCAGTCGGCTGCCAGGCGGTGCTCGGCTTCGCTTCGCAGCTCCTCGTAGCGCTCGGGCGATACTTCGGCCTGGTCGGGCCGGAACGCGGTGGCTACGACGACCTCTCCGTCGAGGAGGCGGCCGAGTCGGCCTGCCCAGGCGAGGGCGGCCTCGGCCGCGTCGGATCCGTCGACGCCGACGAGAATGTGCTTCATCTTGGTTCTCTGTTCATCGTCGTGGGGTGCTGGGCTTGGGGCCGTCCGGTCGAGGTTCACCGGGGCAGGGCCTCGCGGTGGAGGTCGGCGATGGGGATGTCGGGGTAGGCGAGCCGTTCTGGGTCGACCGGTTGGCGGCTGCGGATGAGGTCTTGGATCGGTTCGGCGAGATCCCAGATGTTGGCGTTCATGCCTGCGACGACGCGACCGTTCTGTAGCCAGAACGCGACGAATTCGCGTTCGGCGGTGTCGCCGCGGAATACGACCTGGTCCCATTCGGGGGCGTATCCGGAGTACTCCATGCCGAGGTCGAACTGGTCGGAGAAGAAGTAGGGGATGCGGTCGTAGGAATCGCCGGCGCCGAGCATGTTGCGGGCGGCCAGCCGGCCCTGGTGGGCGGCGTTGGCCCAGTGCTCGACCCGGAGGCGGGCGTGGAAGAAGGGGTGCCAGGCGGCGGCGATGTCGCCGGCGGCGTAGATCGACTCCACGCTGGTTCGCAGTTCGTCGTCGGTGACGACACCACCGTCGATGGCGAGCCCGGCTCCGCGGGCGAGCTCGAGGCGCGGGGTGGCGCCGACGCCGACGACGACGAGATCCGCCTCGACGGTTCGACCGTCGGTGGTGCGGACGGCTTCGACGATGTCGTCGCCTCGAATCGAGTCGACTTCGGTGTTGGTCACGAGCTGCACGCCGTGGTCGGCATGGAGCTCGCGATAGATCGCACCGACTTCGGGCCCGAGGACCCGGGCGAGCGGGGCGGCCTCGCGTCCGACGAGAGTGACGTCTTTGCCGAGGGTTCGGGCCGACGCGGCGACCTCGGCGCCGATCCAACCGGATCCGATAACCACGACGGCGTGGGCGGTGGCGAGCGCGTTACGGAGCCTGTCGGCATCGGCGAGCGTTCGCAGGAGATGGATGCCGGGGAGCGTGGCGCCGGGGACGTCGAGGGCGCGGGGCTCGGAGCCGGTCGCGAGCAGCAGCCGGTCGTAGGCGAGGCGCTCCCCGTTCTCGAGGACGACAACCGAGTCCTGGGGCTCCACCGCGGTAGCGCGGATGGCGGTGCGCAGCTCGATGTCGTGGTCGTCGTAGTAGTCGGCGGGATGGAGGTAGGCGGCGTCGCGTTCGACTTTGCCCTGGAGGTAGGCCTTCGAGAGGGGCGGGCGCTCGTAGGGTCGTTCGGCTTCGGCGCCGACGAGCACGATGCCCCCCTCGAAGCCTTCGTCGCGGAGGGCCTCGGCGGCGCGGCCACCAGCCAGGCTCGCTCCGACGATGACCATGGTCCGGTTGTCACTCATGGGTGCTCCGTTCAGTGGGCCGCGGCGCTGACCGCGACGGGAATGGGATACGAAGCGTCGATGTGATGCGGCTCGGTCGCCATGCACTGCTCGTGGGCGGGTTGTGTGTCGCGGTGGTCGAGCCATTCGCCGGCAGTGCGGCGGGCACGGTCGATCAGGCCTCCGGAGTAGCGGAAGTCGGCCGGCGAGATCGACAGCGGACACAGCGGCGGTACAACACAGAGGTCGAGCCGCTCGGCGTAGTACGCGATATCGAGCGCGAGGCGTTGCTGGACGAGGAGCGTGAGTGCGTGCAGCACGTGGGCTAGGGGTGTCGCCGGGGGCCGTTGCAGGGAGCAGCTGTAGCCGGTGGGAAGCACGACGACGTGGTCGCAGCCCAACGTGGCGGCGTGCGAGATGGGGGCATTGTTGGTGATGCCACCGTCGACGAGGATCAGCCCGTCGCGTTCGATCGGCGGGAAGACGCCGGGGATGGCGGTGCTCGCGAGCACGGCTTCGACCGGATCGCCCGAGGACAGAATGACGTCGGTGCCGTCGAGCTCGTT
>JBQTGU010000006.1:0-17451 GCA_052390575.1 Actinomycetota bacterium | reverse complement strand
GATGGCAGTCCCACCATCCGAACGCGGTCTGGATGTGACCGTGGAGCTCGTACAGCGATGTCTCGCTCGGTACGAGCAATCGCCGCCAGATCGGCGGCCGGATGTCGCGCAGCGTGATCTTCAGGCGGTGCACGGTCGGGGAGTGCTCGGCCATCGCGCCCAACCTACGCGAGCGCGAGACGGACGCGCCCGACACGGATCGCGAACCCGATTCGGGCGCAGATAACTCGGCGACTTTCGCTCACGCCTGCGCACCGAATGCGCAGGTCAGCGCGCATGCGAGCACAGCGCTCAGCGTCAGTGAGCCCCAAAGCAGGTGCGCTACCGGGCTGCGCCACTCCCCGGTGCAGACATGGCGTCTGACCTGGTCTTTCGTTTGGATCCGAGTCCAGCGGCACACCTCGATGCCATGCCTGTGACCAGGACCAATATAGGCGAGCTGCCCGGTTTGGTGCGCTCCTTCGAGCGGCATCTGCGGGCGGCCAACCGCTCGCCTCAGACGATCAAGACGTACCTCGAGGCGGTGGACCAGCTCTGCCAGTTCCTCGACGGGCCCGGCATGCCCACGACCGCCGTCGGGCTGCGCCGGGAGCACGTGGAGGCCGACCTCGTGAGCCTCCAAGAGGCGGGCCGGGCGCTGGCGACGGTTTCGACCGGTTCCGGGCGCTCCAGCAGTTCTTCAAGTTTCTCGCCGACGAGGGCGAGATCCCCGAGTCGCCGATGCGCAAGATGCCCCCAGGTGCCCGACCAGCCCGTCGACGTGCTCAGCGAGGACGACCTCAAGGCGCTGCTGGCGACGTGCAGGAGCCGAGCTTTCGAGGACGTGCGCGACGAGGCGATCATCCGGTTCTTCGTCGACACTGGCATGCGCCGGGCCGAGCTCCTCGGCCTGCGGGTCGACGACCTCGACTTGGACCAGGACGTCGCCGTCGTCAGCGCCAGCGCGCCTGTCCCTTCGGGCAGAAGACCGGCCTCGTCGTCGACCGCTGCCCGCGGGCCCGCTCGCGACACGCGCGGGCCGAGTGGCCGCAGCTGTGGCCGGCGCGCCGCGGAGCGCTCAACGAATCCGGCGTGGCGACGATGGTGCGCCGCCGGGGCGAGCGCGCCGGGATCGGCAAGGTCCACCGCACCAGCTGCGCCACACCTTCGCCCACCAGTGGCTCGCCGCCGCCGGCACCGAGGGGGACCTCATGCGCTTGGCCGGCTGGCGCAGCCGCGACATGCTCGCCCGCTACGCCGCGTCGACCGTCGACGAACGCGCCCGACACGCCCATCGCCGCCTGAACCCGGGCGATCGGCTGTGAAACTCCACGACCGTCGCAGTCAGTGGGGCAAAGATGGTGAGCGATGAGAGACCTGATCGACGGGACCCGCCCTCGTACCGCCGCTCCCTCGTTGGGAGAGCTGCTTCAGCGCCGCGACGAGATCCTCGCCGTGTGCGCTCGCAATGGCGCGACCCACGTGCGGGTGTTCGGCTCGGTTGCCCGTGGAGAACAGGACGAGAACCGCGACGTGGACCTCCTTATCGACATGGAGGACGACCGCAGCATCTGGGATCTGACGGGCGTGGTCCTCGAGCTTGAGGATCTGCTCGGATGCCCAGTGAATGTCGTCGAGGCCGCGGCCCTCAACGACGATCAGTTCAGCCGCCGAGTCCGCGAGGACGCGGTCGTCCTGCGAAGGGTCCCGCGGCGGACAGCGCTGCACTCGAGGACATGCTGCGTTCCATCGGCAACGTCCGATCGGATACCGCTGACGGGCGTTCGAGCCTGGACAACCCGCCGATGCTTCGCTCGGTGCTCTATTCCCTTGCGATCATCGGCGAGGCCGCCAACCGTGTGTCTACGGGGCTGCAAACACGTCATCCGGAAATTCCTTGGGCTCGGATCGTCGCGTTCAGCAATCTCATCCTGCATGCGTACGACCGGATCGTCGTCGACCGAGTCTGGGACGCGGTCGAGCAGCTGCCTCGCCTGGAAGCCAGCGTCCACACCGTCATCGACGAGCTGTCGGAGTAGCACCTGCTGCGGGTCTCATCGGATGATGCAAGTTCATGCTGCGATTTCGGGTACAGAGTGGCGGTTCGCCGCGCCGATCAGCGCTGCCTCCATTGCAGCTGGTGGGGAGCTGCGGAACTCGCTCTGTGACTTCGAGGCGAGGGCATACGCTGGTGCTGTGAGGTTTGAGCGGATCTCGGCCGACCCGAAGATCATGGCGGGCGTTCCCTGCATCGCCGGCACGCGGATCCCCGTCGCCACCGTCGTCGGCATGATCGCAGAGGGCATGACGACGGACGAGATCCTCGCCGGCTATCCGCAACTGAAGGTCGAAGATATCCGTGAGGCGCTGCATTATGCGGCCGCCGCTGTGAGTGAGAGGGAGCTCCCGGTCCGCGAGACGGCGTGAGGTTCCTCGTCGACGAGAGCGTCTCGGCTGGCGTGGCCGAGGCGCTGCGGGACGCCGGCCACGAGGCTGCCCATGCCACCGATCTCCAGCTCGCGGGGGCCGACGACGAACGTGTCCTGTCCCGAGCGCTCGAAGAGCGACGCGTGCTCGTCACTGCTGACACCGATTTCAGTGAGCTCCTCGCGCTGGGCGGATTCGAGTTCCCGAGCCTGATTCTCTTCCGCCGTGAGGGTCGACGACCGGCCACGCGCATCCGGCTGCTCCTCGACAACCTCGACGAGGTGGCAACGGCTCTCGACGCGGGAGCGATGGTCATCATCGAGCCCGGTCGGGTGCGCGTGCGGGCGCTCCCGATCGACCGCGAGTGAAGCCGAACGTCTATCGTCGCTGTGCGTCCTGCCCGACGCGGGACGCGGCGCTGATCTGATCAGCATCGACGGCGGCTGGATCGAACTCGCCTCCCACCCACTCTCGCAGCTCGTCGTCACGGGGGTGCGCAGTGTCGGCCATGGCTTCGACCAAGTCGTAGTACCCGGGGTAGCCGCCACAATCCTCGGGGCGGGCCAGCGCGGCGACCGGCGATGCACCGCGGGTAATGGGCTCCGGCCTCGACGGGATCGATCGACTCGACCGTGATCACGTGCTCCCAGTCGTCCCCGAAGTCGTAGGTGTAGATGAACGAAGTATCGGCCGGCGCGATGCGCTCTCGATCGATCTGACCAGCGTTTCCCTGTAGCGAGCGAGATCGGCCGGTGCCGGCTCGTCCCCTCAGTGATGCTGCCGCAGTTGGCGTCGTTGGTGTCGGTTGGGACGCGGTGACTCGGGCGCTGCGAACGAGGACCCGGGTAGCGCGTCGAGTGCCGTGAGGTAGCGGTCCCGGTCGTGCGGTTCGCCTTCGTGCAGCGTCGACCACACCTCGCCGGAGACCGCAGAGGCCAGCATGTGGAGGATGTCGTGGCGGTCGTACCCGGCAGCGAGCAACCGCTGGGCCGCAATCCAGACCTGCGGCGGGTCGTCGTCCCAGACCTGGTTGGCGACGACCTCGTGCATCGCCAGATGGAGTTGTGGGTTGACCACTTGCCCGCGGAGAGTGATCTCGTGGGCACCGCGATCGAGGGCGCTCCGCAGCTCGGGGTGCTCGGCCTCGATCAGGAGGCGTCGGTCGTCCTCGTCCGCAGGATCGAGCGCCGAGAGGTCGATGCCACGCATGGTTCCGGTGCGGGGCGGGAACAGCCAGTTGCGCTGGTCCAGTGCTGTCACGTCTCCACGGTAGGTCGGCGCGCTTGCGGCGGGCGACAGTCCCGGCGAATCGGACATGGGGCGTCGACAGGGTTCGAGTCTGGTGGGGTCGGGTCGACCGGGAGGCTGAGAGCGCGCCCGTGATCAGGCAGTCGCGGCCAGGAGCTCGGCGGGATCGGCACTTGGTGCGCGGGTGAGATCCCAGGTGCCGGCGTGACGGTCGAAGCGATACCAGAGGCCGCTGCGCCCGAGGCGGAGCTGCACGTCGGCGCTCGAGATCCGGTTCTGGCGGCGACGGGTCACGAGCCCGAGCGCGGCGAGCGCGTCGCGGGCCTCGTCGAGCGCGTCCAACACCGGGTCCCACGTCGTGTGCAGCACGTCCAGGCCCTCGCGAGCGCCGTGGGCCCAGGCGATCGCGTCGCTCGCGAGTCGCCGGCCCGGCACCCCCGCCCGCCGGGCCAGCGCGTCGAACGCGGGCGTGCCGAGGACCGCGGCGGCGCGCCGGGCCAGGTCCTGGTCTGCGTCAAGGCCGAGATCGCCGTCGCCGTCACCGGTCACGAGCGCGAAGGCTCGGGCGGCGGCGTCGGCCGCGAGCTCGATGAGGTCGCCGGCGCGGATGCCGCTGTCCGGCGGCGGGTCGACGGGCAGCGGCGCGGGGTGTCCGGGATGGGCCGGGCGCGCCGCGGCGCCGAGTTCGAAGAGCTCGGTCACGTCGACCGGCGCCCGCGCGTACGCGTCTCGCGCCACGACCGAGCGGGGAGCGACCGAGACGCGCCGCGCCCCGCGCGCACCAGCGGGAGCAGCCCGCCGGGCCCGGAGCCCGGCAAGCGCCGCCTCTCGGGTGCGGCCCCGCAGATGTAGGAGCGCGAACGGGTCGCCGTCGAGCTCGTCGGCGACGAGGTAGCAGACCGCCGCCGCGTGCTTGCACGGGTCCGCCCAGTCGGGGCACGTGCAGCTCGGCCCCAGCTCACCCGGGCCGGGGAGGAGGTCGATCCCGGCGTGGGCCGCGTCGTCGAGGGTCTCGGGCGGGAGCTCGCCATCGAGCAGCGCGGCGGCGTGCGCGGCCCGGGATGCGATGGCATCGAGCAGGGCGCCCCACTCGGCGTCGTCGAAGCGCCGCACCCGCACGCGGACGCGGTATGGCGTCGCCCGCCTGCCCTGCACCGGCGCGCTCACCAGCCCCGGCTCGATCGACAGGTCGCCCACGTAGCCGTGCCGAGCGTACGTACGCCCCCGGGGCAGCCGGTTGGGATCGAGCCGGGCGCGGTGCTCGAGCGCGTCGATCCAGGCCCGACCCCACCAGGTCGCACCGAACCGGCGGCGGGTCATGCCTCTCGCTCCTGCGGCCCGAGCGTGACCAGCGCGGCGAGCTCGCCGTCGCTCAGCTCACCGATCCAGCCCTCGCCGGCTCCCACCACCGCGTCGGCGAGGTCGCGCTTGGTGGCGAGCAGCGCGGAGATGCGGTCCTCGACGGTGCCTTCGGAGATGAGTCGGTGCACCTGGACCGGTCGCTCCTGACCGATTCGATACGCGCGATCAGTGGCTTGATCCTCCACCGCCGGGTTCCACCACCGGTCGTAGTGGATGACGTGGGTGGCGCGGGTGAGGTTGAGCCCGACACCGCCGGCCTTCAGCGAGAGGAGGAACACGGGAACGGCGCCGGCCTGGAACTCCTCGACCATCTCCGACCGTCGACTGGCGCGCACGCGGCCGTGGAGAAACCGTGTCGGAATGGCACGACTCGCGAGGTGCGCCTCCAGGAGACGGCCCATCACGACATACTGCGTGAATACGAGCGCGCCGTCGCCGGCAGCGACGATCGCGTCGACCAGCTCGTCGAACGCGTCGACCTTGCCGGAGCGCCCGGTCAGCGGTCCGGTCTGGCCGAGGTACTGCGCCGGGTGGTTCGTGATCTGCTTCAACGCGGTGAGCAGTTGGAGCACGAGCCCGCGACGCTCGATGCCCTCCGCTTCCGCGATCTTCGCAAGGGTCTCGCGCACGACCGCCTCGTACAGCGTGACCTGCTCGGGGGTGAGCGACACCACGACGTCGGTCTCGGTCTTGGGGGGCAGCTCGGGCGTGATCGCGGGGTCGTCCTTGCGCCGCCGGAGCAGGAACGGGCGGACGAGCCGCGCGAGGTGCTCGGTCGCCGCGGGATCTCGGTCGCGCTCGACCGGGATCGCGACGTTGCGCCGAAACGTCGCCAGCGGGCCGAGCAGCCCCGGGGTGGTCCAGTCGAGCAGCGCCCACAGATCGGTGAGCCGGTTCTCGACCGGAGTGCCGGTGAGCGCGAGACGCGCCGGCGTCGGAATGGCGCGCAACTCGCGGGCGGCACGCGACAGGGGGTTCTTTACGTGCTGGGCCTCGTCGGCGACGACGACTCCCCAGCCCACCGCGGCGAGCTCCGCCCGGTCGCGTCGCACCACGCCGTAGCTCGCGAGCACCACCTCGTCGGCGGACATGTCGTCGAGGTGACGGCCGCCACCGTGAAAGCGGCGCACCGGCACCGACGGCGCGAAGCGCGCCACCTCCCGCTCCCAGTTGCCGAGCAGCGAGGTCGGGCAGACGACGAGCGTCGGCCCGGCCGCGGGGTCGGCGGCATGGCGGTGCAGGTGCAGGGCGATGAGCTGGATGGTCTTGCCCAGGCCCATGTCGTCGGCGAGGCAGCCGCCGAGGCCGAGCTCGCACATCTCGACGAGCCACGCGAGACCGCGGCGCTGGTACGGCCGAAGTGTGGCCTCCAGCGAGGCCGGTTCCGGGAGCTCGCGGGCTCCGTCGAGGTGACGGAGCCGATCGGCCAGCCCGGCTAGGGCACCGTCGACCGACACCGCCACCTCCGTGCCGTCGACGCGCAAGGTGCCGGCGAGCGCGCCCGCCAGCGCGTCGGCGGCCCGCACCCGCCCGGCCCCGCGGCGCAGCCGCTCGAGCAGCGTGGGGTCGGCGACGACCCACCGGCCGCGCAGGCGCACGAGAGGCCGCTTCGCCTCGGCGAGCTCGTCGAGCTCGGCGGCGGTGAGCGCCTGCCCGTCGAGGAACGCCTCCCAGGAGCACTCGCAGAGCCGATCGAGGGACAGGCCAGCCTCGGTGACTGCGGCAGGCGCCGGGGTCTGCACAACGGCCCGCAGCTCCAGCGACGGATGCGTGAGCTGCGCCGGCCACAGCACCTCGAAGCCGGCGGCGGCGAGCGCTTCGGACGCCGGTCCGAGCAGCTCGGCGGTGTCGTCCTCGTCGAGGTCCAGCAGTGACGGGCGAGCGTCGTCGAGGAGGCGCCCGGCCGGCGGCCAGGCGCGGGCGGCGCGCCGCAGCGCGAGGAGAAGCTCGGTCTCGGCCTCGTCACCCAGCCGCTGGAGCACTGCGGCGGGTGCGTTCCAGAGTTCGGCCGCGTCGATCACCAGCGACGGGTCGACACGGCTTCGCAACTGGAGCACCGCGCGTGCCGTGGCGGCGTCGTCGCCCAGTTCCAGCCGGAGACCCGGACGCGCCCCGTCGCCGTCGCTGGTGGTGCACTGCTCGAGCCAGCCCGCGAGCTCGGCGACGCGGGTGGGCTGACGGGCGGCCCATGGGGGGGATCCCACGGTGGCGGTCGCGGCCGAGGTGCGCACGAGCGCATCCGCGATCGCGTCCCAGCACGCACGCACCAGCACGGCGGGGTCGGAGATCCGTGCCGGCCCCGTGCCCGGCACCGCAAGTGAGTGCGCCGTCGGCGGGAAGCGCTCCGTCAGCGCGCCGAGCCGGGCTTCGTCGACCGGGTCGAGCGGTCCCACCCGCCAGGTGTCGTAGCCGTCTTCGGTGACGGCAGGGAAGAGGCGACCCCGCGCAACGGCGTCAACGCCGAGCCGGGTCGCGACCACCCACGCGGCCAGTGACACCGACGGTTCGTCACCGGGGCCGAGGCCGGTCAGCCACGCGAGGACGTCGCCGATGCGAACCAGGCGGGCTCGGACCCGGCGGCGGCGCACCGACCGGCTCGAGGGCAGCACCAGCTCGATCTCCCCGGTGTGCGACGGCAGCCCGTCGGGCGGCGTGGGCACGGCGTCGGGGCGCCACAGCGCGAGGCACGACCCGCGGGGGAGCGGGTCGGGAACGAACACGGCCTCGGCCGCGGTCGCGACGGGCGCGCTCTTCACAGGGTCAGAACGGCTGCCGCGCATGCCATCTCCGGAGCTTGTCCGACGCGAGCGCCGACGGTCGAACGTGAGGTTCGCCGTGCACGCTCGGGGCTCTCGGGGAGGCGCTCGACTGCGACAGGGTGGCTCGCGTGAAACTGTCCCACCGATCGTGTAAGCACTCCGTAGGCAACCGGCCGGGCCGGTGAAGTTGTCACCCATCATGCGGACTCGCAAGGCGCGACCATGGCAGCGGGTCGGGCGGGAGGCATCCGGTTGGAGCACATTGAGTCGTTCGAGGGCCTGGTCAGCGCGGCAGCCGGCCACGATCCGTACGAGTACCAGTGCCGAATCGCACGCGACGGGCTCCCTGACCTACTGAAAGCGCCAACGGGTGCCGGCAAGACCCTCGCCGCAACCCTTCCTTGGCTGTGGCGGCGCCGTTTTCATCCGGACGAGGCTGTCCGGTCCTCGACGCCTCACTGGCTCGTGTTCGTCCTGCCGATGCGGGTGCTCGTCGAGCAAACCGCGGGGGCGATCCGCTCGTGGGTTGACCGCCTTGGGCTCACGGATGAGGTCGGGGTCCATGTCGTGATGGGCGGAGAGGGCCGGATCGACTCCGCTTGGCGCCTCCTACCCGAGCGAGAAGCGATCTTCGTCGGAACGCTCGACATGCTCCTGTCCCGCGCCCTGAACCGGGGTTATGGAGAGAGCCGCTTCGCGTGGCCGATCGACTTCGGGCTGTTCCACAACGGCTGCCAGTGGGTCTTCGACGAGATCCAGCTCATGGGGCCCGGGCTGCCCACGTCGCGTCAGCTCGAAGGTCTGCGCCGCAAGCTGGGCACCGCCTCCTCCTGCGCCTCCATGTGGATGTCGGCGACCGTCGACGAAGCGGCTCTGGCCACGGTCGATCTCCCCGAGGTCGGAAGTGACTTCGCGCTCACCGAGGATGACCGTGCGGGCGCCCTCGGACGGAGGCTCACCGCGACGAAGCGCGTCGAGCAGCTTCGTGTCGAGCCGAAGAGGTACTCGAAGGAGATCGCAGCGGCCCTGGTCGAGCGCCACGAGGCCGGGACCCTCACGCTCGCAGTTCTGAACACCGTCGACCGTGCACGCGACCTGCACGCGAGCGTCCTTGGCTCCACCGGTGCGGAGGTCGTCCTCCTCCATTCCCGATTTCGCCCCATCGACCGACGTGACCGAGTTCGCGAGGCGTTGGCACCGATCGACCCCGCCGGCCCTGGTCGCATCGTCGTGTCGACCCAGGTCGTCGAGGCCGGAGTCGACATATCGGCGACCCTGCTGTGCACCGAGGTTGCACCGTGGCCTTCCATTGTCCAGCGTGCCGGCCGCTGCAACCGCGACGGCCAGGCCAGCGGGGCCACGCTCTTCTGGGTCGATCCGCCGCACCCGGAGCCCTACGAGAAGGACGACGTGCGGGCGACGGCCGACGCGCTCACCGGGCTCGAAGGACGGGAGACGACCTCCCCAGAGCTGGGTGCGCTCGACGTGACGGTTCGTTCGGCCGTCCACCCGGTGTTGCGCCGGCGCGATCTTGTGGGCCTGTTCGACACGACGCCGGACCTGAGCGGCAACGACCTCGATGTCAGTCGTTTCATCCGCGACGGCGACGACATCGACGTGCTCGTCGCCTGGCGGTCGGTGGACGCGGGAGGACCCGCGTCGAGTGAGGTCGAGTCCGCTTCACCGACGCGTGACGAGCTCTGCGCGGTGCCCATCGGTGCGGTGCGGGACGCCCTGATCCGCCGCGCCGCCTGGCGATTCGACCACCTCGATGGGGCGTGGGTGCCTGTGCGTCGTAACGACCTGCGTGCAGGAATGATGCTCGTGATGCGGGCGCAAGACGGCGGCTACACGCCCGAGACCGGCTGGGAACCGAAGTCGCCGGTCCAGGTCACGACAGTCACGCCCGACGAGCCCGTCGCCATCGCCGAGACCTGCGAAGCCATCGATGCCGACCCGGCGACCTTCGCTCGTGGACAGTGGGTCGCGCTCCGCGAGCATCTGGCTGATACCGAAGCCGAAGCGCGGGCGCTGCTCGACGCATTGCATCTGGACGGGCTGGCTCCTGGCCACCTCGATGCAGCGGTCACGGCGGCGCGCCTGCACGACATCGGCAAGGTGCACCCGGTCTTCCAGGACACGTTGATGCGCACGTGCTCGGACGACGCCGAATCCCTCCGAGCCGAGCAAGGGCAGCCGTGGGCGAAGTCTGGAGGCTCCGTTCGGGCACGCCACGCGCGCCGCTACTTCCGCCACGAGCTCGCGTCCGCACTCGCGTTGCTCGACGAGGGGAGGGTCTGTCTCGGCGAGCTCGAAGAGCCCGATCTTGCCGTCTACCTTGTCGCCGCCCATCACGGCCGGGTCCGTCTCGGCATTCGTTCCCTACCGAACGAAGCGCGGCACGACACGATCGATGCCGGGCGGGTCGCTCTCGGGATCTTCGACGGTGAGACGCTCCCAGCCGTCGACGTGCCCGGCGTGCGTGTTCCCGAATCGGTACTCGACCTCTCGGTCATGGAGCTGGGGGACGCACCAGATGGCCGACTCTCGTGGGGACGGCGTGCGCTCGCTCTACGCGACCGCACCGATCTCGGTGTCTTTCGCCTCGCCTTCCTCGAAGCGCTCGTCCGTCTCGCGGACTGGCGAGCAAGCCGGTCACCCGGAGGCGCGCAATGAACGTCCATCACCTGCGCGGGTGTCGACCCGAGCCACTGGGCTCGTACCTGAAGGCGCTCGGCGTGCTGCGACTCCTCGGCGAGCAGGTGGATCCAGACGCGACCGGCCACTGGGAGGGCGAGACGTTCGTACTCGGGACCGAGCTCGATCGCGACGCGCTGTTGGCATTCTTCCTCGACGAGTACCGACCGACGCCACTGGTCGCGCCCTGGAACGGCGGAAGTGGGTTCGGGCCCAAGGACCAGCAAGCTGGGATCGCCGCGCTCGAGGCGTCAAGCGATCCGCGCGTCGCTGCTTATCGCGAGGCGATCACGGCAGCTCGGTCGCTGGTAGCTGAGGCGGGTTGGGATGACCTCAGCAAGGAAGAGCAGGTCGAACGGTGTCGCTCCACCCTTCCCGACGCGGCTGTCTCCTGGCTCGATGCCACGGTCGTTCTGACCGCGAGCTCACGTGCTTTCCCCCCTCTTCTGGGCACCGGCGGGAACGTGGGTCGACTGGAGTTCTCGAACAACTTCATGCAGCGAGTAGCTCAGGTGTTGTGCATCGATTCCAGACACCCGAACCGACAACGGCGACAGAGCGAGCAGTGGCTGCATCGTTCGCTCCTCGATTCCGGGACGCCCAAGCTCATCAAGGCGGCGATCGGACAGTTCGATCCTGGGGCGGCTGGTGGGGCCAACTCCTCGCCGCTCGGTGACGCGGGTTCGCTCCTCAACCCGTGGGACTACGTCCTGCTGCTCGAAGGCTCACTGCTCTTCTCCAGCGGCGCGGCGCGCCGCCTCGGCGCCGACCTTCCCGGGAAAGCGTCGATCCCGTTCACGGTGGACGCGACCCAAGTTGGCTATCTGTCCAGCGCGGCCGATGAAAAGGCACGCGGTGAGCTGTGGACGCCTCTGTGGATCCGACCCGCGACTGCTGGCGAGTTGGAGCGGCTCGCGGGTGAAGGGCGCGCCGAGTGGCGGGGTCGGCAAGCGCGCACCGGTCTCGATTTCGCCCGTGCGGTTGGCAGCCTCGCCGTCGACCGTGGGATCACAGCCTTCGCACGTCATTCGTTCGTCGAGCGGCATGGGCAGAACATGCTGGCCGTCCCGACTGGCCGCGTCCTCGTGCGCAGCCACCGCGAAGCGCCGATCCTGGGCGCGTTCGATCCGTGGCTGAATGGGATTCGCGGCGCGCGAAGTCTGCCGCACGGTGTAGCGGCGAAGCTCAGAGCGGTCGATACGGCGATGTGGGAGGTTGCGGTTCGCGGAGGCGCGGTGGCGCTTCAAACAACGTTGAGCGCTCTGGCCGAGCTCGAGCGCGCAGTCAGCCGGTCGGGCAACTTGCGCCGGGACCGCGTCCGCGCTCCCGTGACCCCGTTGTCAGCCGAAGAATGGCTGCCTCTCCTCGACGACGGATCTCCCGAGCTGCGGCTTGCGGCCGCGATCGCGAGCCAACGGGATCCGAAGCGCGGAGGAACGGTCGGGCCGGACTCGGCTCGCTCGCGTGCGATCACCTACTACTTGCGGCCAGTGCAGCTCGGAAGGGCGCGGCGTCTCGAATGGGCCGAGGCCGACAGTCGCGTCCCAGGGATCGGCACCCGGCCGCTGGCCTATGTCCTCGGCGAGGTGCTCTGGGCCCGAGGGGTCGACGCGTTCTCCCTGGGCTCGCCGACCCGAGAGGGCGATGGGGAGGAGGGCCAGCGCGGGGTCGACATAGCGTTCCGCTACAGCTGCCCGGTCCCCATGGAGGACACCGTCGCGTATCTCGAACGACGCGTCGACGACGCCCGTCTCGAGGAACTGCTGGGCGCTTGCCTGCTGCTCGACTGGCACGAGCAGCCCGACGTGAGCTCCTGGAACGCCGACTCGCCCGGATTCGACTGGTCGGCTCCTCCCGCCTGGCAACTGCTGGTTCCGTTCTTCCAATCCGCGGGCGCCGGCGCCGGGCCACCGCTGCGGCCGGGAGCCAGCTGGGTGCCGCTCCTCCTTGCCGGTCGAGTCGTCGAGGTCCTCGACGACGCCGTGCTCCGGTTGCGCATCGCGCGCAGGACAGCCATCGTCGGGCTGACCGCCGATGCGCGCGAAGCGATGTCGGCAACCGTTTCGCCCGAGCGTCTGGCGGCCGCGTTGCTCATCCCGATCTCCGGCTTCGTAGGGCGCTGGCTCCTCGATCGCGTGAGCGTGACGTCCCCCGACGAGCCGCTTTCCCAACCCTCTGCAATTACAGATTAGGAGCACCACATGGCGTCTCGGATCCATCCACACCGGCAACTGTTCGACATCGATCTCGAGCCAATCTCCGGCGAGCGCTTCCAGCCAGCCGGGTTTCCCGACCTGGGGGCTGCGCTCTTCGACCGGCCCGTGCGGAACGGCGGCGGCGATCGCGACTGGGTCAAGGCGCTGCTCGTCGAGTCCCCGCAGTCGATGGCGAACCACCTCGAACGAACGGCCTGGCCCCCGGGTGCAGACGAACCGGTCGATACCTTCCGAGGACTTCCGTATCTGCGCGTCGTCCACGTTGACGACGGAGCGTTTCTTACGTCGAGCCGCATCGAAGCCCATCGGGTCGCGTCCGCGTTCGTGAAGGACTCCGAACTGGACGGGGTCGCGATGAGGACGGTCATCCGAGACCGTTTGCAGCTGCACGACGACCGTCCCCTGGAGCCGAGCGAGATAGCGCTCGCGGTGCTGAAGATGGATCCGTTCGCGCTCGTGCACGGCGTGTTCTTTGCCGAGCCAGCCACCGTGTGGCCGGGGCAACCCAAGGTGTTACGCGCACTGACGGCTTTCGTGGAGGCGATCGATGTTCGCCGGGCAGACAGCGGCGGCGTCAAGAGAGATCACGTTCGCCACAAGCTCGCCGAGGGGGAGGGCGGGACGAGTGAGGGCTACGGCTCGGTGCCGTTCCACCGCACCGAGTGGACCGCTGATCGGATCATCGCATCGTTCAGCCTCGACCTCGGTCAGCTCGGCAGTTACCGACTTCCCGAGCCCGCAACCGATCTCCTCGCCGCGATCGCGCGATGGGAGATGAGATCGCTCCTCGACGGCGGGCTCCGTCTGCGGACGGCGTGCGACCTCGTTCCGCTCGAAGACGAGATTGTCGACCGTGCCGGCGAACCGCTACCTCCGCTCGACGTGATCGACGCCGAGGTCCGCCAGCTCGTCGGTGAGTGCCGCGAGTTGCTCGACGGTGGCGAGCCGATCGAGGTTGTGTGGAGCCCGAAGAAGGCGAAGTCGTGACCACGACCCTGGTGGTGACCCTCCCGTGGGGGATGTACCACGGGACGCCATGGGCCGGGAACGTCAACGAGGGTGCGATCGACTGGCCGCCGTCGCCCTGGCGGGTGCTCCGCGCTCTATTCGCGACATGGAAGACACGGGTGCCGCATCTCGACGAGCTGACCGTCCACGGTCTTCTCGATGACCTCTCGGGACCACCGGTCTACACGTTGCCATCATTCACCGAAGCCCACACCCGGCACTACATGCCCGACGCCGCGCACAAGCTCGGGCTCTCCGGCGCCACCGACAAGGTGATCGACGCGTTCGTCGTGACCGAGCGTGACGCGTCGATTGGCATCACGTGGGACGTCGACCTGGAAGAGGATCGGCACGAGGCGCTCGTGGAGCTCTCGGCGATGCTGCCCTACCTCGGGCGGGCCGAGTCCGTGTGCACGGCGCGCGTCGCCGACCCTGGTGAAAGGATCGAGGGCGTTCGCTGCGCGCCGGTCGACGATGTGGTCCCCGCAGACGCGCCAGTCCGGCTCCTCGTGCCCACGTGCCCGCTCGATCTCGCTGCGCTCACCGCTCGCACAACTGATGTCCGCAGGGGTGGCCACCTCGACCCACCCGGGGCGAACTGGGTCGAATACACACCACCGGAACCTTCCGAACCCAGGGCGCGGCAGGCCCGCCGGCGCCATAACCCTCCGACCGCGGTTCGCTGGGCAGTCGTGGCGAACGCGCAGCCCTCTATCCATGCCGCTGTCTCGATGGCCGATGCGCTGCGCGAGGCGACGATGAGTTCATACGGCGCGCGCTTCGACGGTGGGGCATCCGCGACGCTCGTCGGGAAGACCGCGGACGCCCGGCCGCTGCGCGACCATCAGCATGCTCACTACCTGGCGCTGGACCTCGATGGCGACCGGCTGCTGGATACCGCCCTGATCTGGGCTCCGGGCGGCCTGGACCTGAGGGACGTCGAAGCGGCGGCACGTCTCACAGCCCTTCGAGGGCGTTCATTCGTGAAAGACCTCCGTCCGTGCCGCCTGGGGCTCGAGGCGATCGGCGCCATCAACGCCGCCGCGCCCGAGCTCGTCGGTCCTGCTCGGACGTGGACGAGTCACACCCCGTTTTCGCCCGCGCGCCACGGTCGCCACTCGGACGAGTGGGGTGACCACGTCGCAGCCGAGGTGAGACGGGAGCTCGGGTACCGCCGCTTCCCCGAGCCACGGACCGTGCGGATCGTCGGCGGGGGATGGCTCGATTTCCGACGCCATCGCCTCAAGGAGCGCCTGGAGGGCGCTCGGCGAGCGATTGGCGTCGAGATCGAGTTCGAGGACGCGGTTGAGGGTCCGATCGCGCTCGGTGCGCTCAGCCACTTCGGTCTCGGCTTGTTCCTTCCCGCCGACTGAAGACTTCACCGTGGCGCGGATGAGGGGTCGTCACGCCTTGAGTCCGCCGCTGCCCCCGAGCAGTCGGCGTCCTTATCGGCGATGATGGTCGGGTGAAGAGCGCCAGGGTAGGCGGGTTGCGCGCCACCGCACGGGAAGAGCGCACTCGGACGGGACCAGAGCGACCGTGAGCTCGCGCGAGCCGACAGTCCGGGAGCTTCCGGACCTCGTTCCGGCGCGGATGGTCAACGAGTTCACCTACTGCCCTCGGCTTTTCTACATGGAGTGGGTCGAGGCCCAGTTCGAGCACAACACCGACACGGCCGAAGGAGCTTGGCGTCACCGAGCTGTGAACCGTGTGGCCGGTCGCGTCCCGGACCCGGCGCAGGTCGACGACCTCAAGGGTGCGACCTCGGTGATGCTCGGCTCCGATCGTCTCGGTCTCGTTGCCGTCATCGACATGCTCGAAGGAGACGGCGACCGCGTTCGTCCCATCGATGTCAAGAAGGGCCGACCGCCCGAACACGGTCCGGCGTGGGAACCCGAGCTCATCCAGCTCTGTGTGCAGGGCCTGCTCCTCCGTGAGAACGGCTACTCGTGCGAGGAGGGAGTGCTGTACTTCGCCGAGACGAAACAGCGCCGCGTCGTTGCCTTCGATGACGATCTCGTGACGCGAACACTCGAGCTCGTGGAGGACCTCAAGACCACCGCGCGAAGCACGGCCGCACCGCCACCGCTGGTCGATTCGCCGAAGTGCCCGCGCTGCTCACTCGTCGGGATCTGCCTCCCCGACGAGGTCAACAGCCTGTCGGCGCGCAGCGCCCGCCCGCCGCGTCGGCTCACACCCCGCGACAGCGAGGCCCGACCCCTCTACGTCACGGAGCAAGGCGCCTACATCGGCCTCCGAGACGGTCGCGTGGAGATCACTCGCAAGTCTGAACAGCTCGGGAGTGCGCGTCTGATCGACGTGTCTCAGATCAACGTGATCGGAAACGTGCAGATCACGACCCAGCTTCTCAGGGAGTGCTTCCGCAGGGAGGTGCCCGCCCTGTGGTTCACCTACGGCGGCTGGTTCGCGGGGATGGCGGAGGGTCTCCCGTCGAAGCATGTCGACCTCCGACGACGCCAGACCGGCGTCGCCCATCAGGCCGGCTTGCCGGTGGCGCGTCGGATCGTGGAAGGCAAGATCCGAAACTGCCGGACCCTCCTGCGTAGGAACACCAGGGCCCGCGACGACGCGGTCCTCGGCAGTCTTAAGCAGCTGTCGGAAGACGCGCTGCGGGCGAAGAGCCTGGAGTCGCTCCTCGGCGTAGAGGGAACGGCGGCTCGGATCTACTTCGGTCGCTTCTCCACGATGCTCAAGCGTGAGTTCGCCTTCGACTTCACCGGGCGGAACCGGCGGCCGCCGCGGGATCCTGTCAACTGTCTCCTGTCGTTCCTGTACTCGCTGCTGGTCAAGGACCTGACGGCGGTGAGCTACGGCGTGGGGTTCGATCCCTATCTCGGGTTCTTCCACCGGCCCCGCTTCGGACGGCCGGCGTTGGCGCTCGACTTGGCCGAGGAGTTTCGACCTCTCGTGGCGGACTCTGTCGCGATCAACGTCATCAACAACGGAGAGGTGAAGCCGTCGGATTTCGTGACGCGCGCGGCTGGTGTGGCGCTGACGCCTGAGGGTCGTCGCTCGGTGATCCACGCCTATGAGCGTCGCCTCGACAGCGAAGTGACCCACCCGAGGTTCGGGTACAAGGTGAGCTACCGGAGGCTGTTCGAAGTGCAAGCGCGGTTGCTGGGTGCCTACCTGCTGCGAGAGGTGCCCGAATACGCAGCGTTCACGACGAGATAGTTCGCACCGGACGATGGCGAGAGGGCGCCGCCGTTACCTGGTTGCCTACGACATTCGTGATGACGTCCGCCTCCGGCGGGTCCACAAGGTCGTCAAGGGGTTTGGCTGGCCCATGCAGTACTCGGTGTTCATCTGCGACCTCGACGGCATCGAACTGCTCCAGCTCCGCTCCGCTCTCGGTGACGAGATTCACCACGGCGTCGACTCCGTCGCATTCATCGACCTTGGCGAGCCGCAGGAGCGCGGTCGACAATGCTTCTCGTTCATGGGTTCTGCACCGACCCTCCCGACGACAGGTCCGGTCGTGATCTAATGCGTGCGAGCGGTCAGGTGACCGCTCGAACCTCGGGGACCCCTCGCCCCCTGCTCAACGAGGGAAATCCGTACCTTGACAATGGAATCGTCGGGCCGCCTTCCTCCTCTACGGGCCACCGCTCGCTCGGGTCCTCGTTTGACCAGGTCAGGGTGCCCGGATTCGAGGAGCTGTTCGCCGCGCCGATCGGCGCGGCCTCCATTGCGGCATCCGCGCCTCAAGGTACTGCCACCTCACTTCGCAGACG
>JBQTGU010000005.1:0-25872 GCA_052390575.1 Actinomycetota bacterium | reverse complement strand
AGAGTCTCACTACGTCATCGGGCGACCGGAACTCGAAATGCCCACATGACCAGCGGAGACGTTGTGATTTCCACAACGGAGTGGAGGTGATGGGACTTGAACCCACGACTTCTACGTTGCGAACGGTTTTCACCCGCGCGCCGTGACCAGCACGAACACCACCAAACCTGCTCTCACCAGCGGAAATAGTTCTCAACAGCTCTCAACGTTTCCCATCGTTTCCGATCGTCTCGCGGACTAGCCGCGGACTACACGGCTCTCGTTCACGAGTCCATCGCAGCGCGACCCTCGATCACCACCGCGTTGCGCTCCATGTGGCTCGCCAGTCTCGCCGATCGGCGCTACGAACGCTGGCGTCGACGACCGTGTAGGTCTCCCACGGGACGCCGTCGGGGACTTGAGTCAGACCTTGTCGCGGGCCGCGTACGGCAGGTGCGGGTGTCGCCGACTTTGAACGGCAGCCCTTGCAGGCGGTGGGTGGCGGCGAGCGCCGCGTCGGTGTTGGCATAGAGTCCAGCAAGAGGTGGCGCATGGGGAACACCTTGATCTTCGTTGATCTCCCATCGAATGACCCGGACGCGTCAGCCGAGTTTTACCGCGAGGTGATGGGCTGGGCGGTCGAGGGGCGGCCGAGTGGCATCTTTCACCGGATCGTCCCGGGTGGTCAGTTCCCGCTCGAGGACGGATCGCCATCCGGAGTCGGGCATCTTCATCTCGGCATCTACAGCACGAGAGAGCCGCGCCCCGATCCGAATCCGCCTCGGAGGGAAGTGACGCCCAGCGACTCTCCCGCGCCGCGCGTCTACATCCTCGTGGATTCCCGGGAAGACCAGGACGCGATCCTCGGCCGGGCGCACCAAAGGGGCGCCGAGATCCTCTGGCGGGACCGCTATTGGCGCGAGTTCGACGGGTGGCACGGGTCTTTTCGCGACCCGTGGGGAAACCAAATCGTCCTCTGGACGAAGCCTGGTGACAGCGATGACGTCCCAGGCGACGCGCCGGATCGATAACACTGTCGGCAACCTAACTCGCCACCACCCTTCGCCTCAGGAGTTCACCTCGGGGCCGGACTTGACGTGTGTCTGCCGCGACCACACCGAGTGAGTCGTCGCCGATCTGATCTATTCCGCTCGAGGAGAGAGTGGACTGGTCTAGTGGCTGCGGCGCCACCCCCAACCGTTCCAGTACGTGACCTCGGCAACCGGGCGCCTGGGTGCGGGATGCAGGTCGTCTCCGACGAGGTGTGCAACTGGGACCATCGCCACCTGCACGACGTCCGCCGGTATGGCGAGGACTTCGGCCGCCTCGGTTTCGAGCGTGAGATGCGAAGTGGTCCAGGCGGATCCCAGGCCTCGGCTGCGGAGTGCGAGCTGGAAGCTCCACACCGCAGGAAGGATCGAGCCGTAGAAGCTCGAGGCGGCATGGTTCGAACCCTCCCCCATCGGCTGTGCCTGGATGCAGGGGATGACGTGGACCGGTACGTCTTGCAGGTGCTCCGCGAGCCACCGTACGGAGGCGAGCAGGCGACGGGACGCGGCCGGATGGCGGATCTTCGTCTGCGCGTCGAGATACGGCTCGAGGCTGCGCCGGTAAAGGTCGGCGAGCGCTCGGCGCTTCGACTCGTCGGTGACGATCACCCAGTACCACGTCTGCTCGTTTGACGCGTTCGGAGCTTGCAACGCAAGACCGAGGCATTGCTCGATCAGCTCATCGGCGACGGGGCGCTCGAGGTCGAGTCGCCGACGCACGCTCCGCGTCGTAGTCAAGAGGCGGTCGACCGTGGGCAAGTCGAAGGGTTCCACTCGGCCTCCACTCGAAGTGCAACGCTCGTTGCCGGCTCCGACCCGTTAGCGCTCCCGCAGGCGGGACACCGCGTTCTGCTTGTGGGCGTACGCACGGGCAAGCGCGGTGCCGCCCTCCAGCTCGGCGAGAAGCGCCTCCTCACCAGCGGTCAGGTCCCGCGCCGCCGCCAGGAGCGCGGCGGCGTCGCCGGCGGGAAGCGCCACCACGCCGCACCCATCGACGACGATCGTGTCGCCGGGCTCGATGGCGGTGTCGCCGATGGTGACCGGCTCGTCCACCGCAGCCACCCGGGCCACCCCCACCGCCCCCACGGTGCGCTCGCTCCGAGCCCAGACGGGGAGCCCCTCCCGCGTCAGCTCGGGCCGGTCCCGCACATCGCCCCCCACGAGCGCGGCGGCCGCGCCGGCCCGTCGGGCGGCCCGAGACAGGATCTGGCCCCAGACCGCGGCGCCGATCTCCTCCGCGCCCGCGACAACGATCACAGCACCGTTCAGGTCCTCGTCGAGGAGGGCGTAGAGCCGTTCCAGGGAGCCGACCGGAGCCTCGGCCGGCGCCAGCTGCACGGTCCGGGCCTGGCCACCGACGCGCTCCTCGAGGGTCGTGAACGGCGTGAGCGGAGGGCTCAGGACCCCGGAGACATCGCGGATGAGCAGGACGTCGGCCAGCGCGGTCGTGGGCGGGAGGCCGTCGTCGTTCACGCGGCCAGGCCTTCGTATCCCCGCCCGAGCGCAGCGGGCTGACGGCGCCCCTGGGCGAAGACGAACATCGTGAGCAGTGCAACCAGATAGGGCGCCGCGATCAAGAGCTGTGGAGCCACTTCGACACCGATCGCCGGCAGCGCGAGCCGGAGGGCGTCGGCTCCGCCGAAGATCAGGGCGCCCACGACGGTCCCTCTCACGGTCCAGCTGCCGAGGATCACGGCGGCGATGGCGATGAATCCCCGCCCGGCCGTCATGTTGGGCGTGAACCCCCCGATCAGCCCGACCGACAGGAAGGCGCCCCCGACGCCCGCGTACAGACCACACACGTAGATCGCCTGCCGCCGCCGCCGCTGAACCGGGATGCCCGTGATCGTCGCCGCTTCCGGGTCTTCGCCCACTGAGCGCAGCTCCAGGCCCCAACGCGTCCGCATCAGGAGCCACCAGGTCAACGGGATCATCGGGTAGATGAAGTAGAAGATCCAGCGTTGCTCGAAGAGCGCTCCGCCGACGACGGGGATGTCCGACAGCAGCGGGATCGCGACGACCGAGACCTGGCCGCGCCCGATGTCGAGCTGGGCTTCGAGATAGCTCGTGACCCCGAGGACGAGCAGGTTGATCGCGAGCCCGACGACGAACTGGTTGATCGTGATCCGGTGGCTCAGCACCGCCTGGAGCGACGCGATCACGAATCCGACCGCGATGCCGGCCACGAGCCCCAGCACCGGCGAACCGGACTCGGAGGCGACGAGCGACGCCGTGAACGCGGCGCCCAGGGCCATGCCCTCCACCGAAATGTTGAGGGTGCCCGCCCGCTCGGCGATGAGCTCGCCGAGCGCGATGAACAGCAGCAACGAGCCCAGGCGAGCGGTGCTCTCGAGGATCAGCTCGACGTCGTTCACGTGCGCGCCCGCTGCATCGCCGCCTGGCGGCGACGAATCCGGATCTGGAGAAGCACCGCCGGCAGCGTGACGGCGAGCACGACCAGCGCCTGGACGACGCTGACGATCGACGAATTGACCCCGGTCGACGCGAGCACGCCCGCACCGGCGCGCAGGCCTCCGAAGAAGAGGGCCACCGCGATCGCGTAGAGCGGACGGAATCGCGCGACCAGGGCGGCGAGCAGACCTTCCCACCCGAAGTTGTTGGAGAAGCTCCCGTACACGCCACTCGAGAACCCGCCCTGCATGCGGAGCACGACGCCGGTCAGGAGGAAGCCGCCCGCCAGGCCGGCGAAGGCGCCCGAGAGGAGCAGCGCACCACCTCCGATCGCGCCCGGCCGCACCCCCACCCTGCGGGCGATGCGCGGGTTGAACCCGAACATCCGCAGCCGCAGACCCCACGGACTGCGTGCGATGAGGAAGGCGGCGAGCAGCGCCAGCACGATGGCGAACACGATCGTGATCTGGAGGCGGTAGCCGACACCGTCGGCCAGGGCACCGAGGCGGTCTCCTTCCGGGAGCCGGTCGGACTGCGGTTGGGCGGCGACCGGTGAATTCGCCGGGACGGTCTCCTGGAGGAGGTATGGGCGGTTCACCGCGAACGAGACGGCCTGGAACGCGATGAAGTTCAGGAGCAGCGTCGTGACGACCTCGCTCACTCCCCGCCAGTACTTCAAGACCGCTGGAATCAGCGTCCACAGGGCTCCGCCGGCGGTCGCAGTGAGGAGCACGAGGAGGATCGCGAAGCCGCCCTCGAAGGGCAAGGCGAGGCCGACGGCCGTGCCCATCAGCGCTCCGAAGGTCAACTGACCCTCGGGCCCGATGTTGACGAGCCCGGCACGGAACGCGATGCAGGCACCCACCGCGACGGTGAGGATCAGCGCACTGTGGTTGAGGGTCGTCACGATGGCGGATTTGGACCCGATGCTGCCGTCGATCATCGCTTCCCAGACTTCGCCCGGCGACGACCCGGTGGCGGCGACCAGCGCGGAGGCGAGCCCGAGCGCGACGGCGATGGAGACGACGAGCAGGACCGCGAACAGGGCCCGGTCGGAGGCAGCGGTACGCCAGCTCGGGGGCGTCGCCGCCGGCCCGTCGCCGCGAGCCGCCTCGGGAGTCTGCCGCGGCGCGGCGACACTCACCGCACTGCTCCGCCCATCAGGAGGCCGAGCCGCTCGTGGGAGTACTCGTGGCGCCCCATCTCCCCGACGATCCGGCCCCGGTAGATGACGGCGATCCGGTCCGACACCGCGAGGATCTCGTCCAGGTCCGTCGAGACCAGCAGGACCGCGCTGTCGTCGCCGGCGGATCGGCGGAGGCGGTCCCAGATGTCCTCCATCGCGCCGACGTCGAGGCCCTGGGTGGGCTGCGCGACCACGAGCACCCGGGGCCGCTGCGACAGCTCGCGGGCCAGCACGACGCGCTGCTGGTTCCCCCCGGACAGCGCCCAGACGGGCGTATCGACGCTGGGCGTCGCGATGCCGAAGTCCGCGACCAGCGCGCTCGCCCGCTGTGCCATGAGGCGCTTCCGAAGCACGCCGAACCGCGCCACGCTGGACGGGCGGTCCAGGATGAGGTTCTCCGCCACGGAGAGTTCGAGCACGCACCCGGCCCGGTGACGGTCGGCCGGGACCACGCCGACCGCGTTCGACGGCCGACCACGGCCCATCCGTATTGTCTTCCCGTCGATCCGCACGGCGCCGGCACGCGGCGTCACGAGGCCGGCGAGCAGGTCGACCAGCTCGGTCTGCCCGTTGCCCTCGACCCCGGCGACCCCGAGGATCTCGCCGGGCTGGACCTGCAGAGACAGGCCGTCGAGGACCGTATGGCCGTCGGGCGCCAGCGCGACGGCACCGTCGATCTCGAGCGCCGGTACCGCACCCGGCGTCACCGCCTCGGTCTCGACCTTGTCGTCCGAGGCCTGCCACTCGCGCGCCTTGGCGGTGGTGAGGCCGATGGCAGCCGCTTCCCGGCGCAGCGACACCGGCCTTCCGAGCATCTCCGAGGCCAGCATGTCGACGGTCGCGCCCGCCTTCTCGACCGTCGTCACGAGACTCCCCTCGCGCAGGACGGTGATTCGGTCCGTGACCTGGAGCACCTCCTCCAGCCGGTGGCTGATGAGCACGACCGCTCGGCCCTCGCTCCGGACGAGCTCCATGAGGACCTCGAAGAGCCGCTCCGATTCGTTCTGGGTCAGCACCGAGGTCGGCTCGTCGAGCACGATCAGCGTCGGGTCGCGGCGGAGGCACTTGATGATCTCGACCCGTTGGCGCTCGCCCGGCGCGAGGTCGTGAATCCGCGCGTAGGGATCGATTTGCAGGCCGTAGCGCTCCCCGAGCTCGCGGACGCGCTCGACCGCGCCCCGCTCGTCGAGGGGACCCCGGTCACCGAGGGTCACGTTCTCCCACACCGCGAGCGGGCCGACGAGGCTGAAGTGCTGATGCACCATGCCGACGCCCGCCTCGTTGGCCGCGCGGGGCTCGCCGGGAAGAAGCGGGCGATCGTTCACCGCGACCATGCCGGCGTCCGGGTGAACCAGACCGGCCACGATCTTCATCAGAGTCGACTTGCCGGCCCCGTTCTGTCCGAGCAGCCCGCGGATCTCGCCCGGCTCGACCGTCAGGCACACGTCGTCGCAGGCGGCGACGGCACCGAATCGCTTGGTGACGTTGCGGATCTCGAGGGCGCGCCGGCCGTTCCCGAACGCGCGGGGGGACGGCCCCAGTGGAGCCGTCCCCGGCACGTTCGGGGGAACGCCGTCGCCGTGCGTCAAGCGGCCTGCCCGGTCTCGATCTCGCCGCTGACGATGCCCTCCCTGATCTCGTCGACCTGGTCCTGCTGCTCGGGAGTGGGATCGCACAGCTTGGCACCGACCCCGTTGTTCGGGTTCTTGATGCCGAGCTTCTTGTTGTCGCCCACGCCGTAGAGCGCGAACTGCTCCCCTTCCACGACCTTGTCGTTCTTGATCGCCTTGATCACGGTCGGCAGGAACAGCGCCGGGTTGTACAGGATGGACTCTTGGATGAACGGCGCCTCGCCGCAGAGGTCGACGGACGTCGACACGACACTGATGCCTGCCTCGGCCGCGGCGTCGACGGCAGCCGGCAGTGCGCCGCCGAGATACGGGTAGAAGAGCGTGCATCCACGGTCGATCTGCGCCCTGAGCGCCTCGGTGGCAAGTGCGGCATCCTCGAAGTCGCCGGTGAGCGTCACCAGCATCTCCTTGTCGGGTGCAGCCGCCTGCAAACCGGCGGTCATGTTCGCCTCCATGGCGCGGACGAACGGAAGGTCGGGACCGCCGACCACGCACGCGACGTCACCGCCGTTCTGCTCCAGGAGCAGACCGGCGGCGAAGCCGCCCATGAAGTGAGCCTCGTTCTCGTTGGCCCCGACTGTGGCGAAGCTGTCCTCGCTAGGTGGAAAGCCGGCGACGAGCAGGAAGAGGATGTCCTCGCACTCGGGCGACAGGGACACCGGAACGAACCCGTCCGTCAGCTCCGATCCGCCCCCGATGATCACGTCGGGACCCTGGCGGCAGAGGTTCTCGAACGCCTCCTGGGCGGCCCCCGGGTTCACCTTGTCGACGACGATCGTCTTCATCTTCTGCTTCTTGGCCGTCTTCGTGACGGACTTGACCTGGCCCTCGTAGAAGCCGTTGTCGTTCCGGTCGCCGGCCACCACGTAGCCGATGGTCAACTCGTCCTCACCCCGCTCGACCGTGCCGGCGGTGGCCACGGTCGGAAGGGCGAGTGCTGCGATCGCGGCCAGGACGACCACTGCGACCAGGTGTCGATGCCGTGCTGTTGCCCGCATGGCGTTCGGATCCCCCCTTTGATCCGGCACGAGTGTGCCGGTCCCCTGTCGGCCCCGCCCCGGGGGGCGGTCTTCCATCAGGACCCAGCCCGTCCCGCCACCGCCTTTCAACCAGCCGGTGCAGGGAGGTTGGCCTGTTTGTCAGACCGTAACTGGACCGAGCCCATCGGTCAAGGGCCGGGCCCCACCTCCAGCACCAGGTCCCGAGGGCCACCCCCGCTGATCGGCACGACGTCCTGGGGGCAGGCGGAGAGCACCACGATGACCGCCTCCTCGGCCCGCAGGGTCAGGCGCTCGCCGGCTCGCGCCGGGGACGTGCCGAGCTCGAGGCCGCCGTCGGGATCGCAGCGCACCCGCATGAACACGTTGACTGGCTGCGGCGGATCGGCAACCGCGACGCCGAACTCCGTCACGGCCGCCCGCACGTTTTCCACACAGCTGGCGTGATCACCCGCGACACCGAGCTGGCGGTACCGCTCCGGGTCGCGCGCCGGCACCAACATGTCGTGCACGCCCGGCGAGTCGTCCTCGAGCAGGGTCAACAGCGGACGTCGCCGGTTGCTGACGAAGGGCTCGCCCACGGCAGGGAACAGCCGCCAGTTCCACGCCCGGGTGTGCCCGGCACTCAGGAACTCGCGCGGGTCGTCGGCGTGGAAGGCGAAGAGGCCACCCACCTGGGAACCCGTGGGGGTCTCGATGAGCATGCAATCCCCCCGGGGGACGCGGCACGCCCGGCCCTCGCCGGCAGGCACGACGACGCGCCCCAACCGCTCGGTCACCTCGTCCCCCTCTCCCCCATCCGGGCGGCGGACTGGTAGCGGCGGACGAGCCACCGGTTGAACTGCGGGAGCCGCACCTCCTGGTGGGAGTACCGCCCCCGCGGCGCGAAGCGGGACCGCAGCCCGACTTGCACGCCCTCGTTGGCCAGCAGGTCGTTGCGGTTGAACACCTCGACCCCACGCACCGCCATCTCGTAGAGCAACTCGAACTCCGGGTGCTTGTAGGTGCTCGGGGGGAAGCAATACGCCATCCGCAGCGAGATCTCCCCGGAGCCCTTCGGGAGGCCGAGGAACCAGAAGACGTGGTCGCAGTTGATGCCGAGCATCAGAAGGGGCGGAACCAGCGCGAACATCACCTTCTGCCGCTCTTCCGGCGTGAGCGTCTCGACCGGGGGGAAGAGCGCCTTCATCGTGGGGTTGAAGCCCGGGTCCGGGTGCGTCGTGGGCGTCCACCCGTAGATCGCCGCCGAGTCCTCCAGCCACTCCGGATCGAAGCGCGCCGCCGAGCTCGGTGCGAAGTCGTGCGGGCCCTGGTGCAGCCGCGAGGAGTGGTAGGACTCGATGAAGTTCTCGACCATGACCTTCCAGTTGCACGGCACGCGGTCCAGCACCTCGGGCGGCATCGTGATCATCTCGTCGAGGTGATAGTTGGTCAGCAGTGAGTCCAGCGTCGCGAGGTGCGGTGCCAGTGGCTCGGCATCGTGGTCGAAGTTCGCGAAGATGAACCCGTTCCAGAGCTCGACCTCGAGCTGGGGAAGGGCGACCGAGTCGATGTCGAAGTCGGGCGTCTCGCTCATCTCGGGAGCGCCGATCAACCGGCCGTCGAGTGCGTAGGTCCACCAGTGGTAATGGCATCGGAAGGCGTCGCCGCAGTTCCCGGAGCCGCGGGCCACGAGCGCCGCCCGGTGCCGGCACACGTTCGAGAGCACTCGGATGGCGCCGTCCTTGCCGCGCACCACGATCAACGGGTCGTCGTTGATCTGGACGGTGAAGTAGTCACCGGCGTCGGGGATCTCCTCCTGGCGGCCGAGGCACAGCCAGTCGTGGGAGAAGACGGCCTCCTTCTCGAACTCGAAGAACTCGTCGGAGGTGTAGCAGTAGGGCGGTAGGGCGACCGCGTGGCCGACATCCGCGGTCGACGGCCCGAACTCGTGCTCCATCTGATCGCTCGCCATCTCCACTGCGCTCTCGGTGTCGTTTCTTCTCAGGCGATGACCCTCATCGTGCGGTGGCCCTCGCCCCGAGCCCCCGCGCCCGGCCAGTGCTTCCGGTAGCGCTGGACGAGCCAGCGGTTGAACTGGCGGTGGGTCTCCTCCTGGTACGAGTACCGGCCTCGGTTCGCGAAGCGCGAGCGCAACCCCCGCTGCACCATCTTGTCGGCGTAGATGTCCTGGTCGTTGAAGATCTTCACGCCCTCGTTCGACTCCTCGAGCAGCAGGTCGAACAGCGGGTGCTTCATCGCCTCGGGGTGGAAGCAGTACCCGATGTCGATCGAGATCGACTGGGGCCCCTTCGGCAGGACGATGAAGTAGAAGACCTCGTCGGGGGCGAAGCCCATGCAGAGGGTGGGTGGCACAAGCGCGAAGGTCACCCGCCACCGCTCCTCCTCGGTGATCCCCGGCCAGATGGGGAGGAGCGCCTTCCCGGTGGCGTTGAAGCCGGCGTCGATGTGGGTGAACCGGTTCGTCCGAACGACGGCGTTGTCGGCGTCGTCCCACTCGGTGAACTCGGCGTTCTCGCTCGGACAGAAGTCGTGTCGCCCTTTGTGGAGCCGGTTGGCGTGGTAGGCGTCGTTGAAGTTCTCGAACATCACCTTCCAGTTCCACTGCAGGTCGTCGAGGAGCTCGGTCGGCGGGCTCACCGTGTGCTCGAGATCGAAGCTCTGCGCGTACTTGTTCACTTTCGTGACGGTCGGCGCCAGGGGCGGCGCGTCGGGATCGAAGTTGGCGAAGATGAAGCCCTGCCACTCCTCGACCGCCAGCTGGCCCAGCCGGTAGTCACCCTTCCGGAAGCCCTCGGCTTGCTCCATCGCCGGGGCGCCGAGCAGCCGCCCGTCGAGCGCGTACGTCCAGAGGTGGTAGGGACAGGTGAACTTCGTGCAGTTCCCTGAGTCCTCGGCTACCACCATCGCCCGGTGCTGGCACACCGCCGACAGCACCCGGACGGTCCCCTCCTTGGTGCGCACGACGATGAGCGGCTCGTCGACGATCGTGAGGCAGAAGTAATCACCCGGGTTCGGGATGCGACTCGACCGGCCGACACACAGCCATTCGTACGAGAAGACGGCTTCCTTCTCGAACTCGTAGAACTCCTCGGACGTGTACAGGATCGGGGGGAGAATCCGGGACCGGTTCACATCACCGGTCGACTCCGCGAAGCTGTCCAGCAGCTCGTCAGTCAGGATGGTCATGGCATCACCTCAGGTGGTAGATGACGATACCGGGGGCGCATCGCCGGACAGCATGAACTTCTTGATCTTGCCGACGGAGGTGCGCGGGAGCTCGTCGACGAAGTGGTACTCGCGTGGCCGCTTCGCCGGCGCGAGACGCTCGGTGCTGTAGGTCTCGAGCGTCTCGGCCGTCACGGGATCAGCGCCGGGAGCCTGGACCACGTACGCGACGGGGACTTCGTCGCGCACCGGGTCGGCCGCGCCCACGACCGCCGCCTCCAGCACCGACGGGTGAGCCGAGAGCACCGCCTCCACCTCGACGGTCGACACGTTCTCACCCGCGACCTTGAGCACGTCGCCGCGTCGACCGGCGAAGTAGAAGCGGCCCAGCTCGTCTCGCTGGGCGAGGTCGCCGGTACGAAACCACTCTCCCCGGTACGACGCCGCGGTCGTGTCGGGATCGCCGAGGTACTCGGCGAAGAGGGTGATCCCGGGCCGGCCGCCGACGACCACCTCCCCCACCTCGCCCGTCGGCACGGGCCCGTCGCCGTCCGGAGTCCGCAGGTCGACGCGGCACCCCAGCGTCGGTACGCCCATCGCCGACGGGACGGGGTCGAGGGCGCGGTTCGTGAGCACGGCCGGGATGGTCTCGGTCATCCCGTAGAGCTGGCGGGGGCGGCACCCGAACAACTCCGCGAGGGTGTCGTACTGGTCGTCGGAGACGTTCTGGGCGTACCAGCAGTGCTCGAGGCTGCAGTCGGCGCCGCGGTCCATCCCCCGGGCGAGGATCATCCGCATGGGCGCCGCGAAGAGGCTGGCGTGGGTCGCGCGGTGCCGGGCGGCCTGGTGCACGAACCCGCTGGCGGAGAACCCGCTCATGAGCGCCACGCTGGCACCGGCCGAGATCGCGGAGGCGAACGAGTAGTACTGCGCGTTGGCGTGGAACATCGGCAGCACGACGAGCTGGCGGTCGTCCCGGGTCAGCCCCGCGGCCGCCGCCATCACGTCACCGGCGACCGCGTAGTTCGCCTGGGTTACCACGACCCCCTTGGGGGCCGAGGTCGTCCCCGAGGTGAACATCACCGCCGCCGGGTCGGTGGTGTCGATTCGCTCCTCCTCCGCCGGTCTTGGCCCGCGCAGGACCTCCAGGTCGGTGTCGGCCTCGTCCACGGGCAGGACCACCGGCCCACCCTCGGCGGCCGGGCCATACACATCGGTGCGGGCCTCGCCGCAGACGCCCACCGCCGGCCCGGTGCGGATGATGGCGTCGGCCAGCTCCCGGGTCGACGCCCGGGGATCCGAAGGCACGACGGCGGCACCGAGGCGAGCCGCGGCCAGCCAGACCGCGACGAACCCCGGTGAGTTGGCCAGCGCGAGGTGCACCGCACGGCCCGGGCCCGCGCCGTGCTTCGCCAGCCCCCCGCCGACCGCCTCGACCAGGGTGTCGAACTCGCCGTACGTCCAGCTCGTGGTCCGCTCGTCGTCGGCCTCCCACACGAGGAAGGTCCGGTCGGGAACGGCGTCGACTGCGGCGCGCCACCGGTCGGCGAAGGTCGCCCGGTCGGTGGCGCTCACGACGCGTCGACCGGCAGGTTGAGCCCGCGGAAGCGCATGCCGGCAACCGGGTCGAGCGCGACTCCGGCGGCGCGCAGGAGCCGCCGTACCCGGGAGGCCGACAGGTTCGTCTGGGTCACCCGGACGCCGAGCGGCTTCACCGCGTCGGCGATGGCGTTGGCGATGGCCGCGGTCATCACGATGAGCGCGCCCTCCCCTGCGCCGCGGAAGCCACCCGGGAGCGCGGACGGCGTCTCCCGGTGGAGCGCCCGGATCCTCGGCACGTTCCCGAAGGCGGGCACGAGGTAATCCAGCAGCGTGGAGGTGAGGATCTGGCCGTCGTCGCCGTAGACGATCTCCTCCAGCAGCACCGCCCCGATCGCCTGGGCGAACGCGCCCTGGATCTGGCCGTCCACGATCATGGGGTTGATGATCCTCCCGCAGTCGTGCGACATGAGCGCGTCCTCGACGAACACCTGGCCGGTGTTCGGGTCGACCTCGACGACCGCGACTCCCGACGCGGTTGCGTAGGTGGCAGCCGGGTTTAGGCGACCCGACTCGTCGGGGAAGGGGCTGGTGTTGCCCGGGTCGTACGAAGCGACGACGCAGAGCCCCATGTCGGTGCCCGGCGGCAGCAGGAAGGTGTGGAGGTAGGCGGCACCCGCCACCGCGCCGAACGGGAGCGTCGCATCACCAGCCCGGAAGACGCCGTCGCCGACGGTCACCTCGGCGCGGGGCGTCTGGAGCATGTGCGCCGCGATGTCGAGCATCTGGTCGCGGATCTTCTCGGCGGCCTTGATGACCGCGCCGCCGCCCATCACGGCGGATCGGCTGCCCCACGTTCCCATGCCGTACGGCAGCACGCCGGTGTCGCCGGAGCGGACGTCGATCTCCTCCATCGCCACCCCGAGGACCTCCGAGGCGACCTGCGCGAAGACCGTCTCGTGTCCCTGACCCTGGGACTTCGTGCCAACGACGACGTTGACTCTGCCGTCGGGTTGGACGGACACCATGGCCATCTCGAAGCCCCCGAACCGGCCCGCGAACCCGTGGAGGTTCGGCGCGGTGGCCTCGACCATCGATGCCAGCCCGACGCCCAGGTACCGCCCCCGGGCCCGCTCGTCCTGCTGGCGCGCCCGGAGGTCCCGGTAGCCGACGGCGTCGACCACGGAGTCGAGCTGCTCACGGAAGCTCCCCGTGTCGTACAGGAACCCGACCGGTGAGACGAACGGGCGCGGCTCGTCGGGAATGAGGTTGACACGGCGCACGTCGACCGGGTCCATTCCGAGCTGGTCTGCGACCAGGTCCATCACCCGCTCGATCGTGAAGAACGCCTGCGGCTGGCCGAAGCCGCGGTAGGCGCCGATCGGGCATTTATTGGTGGCCGCGCAGTGCAACTCGTACGCGTAGTTGGGGATGTCGTACACCCCGGTCATCAGACCGGTGGTGACGAGGGCGGGGGCGGCGCCGGTGAAGTAGAGCACGGGGTTGCCCAGGTCGGCGACGATCCGGGCCCGGAGCCCCAGCACTCGCCCGTCACCCTGGTAGGCGACCTCGACCTCGTGGATCTGATCGCGCGAGTGCACACTGGCGCTGAACGCCTCCCACCGGTCCTGGACCCAGACGACCGGGAACGGGACCTGCATCGCGACCACCGCGACCAGGGCTTCCTCGCGCATGAAGTGCTGCTTGTTGCCGAACCCGCCGCCCATGTCGGGGGCGACCACACGGATCTTGGCCTCGCTCAGGCCGGTGACGTCGGCCAGCACCGTGCGCAGGTTGTGCGGCTGCTGGGTGGACGCGTAGAGGAGGAGTCGGCCGGCGGCGCTGTCGTACTGGCCGCAGGCGCCGTGGCCTTCGAGGGGCATCCCGGTGATGCGATGCTGGGTGAAGCGCTCCTTGAGGACGTGCTCAGCCGAGGCAAACGCGCCCTCGACGTCTCCGCTGGAGAACGGGACGAAGAGGAACTCGTTGCTGCCCCAGTCCTCGTAGAGCAGCGGGGCGCCGGCGACGAGCGCGGCTTCCGGGTCGACGACCGGATCGAGCTCGTCGTAATCGACCACAACCGCCTCGAGGGCGTCCTCGGCCTCGTAGCGGCTGTCAGCCACGACCACCGCGACCGGCTCGCCGACGAAGCGCACCTTGTCGACCGCCAGAACGGACCATTCCAGCGGCTTGATCGTCGGGATCGGCAGCAGGTGCGAGAACGGTCGGCTGAGTGCCGCCAGCTCGCTCCCCGTAAACGCGGCTCGTACACCGGGCATCGCCTTCGCCGGCTCCAGGTCCACGCCGGAGATCCGGGCGTGGGCGACAGGGCTGCGCAGGATGGCCATGTGGCGCGCACCGGGCAGGCGCACGTCGGCGAGGTACTCGGCCTGTCCCGTGAGGAAACGGGCGTCTTCGACTCTCCTGGGCGAGTCGCCGATGCCCGACGGGGTGACGACGGGATGTTCCTCGATCGTGGTCACGACGCTCCTATCCCGGTCACGGGCGTCCCGCGAGTGATGCCGCGGCCGCCTCCACCGCGTCGACGATCGACGTGTACCCGGTGCAGCGGCAGAGGTTGCCGGCGAGCGCGTGCTCGATCTCCGGCCGGGTCGGGGCCCGGCTCTGCTCGAGCAGCTCGAGGGCCGAGAGCACCATCGCCGGCGTGCAGAACCCGCACTGGAGCGCGTGGTGCTCCGAGAACGCCCGCTGGAGCGGATGCAGCTCACCGTCGGCGGCAAGGTCTTCGACGGTACGGACCTCGCGTCCCTGCATTTGGATCGCGAACAGGAGGCACGACCGAACGGCGACGCCGTCGACGAGCACCGTGCACGTGCCGCACGATCCCTGTTCGCAGGCGGCGTGGACGCTGGTGAGGTCGAGTCGCTGACGCAGCACGTCGAGCAAGAGCTCGCGCGGCTCGACCTCGAGGTCCTGGTCGTCGCCGTTCACCGAGAAGCTCAGTCGCATGGCCTCACCTCGCTCGTTCCCAGGCGACGCGGAGTGCTTCCACGGTGAGCAGCTGCGCGAGCTCGCGGCGATCATCGGCGTCGGCGTGGACGTCGCTCGGGGGGTCGACGGTGTTGTCGACTGCGGCCGCCACCTCCCGCAGGACGGCGTCGGTGGGCTCGGCCTGGCCCAGGAGCGCTCCCACCGCAACGCTCAAGTCGACGGGGGTGCTGCCCAGTCCGCAACCGGCGACCCGGGCACTCGTGCACCGGCCGTCCTCGGCGCGCACCACGTGGGCCGCGATCCCGACGATTGCGAAGTCTCCATGTCGCGGGGCGAATTCTCGGAAGGCGCTTCCCACACGGCCCTCCGGGCTCGGGAGGAGAACCTCGAGGAGCAGCTCGCCGGCTTCCAGGGTCGTCTCGAAGAATCCGGCGAACAGACCGGCGGCGGGCACCTCGCGCTCGGTGCCGTCGCGCCTGACCCGTACCCGACCGTCCAGGGCGAGAAGCGCCGCGCCGAGCTCGGCGACGGGATCCGCATGGGCCAGGCTCCCCCCGATCGTGCCCCGGTTCCGGACCTGCGTGTGCGCGATGAACGAGGCCGCCTCGGCAATGAGGGGCGCGCTCAGCCGGATCTCGCGATCCAACTCGAGGCGGCGGTGACGGGAGATCGCTCCGATCCGGACCTCGCCGTCGGCCACGTCCACGTAGTCCAGCTCGTCGACACCATTGATGTCGACAAGCAGCGACGGCCTCGCCAGGCGGAGGTTCATCAGGGGCACGAGGCTCTGCCCGCCGGCGAGAACCCGCGCCTCGTCCGTGGATCCCAATGCCTCCAGCGCTTCGGACACAGTCGAGGCGGCCACGTAGTCGAAGGCTGCCGGCTTCATCTCCCCCCGAATCCTCGCCGCGGGAGTCGCGACGGTGGCCTCAAGCCTTGTGGGCCTCGGGCGTCGCGCCCCACTGGATGATCTGGATGTAGTTCCCGTCGGGGTCGGCGACGGTACCGATGAGGCCGAACTCCTCCTGCTCGACCTCGCGGATGAACTTCGCCCCCATGTCCTTCAGGTGCCCACCCAGGGTGTTGCAGTCGTCGACACTGAGGTTGACGATGACACGCGCCGGCTCCTTCGTGGGACCGCTCACCTCGCTGTGCTCCTCGACGAAGAGCTGCACGCCTCCGAAGTCGAACGCTCCCATATCGTTCTCGTCCACGCCGAAGGCCCGCTTGTACCACTTCTTCATCTCGTCGACCTGGGTCGATCCGACGAGGAGGCTGCCGATCGGTGGTGCTGCCATGTTGGAGGCTCTCCTTCTCTCTAGAGCGACGATTCCTTCTTCAGCGTGAGCGGCGAGACGTACCGCGTCTTGAGCCAGCCGTCTTCGTACGGGACGACGCACGTGTCGGTGTAGCGGATGTGCTTGATCTTCCAATCGTCACCCACCAACACGAAGTCGTTGTCGTACCAGGCCATGATCCAGACCTGGGCCGTGCCGTCACGCAGGGTCGCGGCCTCGAGGGTGTGCCACTGGCCCCAGCCGTCGCTCCCTTCCTGCGAGAGGACGATGACCGGGTTCGTGAGGAAGTGGGCGGTGAACGGCAGGATCGTCGGGTTCTCGACGAACATCTCGCGGATCGCCTCGCGTCCCACGGTCGATCCGAACTCGGCGAACCGGCCCCGGCCCTCCCAGACGGCATCCTCGGTGAAGAGCGCTGCGATCGTCTCGGCGTCCTTCAACTCGTCACAAGCATGGATGTAGCGGTACATGACGTGCGCGATGCTGCGGTCGGCCTCGAGTCGATCGAGGCGGGACTGCACCACTTCGAGCCTCTTGCCCAGGAGCTCGAAATCTTCGTAGTCCATGTCGACTCGCCTTTCGATCGTCCGCGTCAGAGCGACTTCGCGGTCGCCAGGCCGTTGTCGATCGCGTAGTCGCGGTATCGCTTGAACAGCCAGCGGTTGAGCTGCACGACCGTGGTCTCCTTCCAGGAGTACCGGCCCCGCGCCAAGAACCGCGATCGAGTGCCCTTCTGCACGGAAGTGTCAGCAACGACGTCTTGGTCGTTGTACATCATGATCCCGTCGACGACCCAGTCGATCCGCTTCCCGAAGTTCTCCACCTGCAACGCGTCGGGAGGCACACACAGGCCGATGCGCAACGAGATCTTGTTCGCGCCGCTCGGGAGGACGAGGAAGTAGAACATGTGGTCCGGCACGAGCCCGAGGGGCATCATCGGCGGGATCATGGCGAACATGACTCGGTGCCGCTGCTCGTCAGTCAGGGTCGGGATTGGCGGCAGCAACGCCTCGTGCAGCGGGTTGAATGCGCCATCAGGACGATCGAAGCCGGTCGGGTGCATGATGACGTTCTCGTCGGGTGAGTGGTCCACGAAACCGTGCCCGAGGGCGAAGTCGTGGATGCCCTTGTGGAGGTACGCGTTGTGGTAGGGCTCCATGAAGTTCTCGAGCATGACCTTCCAGTTCCACGGGTAGTCGGGGATATCCATGGTCGGAAGGCTCACCATGTTCTCGACGTCGTAGTTCTTCATCTCCTCCTCGAGGCGCTTGAGGCTCGGCGCGAGAGGTGCCGCGTCGTGGTCGAAGTGGGCGAAGACGAAGCCCTGCCACAGCTCGACCTTGAGCTGCGGCAGACGGATCGCGCTGCGATCGAAGTCATTGGTCTTTCGCATCTCGGGCGCGTGGCGCAGTCGACCCTGCAGGTCGTACGACCAATGATGAAGCGGGCAACGGAACAGACCTCGGTCCGCGCAACCCGTCCCCTCGACGAGCAGGCTGCCCCGGTGCTGGCAGACGGCGGCCATGACCCGGATCGCACCTTCGTCGTCCATCAGGACGATGAGTGGATCGTCGTTGATCGTGACCGTGTAGTAGTCACCGGGCTTCTTCAGTAAGTCGGCCCGGCCCAGCGCCAGCCACGAGCGGTCGTACACGGCCGCCTGCTCGTACTCGAACCACTCCTCCGAGCTGTAGACCCAGCCCGGGAAGTACTTGGCGTCGGCGACGTCGACAGTCGACTCGGCGAGGGAGGGCAGCACGCCGTCATCGACGAGGGGCCGAAAACGCTCGGGAGACTGCCAGGGTGCCGACGCCATGGATTCCTCCTCCTCCTCTTTTCCTCTCGTCCTTTCGGCATCCGGGCGGCTCGTTGCAAGGATGCACTCGCCGACCTTGCCTGTTTGTCAGACCATAAGGCCGCGGTTGCGGAGCGTCAAGCAGGGCTGCCGGCGCCGGCGTGGGCCCGGTACCGGCGCACGAGCCAACGATTGACCTGCGAAAGGACCTCCTCCTGCCACGAGTACCGCCCCCGTGGTGCCCATCGCGAATGCAGACCCTTCTGGATGGCGGTGTTCGTGGGGAGGTCCTGGTTGTTGAAGAGCGACACCCCGCCGATGGCGGCCTCGAGCAACTGCCCGAACAGGGGCAGCTCCACCGTCGACGGCGGAAAGATGTAGGCCATCGAGAGCGTGTGCGTGTCCGCGCTCGTCGGCTGGACCACGAACCAGAAAGCCGAATCGGCCTGCAGGCCGAGCAGCAGGCTCGGCGGGATGAAGACGAAGGGCACCCGGCGGCGTTCCTCGTCGGTGAGAGTCTCGATCGGAGGGAACAGAGCCCGGTAGGTGGCGTTGAAGCCGCCGTCGGGATGGACCGACTCCATGTAGCCGTAGAGGGCGCCGCTGCCCTCGTCGTAAGGGAAGTAGGAGACGCTGTCGCTGGGCGCCCAGGCGTGGATCGGGTCGTGCAGCCGATCGGGGTGATAGCCCTCCATGAAGTTCTCGACCATCACCTTCCAGTTGAAGGGCAGGTCCGGGACCGTCAGGGGCTCGACCGTGACCATCTGCTCGACGTCGTAGTCGGCGAGGAACTCGTCGAGGGCGGTCAGCCGGGGGGCGAGCGGCTCGGCCTCGCCGTCGAGGTTGACGAAGATGAACCCCTTCCACGTTTCCACCCGCGGGTTCGGCAGGCGGAACGCCGACTTGTCGAAGCCCTTCGTGCGCTCCATCGCCGGGGCACCGACGAGGCGACCGTCGAGGTCGTAGGTCCACCAGTGGTAGGGGCACCGGAACGTCCGGCAGTTCCCCTTGGTCTCGGGGGGATCGGCGGTCCACTCCGGCTCGGGGCGGTCGGCGGGGGCGGTGATCACCATCCCGCGGTGCCGGCAGACCGCCGACAGGACCTTCACCTCTTCTTCCCGGTTGCGCACGACGATGAGCGGCTCGCCCAGGACGGTCGTCGTGTAGTAGTCGCCCGCGTTCGGCACCATGTCGACGCGACCGGTGCAGATCCACTCCTTGGCGAAGACTGCCTCCATCTCGAAGTCGAAGAAGACGGGGTCCGTGTAGCAGGCGGCAGGCAGCACCACCGCCTCGGAGAAGTCCTTCGCCGACTCGTCGAGCTCCTCGAGCGGCACAGGACACGGCGACACCAGGCTCGGCAGCGTTTGGGGCATTCGGGCCCCCTTTTCTTGTCTCGTTCGTTCCTCGTCGTGCGTGTCGAGCCCGTCAGGCGACGGCCGAGTCGTCGACCGGCTCTCCGTACCCGCCGCCGCCGGGGAGTTCGAGACGCACGAGATCGCCGGGCTGGAGCTCCAGACGCTGCTGCGTGCGCACCGGCTCGCCTTGCACCAGGAACCGTCCGGTCGCCCCGGGTTGGCCGCCGAACAGGCCGAGCGGCGGGTGCCGGAGACGGCTGGTCACCGCATTGAGCACCCAGGGTGTCCCTACGTCGACGGTGAACTCGATCAGCTGGCCCAGGCCGCCGGTATGGCGACCGCGACCGCCCGACGCCGGTCGCAGCTCCTTGCGCACGAAGCTGATCGGCGCCATCGCCTCGATCACTTCCACCGGGACCGCCGCCACGCCGGTCGGGTAGGCGGTCGCCGACAGGCCGTCCTTCGCCGCCCGGGCGCCGACTCCGCCCGCGTACGTGAACATCGAGGTGACGAACGGCCTCCCGTCGGGGTACGCCCCTGAGACCTGCATGGTCCACACCGCGGCCGCCCCCTCGGCGATCACGGCCTCGGGGAGGATCTGGCCGAGCGCGCCGAGCAGCGGCATCGGGAGGAACATTCCGACGACGTGTCGAGCCGTGCAGGGTGCGGGCGAGACCGCGTTCACGATGCTGCCCTCCGGCGCGATGACGTCGATCGGCGCGAGGCTGCCCGAGTTGTTCGGGACGTCCGGGTTCAGGACGCTGCGGATGGTGAACGTCGTGTACGCGTGGGTGTAGTTCTTGACGACGTTGATGCCGTAGGGGCTCGCGCCCGACGAGCCCGTGTAGTCGACGACGACCGCCCCTTCCTCGGGATCGACGGTGATCGCGACCTCGATTGCGATCTCCGAGCCGTCGGCGAGGTCGAGCACCGACCGGGCCTCGTAGGTGCCGGCGGGGAGGGCGCGGATGGCCTTGCGGGTGGCTTCCTCGGAGCGGCTCCGGATCTCGTGGCTGAGCTCCTGGATGTCGTCGAGCCCGTGTCCGTCACAGAGGGATTCGAGTCGTTTCGCGCCGACCTCGCCCGACGCGACTTGGGCGTGGAGGTCGCCGGCCATGTGCTCGGGTTCCCGGACGTTCGAAAGGATGAACTTCCACACGTCGGGGTTCCGCTTGCCACGGTCGAGAAGCTTCGTGATCGGGATCCAGAGCCCTTCCTCGAACACGTCGCGGGCGCCGGCGCCGATGCCGTACCCACCGACGTCGGTGTGATGGATCGTCGATCCGAAGAACGCGATGGCGCGGCCCTTGCGCCACACGGGACTGAGAACCGTGACGTCGAGCAGCTGCCCCGCGGTCTTGTATGGATCGTTCGTGATCAGGACGTCCCCGGGCTCCAGGCTCTCGGGTGGGTATTCCTCGAGGACGCTGCGGGCGCCCATGGCGAGGGAGTTGATGTGTCCCGGGGTCCCGGTGATCGCCTGGGCGACCATGTTGCCGTCACGGTCGAAGACGGCGTTCGCGAGGTCACCGGCCTCGCGGACGATCGGGCTGAAGGCCGCCCGCTGGAGCGCACGCGCCTGCTCGTTGACGGTGTTGACCACGCTCGCCCACTGGACCTCGAGCTCGATGGCGTCGATCACGTCGTCGCCTCCCGCGTCGCCACGACGGATCCGTCGGCTGCGACCTCGGCGTGCCAGCCGGGCCTGAGGACGACCGTCGTCTCGCGTTCCTGGATCACGGCGGGGCCGTCGATCGTCATGCCCGAACGCAGCGCCGCCCGGTCGTACACGGGGGTCTCGACCGGGTCCCCCCGGCGCTCGAAGCGCACCGGCCGCCGCGCCTTTGCCTCGTTGTCGCCGCCTACGGGCGGGAGCGGAGGGAGCTCGAGCGCGGGCGGGGGTGCCCAGGCCGCCACCCGCCACGTCACGACCTCGACGGGGACGTCCGGGATCGACAGGCCGTAGACGCGGGCGTACTCGTCGGTGTAGAGGCGCATCGTCTCCTCGTTCGTGGCGGGCCAGCGGTCGCCCTCGCCGACCCAGATCGTCAGCTCGTGGGCTTGCCCGCGGTAGCGGGCGTCGATCCCGAACCGGAACCGCACCGCGTCGGCCGGCACTCCCGCGTCGGCGAGCACCTGCCTTCCCTCATCGCACATCTCCCGGAGCAACACGTCGCGTGCGGCGGCGTCGACGGCTTCGAGCTCGCGCACGAGGGTCCGAGCGAGATCGATCCGCACCGGACTGACGAGCGTGCCGAATGCCGACAGCACGCTGGCACGGGTAGGGAAGATCACCCGGCTCGAGTCGAGGAGCTCTGCCACCCCGCAGGCGTGAACGGGGCCTGCACCACCGAACGCGAGGATCGGGACGCCGCGCAGGTCTATGCCCCGCTCGACGGCGTGCATGCGTGCCGCCGCCGCCATGTTCTGGTTCACGACCTCGTAGATCCCCGCGGCCGTGTCCGAGATGGAGGCGCCGATGTCACCTGCCGGCTTGGCGAGTGCCTCCACGGCCGCGTCGGGAGCGAGCGGCATCTCCCCACCGAGGAAGTAGTCGGGGTCGAGGTATCCCAGCACGAGATCGGCGTCGGTCACGGCGGCGCCCGTCCCACTCTGGCCGTACCAGGCCGGCCCCGGGTCGGCGCCGGCGGACTCAGGACCGACCTTCAGGAGGCCGAGATCGTCGACGCGTGCGAGGCTGCCGCCGCCGGCGCCGATCTCGACGAGGTCCACGGAGGGGACGGTGACCGGGAGACCAGAGCCCTTCTTGAACCGGTAGACGCGCGCGACCTCCAATTCCATCGTCATCGCCGGCTCCGCGTTCTCGACGAGACACGACTTGGCGGTCGTCCCTCCCATGTCGAAGCAGAGCAGCCGCTCCTCGCCGAGGCGGTGGGCGTACCAGGCTCCCGCGAGCGCCCCGGCTGCCGGTCCGGACTCGACGACGCGGATGGGCGCGGACGCGGCGACCTGCGACGACACGACCCCGCCGTTGGACAGCATCATCATCAGCGCGCCGCCGAAGCCCTCGTCGCGCAGCCATGACTCGAGCGCCGCGAGGTAGGGGCCGATGAGCGGCATGGTCGCGGCGTTGCAGACGGTCGTAACGGCCCGGGGGTATTCCCGCATCTGGGGCGCTAGGTCGCTCGAGATACAGATCGGCAGACCGCCGAGCCGCCCGCGCAGCTCGTCGCGGAGCCGGCGCTCGTTCTGCGGGTTTGCGTACGAGTGCAGGAGGCAGATCGCGACCGCCTCCGGTCCCGCTTCGGAGATGGCCGCGCTGAGACGATCGAGCTCCTCCTCGGACGGCTCGCGCACCACTCGTCCATCGGCCGACGTGCGCTCGTCGACCTCGAACGTGCGCTCGCGCGGCACCGGTGGGTCGGGGAACTCGATCTGGAGGTCGTACATGTCGTACCGGTGCTCGTCCCGGATGAGCAGGACGTCGGCGAAGCCGGCCGTCGTGACGAACGCCGTGGGCGCGGTCTTGCCCTCGATCAGCGTGTTGGTGATGACGGTGGTCGCGTGGACGATGGGCGCGTGGACATCCGAGGGTCGAATCCCGGCCTTCGAGAGGGCGCCCTCCACTCCGCGCCGGAACCCCACGAGCAGGTCGGAGGGCGTCGACAGGGTCTTCTCGACCACTACGCGGCCGGAGTCGGCGTCGAGGAGGACGACGTCGGTGAAGGTCCCTCCGATGTCGACGGCGAGCCGCCAGTCACCCATCCAGGTATTCCTCGCGCGGCGGGACGAAGAGGTCGAGGATCCAGGTCTCGCCGTGCTCGGCGTCGCCGATGAACTGGGAGTCCCCGTGGTCGGTCGCCTTGGGTGCCCAGTACGTGTCCCCGGGCCCGAGGACGACTCGCTGGTCGGAGCCGATCCGGAAGTCGAGCTTCCCCGCGAGCACGATCCCGAACTGCTCGTTGTCGGGATGGTTGTCGTAGGGCGTGGGCCCGGAGCCCTCGCGGATGCGCCAGAAGCACAGCATGATCTGGTCGCCGGTGATGATCCGCCGGCGGAACCCGGGCCTGACCTCTCGAAACGCCGATTCGTCCTGGAAGAAGACGTACGGGCTCGTTCCGGTCTCCTGCAACCCCATCCTTCGGACCTTCCGTTCTCGCCCTCTCAGACGACCTGGCTCACGATCCGTGTCTCGACGGTGTCGAGATGGCCGGCTACCGCCTCGAGCGCCCCGACCGCTTCACCGCGCGCGATCGCAGCCGCGATCTGCCGATGCTCTTGACCAGAGCTCTCGATGATCCTGCGCACCGCCTCGGCGTTCCTCTCGCTTGCCAGCATCGATTCCCATTCCTCGGAGTCGAACAACGCCGCCAGCACCTTGCCGTACACCTCGGCGAGCAGCGCGTTGTGCGAGGCACGCGCGAGCGTCCAGTGGAACGCGCGATCGAGGGCACGGAACTTCTCGATCGGAAGATCGGAAGTGAACTGGTCGGCGAGGTCGACGAGCTCCTGGCGCTCCTCCGGCGTGGCGCGACAGGCGGCCAGCTCCGTCATCGGCAGCTCGATGACCCGGCGGACCTCGAAGAGGTCGTGGACCTGGTTCGCGCGCCCGTCCGTCTCGGCGCGTACGCTCGGGAGCTCTTCGGTGACGTGGACCCGGTTTCCGCGACGCTCGAGCAGCCCGACCGAGATGAGCCCCTGGATGGCCTCACGGACCGAGGTGCGGGCGACGCCGAACTCCTCGCAGAGCTGGCGCTCCGAGGGGAGCCGGGTTCCGGCGGCCAGGATGCCATCGAGGATCTGCTGCTCGATCTGGCGGCGGATCTCCTCGGCGAGCGTGCGGCGCTCGACCGGACCGAAGCGGGGCCTGACCGTGCTCACGAAACCGACCGCGCGGCGCGTCGTCGCTCGTCACGCCGGCGCTCGGTGTCGAGGTCCAGCGGTCGGACGATCGCCTCGTGCTCCTCCTCGCCCCACTCCGCCACCGGGACGAGGTACATGACCTCGAACTCCAGGCCGTCGGGATCGTGTGCGTAGAGGCTCTTGTTCACGCCGTGGTCGGATTCGCCGACCAGCGCACCCACGTCCTTCAGCCGGCGCCGGGCGTCGACGAGGTCCTCGATCGTCGGCACTTCCCACGCGATGTGGTACAGCCCCACCGTCGCCGGCGTGCTCGGCGCCCCGGCCTCCTTCCCCACGCTGAAGAACGCCACGTCGTGATGGTTGTCGGAACCCGGCGCCCGGAGGAAGGCGTACGCACCGCCGGCGTCGACGATCACCTTCCGGAAGCCGAGGACGTCCGCGTAGAACTCAGCCGTCCGCCTGGCATCCCGGACGTAGAGCACCGCGTGGTTTAGGCGTTGGATGTTCATCGGCGGCCCTCGGGTTGCCTGTTTGTCAGACCATAACGCCGCCTCGGAACCCGATCAAGCGGCAGACGGCGCCGACGGCGGGAGAACGCCGACGGCGGGAGAAGAGGAGGCGTCGCCTACGCCGTCTCGGACGCGGCCAGCTGGTCCTGCGCGACCGTCGCGCCGTCGAGGTTCGCTCCCACCAGGCAGGTGCCGGCCAGGGTCGCACCGGTGAGGTCGGCCCCCGCCAGGATCGCCCAGGACAGGTCCGCCTGCATGAGCTCGGCGTCGACGAGCCGGGCGGCCGAGAGATCTGCGCCCGAGAGGTCGGCACCAGTCAGGTTCGCGCCGGTGAGGTTGGTTCCGACCATGTGGGCGTTGCGGAGCTGCTTGCCGCGCAGGTCCCGTCCCGACAGGTCCTGCCCCGAAAAGATGCGGCCTGAGAGGTCTTCCGGCGAAAGACTGGTGTTCATGGCGCGCAGGATACGCGAATGTGCGTGAGCACGCCTTCGACAAGTCTCTCGATCGGTTTGGAACGATCGAGCGGGTTGAGTCTCCCCATGCCTGAGGCGCCATAGCGGAGGCCACCAGCGGGCAGAACTCGTGGCCACCCGCGGGCGTCCTACTGGCCGTCACCGGGCAGAACGACATGGCCGTTGACATTCGGGGTTACTCGCGTGCGTGGTCGCGTTGGCAGACGAGGGCGCCCTTGAACTCGATGCTGGTGGCCACAGTGCGTCCGTCGCGCTCCATCGAGGCCAGCAGGAACTCGGCCGAGCCGAACCGCAACTCGAGCAGGCCTTCACGGGCCCGGCATGGACCGGCCGCTGGATCCGGTTGAGCGATCCACCCGCGGCACCGGCGTGGGACGCCTTCGCCGAACAGCTCTTCACCGAGCACCCGGAGCTTGTCGGTACGACAAATCGTCGACAAAGCCGTCACAGCCCGCCTGGGCGACTTCGCGGGCCTGCCCGAGGATTCTCGCGGACTAAACGCGGACCAAGCGCGGGAGTGAGTTAGCCGAGAGGAATGGTCCGGCCGGCCGACCAGCGGAAACGGTGGAGGTGATGGTGTGAGATCCCATGACATAGGCGACACCTGTGTCAAGACATCGGAGACACCGAAGCTGGGGGTTCTCCGATGGGGATGGGCCGATATCTGGTCGAGGCGCACCTACGGGAGGGGCGACCGGTCG
>JBQTGU010000004.1:0-7447 GCA_052390575.1 Actinomycetota bacterium | reverse complement strand
CCCTCGAGGAACGCTTCGGGCGTGGGCGCGTTGTGGTCGGTCACACCGGCGACCTTGGCGCGCAGGCGGGTGCCGAGGTCCCATCCGAGTTGCGCCCGCGCGCCGGGGTCCAGGCCGTGGCGACGCTCGAGGAAGCGGCGCACGGTGGCGACCTCGTCGGCCGTGACCGCGCTGACGTCCCAGGCCATGTAGGGCGCCTCGGCCGTTGCGGGCGGGGCCCAGGCCTGGGCGAGGGCGAGGGCCGGTGCCTGCGCCCGCCGCTCACGCACGACGTAGGTGTTGGCGGCGAGGTCACCGAGGCGCTGGTTCTTCGGCGTCACCACCACCGCGATCATTCCGATCGCGTAGAAGGCCGGCAGGAAGTCGACGATGCGGATGAGGTTGCGGACCGCGCTGGTGAGGAAGTTGACCGGCTGTCCGCTCGTGCGCACGACCCGGATGCCGGCGGCCAGCTTGCCAATGGTGCGCCCCTGGTTCCACGTCTCGAACACGATGTCGTAGGCGAAGAGGACGAGGAACACGAGCACGAAGTAAGCCGCGACGACGTAGCCGCTGTTCGCGCCCAGTCCCAGCGCCATCGCCAGCGCGATGATGGCGCCGAACTGGATGGTGAGATCGAGCAGGGTGGCGGCGAAGCGCGAGCCCAGCCCCGCCAGCACGATCTCCAGGTCGACGCCTTCGGGAGTGGCGATGGTGACGCGATCGTCGAACGTCATTCGCCGCGACGGTAGCGGCCGGTGACGCTCGATTCGTTCCTGCGCACGCGCCGCGACCGCTGGTCGGAACTGTCCGGGCTGGTGCGCGCCTCGGGTCGTCGGCCCGAGAAGCTGGGCCCCGACGGCGTGCGGCGACTGGGTGCGCTGTACCGGTCGGTCGCCGCCGACCTTGCGTTAGCGCGCCGCGAGTTCGCGGGGGAACCTGTGGTCGCGCAGCTGACCGACCTCGTGGGGCAGGCCCGGCCGCTGGTTTATGCGAACGAGCGTCGTTCGGGGTCGTTCCGCGAGTTCGTGAGCCACGGGTACTGGCGACGGGTGCGCGAGCGGCCGGTCCCGCTGTTGGTCGCGGCGTTGTTGCTGTTCGGGACGTGGACGCTGGCGGGCGTGTGGGCGTGGCGCGATCCGGGAGCAGCACTCGCCGTAGCGCCGGACCAGTTCCAGAGCTGGACCGAGCCCCAGGACGACCGGCCCACGCCGACCTCCGAGGAGAGCGCCGCCTTCGCGAGCGCGCTGTTCACCAACAACATCCGGGTGGCGATCCTGGCGTTCGCCGCCGGCATCGCGGCGGGACTCGGCTCCGCGTTCGTGCTCGTGTTCAACGGGCTGATCCTCGGGGTAGTGAGCGGGTTGGCGGCGGACGCCGGCAACGGCGACCTGCTCCTCGAGTGGATCCCCGCCCACGGCATCCTCGAGATCTCGTGCATCGTCGTCGCGGGCGCGGCTGGCATGCGGATGGGCTGGGCGCTCGTCGCACCCGGCCGTCGCCGTAGAGGCGCCGCGCTCGCGGCCGAGGCGCGTCCTGCCGCGGAGATCGTGCTCGGCACCGCCGCGTGGCTCGTGATCGCGGGCTTTATCGAAGGATTCGTGAGCCCGAGCGGCATCGGCCTCGGTGCGCGCATCGTGGTGGGCTTGCTCGCGGCCGGCGCGTTCTGGGGCCTCGTGGTGTTCCGCGGCCGGCTTACAACCGAGCCCGCGCCTTTGCTCTGAGGTAGCCGCCCACGCAGGCGGGCGCCAGGGAGTCGGGTGCGGCTTCGACGACGTCTTGGGCTCCGCTTCGCCGGAGTTGGGCTGCGACTTTTGCTCGGGCGTCGAGGACGTCGAGCGCGACCGCCGCCGTGTAGACGTCGGTCGGTCGCGACGGCGGCGTGTTCACTGCGTGCTCGAGATCCGGGTCGGCGACACTCGCCACGACGACCGCGTGGCGGCGGGCGAGCACCGGCACCGCGTCGACGAGCGGTTGGGCGGCGGCTTCTTCCAGCAGGTCGGTGAGCACGAGCACGAACGCCCGTTTCCCTCCGCCCACGGTGCGGAAGGCGAGCTCGTAGTCGGAGTCGACCGGTGACGGCTCCACGTCGAACACGGCTCTGACCACCGCGTCACCACCACTCCGGCGAGGACGCAGGTGCCGCAGCACCTCGTCGTCGAACGCCACCACCCCGCAGCGGTCTCCGACCTCGTCCGCAACCAACGCGACGGCCGCGACCGCGTCGATGGTGGCGTCGAGTCGGGTCCGGTCGCCGACCGGCGCCGCCATGAGCCGGCCCGCATCCACCAGGCAGATCACGTCGCGGTCCTGCTCGACCCGGTATTGGTTGCTCATTGGGCGTCCCATGCGGGCCGTCGCCCGCCAGTTGACCTGGCGGACGTCGTCGTCGGGCAGGTAGTCGCGGATCGACTCGAAGTCGGTCCCGAGCCCGAGCGGGCCCCGTGTCAGGCGGCCGGGATCGCGGAAGCGTCCTTGGCGCACCGCCAGCGCGAGTCGGCGCGCCGCGGGCAGGTCCGGGTACACCAGCACCTCGGCGTCCTCGCCCGCCCGCCGATACCACGCCGCCAGGCCGAGCGGCCCGACGACCCGGGTCGCAACCGCGGGGAGCGTGTGCCGTCCGCGGCGCCGTCCCCGGACCTGCGCGTCGAGCTCCCGATCGGCTTCGGGCGGCTCGACGTCGACGTCGGGGACCAGCGGCTGACGGACACGCAAGCCAGCGGGACCGCCGGCGGCCGCGACAACCAACTCCGACGGCACGCCCCGCGACAACACGGCGGGAGCACGCCGCTCGACCTGCGGCGCCGGGCGACTGATCAACGCATCGACCACGACCGCGGTCACGACACCGAGAGCGCCCAGAAGCGCCAGCGTCGTGGACGCCAGCCCGAGCAGCGCGGCCGCGCCCAGCAGCACCGCCGCCCGCACGGTGATGCTGAACCGCGCCATCGCCAGGCCGATGACCACTGCCGTCAGCAACGCGAGGCCGGCGAAGATGAGCGTGTCCATCAGCGGGGGACCGGTACCTGCGCCAGCGCCGACTGCACTGCGTCGTCGGGGCGGTAGCGCTCGAGCTCGGCCTCGGGCCGCAATAGCAGCCGGTGGCGCAGCACCGGCCGCGCCATCCAGGCCACGTCGTCGGGGGTGACGAACTCGCGCCCGCTCAGCCGCGCCGACGCCTTCGACGCCGCCAACAGATGTACCGCGGCGCGCGGGCTGGCGCCGAGCGCGACGCTCGGCAGCTCGCGCGTCCGGCGCACGATCGCGACGATGTAGGCCACCACCTCGTCGGTCACGCTCGTCGCATCGACGTCGGCCCGCGCCGCGAGCAGGTCGTCGGCGCTCGCGACCGGCTGCACGTCATCCAAGGTCGCCGGGGTGACGCCGTGGTGGGCGAGCCGCAGCATCGCCGCCTCGCCCGCCTCGTCGGGATAGCCTACGTCGATCTTGACCAGGAACCGGTCGAGCTGGGCCTCGGGCAGCGGGTAAGTGCCTTCGTATTCGATCGGGTTCTGGGTCGCGACCACCAGGAACGGGTCGGGCAACGGATGGGCCACGCCGTCGACCGACACCTGGCGCTCCTGCATCGACTCCAGCAGCGCCGCCTGGGTCTTGGGCGGCGTGCGGTTGATCTCGTCGGCCAGCAGCACGTGGGTGAACACCGGGCCGGGCCGGAACGCCAGCTCCTGGCCCCGCAGCGTCATCGTGCCGGTGAGGTCGGACGGCAGCATGTCCGGCGTGAACTGCACCCGCCGGAACGACACCCCCAGCGCCCGGGCGGTGGCGTTGGCGAGCAGCGTCTTGGCGACCCCGGGGACGCCCTCGAGCAGCACGTGGCCGCTGACGGCCACGGCGGCAAGAAAGAGGTCGACGACGTCGTCCTGACCGACGACGACCTTGGCCACCTCGGCCGAGACCCGGTTGCGTAGCTCCCTCAAGGACCATCTCCTCCCGTGACGCGCGCCAATGCTCGGCCGGCGGCCACCACTGCGTCGTCGTCGGTCGTCGGTTCGAACAGTGCATCGATCTCGGCCGGGGACCAGCCGAAGCGGACGGCGGCGGCTCGCAGCTCGTCCTCGCTGGCGTCAGGGCCGAGCCCGGCGCGGCGCGCCAGTCGGGCGCGCGTCGCCGCCTGGAGCGGCGCCAGCGCCTCCACCGGTTGCCGGGTGCGGGCGAGCGACTCTGCCATTGCGTCGACGTAGGCGCGCCGCGGCGGCGGGAGGGCGCGGGCCTCGTCTTCGGGCGGGCCGAGCCGGCGGCCCGCCGCGACCGCGCCGACCAGCGCGGCGAGCGCGAGGCCGATGAGCGCGACCTTCCACCGACCCGGGATCGCGCCGAGACCGGTGGCGTCGCCGTAGCCGTGCTGGCCCTCGGCGAATTGGACGGTCGTGTCATCGCCGACGATCTGGAGCGCGAACGCGGCGTTGTCGGTCCGGTCGAGCAGACGGTTCTGGAGCGACGACGGGTCAGCGAGCATTACTACGCGACCGTCGCCGACGTCGGCCACCGTCGCCACCACCAGGTCGCCGTCGCCGAGGATCGCCTCCGTCTCGCCGGTCTCCTCCCAGGAGCCGATGCCTTCGGTAACGACCTCGTCGAGACCGTCCACCTCGGGCGCGCCTCCGTCGGGTGAGACCCGCCGCACTCCATCGGGTGACCACTCGGGCGGGCCGTCGAGCAGCGCCCGCAGGAGCCCGGTCGACGTCCCACCCCCGGCGACCAGTCGGCCGCCGGCCTCGACGAACACGCGCACGACGTGCTCCTCCTCCTGGCTGACGCTGTCGGGATCGAGCACCACCAGCGTGGTGTCGACGGCGAGGGATTCGTCGTCGAGGCTGCCCCGCACCGCTTCGGTCGAATGGCCGTTGCGCCGGAGCAGCTCGGCCCAGGCGGCGACGCCGGTGCTCCCGGTCGAGAACGACGACGACCGCGGCGCGGTCTCGTCGGCGCCGCGTGTCGTCGAGTCGAGCAGCTGGAGGCCGACGTTCACGGCGACGACCGCGAGCACGATCACGATCGTCACCCGCGCCGCCGGATGGAGGCCGCGCCAACCCCGCGCGGTGCGCACGGAGGCGCTCACCGCTTTGCCTCCGCCAACACCCGGGGCCATCGCTCCCGCGCGACCCGGACGTCGTCAGGTGATGCCCGTCGCCCGCCGTACGCGACGCCGTCGAACGTGATCGCGAGGTCGTCGAACGCGGGCTGGCGCAACCGTCGTGCCACCTGGCCCGACGTCAGCGAGGGTCGGAAGCTGATCGCGCCGACGTCGTCGAGGCGCAAGAGCCCGGCCCGGAAGCGGAGTCGCAACGCCCGGTCGAGATCGCCGCGTCGCTCGGCCTCGTCGGCGTCGCGTTCGAGCCGGGCGGGATCGAGGCTCTCCTCGGCGACATCGCCACGCGAGCGCCGTCCCGACGATCCGCCGCCCCGACTGCGGCGGCGGGCGATCGCGGTGGCCACCACCGCGACTAGGGCCACCAAACCGGCGAAGAGAACGAGTCGCCCGGGGACCGACGACAACAACGTGTCGAAGAACTCGCCGATGGGGCGGAGCCGGTCGCCGAGCCACTCGAGCACGCCTTCGAACGGGCGGGGCACGTCGGCGGGCTTGTAGCGCCGCTGGTCGAGGGTGTCGCGCGCCTGGCGGCGCGCTTCGTCGGGATCCGCGCCGCCTCCGGCGAGGGCGGCGACGAGCGCGCCGGTCACGACGACGGCGGGGCAGGAGGAGGCGGTGGCGGTGGCGACCACCCCGGTGGTGGGGCGGCCCCCGGGATCGCACTCGCACCGGGCGCACCCGCCGCGACCGCGGTCGGCGACGCCCCGACCCGCTGCGCCATCAGCTGGAGGTCGAGTCCCTCCTTGCGCACCCGAAGGTCGACGTAGATGACGACCAGCACCGCTACCAGGAACGGTGTGGTCAGGATCGTGCTGATGGTCCCGGTGATCGTCGAACCGACGATGAACACGAGGACGTTGGGGTCGTCGCCGCCGGCGAGGATCAACCCGACGACCGGGAGCGTCAGCACGGATTGCACGATGGTGATCAACAGGTAACCGAGCAGCAGCACGCCGAACGTGGGCCACCACCTCCCCCGCACGAGCCGGAACGACCGGGTGAGCGCCTTCCATCCCCGGGCGTCTTCGATCAGCAGGGCGGGGACCGCGAGCGAGTACGCCACTGCGAGCCAGACCCCCGGGATGAAACAGCCCAGCGTGCCGAGCCCGACCATCAGCAAGTAGAGAAACCCCACCCACAACAGGGAGTGCAGACGGCGGCCGGCGTAGCGCAGCGACGCGACCCAGTCGGCCTCCTCGCCGAAGTAGGCGCCGGCCACGATGCGCGTGCATGCGGCCAGGGCGACGAGGGTGGCGAGCAACCCGAGCAGGCTGACGACGAAGTTGCCGGCGAGCTGGGTCCAGAACTCACTGTCGACCTGGTTCGTCGTCGTCGTGGTCGTACTGAGGGCGTCTTCGTCGAGCGTCGACAGGCTCACGAACGCGCTCAGCACCTGGATGGGAATGGTGACGACGGCGACCAGCTTGGCCAGCGCCACGAACCGCTTGGTGGTGATCTTGATCCCGGCGTCGAGGATCTCGCCGATGCGCAGCGGCCGCAGTTGGGACGCGTCGACGGACATCGGGCGCGACAGTAGTCAGGCGGTCACGGAGTGAGGACCCGGGCGGTGTCGTCGGCTTCGCCGAGGACGACGCCGTAGGTGATGTACGGCCCCCAGATCGTGATACCCGCGGGACCGACGTCCTTCAGCTCGCCGTGGTCGTGGATGTAGCGGCCGAACGAGCGCCACAGCGCCCGATGACGACGTCCCTTGTCCGTGAGGCCCCAGCCGGCCGCGAAGGAGGCGACCGTCGACAGCACGATCGCGGTAGGGAGCGCGACCGCGAACACCCAGGGCCGGGTGAAGTAGTAGATGCAGAACCCGACCGCGGTGGTCGTGAGCGCACCGCTCATGTCGAGGAGGCGCAGCACGCGCGTCACATAGCCGGGTCCGGCCGCAGCGTGGATCGCGTCGCGCTTGTACCCGCGCCACCACGCCGCCCGCTTCCGCCAGACCGGCGGGCCCTCGATCACACCCTCGTCGCTGGCCTCCGCCCGTAGCGCCGAGAGCACGATGCGCTCGGTACCGCTCGTGCCCATCTCGGTCAGCGGGACCTTCACCACCAGCCGGTCGGGCCCGTACTCGTCGATGGTGATCGCCTTGCGCCCGGCGAGCTTGAGCATCGTGCCCGCAACCGCCTCCTTCTCGGGGCTCCCCTCGCCGACAAGCACCGACACCACCGCGGGGTCGTCGGCGGTCGGCGGCTCCCGCACGTGGTCGGGGACGTCGGCCACCTCGCGCCGCTGCCGGATCTTCACCGCGATGAAATGCAGCACGACCCGGACCCAGAAGATCCCCGGGATCCCGACCGCGAGGCCGAAGATGAGCCACTCGGCGGCGTCGAGACCGATCTC
>JBQTGU010000003.1:0-2039 GCA_052390575.1 Actinomycetota bacterium | reverse complement strand
ACATTGCGCTCCTTCGCTCTGATGTCGAGAAGGCGACGTACGAGCTGATCGCTGCGTTTCGCGGTGAGCTCAACACCGCCATCACCAACCAGACGAAGCCGCTCCTGATCTCGATCGTGAGCACCGCGGTGATCTTCGCCGGGAGCTTGCTCGCGGCCATAAGGCTCGCGTGAGGATCAGACGACAACCGAAGCGACCGCCGCGGGTAACGCATGTCGAAGTGCTCGACGGATACGTCCTGCGCCTTCGGTTTACTGACGGGCTCGTTCGCACCATCGACGTGGAGCGTGACCTGTGGGGGCCGGTCTTCGAGCCCTTGCGCGATCCGGAGCGGTTCCGGGAGGTGTTTGTCGATCACGAACTCGGCACGATTGTCTGGCCCAACGGTGCAGACATGGATCCGGACGTGCTGCACGGGGACTTCGAATCGGTCCGGCGGGCGCCGTCCGGCTGAGGCGCCTCAGACCTCCACGCAGGCGCCGGCGCGGCTGGCGACCCCGATGCTGCGGCGCGAGTGGCGGAGCAGGTTGGCGTCGATCCCGTTGGTGACGTAACCGAACGACAGGCCGGTGGCGGGGTCGGCCCAGGCGACTTGGCCGGCGGCGCCGTTGTGGCCGAACGCCATCGGCGACACCGTGTGCCCGAGGCCGCGCCACGCGCCCTTGCCGTCGGCGCCGGCCTGGACGAGCCCGAGCGTGCGGTTGGCGGGCACCCGGGTGAGCGGGTCGTAGAAGGTGTTGCGCACGTTGCCCTTGGCGTCGGCGAGCACGTCGGGGTCCCAGATGCCGTCGGGGTCGTGCAGCAGAACCTGGTAGAAGCTCGCGAGGTCGGCCGCGGTCATGAACGCGCCGCCACCGGGCACGCCGAGCGCGCGGTTCTCGGGCTTGTTGAAGGACATGAGCGCCTCGTCGGTCACCTCGGTGACCGGCAGTTCCCGCACACCGAACACCGCCTCGAGCTCGTCGGGTGACGCGGGCTCGCCCCGCACCTCCAGGACCGCGAGGTCATCCTGCTCGTCTTCGGGCACGCCCAGTACCCGGTAGGGCAGGCCGGAGGGATCGGTGACGCGCTCCTGCACATAGTCGCGGTAGTCGCGACCACTGACCCGCTCGATGATCTCGGCCAGCACCCAGTGGGCCGAGGTCGGGTGGTACTCGTGGAGCGTCCCCGGCTCCCAGTTGAGCCGCCACTTCTCGAACGCGGCCATGCGCCCGTCGTGCGTGTACCAGGCGGGCGGCCCCAGCGGCGCGCGAGGAAAGCCCGACGTGTGCAGCATGACCTGCTCGACGGTCACGACGTCCTTGCCGTTGGTCCCGAACTCGGGCACGTACTCGACGACCCGCTTCGAGACGTCGACCTTCCCTTCGCCGATCAGCGCCCACACGGCTGAAGCGACGAACGCCTTCGTGCTCGAGAAGACGGCGTATCGGTTGCTGGTGGTGGCGTCGCCGAACGCCTCGAACGCGACCAGCTCGCCGTCGCGAGCCAGCGCCACCTGGCAGGAGGGCAGCAGGCCCTCGTCGATCTCGCGTCGGGCCCGGATGAGCAGGGCGTCGAGGCGGGCGGTGTCCACCGGCGGGTGGGTCACGGTCATGAGGGCAGCCTCGCGCGCCGCCTCATCGGGTGCTCACGGTCGCCTGATCGTGTCCTGACCGAAATGGGTGATGATGCGGGGGATGCGACGGCTGGCAGCGTGCGCCCTGACCGTGACCGGTCTCGCCGGGATGGCGGTGCCGGCGGCGGCCCAGCAGTCGGGCGAGGTCACCGTCGAGCACGACGTCGTCTACCGCACCGTTGACGGTGAGGAGCTCGCCGCCGACGTGTACCTGCCGGCGGAGGAAGGCAAGAACCGCCCGGCGGTGCTCATCGTGCACGGCGGCGGCTGGGTCGCCGGCGACAAGGCGTGGTTCGCGGACCAGGGCAACCAGCTCGCCGAGGCCGGGTACGTGGCCGTCTCGGTGAACTACCGGCTCGCGCCGGCCAACCCGTACCCGGCCGCGGTCGACGACGTCGCGGCGGCGGTGAAGTGGCTGCGCAAG
>JBQTGU010000002.1:0-64183 GCA_052390575.1 Actinomycetota bacterium | reverse complement strand
CCGGCGCGGCCTCGGCCGCGGGCTTCTCCGCCTGCGACTTCTTCGACTTGCGCTCCTTGGGCGGCGGCGGCGTCTTGCCCGGCGTGACCCCCCGGCGGGCAAGCTTGGTCTTGATCGGCCCGCCCTTCTCCTGCTCGTACTGCTCCCAGACACCCGCGGCCGCCAGCAGCTTCTGCACCGTCTCGGTGGGCTGGGCGCCCTTGCGCAACCAGTCGAGCGCTTTGTCGCCGTCGATGTCGACGAGCGACGGCTCGTGGCGCGGCCCGTACTTGCCGATGCTCTCGATGATTCGCCCGTCGCGCGGCGACCGGCCGTCGGCGACGACGACGCGGTACGTCGGCTGCTTCCTCTTCCCCACCCGCATCAGGCGGATCTTCACGGCCACGTGGTGTGTTCCTCTCTCGGTGCGAAGCGCCCCAGACTAGGTGATCAGCGGCCGGGCACCGGGAGCGAAGGCGGCTTGCCCTTGGCGACCTGGCGCATCATCTGCTGCACCATCTTGAACTGCTTGAGCAGCGCGTTGACGTCCTGCGTGGTCGTGCCGCTGCCCTTGGCGATCCGCTGTCGCCGCGACCCGTTGATGAGCGATGGCTGGCGCCGCTCGTCCGGGGTCATCGAGCAGATGATGGCCTCGAGCTTCCCCAGCTCGCCCTCGTCGACCTCGGCGTCGCGGAGCTCCTTGGGCACCCCCGGCAGCATCCCGACCAGATTCTGGAGTGGCCCCATCTTGCGCACCTGACGCATCTGCTGGAGGAAGTCCTCCAGGGTCAGCTCGCCCTTGCGCAGTTTGGCCTCGGCCTGCTCAACCTCCTCGCGGTCGAAGGCCTCCTCGGCCTTCTCGATCAGCGTGAGCACGTCGCCCATGCCGAGGATGCGGCTCGCCATGCGGTCGGGATGGAAAGGCTCGAAGTCGTCGAGCGTCTCGCCGGTGCCGGCGAAGAGGATCGGCTTGCCCACGACCTCCTTGACCGAGAGCGCGGCGCCGCCGCGGGCGTCGCCGTCGATCTTGGTGAGGATCACCCCGTCGAGACCGACGGCGTCGTCGAACGCCTCGGCAACGCTGACCGCCTCCTGGCCGGTCATGGCGTCGACCACGAGCAGGGTGTCGTGCGGTTGCGCCGCCTTGCCGACCCGCCGCAACTCGTCCATCAGGTCGGCGTCGATCTGGAGCCGGCCGGCGGTGTCGACGATCACCGCGGTCGCGTCGAGGCGGTCGGCTTCTTTCAGCGCGCCCTTCACCACCTTCACCGGGTCGCGGCCCTCGGAGTAGACGGGGACGCCGACGCGTTCGCCGAGGACGCGCAGCTGCTCGACCGCCGCCGGCCGCTGGAGGTCGGCGCCCACCAGCAGCACCCGCCCACCGTCCGAGGCCAGGAGGCGGGCGAGCTTGCCCGCCGCGGTCGTCTTCCCCGAGCCCTGGAGCCCGGCCAGCATCACCACCGTCGGCGGCTTCGGGCTCATGGTGAGCTTGCCGGTCGCGCCTCCGAGCGTCGTCACCAGCTCCTCGTGCACGATCTTGATCACCTGCTGGGCGGGGCTGAGGCTCTTGGCCACCTCGGCGCCTTGGGCGCGCTCCTTCACCCGGGCGATGAAGCTCTTGACCACGGCGACGTTCACGTCCGCTTCGAGCAGGGCGATGCGGATCTCGCGGGCGACCTCGTCGATATCGCGTTCGCTCAGCCGGCCGCGGCTGCGCAGCCGTTTGAAGATGCCATCGAACCGGTCGGACAGCGCGTCGAACACGTCACCACGCTACTCAGAGGTGCCATCGGAGACTTGAGCCGTGAATTGTGCGGGAGCGGCGAGCGGCCCGAAGGGCGGGCGCCGGGTATCCCGGCGCCCGAGCGGGCGCGACCACGAAGTCAGGCGAAGAGCGCGTCGACGAACTCCACCGGGTCGAAGGGCACGACGTCGTCGGCCGACTCGCCCACGCCCACGACCTTCACCGGGATGCCCAGCTCCGCCTCGATCGCGAGCACGATCCCGCCCTTGGCGCTGCCGTCGAGCTTGGTGAGAACCACGCCGGTGACGTCGACGGCGTCGGCGAACTGGCGCGCCTGGGCCAGCCCGTTCTGGCCGGTGGTGGCGTCGATGACGAGGAGCACCTCGGTGAGCGCGCCCGGCCCCCGCTCGGCGACGCGCTCCAGCTTCTCGAGCTCCTTCATGAGATTGACCTTGGTGTGCACCCGCCCGGCGGTGTCGACGAGCACGAGGTCCGCGCCCCGGGCCTGGGCCGCGCTGATGGCATCGAATACGACCGACCCCGGATCGGCGCCCTCCTGGCCTCGCACCACCGGGGCGCCGACGCGGTCCCCCCAATGCGCGAGCTGCTCGGCGGCGGCGGCGCGGAACGTGTCGGCGGCGGCCAGGACCACCTTGTGTCCCTCGCCAGCTTCTCTTTGGGCGACCTTGGCGATCGCGGTCGTCTTGCCGACGCCGTTCACGCCGACGAACATCCACACGGTCGGACCGCCGTCGACAAACGTCAACGACCGGTCGGTGTCACCGTTCAGCTCCGCGACCAGCTGGGCTTTGAGCAGCTCGATCACCTCGGCGGGCTCGGACGCCCGCAGCTGCGAAGCGTTGGCGCGCAGCTCGTCGAGCAGGCGACCGGTGGTCGCGACGCCGACGTCGGCGAGGAGGAGCGCCTCCTCGAGGTCGTCCCATGTCTCGCCGTCGACGCGGCCGCGGACGCGCAGGGCCTGCAGTGGTCCGGCCAGCGTCGCCCGGGTCTTGGCCAACCGGTCACGCAGACGCGGAAGTGGTCGCGTGGCCGGTGGCGTCGGGGCGGTGGCAGTGACGTCCGGACGATCCTCGGCCGGACCCTGGCGCTGGGCGCGGCGCGACAGCCCCAGCCCGAGCACGATGAGGAAGGCGGCGAGGACGAAGATCCCGACGAGAACGAGCACGTTCGACACGAGCGTTACGCCTTCGGTACTTCGATGCCGGCCTCGTCGAAGGCGGCCTTGATGCGCGCTCGCAGCTCCCGCGAGACCTTCCATTGTTCGCGGGGCAGGGTCTTGGCCATGAGGCGCAGGACCAGCCGGTCACCCGCGAGCTCCTCGACCCCCCAGACTTCGGGCTCGGCCAGGATGAGGCCTTCGTAGTCGGGGTCGTGCCAGAGCTCGTCGGCGACCCGCTTGATGACATTGGTCGCGGTCGGCACGTCGGTGTCGTAGGCGACCGGGATGTCGATCAGGGCGCGCGACCACTGCTGCGACTGGTTCCCGACCCGTTTGATCTCGCCGTTCGGGACGTGCCACACGACCCCGTCGAAGTCGCGCAGACGGGTCGTGCGCAGGCTCACGCCTTCGACGGTGCCGATCGCGACCCCGGTGTCGATGACGTCACCGACGCCGTACTGGTCCTCGAGCAGCATGAACAACCCGGTGAGGAAGTCGCGCACGATGGTCTGAGCGCCGAAGGCAAGGGCGATGCCGACCACGCCGGCCCCGGCAATCACCGGGGCGATCTCGATGCCGAGCTCGGCCAGTGCCGTCAGGAGCGCGATCGTCCAGACGACGAAGCTCACGACGCTGCGCAGCACCACCCCGATGGTCTGAGCCCGCTGGATGCGGCGGGCGGTCGGCATCTCGTCGGAGCTGTCGAGCAACGCCAGCCCGGTGCGGCGCCGGAGCGCGTCGATCTTCGATTCGGTGTCGCCGGTCTCGAGCCGCCGCACGACCCGCTTGATGACCTGGTGGCCGAGCCGCACGACGACGTAGGCAACGAGCAGGATGACGAGGATGCGGAGCGGCGCGGTGAAATGGTCGGCGAACTCGGCCCAGTCGCGGTCGTCGGTCAGGCGGTAGACCGTCGTGCACAACAGCGACTGGTCGCCGGTCGGGCCACACGCCTCGACCTGGGGGTCTATCGGCTGGAAGGGCACCGGCGGCGGTGAGCTCGTCTTCGCTTAGCTCGGCGGCGGTTAGCTCGGCGGCGGTTAGCTCGAGACGAGCTCGTCGGAGATCCGCTCGCTGACGACCTTGCTCGAGCCTCCGGGTGGCATCGACACCCCGTAGAGCACGTCGGCCGCCTCCATCGTCCGCTTCTGGTGGGTCACCACGACGAGCTGGGCCTCCTCGCGGAACTCGTGGACGAGGTCGAGGAAGCGGTGCAGGTTGACGTCGTCGAGCGCGGCTTCGACCTCGTCGAGCAGGTAGAAGGGTGACGGGCGGGCCCGGAACACCGCAAAGAGGTAGGCCAGCGCGGTCAGGGAGCGCTCGCCGCCGGAGAGCAGCGAGAGCCGCCGCACGTGCTTACCCGAGGGGCGGGCCTCGATCTCGATGCCGGTGTTGAGCAGGTCGTCGGGGTCGGTCAGCGTGAGCCGGCCGCTGCCGCCCGGGAACAGGGTCTGGAACAACTCACCGAACCGCTCGCTCACGTCATCGAATGCCGCTTCGAACACGGTGACGATCTCGCGGTCGACCGCCCGGATCACCCGAGCCAGATCGCGCCGGCTCGCCTTGACGTCGTCGAGCTGCTGCTGGAGGAAGCTGTGACGCTCCTCCAGCGCGTCGAACTCCTGGAGCGCGAGCGGGTTGATCGGGCCCATGATGCGCAGCTCCCGCTCGAGCTCACGGGCCCGGCCGGCGAGGGTCGTGCCCTCGGGCACCTCGGGCTGGGCCGCGTCGAGGGCGGCGGCGGGCTCGCAGTCGAAGTCGGCGCGCAGCTTGTCGACCGCGGCTTCGAGGCGCATGCGGGTCTCGGCGTCCTGGATCTCGGCCCGGCTCGCCTTCTCGCGCGCCCCGGCCAGCTCCTCCTCCAAGCCCGCCCGCTCGGTTCGGAGCGCGTCCAGGCGCTCCCCCGACGTGCGAGCGGCCTCCGACTGACGACGCCGGCGCGCCCGGAGCCGGTCGTGGAGGGCGTCGGTGGCGGCGAGATGGTCGCGGAGCCGGTGCACGATGCCCTCGTAGTCACCGGCGCGGCCGAGCAGGCCCGACCGCTGACGTTCGGCGCTGGCGTGGGCCTCGGGATCGCGGTCGGCGAGGCGGCCCTCCACCCCTTCCAACCGGCGCGCCAGGAGCGTGCGCCGTTCCTCGAGCGTGGCCGCCCGCACCTCGAGGTCGCGCCGCAGCGTCGCCGCGGCGGCGGCGCGCTCGTCGAGATCGCGGCGTTCGGCGAGACGGGTCTCGTCCACGTCGAGCTGGCTCGCCCGAACCGCCGCGAGTGCGGCCGCGGCTTCGGCGACCTCGGCTTCGGCTTCGGCCCGAGTGACCTCGGCCTCGGCCGACGCCTGCTCCGCCTCCTCGAGCGCGGCCTGCGTCGCGGTGCCGGCCTCACCGCCCCCGAGGCGCCAGGGCGTGGCCCCACCGAGCCGGTCTCCCTCGGGTGTCACCGCGACCAGCCCGGGATGCTCGAGGGCGACGTCGAGCGCGGCCTGCCAGCCCGACTCGACCAGCACGGTGTGGGCGAGCAACCGGTCGAGCGCGGCCTGGAGACCGGGAAGGCCGGCGCGCACGCACTCTCCCAGCGAGCGAGTGCCCGCGGGCCGGCCAGCCCTGTCGGGGATGGCCCGGCCCGCAGCGAGCGAGCGAGACAGGGAGGCGTCGATCACGAGCAGGAGCGCGCCGGCGCCAGCAGTCGGGGTGGCGCCGGCGAGCAGCTCCACCGCGTCGCGCGCCGCGTCGCCACCCTCGACCACCACCGCCCGCATGGCGTCTCCGAGCGCGGCCGCGACCGCAGCTTCGGTGCCGGTTTCGATCTCGAGATGGTCGGCCACGAGCCCGGCGATGCCGTCGAGGCCGTCGAGGTGCTGCGCGCCCGACTCCGCTCGCACCGAACCGAGCGAGAGCGCCAACGCGTCGGCGCGGGCCCGCCAGCGCGCCGCCTCGGCTTCGGACTGACGCCAGCGCTCGTCGGCAGCCCACATGCGGTCCTCGGCGGCGCTGCGCGCCTCGCCCATGTCGTCGGGCACGCCGCCGCCGCGCTCGCCCGCGACCTGGCGCTCCGCCTCCTCGACCTCGGCGAGGCGGGGACCGAGCCCGGCCGCCTCGGCGTCGACCTCCTCCAGCTCGCGGCGCATCGCGACCGCGTCGGCGACCAGCGTCTCGACGACGCCCTGGTCGGCGGCGGCGGTGAGCTCGCGGTCGACCCCGCGGTGCTTCTCCTCGACCAGCGCGAGCACACCGCGGGCGCGCTCGCGGAGCGACTCGACCCGCACGAGCCAGTCGGCCAGGTCGTCGTGGCCCAGCGCAGTCAGCGAGTGCTCGACGTCGAGCACGGCGGTGTCGAGCTCGCGCAGCCGCAGGCGGACACCGTTCTCGGTGATCTCGAGCTCGGCACGCTGATCGCGCACGCGCTCGAGCCGGGCCTGGAGCCCGCCGATCTCGTGGCCGGCGAGGTACAGGCGGATGGCGCGGAGCTCGTCGACGAGCCCGCCGTGGCGGCGGGCGGCGTCGGCCTGCTTCTGGAGCGGGGTGAGCTGGCGGCTCACCTCCCGCACGAGGTCGTTGAGCCGCAACAGGTTGCCCTCGGTGGCCTCGAGGCGCCGCTCGGCCCGTTCCCGGCGCCGGCGGAACTTCAGGATCGCGGCGGCCTCCTCGATGATCGCCCGCCGCTCCTCGGGCCGGGCGGTGAGCACGGTGTCGATCTGGCCCTGCCCGACGATGACGTGTTGCTGGCGCCCGATGCCGGTGTCGGAGAGCAGCTCCTGGATGTCGAGCAGGCGGCACGGCGCGCCGTTCAGCGCGTACTCGGACTCACCGGTGTTGCGGAAGATCGTGCGGGTGATCGTGACTTCGGAGAAGTCGATGGGGAGCAGCCCGGCGTCGTTGTCGATCGTGAGCGACACCTCGGCGCGTCCCAGCGCGGGCCGGCCGGGTGCGCCGGCGAAGATGACGTCGTCCATCTTGCCGCCGCGCAGGGTGCGGGGGCCCTGGGCGCCGAGCACCCACGCGACCGCGTCCACCAGGTTGGACTTGCCGGTGCCGTTGGGGCCGACGACGACGGTGACGCCGGGCTCGAACTGGAGGGTCGTCTTGTCGGCGAACGACTTGAAGCCCTTCAGCGTCAGCGACTTCAGGAACACCTAGATGACCCCTCCGACTGGCTCGTTCCCGGATCGTATCGAGCGCCAGTCGAGCTTCAGCGCACCCTGAATCCGGACTCTCCGACGGTCGCCTCGGAGACCACCTCGACTCCGTCGACCCGGGCCCGGCGGGGGCCCTCGTGGCACCAGCGCACCACCCGGTCCACCGCGGGCTCGGCCCCCTCGAGGACCACCTCCACCCGGCCGTCGGCGAGGTTGCGGACCCAGCCGCTGACGCCGGCGGCGACCGCCTGCTCCCGGCACGACTCCCGGAACCACACCCCCTGGACCCACCCCGAGACCAGGACGCGCCGGCGGACGGGCTCAGGCATCCCGCTTCAGACCTGGCAGGCCTCGCAGTAGAAGGTGGAGCGGCCGCCGTAGCGCTCGCGGACCAGCCGCCGCCGGCACCGGCGGCAGGCCTCGCCCTCCCGGGCGTAGACCTTGTGGTGCAGCTGGAACTCGCCCGGCTTGCCGTACAAGTCGACGTACTGCATGTCGGAGAGCGACGAGCCCCGGTACTTCACCGCGTCCTGGAGCGTCTCGACCATCGCCCGGTACAGGCGCCGGACCTCCTGGGCCGAGAGCGAGTCGCTCATGCGGTCCCAGCGCAGGCCGGCGCCGAAGAGGATCTCGTCGCTGTAGATGTTGCCGATGCCGGCGAGGAACTTCTGGTCCATCAGCAGCGCCTTGAGCTTCATGTGCTTGTCGGCGACCATCCGGCCGAAGTGCTCCCACGACATCGCGGTCTCGAGCGGGTCGAGCCCGAGGTGGGCGAGCTCGCTGACGTCCTTCTCCACCGTATCGAGCTCGGTGACGAACATCTCCCCGAAGGTGCGGGGGTCGACGAAGCGGAGCTGCCCACCCTGGGTGAACGTGATGACGACGTGGGTGTGCTTCGTCGTGGGTACCCGCCCGCCCTTGGCCCGCAGCAGCTGTCCCGACATGCCGAGGTGGATCACGAGCACCTCGCCGCCGTCGAGCCGGCACAGGATGTACTTGCCCCGCCGTTCGACGCCGGTGATCTTGTGGCCGATCAGGCGGTTGGCGAACTGCTTGCGGTTGTGGTGGCGACGGATCGAGCGCATCCCGTCGGCCTCGACCGACTTGACCTTCTTCCCGACGATCTCCCGTTCGAGGTCGCGCCGCACGACCTCGACCTCAGGCAGCTCCGGCATCGCGTCCCTCCGGTGGGGGCGTGTCGACCCCCGCGTTGTCGTCCTCGTCCTGCTTTCCAACCGCGAGGAGTCGGCGCAGGGCCGACTGAGCCGCGACCTGCTCGGCCTGCCGCTTGGTCCGCCCCTCGCCAACGCCGGCGGCCTCGCCGCCCACGAGCACGGTGGCGAAGAAGTTGGGCGCGTGCGGGGGGCCCTCCCGCCGCACCTGGTAGCGCGGCGGCTTGCTCGACTCCCGGGCCAGGAGCTCGTTCAGGCGACCCTTCGGATCGTGGCCGCCGGGTCCGGCCGCGCTCTCGACGATGCGGGGCTCGAGCAGCCGGAGCACGACGTCGGCGGCGGCCGCGCCGCCGCCGTCCAGGTACACCGCGCCGATCACCGCCTCCATCGCGTCCCCGAGGATCGACGGCTTCGATCGCCCCACGGCGTCGTCCTCGCCCCGCCCCAGGCGGAGCGCATCGCCGAGGCCGATCTCGGCCGCCACCTCGGCCAGCGCCTCGGCGTTGACCACCGACGCCCGCACCTTGGAGAGATCGCCTTCGGCGAACGGCTCCAGCTCGCGGAAGATGAAGTCGGTCACCAGCAGGCCGAGCACGGCGTCGCCCAGAAACTCGAGCCGCTCGTTTGAGAGGGTCCCGGCGTGCTCGGCGCAGTACGACCGGTGGGTGAGCGCCCGCTCGAGCAGCTCGGGATCATGGAACGACCAGCCCAGCGCGTCCTCGAAGCTGCGATACGGCCGGTCGGCGACCGCCATGCGCTTCCGACCCCGAAAGACCTTTGCCATCGTGGTCAGCCGCTCGCGCTCGCGAGGCGCGCGACCACGTAGTCGACCGCGTCGCGCACCGTCTTGAGCTCGGCCAGGTCGTCGTCGTCGATGGTGAAGCCGACCGTCCGCTCCCCCAGCTCCTCTTCGAGCGCCTCGACCAGCTCGATCAGCGCGAGCGAGTCGGCGTCGAGGTCTTCGGAGAACTTGGCGTCGAGGGTCACCCGGTCCTCGTCGATCTCGAGGATCTCCGCCAGCCGCTCGCGGATGATCGCCAGCACCTCGTCGGGACCGAGGGGCGAGCGTTCGACGTGGGTCTCAGCCGGCATCGATGGCCTCCTTGAGCCGCCCGACGACGCCGGTGTCGACACACTCGGCCGCCAGGCGGATCGCGTTCACCATGGCGCGTGCCGACGACGACCCGTGCGAGATCACGCACACGCCGTTCACCCCGAGCAGGGCGGCGCCGCCGGTGGTGTCGGGGTCGAGATCATCCGCCGCCGCCAGCAGGAGCGGCGCGAGCACCTTGCCCGCCTCCTTCGCCTCCGGCGTCGAATCGAGGACGCCCAAGACGAGCGTCATTGCCGCCCGCAGCGCCCCCTCGAGCGACTTGAGGGCGACGTTGCCGGTGAAGCCGTCGGCGACGATGACGTCGACGCCCGCGTGCATGAGGTCGCGCCCCTCGACGTTCCCGGTGAACCCGTCCACCTTCTCCAGCAGCGGGTACGCGGTCTTGCGGAGCTCGTCGCCCTTGCCCGGCTCCTCGCCGTTGGAGAGCAGGCCCACCACGGGCTCGTCGACGCCCAGTCGGGTGCGGGCGTACTCCCGGCCCATCCGCGCGAACTGCACCAGCCATTCCGGAGCGCAGTCGACGGTCGAGCCGCCGTCGATGAGGATCTGGGGCCGCGAGCCCGGCACCGGGATCGGCACCGCGATGGCGGGCCGGGCGATGCCCTTGATCCGGCCCATCTTGAGCAGGGCGGCCGCCATGGTGGCGCCGGTGTTGCCGGCGCCCACCATCGCCTGCGCCTTCCCCTCGCGCACCGCCTGCGCCGCCCGGACGAGCGACGAGTCCTTCTTGGTGCGCGCCGCCGCGGCGGGGTCCTCGTCCATGGCGACGACCTCGCGGGCGTCGACGAGCTCCACTCCCGGAGGAGCGGTGCCGGCGGGCAGGAGCGGCGTGACCTCCTCTTCCCGGCCGATCAGCAGGACGGCAACGTCGAGCTCCTCCGCCGCTCGGAGCGCGCCGGCCACGATCTCGCCCGGGGCCCGGTCGCCGCCCATGGCGTCGACCGCGACGGTGACGCGGTCGGTGCTACTCAACCTCGACGACCTGACGGCCGCGGTACCAACCGCAGGTGGGGCACACGACGTGCGGGAGCTTGGCCGCGCCGCAGTTGGTGCAGATCGAGCGGGGCGGCGCGTCGAGCCGCCAGTTGGAGGCCCGCCGGCTGCGGGTCTTCGCTCGCGGGGTCTTGCGCTTGGGAACGGCCAATGGAGGCTCCTACTTCGAGAGGTCGAGTTGGGACAGGGGGGCCCAGCGGGGGTCGGCCAGGTCTGAGGTCGGGGCAGGGTCGGCCGCGGACTTGGATTCGTCGACACAGGCGGGCGCGCCGGTGTCGGCGCAGACGGGCGCGAGCGGGAGCTCGAGGATGACGTTGTCGCGCACGAGCTGCTCGAGGTCGATCTCGTGGTCCTCGATCGGGTAGGTGTCGCCCTCGAGCGGCTCCGGCTCGAACAGCTCGTTCACGCCCAGCGAGAGCGGCTGCTCGAGATCGGTGAGGCAGACACTGCACTCGGAGCGCCACCGCGTCGTCAACGTTCCCCGGACGACGATCCCGTCGGAGATTCGCTCGAGCACGAGCTCCAATGCGACCGGCTCATCGTCGGCGACCCGGGCGGCCGTGCCCGCGAGCCCCTCGACCGGCGCCGAGAGCGCGACCTCGCGGCGGCTGGTCCGCTGGGCGAGGAGATCGGCGACGTCGATGCGCAGTGCGGTCATGTCAGGCCCTCGAGGGCGCGGCGCCCGTCCATCCCCGATCGGGCCATTGTCGGGTGGTCAGGGCGCTGGAATCGGCCAGGATAGCAGGCCGGCCTGTTTTCCCAGGATTTACCAGCAGGCCGGGTGGGCCGGGTTACCCGTCGTCCTGGTCGAAGAACGCGGGATCGAACTCCTCGAACTCCTCGCCCTCCTCGCCGTCGGCCGGCTCGGAGTTCACGACCACCTGGAGTCGCTCGCGGCCCTTCTCGACCGCCTGCATGGTCCGCTCGAGCACGACCTCGAACGAGGCCAGCTTCTGGTCGACGTAGTCCTCCGCCTCGTGGCGGAGCTGGCGGGCGGCGGCTTCGGCGTCGTCCATGACGGTCTGGGCCACCCGGCGGGCTTCCCGCACGACCTCGGTGCGCTCGACCATCCGCTCGGCCCGCACCCGCCCGGCCTCGATGATGTCGTCGGCCTCGCGTCGGGCCTGGGCGAGGAACTCGTCCCGCTCCTTGAGCAGCCAGCGGGCGTGCCGGAGCTCCTGGGGCATGGTCGCCATCGCCTCCTCGAGCAGCTCCAGCACCTCCTCCCGGTTGACCATGACCGACGCCGACATCGGCATCGACCGGCCCGTCTCCACCAGCTCCTTGAGCCGGAGCAGGAGCGTCTCGACGTCGTAGGCCGCCTGGTCGCTCATCGACGCCGAGTCACGCATCGCCGACGAACCGCTCCGCCAGCCGCTTGGCCACGAGCGGCGGGACCATGCTCGACACGTCGCCGCCGAAGCGCGCCACCTCGCGAACGAGGCTGGAAGAGAGGAAGGAGTGTTGGGGGCTGGTCGAGATGAAGAAGGTGTCGATGCCGGAGAGCCGTTGGTTCATCTGGGCCATCTGGAGCTCGTAGTCGAAGTCGGAGACCGCCCGCAGGCCCTTCACGATCGCCTCGGCACCGTGCTCCTTGGCGAAGTCGACCAGCAGCCCCTTGAAGAACCCGATCTCGATGTTGTGGAGGTGGGCGGTGACCTCCCGCAGCATCTCCTGGCGCTCCTCCAGGGAGAAAAGCGACTCCGACTTCTGGGGGTTGCGGATCACGGCCACGATCACGTGCTCGAAATGGCGGGACGTCCGCTCGATGATGTCGAGGTGACCGTGGGTGACGGGATCGAAGGAGCCCGGGCAGAGCGCGGTGGCCACGCGTCTGTCTCCTCTTCTTCCTAGGCGGTCGGCTCGCCGGCGGTCGCGACGCTCACGAGCGTATCCCCGTAGGCGCGCTCCCACGCGATTGCCCACGCCGCCGGGAGCGTCGGCGGGTCGCCGAAGGCCCCCCGCTCCACCACCACGGTCGCGCCGGGGACCAGCCAGCCGGGGGCCGCGACCTGCCCGAGCACGGCGGCGACCTCCACCGCGGGCGTGTCGTAGGGAGGGTCGAGGAAGAGGAGGGCGAACGGGGCCTCCGGGGGAGGGGCGCCGGCGAGGAGGCGCCCGACGTCGCCGCGACGCACCCGGGCCCGGTCGGCAAACCCGGTCGCCTCGAGGTTCCGTTCGATCGCAGCCACCGCATCGGCGTCCTGCTCGACGAGCAACGCGCCGGCCGCCCCCCGTGACAATGCCTCGATCGCCAGCGCGCCGCTCCCGGCGTAGAGGTCGAGCACGGAGGCGTCGCGGAGGCGATGGTCACCGAGAGCGCCGAAGAGCGACTCCTTGACCCGGTCGGTAGTGGGACGGGCGGTCGTGCCCGCGGGCGCGGTCAGGCGCCGTCCGCCGGCTGTCCCCGCGATGACCCGGAGGCGCGGTCGAGCCACCGGTCACGGCGTCTTCAGGTACTGGTCGAGGAACCCCACGACCGTGTAGCCGACGCGGCCCGACTCCGCCGCGTTCGGTCCGTGGCCGCCGGGGTACCACAGGATCGTCTTGGGATCGAGGGCGGCGTCGTAGAGGACGTGCGCGGTCCCGGGCGGCACCGCGTCGTCGAAGTCGCCGTGGACCATCAGCACCGGCCGGGGCGCGATCTCTCCGACCCAATGCTTCGGGTCGAGTGGGTCGAGCGCGGCAACGACCGCGTCGAGGGACACGGGGTTGCCGAACTGGTAGAAGATGCCGGCCACGCCGGGGTTCGCGGTGGTGAACCAGAGTCGCCAGTCCGCTCCGCTGAACAGCAAGACCGGCGCCTGCACCCTCGGGTCGGCGCCCGCCAACGTGGCGGCGATGAAGCCGCCCATGCTGGTGCCGATGACACCGGTCTTGCCCGGGCGGCAGTCGGGTCGCTGCTCCAGATAGTCGACCGCCCGCCGCAGGTCGACCACGGTGCCCTGGAACAGCTCACGGACGCGACCGGGGTAGTTCTTGAGGTCGAAGAACTGCTCCGGCGTCCCCCGGTCGCCGTGGAAGCGGGCGTCGATCGTGAACATGGCATACCCCGCGGGGACGACGAGGTCGCGCAGGCCGATCGACGACCCCTTGTTCGACGTCACGCCGTGGACGGAGATCACACACGGGAACGGCCCCGGGGTCGTCGGCGCGTAGAAGAGTCCCGGCACGGTCCCGTCATACGTCTGGTAGGTGACCGCGGTCGTCGTGTACGTCCGGGTGGTCTCGAGCGGCTTCTCGGTCGGGTTGAGCGGGGCAGCGGCGTCGTAGGCGAACAAGTCGCGATCGGTGGCCAACGGCGGGAGCGACGGGGACCCGGCGTAGACCGTGCGCGGCACGACCGTCGCGGCTGCGTATACGGCCCGCGCCCGGTACGGACGGCTTCTTTGCTCGCCCTGACTCTGCGAGCACCCGGCGAAGATCGCCGCGATGAGGAGGATGGCCGCAGTCCCCCGAGCCCGGACCATCGGCGGAGCCTACGCGGACGTCGCTCGAGTCAGGAACGCGAACCGAGGTGTTCGTCGAACCAGTCGTTGACGGCGGTGAACACCTTCACCTGGGCGTCGGGATCTTCGAGGGCGTGCCCGCCGTCGTACTCGAGGACCGTCTTGGGTTCGTTGGCGGCGTCGTGCAGCGCCTTGGCGACGACCGGGGGGATCGCCTCGTCGGCGTTCCCCGAGATCATCAGGACCGGCCGGGGACTGATGCGGCCCACCCAGCGCTTGGGGTCGATCGGGTCGAGGACCTCCACTGCGTGCGCGGCGGCGGGGGGGTCGTACTCGATACCGGTGAGGAGGGCGTCCGACTCCTCGATGAAGAGCTGCCAGTCGGCGCCGCTGACTACCAGCACCGGCGCTTGCACCCGCTCGTCCGCGCCGGCGAGCAGCGACCCGATGAAGCCGCCGAAGCTGAAGCCGAGGTAGCCGATCCGGCCCGAGTCGCACTCGTCGCGCTTTTCGAGGTAGTCGAGGCCTCGGCGCAGGTCGATGACGGTCCCGCGCAGCATGTCGAAGAGAAGATCCGGGTCCATGCCCGCGGCCTCGAGATCGGCCTCGCTGCCTCGGTCACCCGCGTTGCGCTGGTCGATGGAAAACACCCCGTACCCTCGAGACACTGCGTCCTCGAAGCCGACCGCGTGGCGGTCGCTGCCGAAGCCCCCCTCGGTGACGATGCACGGGAACGGGCCGTCTCCCGCCGTGGGCAGCGCGAGCGAGGCTGGGACGGTCGCGCCGTCGAAGGTCGTGTACGTGATCTCCTCGAGCGCGGCGTAGTCAGTGCCCTCAGCAGGAACCGACGTGGCATCGAGCGGAGCGCCGGCGTCGTAGTCGAAGACGCTGGGATCGGCTGCGACCGTCGATGGCGACGGCTCCGGTCCGGCTTCGTTCGCGTCGCGCCGGTCGCCGCCGGACTGCGTGGCGCAGGCGCCGAGCGCGAATCCGACACCGATCAGGAGCACAAGGAGGTGTCGCGACGGGTTCATCACCGATCCTGTCGTAGCCATCACCGTCGGCGGTTCGCCGTCAGCTCTTGAACAGGAAGTCCACCGCTTCGCCGAGGAGGTCCTCCACCTCTTCCCGCAGCTCCTCGTGACGGGTAAGGGTGGGGTCCTCGTCGAGGATGCGCTCGGCGACATCGCGGGCGGCGATGACGTAGCGCTCGTCGCGCGGGATCCGGCCGAGTTTGAGGTCGCTGAAACCGGCCTGGCGCTCCCCGAACACCTCCCCCGCGCCGCGGATCTCGAGATCACGCTCGGCGAGGACGAAGCCGTCGGTCGACTCCACCATCGCGTCCATGCGCGCCCGCGATTCTGGGGTGGTGGGGTCGGTGAAGAGGAAGCACCACGACGCGTGCGCGCCGCGGCCGACCCGTCCGCGGAGCTGGTGGAGCTGCGACAGCCCGAAGCGGTCGGCGTCCTCGACGACCATCACGGTGGCGTTGGCGACGTCGACCCCGACCTCGACGACCGTGGTCGCGACGAGCACGTCGAGCTCCCCCGCCCGGAACTCCCCCATCACCCGCTCCTTCTCCGACGCCTTCATCTGGCCGTGGAGCAGCCCCAGGCGCAGACCGGCGAGCTCCTCGGCGCCCAGCCGCTCGAGCTCCTCGGTCGCGGCCTTGGCCTCGATCTTCGGCGAGCCCTCGACCAGCGGGCACACCACGTACGCCTGGCGGCCGGCGGCGACTTCGGTGCGGAGGCGTTCGTACGCGTCGGCGCGCTCGAGCGGGCCGGGCCCGACGACCTCGGTCGTCACCGGGGTGCGCCCCGGCGGCATCTGGCGGAGCTCGGACTTGTCGAGGTCGCCGTAGATGAGGAAGCCGGCGGTCCGGGGAATGGGCGTCGCCGTCATGACCAGGACGTCGGCCTCGTCGCCCATGCCCCGCAGCAGCGCCCGTTGCTCGACACCGAAGCGGTGCTGCTCGTCGATGACGGCCACGCCGAGACGGGCGAACTCGACCTCGCCGTAGATCAACGCGTGGGTGCCGACGACGATGTCGATCTCCGACGCCGCCAGGCCGTCGGCGAGCTTCCGGCGCTCGGCCGCGCCGGTCCGGTTCGTGAGCAGCGCGACCGTGACCGGACGATCACCGGTGAGCGTCCCCTCCGCGTGCACGGTGAGGCCGTCGAGCAGCACACGGGAGCTGAGGAAGTGCTGCTCGGCCAGCACCTCGGTGGGCGCCATGAACGCGCCCTGGTACCCGCCCTGGACCGCGACCAGCAACGCCGCCAGCGCGACCACGGTCTTGCCCGAGCCGACCTCGCCCTGGAGCAGGCGGTGCATCGGCGAGGCGCCGGCCATGTCGGACGCGATCTCCTTGATCGTCCGCCACTGGTCGCCGGTGGGTTCGAACGGAAGCCGGCGCAGGAACTCGTCGACGAGGGGCCCGTCACGGTCGTGGCGGATCCCGGTCTGCTCGGCTTCGAACGCGCGCTTGCGCGCCACCAGCCCCACCTGCATCCGCAGGAACTCGTCGAAGCGCAGGCGCCGCCTCGCCTGTCGGGCCTCCTCGAGGGTCTCGGGCTGGTGCGCGTGCCGGTAGGCCCAGGTGCGGTCGACCAGCTTCATCTCGTCGAGCAGCGCCGCCGGCAACGGTTCGGCCAACTCCCCCGCCCAGTCGAGCGCGGCACCGACGACCGGGCGCAGCTGCCAGGTCGACACGTCGGCCTTCCCCGACTGCGGGTACACGGGGACGATCACGCCCGTCTTCTCGCCGAGATGATCGAGCACGTCGACGACCGGGTTCGTCATCTGGCGCTTCCCCCGGTACTGCTCCAGCTTCCCGAAGAACGCCGCTTCGGTGCCCTCGGGCAGCTGCTTGGCGCGCCAGGGTTGGTTGAAGAACACGACGTTGAGCAGGTCGGTGCCGTCGTAAACGACTGCTTCGACGATCGCGCGCCGGTTGCGCGTGTAGCGCGCTCTGATCCGGCGCACCTCGGCGAAGATCGTCGCCTCCTCACCCAGCGAGAGGTCGGCGATCTCGGACTGCTGGGTGCGGTCGCGGTAGCGCCGGGGATAGTGCTGGAGGAGGTCGAGCGCGGTCTCGATGTCCATGAGCGCGAGCCGCTCCCGGAGTTTGGGCGCGACCCCGAGCTCGGTGAGCGCCGTGTCGTGCAGCTCGCGCAGCGTACGGGCCGTGGTTACTCCACCCCGACAAGGAACGGGTACAGGGGCTGGTTGCCTTCGTGCACCTCGACCTCCACCTTCGGGTGCGCGTCGGCCAGGTGCTCCTCGAGCCGCACGCGGTCGGCCGGGCGCGCCTCGGCGCCGACAAGCACGGTGACGAGCTCGCTGTCGACGTCGAGCAGCTCTTCGACCAGGCGGATGGCAGCCTCCCCCGCCGACGGGGCAACGGCGCAGATGCCGCTGCGAGTGATCGCGATCCAGTCGCCCGCCGCGATGGGCCCACAGTCGGCGACGCTGTCGCGCACCGCCTGCGTGACCTCACCGGTGCGCACCCGGTCCACCGCCTCGTGCATCGACGCCACGTTGGACTCGAGCGGCGCGTGGGGGTCGTACGCGACCAGCGCGGTGAGCGCCTCCACTACCGCGTTCGTCGGGACCACCTCGACCCGGCGTTCGCACAGGGCGTCGACCTGACGGGCGACCGGGACGATGTTCTTGTTGTTCGGGAGCACGATGACGCTGTCGGCCGGAGAGCGCTCGACCGCCTCGAGGATCTGCGCGGTCGACGGGTTCATCGACTGGCCGCCGGCGACGATGGCGTGCACACCCAGGCTGGTGAGGAGGCGCTGGACACCGGATCCGACGCCGACCGCGACGACCGCGGTGGTAACGGGTTCCGTCGGCGCCGGGATCTCGGCGGTGTCCTCGTCGCCGGGGCCGACGTCGGTCTGCTCGCGGACCCACTGCTCCTCCTCGACCTGCTCCACCAGGTCGGTGACGCGGATCTTCGCCGGACGGCCCGCCTCGATGCCCGCCTCGATCGCGGCACCGATCTCGTTGGTGTGGACGTGGCAGTTCCACAGCCCGTCGCCGCCGACGACGACGATCGAGTCGCCGAGCGCACCCCAGGTGTCCTTGAACGCGGGGATGGTGGAGTCGTCCGCCTCGAGGAGGTACATGACCTCGTACCGCAGCGACGACGCCTCTTCGCCATGGAGGTGCGCCTCCACCGCCGGCGGCGTCGCGACCACCTCGGGCTCGGGGACCGGCCGGCCGTCGATGACGTGGAGGAAGGCGTCGATCAGCAGCTCGAAGCCCCGCCCGCCGGCGTCGACGACGCCGGCCTCCTTGAGCACGGGGAGCAGCTCCGGGGTCTGCCCGACCGCGTGGTGGGCTGCGACCTCCACGCGTTCGAGGATGCCGGTGAGCTCGGCGCCGTCGCCGTGGGCGGCCTCGGCTGCTTCGGCGGCGGCGCGCACGACCGTGAGGATCGTGCCCTCGACCGGTCGCAGCACCGCCTGGTACGCGGCGTCGGCGGCGCGCCGGAGGCCGGCGACCACGTCGTCGGCGGAGGCGGCATCGAGGTCGGAGAAGGTGTCGGCGAGCCCGCGCAGGATCTGCGAGAGGATGACGCCGGAGTTCCCGCGGGCGCCCATGAGCGAGCCGTGTGAGATCGCCCGGCACACCTCGGCCATTCCCTCGGCGCCGTCGAGCTCCCCCACGACCGACTCGAGGGTGAGGGCCATGTTGGTCCCGGTGTCGCCGTCGGGCACCGGGTAGACGTTGAGCCGGTTGAGCTCGTCCTGGTGCGACCGCAACGCGTCGCGGTAGGCGACGACGACGCCGCGGAAGTCGGTCGCCGCCAGCTGGTCGAGCACCTTGGCCATGGTGTCGGCGATGTTACCGGCGTCACGTCGGCTGATCGTGAGGCCTACTGCTACTCTCGACCGGTTCCCGAGATCTCGAGGTAGTGCGATGGCGTCGGTGTGCGACCTGTGCGGCAAGAAGCCGCGCTTCGGCATGCGCCTGAGCCACTCGCACCGCCGCACCAAGCGGCGCTGGAACCCCAACGTCCAGCGGGTGCGGGCGGTCGTGAACGGCACGCCCAAGCGCATCCACGTCTGCACCTCCTGCCTGAAGTCGGGCAAGGTGACGAAGCCCTGATGCAGGGCGTCATCTCGTCCTACGATCCGCAGACCCGCGAGGGCATGGTCATCCGCGACACCGATCAGGAGCGCTTCACCCTCGCCCTCGACGCTCTGCAGGGGTCGATCTTCCGGATGCTGCGCCAGGGCCAGCGGGTGGTGTTCGAGCTCGACGGCGACGGCCGGGCCACGCACGTCCGCTCGGGCGCCGAGCGCGACATGGGCATCCCCGGCGCCGAGGTCTGACCTCTGGGCAGCATCGAGGTCCGACCGGCGCGGTCGGCCGACCTCACCGAGGTGCTCCGCCTGGTCGCGCAGCTGCACCCCGAGGACGCACCGCCCGACCCCGACCCGGCCGGACGCGCACTGGGCGAGATCCTGGCTCGCGACGACCACGCGCTGCTGGTGGCCGCGCACGACGGCGCGATCGTCGGGACGCTACATCTCGTGATCGCGCCGAACCTCACCCACGACGGCGCCTCATGGGCGACGGTCGAGAACGTCGTCGTCGACGAAGGACGGCGTGGGCGGGGGGTCGGGCGCGCCCTCATGGAGGAGGCGGAGAGACGAGCCCGGGACGCCGGTTGCTACAAGGTGCAGTTGATGTCGGCGGACGAGCGGGAGGTCGGGGCGTTCTACGAGGGACTGGGCTTCGAACTGCGGGCCCGGGGCTACCGCAAGTACTTCTGAGTCAATGCCGTTGGCGCCGGCCCCGGCCCTGGTCGGTCAGTGCGCCCCAGATGAAGAGGAGAACGGTCGCGCCGACGAACGCGACTAACAGCGAGTAGAGGCTGAACTCGTTGATGCCCTCGTCTCCGGCGGCCTTGAAGATGGCGCCGCCCACGATCCCGCCGATGATCCCGATCACGATCGTCCCGATGCAGCCGGCATTCTTCACACCGGTGACCGCCTTGGCGCACGCGCCGGCGACGAACCCCACGATGATCCACGACAGCCAGCTCATGTCCGCCCCCCGGCTGGTTTGGGAACGCCGAAGTACCCGCCGGTAAGCTAGCTCGCCACCCTCTCGGGAAGCCCCTGCCAAGGAGCCGGCCGTGTCCATCGCGCTCAACGCCCCTCCCACCAGCAACCAGCGTCTGCTGGCGTGGGTCGGCGAGATGGCCGAGCTCTGCCAGCCCGACGCGGTGCACTGGTGCGACGGCTCCGACGAGGAGTTCGACCTGCTGTGCAAGCAGCTGGTGCAGTCGGGCACGTTCGTCGAGCTCGACCCGAAGCGCCGCCCGGGCTCGTACTGGGCTGCGTCCGACCCCAGCGACGTCGCCCGGGTCGAGGACCGCACGTTCATCTGCTCCGAGCGCGAGGACGACGCCGGCCCCACCAACAACTGGCGGGACCCGGGCGAGATGCGCGAGCACCTGACCGAGCTGTTCCGGGGCTCGATGCGGGGCCGGACCATGTACGTGGTCCCGTTCAGCATGGGGCCGCTCGGGTCGCCGCTTTCCTACATCGGCGTCGAGATCACCGATTCGCCCTACGTGGCGGTCAGCATGCGCACCATGACCCGAGCCGGGACCGGCGCGCTCGAGGTGCTCGGCGACGGCGACTTCGTTCCCTGCATGCACTCGGTGGGCGCGCCGCTCGAGCCCGGCCAGGAGGACGTGCCCTGGCCCTGCAACGACGAGGAGAAGTGGATCGTCCACTTCCCCGAGACCCGCGAGATCTGGTCGTACGGGTCGGGTTACGGCGGCAACGCCCTGCTGGGCAAGAAGTGCTTCGCCCTGCGCATCGCCTCGGTCATCGCCCGCGACGAGGGCTGGCTGGCCGAGCACATGCTCATCCTCAAGCTCACCGGCCCGTCGGGAAAGGTCCACTACATCGCGGCCGCGTTCCCGTCGGCGTGCGGCAAAACCAACCTCGCCATGCTCATCCCCACGCTGCCCGGGTGGAAGGCCGAGACCGTCGGCGACGACATCGCCTGGATGAAGTTCGGGGCCGACGGTCGCCTCTACGCCATCAACCCCGAGCACGGATTCTTCGGCGTGGCCCCCGGCACCAACATGAAGACCAACCCCAACGCCATGCGCACGCTGGACCGCAACACGGTGTTCACCAACACCGCGCTCACTGACGACGGCGACGTGTGGTGGGAGGGGATGAGCGACCCGCCCGCGCACCTCACCGACTGGCGCCGCAACGACTGGACGCCCGAGAGCGACACGCCGGCGGCGCACCCGAACTCGCGGTTCTGCGTGCCGGCGGCCCAGTGCCCGGTGATCGCGCCCGAGTGGGAGGACGTGAAGGGTGTGCCGATCTCGGCGTTCCTCTTCGGAGGACGCCGGGCCCACTGTGTCCCGCTGGTGTACGAGTCACGCGACTGGCGCCACGGCGTGTTCGTCGGGGCGACCATGGGATCGGAGATGACCGCGGCCGCGGTCGGCGGCACGGGGCAGCTGCGACGCGACCCGTTCGCAATGCTCCCGTTCTGCGGATACCACATGGCTGACTACTTCGCCCACTGGCTGAGCATGACCGGCCGCACCGACGAGTCGAAGCTGCCCCGCATCTACGGCGTCAACTGGTTCCGCAAGGGGGACGACGACGGCGAGTTCCTGTGGCCCGGGTTCGGGGAGAACTCCCGCGTCCTCGAGTGGATCTGCCGGCGACTCGAGGGTGAGGCCGACGCCGAGGACACGCCCATCGGGTACGTCCCGCGGGCGAGCGACCTGAACCTCGAGGGCCTCGACACCCCGCCCGAGCGGGTGGAGCGGGCGCTGCGGGTCAAGCCGGAGCAGTGGCGGGCCGAGCTCGAGCTCGTGCGCGAGTACTTCGACACGTTCGGCGAGAAGCTCCCGCCCGAGCTGCGGGAAGAGCTCACCGAGCTGGAAAGCCGGCTCGCCTAGCTCTTCCGGGCTCTTCCGGCGATCGGGTTCCTCAGCACACCGAGTCGCTCGACCTCGAGCTCGACCACGTCGCCGGGCACGAGCCACGGGTACTCGTCCGAGCCGTGCACGAGCGACAGCTCGAGGATGCAGCCGGTGCCGCAGGTCCCCGACCCGATGACGTCCCCGGGCACGAGCCGGGTGCCGCGGGACGCGTGGGCGAGCATCTCGCCGAAGCTCCAGTGGAGATCGGCGAGGTTTCCGCTCGAGTACTCCCGGCCGTTGACCCGGGCGGTCATCGCGAGGTCGTAGGCCTTGCCCGCCCGCCGGTCCGCAAGCTCGTCGGGCGGCACCAGCCAGGGCCCGAGTGACGTGGCGAAATCCTTCCCCTTGGCCGGTCCGAGCCCGACCTTCATCTCCCGCCGCTGGAGGTCGCGGGCGCTCCAGTCGTTCATGATCGTGAACCCGGCGATGTGACCCTCGGCGTCGTCGGCATCCAAGTCACGGCCCTCGATCCCCACGACCGCCGCCACCTCGAGCTCGTAGTCGAGCTCTTCACAACCCGGGGGCGCGGCGACGGGCTGGTCGGTCCCGATCACCGAATGCGGGTTCGAGAAGTAGAACACCGGCGCCTCGTACCACTCCGGGACCATCTCGAGCCCACGCGCCCGACGCGCGGTCGCGACGTGCTCCTCGAAGGCATAGAAGTCGCGGATCGACGGCGGCTGCGTGGGCGGCGGGAGCCGCACGTCACGACCGCCAGGAGCGGTCGTAGCCGTCGACCCTCACGTTGTCGGCGGCGGCGGCAAGCGCGAGCGGGCGGCGGGCGTCGACGTTCAGTGCGACCTCGTCGGCGAAACCTCCGGGCGGGCTTGCCGCGGCCCGCTCCACCGCCTGGGGCTGGGGCCCGTGATGGATGCCGGCGGGATGGAACGTGAGCATGCCGGGCTCGATCCCGGCCCGGCTGAAGAAGTCGCCCCGGTGGTGGAAGATCACCTCGTCGTAGTCGGTGTTGCGGTGGAAGAACGGCACCCGCAGCGCCTCCGGGTCCGACTCGAACGGCCGGGGCGCGAACGTCGCCACCACGAACCCCTCGCCCACGAAGGTCGTGTGCGCCGAGGGCGGCAGGTGGTAGCGGGCCGACGTCACCGGCCGGAAGTCGTCCACGTGGAGGCGGAGGGGCGCCAGATCACCCTTCCACCCGACGACGTCGAAAGGATGGAACGGGTATACGACCGACGTCAGCGCGCCACGACGCAGCACCCGCACCTCGAACTCGCCCGCTTCGTCGCGGGGCTCGGGCTCGGGGACGTCGACCATCGCGGGATCGAACAGCGCGTGCCGCCCCAGCAACCCGCGGTCGGGAAGGCGCAGCGCGCCCTCGAGCGCCTCCACCGTGAGCACGGCGGTGGGCGCGCCCGCGACGAACCGGTGGGTGGTACCCCGGGGCACGAGGAGGAAATCGCCCGGCCGGTAGTCGAGCGGTCCGTACTCCGTCTCCAGCCGCCCTTCCCCTTCGTGCACCAGGTAGAGCACGTCGCCGTCGGCGTCACGGAGGAACCAACTCGGCTCGCCCGCCGGTCGCGCCCACCAGCCGATGCGCACGTCGTCGTTGGCGAGCAAAGCTGCCGGCGGCGCGTCGACGTCGCCGGCGAGGCCGCGGGTGTCGAGCGCCACCGGTTGGAGCGGCCCGTCGACCGACACCCACCCGGTCGGGGGGTGAAGCCGGTAGAGGTGGCTGGCGGGGCCGCTGAACCCCTCGCGTCCGTGCTCCTCCTCGACTGTCCCCTCCGGCAGGCCGACATGGGCCTGTCGCGACGTCGTGCCCTTCACCCACTGGGGTCGCACGAACCCTTCAGCCATCGCCAGCCTCCTTCTCGGATCCGGCCGCCAGCGCGACCAGCGGGAGCACCCGGAACCGGATCTGCTCCGAGAGCGCGATCACCGTCGTCGTGCGGTTGATGCCCTGCACCTCGAGGATGCGGTTCACCACTTGCTGCAGGTGCTCGTTCGTCCGGGCCACGACCCGGCAGTGCAGATCCCCTTGCCCGGTGGTCGCGTGCACCTCGAGCACCTCGGGGATGTCGTCGAGGTGAGCGACGACATCGGCCAGGCGGCCCTGGGCGATCTCGATCGAGGTGAACGCCACGACCTCGTAGCCCACCCGGCCCAGGTCGACGTCGGGACCGAAGCCGGTGATCACGCCCCGGCTCCGAAGCTTGTCGAGGCGGGCCTGCACCGTCCCCCGGGCCACGCCCAGGATCCGGGCGAGCTCGAGCACCCCTGTCCGGGGGTTGTCGGCGAGCGCCCGGATGAGGCGGCCGTCCAGGCCGTCGATCGGCTTGGTCATCCTGCCCAGATTGTACGGATGATCGCGCGTTCGTGTGGGCATTCTGACCATCGCTTCCTCAATGTGTTGACCTACGGGTAGGCTCGGGTATCAATATGGAGGACAGATCGTCCGAGCACAAGGGGAAGGCGATGGACTTCGAAACCTTCCGGTCCCGGGCCGAGGAGGTCGTCGCCCACCACCCCGTCGTCGTGAGCAACCCCTATACGACCTGGTTCGCCAAGGGTGAGGCCACCCGGGACGAGGTCCGCCACCTCACGGTGCAGTTCTCGGTGTTCAGCCACCTCTTCGTCGAGGCCCAGCTCCGCAAGGTCATCAACGCCGCCGATCTCGACGGCTACCGCGCCGGCAAGGAGATCCTCCTCAACGAGCTCGGCGTGACGTTCGCCCGCGGCTCCGTCGAAGGCGGAACGTTCCGCTTCGGGGCGGCCCACTTCGAGTGGCTGCTGAAGTTCGCCGAGCCGCTCGGGCTCGGGTTCGCCGACCTGGGCAAGCGGCGTCACGGCACCCCGACCACGCTCTTCTTCTGCGACGAGCTGCTCCGCATCTACGGCTCCGAGGACGCCTCCGTCGCCGAGGGCGCGTCCTTCGGAGTCGAGCACTGGGCCGCGGCCGGCTTCTGGAAGGAGCTCATCGCCGGGCTCGAGGCGTTCAGGGCGCGCGAGTGCCCCGAGCTCCCGCTCGGCTTCTGGACCTTCCACGACGCGCTCGAGGAGCAGCACGCCGCCCACACCGAGGACGAGCTGCGCGAGGCGTTCGAGACCGACGGCTTCGATGAAGCCCGCTTCCTCCACGGCGCGTCGGAGATGCTCGACGGCGTGCAGGCGTTCTGGCGCGGTCTCGACGACGACCGGCGGACGGTGGCCGGGTGACGACGCTCGAGACCCGGCTCGACGCCACGATCGCTCCACCCCGCCTCGACGCGATCGACCACCTCGAGCTGTGGGTGGGCAACGCCCGCCAAGCAGCGGCGTTCTTCGCCTCCGTGCTCGGCTTCGAGGTCGTGGCCTACGCCGGGCCCGAGACCGGCCGAGCCGATCGAGCGTCGTACGTGCTGGAGCGGGGCTCCGCCCGCATCGTCGTGACCGGAGCCCTGCATCCGGCCTCGGCGATCGCGGCGCACGTGCGCGCCCATGGCGACGGCGTGCACGACGTCGCGTTCACTGTGCCCGACGCCCGAGCCGCGTTCGCCGCCGCCGTCGGCCGGGGGGCGACGCCGGTCTGGGACCCGTGGCTCGAGCAGGACGAGTGGGGTTCGGTCACCCGCGCGACCGTCGCCGCCTACGGCGACACCGTGCACACGTTCGTGGAGCGGGACGGCTATCGCGGCCCGTATACCCCGCGCTACGAATCGGCGCAGCTGCCCCGGCCCGCGGGGGCTCCGGTCGGGCTCGAGGCGTTCGACCACGTCGTCGCCAACGTGGAGGAGGGTGCGCTCGAGCGCTGGGTCGACTGGTACCGGGCCGTGCTCGGTCTCGACCAGCTGACCCACTTCGACGAGGAGCAGATCGCCACGCAGTACTCGGCGCTGCGCTCGACGGTCGTGTGGAACCACGGGCCGGTCGTGCTCCCGATCAACGAGCCCGCCCCCGGCCTCCGCACCAGCCAGATCCAGGAGTACCTCGACTTCTACGGCGGGCCCGGGGTGCAGCACATCGCGTTGCGCACGTCGGACATCATCACGACGGTACGGGTCCTTCGGAGCCGGGGACTGCGCTTCCTCGATGTCCCTCCGAGCTACTACGACGAGGCCCGGGAGCGCCTCGCGGGAATTGACCTGCCCTGGGATGCGCTGGCCGAGCTCGGCATCCTCGTCGACCGCGACGAGTCGGGCCACCTGCTCCAGATCTTCACCGAGGGCATCACCGACCGGCCCACCCTCTTCCTCGAGATCATCCAGCGCGAGGGCGCCCGCGGCTTCGGCGAGGGCAACTTCAAGGCCCTGTTCGAGGCGATCGAGCGGGAGCAGGACCGGCGGGGCAACCTCTAACGCACGATCTCGAGGCTGCAAGGTGCGGAATCCGCACCCCTGGGCCTCGAGAACGGTGAATCGGTACGATCGCCGGCGTGACCGCGGTGATCCACGACGCCGACTCCCACATCATGGAGCCGCCCGACCTGTTCGCGTCGTACGCCGACCCCGACGTGCGAGAGCGGGTCGAGGAGCTGACCGTCGGGACGCGGCTGCCGGTGGAGCAGGAAGTCGGCGAGGTAGTGGAGCACTTCCGCCGCCGGCACGCCGATCCCGAGTTCCGCAGCCACGACGCCGAGCAGATCTGGCTACGCAAGAACTGGGAGGCCACCGGCTCGTTCCTGGCCGAGGACCGGCCGGCGGCGCTCGACCTGCTCGGGTTCGCCAGCCAACTCGTCTTCAACACCTTCACCAACAAGGCGCTGCAGCGGGTCGAGCACGGCGACGACCTCGACCTCGCCTACGGCCTGGCCCGGGGGCACAACCGGGCCATCGTCGAGTTCTGCTCGGTGGACCCGCGGCTGCTTCCGGTGGGGTACGTGCCCGTGGTCGACTTCGAGCGCACCGCCGCGTTCGCCCGCGAGACGCTCGAGTTGGGCTGCCGGGCCCTGATGATCGCGTCGGCGTGCCCGCGCCGGCACTCCCCCAGCCACATCGGGCTCGATCCGCTGTGGGCGCAGGCGCAGGAAGCCGGGATCCCGATCGTGTTCCACGTCGGAGGCGGCGGTCGCCTGATCGACCCGACGTACCTCGAGAACGGGCTGCCGCCCGTCCCCGACTTCCACGGCGGCGACGACAACTTCCGCTCGGTCGACTACATCGCGATCCAGTACCCGGTCATGCAGACGATGGGCACGATGATCATCGACGGCATCCTCGACCGGTTCCCGCGGCTCAAGGTGGGGGTCATCGAGGAGGGTGCGTCATGGCTGCCCGGGCTGATGCGCACGCTCGACTCGGCCGCCGACGCGTTCCGAAGGAACGAGGAGCGGCTGCAGAAGCTGGAGCTGCGGCCGAGCGAGTACATCCGACGCCAGGTGCGGGTGACGCCCTACCCGCACGAGGACGCGGGCTGGATCGTCGAGCAGTCGGGCGACGAGGTCTGCATGTTCTCGTCCGACTACCCGCACGTCGAGGGCGGACGGAACCCGCTCGGACGCTTCGAGCGCTCCCTCGCCCCGCTGTCGGACGACGCCCGCCGCCGCTTCTACTGCGACAACTTCGTCGACCTGATGGGTGCAGGCCTCACGGCCTGAGTCGAGCGACCGCGGCGCAGGTATCCTGCGCCGCAGCTCGACGGGGCCCGAGCGGCCCGGCGCCATAGGCGCCGAGAGCGGGAAGGGAGGCGTCAGCTCGCTCGCGACAGAAGCGCGATCACCTCGTCGTCGGTCGTCTGGGTGAAGTCGCGGTACCACTGCCCGACCGCCACGAAGTGCGACGGCTGCGCCAACACGACCATGTCGTCGTAGGCGCGCTCGAGCCGCCGGAGGGTCGACGTCGGTGCCACCGGCAGCGCCAGCACCCGCGTGGCCGCACCGGCATGGCCGAGCCACGCGCCGACTGCCGCTGCGGTCGCGCCGGTCGCGACGCCGTCGTCCACGACGATCACGAGTTTGCCGGCGACGTCGTCGCGTCCGACGACGCCGGGGAAGTGCTCGATCCGCGCCGCGAGCTCGGCCCGTTCTTGGTCGACCACGTGGGTGAGCCACTGCTCGCTGACCCGCAGACGGCTCACGAGCGACTCGTCGAAGAGCGGGGTGCCGTCGGGCCCGAGGGCACCGATGGCGAGCTCGGGTTGGCTGGGAGCGCCGAGCTTGCGCGCGACGACGGCCCGCAGCGGGAGCCCGAGCTCGTCTGCGACTTCGGCCGCGACCACGACGCCGCCGCGGGGGATCCCGGCGACCAGCGCGCCCGGTCGGTCGAACCCGCGCTCGCGCAGCGCGACGCCGAGGCGGCGCCCGGCGTCCCTGCGGTCGGCAAAGACGATCTCGGGCATGCCCACTACGATGCCCGCGTCACGGCTTCGAGGGAGGTCCGCATGGCCATCACCGCGTATGTGCTCATCCAGACGGAGGTCGGCAAAGCAGTGTCGGTCGCCGAGGAGACCCGGAAGATCCCGGGGGTGCTGTCGGCCGACGACGTCACCGGGCCGTACGACGTGATCGTCAAGGCCGAGGCGCCCAGCCTCGACGACCTCGGCAAGATGGTCGTCTCCCAGATCCAGGCCGTGGAGGGCATCACCCGCACCTTCACCTGCCCCGTGGTGAACCTATAACGCTGGTCGCACTCGCTCGGCGGGCGGGCCATCCTTCATAGGGCTGGCCGCCCGCCGCCCCTTCGGGACCGCTCGCCGCTCCCGCGCAATCCTGGCAGCCAGCCGGTGGATGGCACCTCTGAGACTTCTCGAACGTCGCGTTACTCGTTCCGCTGCCGCCCGGCGCGGCGCCGGCGGCGGTCATGGCGCTCGAACGCCAGGTCGACCAGCCGGTCGATGAGCTTCGCGTACGGCAGCCCCGAGAGCTCCCAGAGCCGCGGGTACATGGAGATCGGCGTGAATCCGGGGATCGTGTTCACCTCGTTCACGAGGAACCCCCGCGCCGGTCCCTCCCCCTTTCCTTCATCGAGGAAGAAATCGACCCGGGCCATGGCCTCGCCGCGGCACGCCTCGAACGCCCGCACCGCCAGCGCCCGGACCTCGTCGGTCTGCGCGGGCGAGAGCGGCGCCGGCGCGAGGAGCTGGGCGGCATCGTCCTCGTACTTGTCGGCGTACGAGTAGAACTCGGCGCCGGGCACCACCTCTCCGGGCACCGACGCCTCCGGTGGATCGTCGCCGAGCACCGCGACCTCGATCTCCCGCCCTGCGATCGCCTCCTCGACGACCACCCACTCGTCGAAGCCGAGCGCGAGTGCGAGCGCGGCGTCGAGGCCGGCCCGGTCGTGCGCCTTCGACACGCCCACCGACGATCCCAGGTTGGCCGGCTTCACGAAGCAGGGGTAGCCGAGCTCGGCCTCGACCCGGGCCCGGAGCTCGCCGGTGTCGTGGCCATCACGGAACGCGAGGTGACGAGGTGTCGCGAGCCCGCACGCCGCGAACGCGCGCTTCATCATGACCTTGTCCATCCCGACGGCGGAGCCGACAACGCCGGCGCCGACGTACGGCAGCCCGGCCAGCTCGAGCAGGCCCTGCACGGTGCCGTCCTCGCCGTAGGGGCCGTGCAGCAACGGGAGCACCACGTCGACGTCGAGGCCCGAGCCGACGCTGGCGGGGGCGACCGCCTGCTCACCGCGGGCGACGAGGTCGCCCAGGTCGGACACGGGCTCGCCCGCGACCTCGAACGCCTTGGGCAGGGCGGCGGGACCCGCCTCGATCGCCTTGAGGGCCTCGTCGGCGAACAGCCACCGCCCGTCGGTGGTGATCGCGAGCGGGACGACCTCGTAGCGATCGGGGTCGAGGGCCCGCGCAACCGACACCGCGGTGGCACGCGACACGTCGTGTTCGGCCGACCGGCCGCCGAAGATCAGCAGGACCCGGGTGCGCCGTCCCTCCGGCCGGGTCACGACGCCACTTCGACCACGGCGCGGATGCCCAGGCCCATGATGAACAGGCCGACGAGTCCGTAGAGCAGCTCGGTGCGGTCCCGCATCGCGTCGCGGTACTGGTAGGCGAGGCCGACGGTGAGGAACGTCAGGAAGCCGTAGAACATGTGGAAGCGCGCCGCGACGAACCGATCACCCGAGACGAGGATCACGCCGATCACGACTTCGACCATCATCATCGCCTCGGCCACGATCGTGACGACCCACACCCCGCGACCCCGCACCCGCTGCGCCCTCCACGCCACCAGTGCCACCACCCCGGCGAGCCCGTTGGCGACGATCGCCACGTAGCCGAACACCTCGTGAAAGTCTCGCAGCCCAGTCAAAGGGCGGAGTCGTCCGCGGCCGCGAAGGCGGTGGCGTCGCCCCGCAACAGGTTCTTCAGCACCTTGCCGGCGGGGTTGCGGGGCAGCGGCTCGTCCCGGAGCTCGATGTACTCGGGCACCTTGAACGAAGCGAGGTGCTCGGAGCAGAACGCGCGGATGTCGGCGCCGGTCGCGGTCGCGCCGTCGCGGAGCTGCACGATCGCCTTCACCTCCTCGCCGAGCTCGCGATGGGGCGCACCCACGACCGCGGCGTCGATGACATCGGGGTGCTCGAACAGCACCTGCTCGACCTCGACGCAGTACACGTTCTCGCCCCCGCGGATGATCATGTCCTTCGCCCGGTCGACGAGATAGAGGAAGCCGTCGGCGTCGAACCGGCCGATGTCACCGCTGCGGAACCACCCGTCCTCGCTGACCGCCTCGGCGGTGGCGTCGGGTCGGTTCCAGTAGCCCCGCAGCATGACGGTGGGTCCCCGCAACCAGATCTCACCCGTCTCCCCCACCGGCACCTCGTTACCGTCCTCGTCGGTGACTTTGATCTCGACCTGGGGCGCGGGGCGGCCGACCGAGCCGGGATGGGTGAGGTAGTCGTCACCGGCATTCGAGGTCGCGATCGACGCGGTCTCGGTCAGCCCGTACGCGGTCGAGAGGGTCGTGCGGGCCGACGGGAACACCTCGTCGATGCGGGCCACGAGCTCGGGCGGTGCCGGCGCGCCCCCGTACCCGATCCGCTTGACCGACGACAGGTCGTACTTCTCGAGCGTGGGTGCTTCGACGATCCTCCACATCACCGTGGGAACGCCGCCGATGTTGGTGACTCGCTCCCGCTCGATGGTGGCCATCGCCTCGTCGGGGTCGAACTTCCCCGGGGGCATGAGCACGAGCTTGGCCCCCGACGCGTAGCAGAGGGTCATGGTTGCCAGGCAGCCCGTGACGTGGAAGAGCGGCACGACGAGTAGCGCCGCCTGCTGGTCGGCGCCGGCCCCGGGGGGTGTCGCCCCCTTCTTCGCCGCCACCATCGCCAGACAGAAGATGTTCTGGAGGTTGGCGACCGCCTGGCGGTGGGTGACGGTCGCGCCCTTCGGTCGCCCGGTCGTGCCCGACGTGTAGAGGATCGCGACGATGTCGTCCTCGGCGACCGGCGCATCCGGCAAGACCCCGGGATCGTCGCCCGCGAGTAGCTCGACGCCCGGGCGCGCCGCGCCCTCGGGCTCGTCCAGGTCCATGACCAGCACGTGCTCGAGCGCCGGGAGCTCGCTGACGATCTCGCGGGCGACGTCCCAGCGGCGACGGTCGCAGAACAACAACCGCGCCCCCGAGTCCTCCAGCCCGAACCGGAGCTCCTCGGCCTTCCACCACGCGTTGAGCGGGACGACGACGGCGCCGATCGCCGCCGCGGCCCAGAACAGCACGACCCACTCCACGTTGTTGGCGGAAAGGACGGCGACCCGGTCGCCGTGACCGATGCCGCGCTGGACGAACGCGGCCGCCACCCGGCGCACGAGCGCGTTGTGGTCCGCGTAGGTGAGCCGCCGGTCGCCCTGGACGAGGAAGTCCACCCCGGCGCGCCCGTCGGCCATCGCGATGATGTCGCGCAGCGAGCCGAGCCGGTCCCGGTAGACATGGAGCGGGACGCCCAGCACCGGCTCCATCACGATCTCGAACGGGCCACCCGGTGCGGTGAGCTCCTGGACGACCGGATCGGTCGTCGTGGTCACGCGCCCGCCTGGGCGTCGGGCGCTTCCTCGTGCTGGACGACGTCGAACGACCACAACTCGCTGCCGGTGCCGACGGGACCGCCGGTGTTGTGAGCCCGGTGGCCGTGCTGGAACGCGGGGCTCGACACCCACGCTTCGAAGTCGGCCTGCGTCCGCCACCGGGTGTACACGAGGAAGACGTCGCGGTCGTCGGACGGGCGCAGCAACTCGAACGCCTCGAACCCGGGAGCCTTGGCCACCTCGCCGGCGCGGGCGGCGAACCGGGCCACCAGCTCGTCGGCACGTCCCGCGGGCACGGTGATCGCGTTGATCCGCACGCAACTCATGCCGGGAGTTCTACCCGCGCGCAACGAAAATGGGCGAGCCGACGGACCGGGGCAGGGTCGGCCCGCCGGCTCACCGCTCTGGCGACTGCCTCACGGGGCGCTGCAAGGCCGCCGCACGTCTGAGTGAGCGCCGAGGTGGCGCTCCGGAACAGGGTTCCCCTGCCCCATGACGCCCAAACCTCGGTGCGGGCGGCCTATCCCTCGCCTTGCTCGTCTTCCTCGTCCTCGTCGCGGAGAAAGCGCTCGATCTCGGACGCGAGCTCGTCGCCGGTGGGGAGCTCGTCGGCGCCGGCCTCGATCGCCTGGACCAGCTCGGCGACGTCGGGTCGCTCGGACAGACCCTTCTCCACCCGATCGACGTAGTCGTCGGTCTGGGTGTCGAGCGCGCCGAGTTCGGTTTCGACGCCCGCGACCTCGCGCAGGCGCGACAGGACCGCCCGGATCGCCGGCGGCGACGGGTTGCCCGAGACGTAGTGCGGCACCTGCGCCCACAGCCCGAGCGCGGGCACACCCGCCTTTCCCAACTCGACCTGGAGCACCGTTTGGGCGCCGGTGGGACCGGCGTAGTCGGTGCGCAGCGCGCCCGCCTCCTGGGCGAGCGACGGGCTGGTCGCGGTGGCGAGGACGGTGACGGGGCGACGATGGGACACGACCGCGGGCATCCCGCCCACCATGACCGCCCGCTCGATGCCGAGGCGACGAGCGGCATCGACGAGCCGCTCAGTGAACTCGCGCCAGCGTAGAGACGGTTCGGGGCCGACGCACAGCACGACGTCGCGGGCGGCGCGACCGGCGACGAGGTCGACCGACGGCCACGAGATCTCCCGGGTCGCCCCGTCGACCAGCTTCACCGTGGGTCGCGTCTGCTGGAGATCGACCGCATCGCTGATGTCGACGCTGGCGAACCGACGCGCCGACTCGAGCTGTTCTGCCAGGACCGCGGCGGCGCCCGCGCCCGCGAGCCCGGCGTCGACCCAGCCGGACAGCGCCACCACCAGAACGGGGTCGCGCAGCTCGGGCCAGCGGTCGACGTCGAACTCCATAAGCGTTCACTGTAGGACGGGTAGCCTGCGCGCCGTGCTGCTCCGAATCTTCACCGAACCGCAGCAGGGCGCGACGTATCACCAGCAGCTGGCGGTGGCGCGCACCGCCGAGGAGCTCGGCTTCGACGCCTTCTTCCGCTCCGACCACTACCTGCGCATGGGCGACGGCGACTCCGGTCCCGGCCCCACCGACACGTTGGCAACGCTGGCCGGGCTCGCCCGCGAGACCAGCTCGATCCGGCTCGGCGCGCTGGTCGCGTCGAGCACCTTCCGCCTCCCGGGACCGCTGGCAATCGCGGTGGCCCAGATCGACGCCATGAGCGCAGGCCGGGTCGAGCTCGGGCTCGGAACCGGCTGGTTCGACGACGAGCACCGCGCGTACGGCATCCCGTTCCCCCCACTGCGCGAGCGCTTCGACCGGCTGGAGGAGCAGCTCGAGATCGTCACCGGGCTGTGGACGACACCGGTGGGCGACCGGTTCTCGTTCGCGGGCCGGCATTACCAGCTCGAGGACTCGCCCGCGTTGCCGAAGCCCGTCCAGCAGCCGCACCCACCCATCGTCATCGGCGGGCACGGCGCCAGCCGGACTCCCGCGCTCGCGGCCCGGTTCGCGAGCGAGTTCAACCTCCCGTTCCCTCCGCTCGACCTCTACCGGGAGGCGGTGGCGCGAGTGCGGAAGGCGTGCGAGAAGTCGGAGCGCGACCCGGCGTCGCTGCGCGCGTCGGTCGCGCTCGTGGTGTGTTGCGGGCGCGACGAGGCCGAGTTCACGCGCCGGGCCGATGCGATCGGCCGGGCGCCGGACGAGCTGCGCGAGAACGGCGCCGCCGGCCTCCCCGCCGAGGTGGTCGACACATTGCTCGGCTACGCGGACGCCGGCGCCGAGACCGTGTACCTCCAGGTGCTCGACCTCGAGGATCTCGACCACCTCCACGTCCTCGCCACCGAGGTGACGCCGGCGGTCCACCATCGATGAAGGGCCGACGATGAAGTTCGGGGTGCACGCCGGGCTCCAGAACACCACGACCGACGAGCTCCAGGCGCTGTGGCAGCGGATCGAGGACCACGGCTTCGAGTGGATCTCGATCTGGGACCACTTCTACGCCGCCGACGCGACCGGCGGCGCGGTCTGCCTCGAGGCCGCCGCCACCCACGCCGCCCTCGCGCTCGCCACCGAACGGGTGCGCTGCGGCAGTCTCGTGTACTCGATCGGCTACCGGCACCCGGCCGTGCTCGCCAACGCGATGGCCACGATCGACCAGCTTTCCGGGGGGCGGGTCACCCTCGGGCTCGGCGCGGGATGGCACCAGGGCGAGTACGACGCCTACGGCATCCCGTTCCCCGCCGCCGGCGTGCGGCTGCGCCAACTCGAGGAGGCGATCCAGTGCGTCCGCGGCCTCCTGACCGAGGACGTCACGACCTTCGAGGGCCAGCACTTCCGGCTCCGGGACGCGCGCTGCGAGCCCAAACCGGTCCAGGACCGCCTGCCCATCTGGATCGGCGGCGGAGGCGAGAAGGTCACGTTGCGCATCGCCGCCCGCCACGCCGACGGGTGGAACGTGCCGTTCATCCCGCCCGACGACTACGGCCGCAAGGTCGCGGTGCTCGACGCCCACTGCGAGCGCGAGGGCCGCGACCCGGCCGAGATCACGCGAGCCGTCAACGTCGGGCTCGCCTGGCGCGAGGGCGACCTCGAGGCCCAGTTCGGCGCCATCGCCAACTTCGTGCGTCCCGGCGTGCTCACCGGGAGCGTGCAGGAGGTGGTCGACCGCGTCGGCGCCTACGGCGACGCCGGCGCCGAGTGGCTCATCCTGGCGATGCGGGCGCCGTTCGACGTCGACGGCCTCGATCGCTTCGCGACCGACGTGCTGCCCGCTTTCTAGTTGAGCCGGCCCCGCCGCTTCGCCGCGAACGCGCCGGAGAGGTCGGTGCCGGCGAACGCCTGCGGCGCCTTGCTGTCGACCGCGTAGCGGTACAGCGCGGTGCGGTAGATGCCGCTCAGCGCCGAGAGCACGACCATCACGATCGCGATCCAGGCCACCGCAATGCCGATGGCGACACCCGCCACCACTCCGCTGCCGGTGGCGATCCCGAGCGCCGCGACCCCGATCGCGGGCAGGAACAGGAGGAAGCCGAACAGCCCGAAGCCCGCCTGCGCGACCAGGTTCTCGCCCCAGGTCTGCTTGAACAGGGTCCCCGACCGCTTGAGCGCGGCGATCGGCCCCACGTCCTCGAGCATGATGATCGGGATCGTGAGGAACGTGAGCACGTTCCACGCCATGCCCAGCAGGTTGCCGACAATCTGGCCGATGAAGCCCTGGCGCTCGAGCTGGCTGATGATGAACGACACCGTCGCGGTGACGAGCGCCCACGGGAGGATGCGGTGGAGCTTCCCGCTGGCGGCGCCGATCGACCTGCCCACGGTTGCGTCGCCGCCCTCGAGCCGCTCGTTCGCCCCCGCGACCAACGCCGCCTGGAAGTACACGGTGATGAACGCGAACACCACGTAGGCAACCGCGGCAATGACGTAGCCGATCGCGTCGATCGCCTCGGTCCCCTCCTTCTCGGATCCCGTGTCGATCCCGAGGGCGTAGAACAATCCTCCGAAGCCGGCCAACGCGATCAGCGACACGGCCGCGGAGATGGCGGGGATCGCGGCGAGCGTCTTGTCGGAGCGCAGCTCGCCCCACGACGTCTTGAACAGCTCCCACGAGTTGCGAATGCGCGTCATTCTCTATTGCCTCGCTCGCTGCGGCGCAGGGTACCTGCGCCGCGGCCGCTCGTTCGGACGCCAAGTCATACCGATCCAGATCGCTGCGGCCGCACGCATTCCCTTAGTATCTCAGGTGGCCGGCGGCAGGGTGCGGAGGGTCACGGGATGACCGCCGGCGGCAACTCGGTTGCGGGCGGGGCCGGCACCGGCGTGCTGTCCGGCGGCGGGAAGGCGGGCGGAGCCGGCGCGGGAGTCGAGACGGGACGGCTCGTGTCGCGGCCGAGGTCGGTCACGCGGGCCCCCTTGACCACGCAGTTGAGCGACGGTGCCGGCCACGGAACGACGGGTTTGTCGGCGGTGTACGCGCTCATGAACTCGCGCCAGATCGACGCCGGGGTCTGCCCACCGAACCCGGCGCCGGGGATGTCGCCCTCGGGTGATCCGTACCAGACGTGCGCCACCAGCTGCGGCACCGCCCCGATGAAGTTGGCGTCGGCCTTGCGGTCGGTGGTGCCGGTCTTGCCGATGGCGACATGCCGGCTGAGCCGGGCGCCGGTTCCGGTCCCGCCGGTCACGACACCCCTGAGGATGTCGATCTCGCACGAGGCCGCTTCCGGTGAGATGGCCCGCACGCCGTCGCGTTCACGGTCGTTGAAGATCTCCTGTCCGTCGGGGCCGACGACCCGCTCGACGAACGTCGGGTCCTTGCGCTCGCCCCCGTTCACGATGGTGGCCATCACGGTCGCCATCTCGAGCGGCGTCGACTCGAACACCCCGAGGGTCAGGACCGGCGTATAGGCGGGGTACCAGTTCCCGTCCTCGCCAGTGCGGCCGAGGTCCTGCTTGATGCCCAGCCGGTGGGCGATCTCGATGACGCGCTCGTACCCGACCGAGTTCGAGATCCGCGCGTACGCGCAGTTGACCGACCCGGTCGTCGCCCGCCGGATCGTCATGGTGCCGCCGCCACCCTCGGCGTTGCGGGTGGTCGCCCTCCCGTACTTCCCGGGGTCGCCGTACCCCTCCCCCGACGGCACGGTGCACGGCGACGATCCGCTCACGATGTCGTTGGGCGAGTAGCCGCTCTCGAGCGCAGCCGCGAGCGTGATGACCTTCCACGCCGAGCCCGCCTGCTGGCCCGGCGGGGACGTCGCGATGTTGTACTGGTTGCGCTCGAACCCGGGCCCGCCGACCATGGCGCGCACGAAACCGGTCTCGGGTTCGACTGCGACGAGCGCAGCGGTGAACCCGGCCCGGTTGGGCAACCGTCGGTTGATCGCGTCCTGGGCCTGCTGCTGGGCGACCGGGTCGAGGGTCGTGTGCACCTCGAGACCCCCGCGCAGCAGCGTGTCGCGCCGCTCCTGTTCGGTCTCGCCGAGGCGCTCGTCGTCCAGCAGCCGGCGTTGAACCTCCTCGACGAAGAAGTTCTGCGGCCGGAGGTCGACCGGCGCCGGCTTGACTGCCGGCAGGGGTCCGGCTTGGGCGAAGTTGGCCTCGTCCTGAGTGATGTACCCCTGATCGACCTGCTCGTCGAGCACCTCGGCGCGGCGCTCGAGCGCGCGATCCGGCGAGAGGAACGGGTTGTCGCCCTCGGGGTTGGCAATGAGCCCGGCCAGGAGCGCGGCGTCGCCGATGCCGAGCTGGTCGAGGGGCTTCCCGATGATGCGTTGCGCGGCGGTCTTGATGCCGTACGACCCCTCACCGAAGTACACGGTGTTGAGGTACTCCTCGAGGATCTCCTTCTTCGAGTACTCCTCGTTGAGCCGGTACGCGAGCACCATCTCGCGCACCTTGCGGTCGAGGTCGCGGGTCGAGCTGAGGACGCGGTTCTTGACCAGCTGCTGGCTGATTGTCGAGCCGCCCTGCTCGATCTCGCCCGAGGTGACGTTCTCGAGAAACGCGCGGAACGTGCCGCTGAGATCGACGCCCGGGTTCTCCCAGAACGTCTGGTCCTCGGCCGCGATCACGGCGTCGATGACCAGCTGAGGGACTTCTTCGAGGTCCACCGGTTGGCGGTCCTCGAGCCCGAGGAGGCCGATCTCGTTGCCGGCGGCGTCGTAGACGGTCGTCCGCTCCGACAGCTGCTTGAGCGCGCCCCGGATTTCGAAGGGCGTGTACCGGTTGCTGGTGGCGAGCACCTGCGCACCCGGGATGACCGCGGCCAGGAGCGCGCCCACGCTGAGGCCGCCGACGACGAGGATGACCGCGAACGTACGGGTGACGTGGGTCCACAGCGCCAAGCCGTGACGCCGGACGGTGAGGTCGGGCGCGAACCACGAGATCGCGGCGGGTGCGTCGGGCGCCACGGGCGCCGCGGGTACAGCGGCGGCGCCGTTCCCGTTGCGCGCCCGATGGAGGGGGAGGACCACCGCGTTGGTGAGGACGCCGGCGAGCAGACCGACGCGCGCCCGTAGCGGCGCGACCAGCCGGGCGCGCTCAACTCGGCGTCCGCCGGTGGCCCCTTGCTCGACGCGCAACTCCCGGCCTCCTCCATTACCTCACTCGCTGCGGCGCAGGGTACCTGCGCCGCAGGCGCTCGCTCGGACGCCAATGTCGCTGGCTGCACACGGGTCGTGCCGCACTCATTGTCGCGTCGGCGGTGGCAGCGGCGGGGTCGCGGGGACCGGCCCGGCCACGGTCGGCGTGCCCGGCGGGAGGGGCGGCCCGATCGGGAACGGCGGGGGCGGGAAGAGCAGTGCCAGCGCCCATGGGTGGACCCGCCCGAAGTCGAACACGAGCTGCCCGGGCTGGTTGCACCCCGGCCCCGGGCGCGGGAAGGGGGCCGCCGGCTGACCGGCGAGCTGGGCGCTCATGAACGCCTGCCAGATGCGAGCGGGGATGTCACCGCCAAAGCCTGCCCCGGGGACGGCCCCGGTACTCGCTCCGTGCCAGACCGTGGCCGACAGCTGGGGGGTGAACCCGAGGAACCAGGCGTCGGTCTTGTTGTCGGTGGTGCCGGTCTTGCCCGCCACCGCCCGGCCCGGCAGCCGGGCCCGGGTCCCGGTCCCGCCGGTGACCACTCCCTGGAGGATGTCGATCTCGCACGCCGCCACCCCGGGCGGGATTGCCGGGATGCCGGGGCGGCCGGTCTCGTCGACGATGACCGTGCCGTCGGGCGCGACCACCTTGTGCACGAAGTACGGGTCACGCCGCACGCCGTCGGCGGCGATCGTCGCCCCGACCGTCGCCATCTCGAGCGGGGTCGCCTCGATGGTCCCCAGCGTCGCCGAGAGGTAGGGCTGGAGGGTCTGCTGCCGGATCCCGAGGCGGTGGGCGACGTCGATGACCCGCTGCGGGCCCACACTCGAGAACAGCCGGACGTAGGCGCAGTTGACCGAGCCGACCGTGGCGGCGCGGACGTTCATCACCCCGCCGCTGCTCGGCTCGGCGTTGACCGTCGTGTACTTCCCGTAGTCAGGGTTGTCGACCGTGCAGGGTGACGTCCCGTCGATGACGTCGTTGGGCGAGTACCCGGCCTCCAGCGCAGCCGCCAGCGTGATCACCTTCCACGCCGACCCGACCTGGCGACCGGGTGCGTGCGTGACGATGTCGTATTCGAGCTCCTCGAAGCCGGGCCCGCCGACCAGGGCGCGCACCGCGCCGGTGCCGGGTTCGACCGCGACGAGCGCGGCGGTGAACGGCGGCTCGTTCGGCACGATCGAGTTCACCGCGGTCTGGGCGTGGAACTGGGCGATCGGGTCCTGGGTCGTGTACACGTCGAGGCCGCCCCGCAGCACCCGCTCGAGGCGCTCGGCTTCGGTCGCGCCCAACCGGGGGTCGGCGAGGAGATGCCGCTGCACTTCCTCGACGAAGTAGGTCTGGGGGCGGAGCTCCGCTGGCGGCACCACCGTCGGCAGCGGCGCCTGGGCGGCGTAGTCGGCCTCCGCCGGCGTGATGTACCCCTCGTCCGCCATGGCATCGAGCGTCTCGCGTCGGCGCTCGAGCGCCCGCTCCGGGTGGGTGAAGGGGCTGTCGCCCTCCGGGTTGGCGATGACGCCGGCCAGGAGCGCGGCCTCCGACAGGTTGAGCTCGTCGAGACGCTTCCCGCGCGGCGCGCCGAAACCGGGCTCGGTCGTGAGGAAGAACCGCTCGGCCGCCGACCGGATCCCGTACGACCCCGCCCCGAAGTACACGGTGTTCAGGTACTCCTCGAGGATCTCCTCCTTCGTGTACTCCTGGTTCAGCCGGTACGCGAGCACGAGCTCGCGCACCTTCTTGTCGAGGTCGCGGTTCGCCCGGAACAGCCGGTTCTTGACCAGCTGCTGCGTGATCGTCGAGCCGCCCTGCTCGATCTCCCCTGCCGACGCGTTGGTGACCAGCGCCCGGAAGACCGAGCCGACGTCGATGCCGGGGTTGTCCCAGAAGGTCTGGTCCTCGGTTGCGATGACGGCGTCGATCACCAGCGGCGGGACCTCGGCGAACGTGATCGGGTCGCGATCCTCGAGGCCGAGGATGCCGATACGCGACCCGTCGTTGGCGTACACGGTGGTGCGCTGCGAGAGCTCGCTCAGGTCGCCTTTGAGCTCGTCGGCGGTGAAGTGGTGACCGGCGGCGATCATCTGGGCGCCGGGGATGATCGCGGCGAAGCACGCACCGAGGCTGAGCCCGCCGACGGCGAGGATTAGCACAAGGTTGCGGAACGCGAGCGCCGCCCGCCGGCGCAGGCGCGGGCGCGGAACCGGTTCGGGTTCGGGTTCGGGCTCGGGCTCGGGCTCGGGCGGCGGTGCGACCGTGGGCTCGGGCTCGGCCGGCAACTCCTCGGCGGGCGCGGGAATCGGAGTCGGGGTCGGTCGGCGCGCCCACCGGCGGCGCGCCGCAATCAATCCAGCAGCGAGCGCGATGGTCCCGAGAGCGCGCGCGGCGAGAGCGGTACGGGAGACGTTGCGGCGACGCGCGCCGAAACGTCCGAGCAAGGCCCGCACAAAGCGAACCGTCACGCCGACTCCTCCGCCATGGGCGACCTCTCGCCCGCGCCGGCCCTCATCGTAGGCTCCCCGATCGTGGGCGATGCGCGGCTCGAAGCGCTGGTCGACACGATGCGCGGCCGCGCCGGGCTCCGGGTGGTCCGGGCGCCGGGACGCGTCAATCTGATCGGCGACCACACCGACTACAACGACGGTCTCGTCCTCCCGCTGGCCATCAACCGCGAGTGCCTGGTGGCGTGGCGGCCCGCCGGCGATGCCCGGGTCGCCGTCCGCTCGCTCGATCTCGGCGGCCGGGTCGACGTCGTCGCCGACGGCAGTGACGAGCTCGGCGGGGTCGAATCGGTCTGGGGCCGCTTCGTGGTCGGGATCCTGCGCGCCCTACGGGAGCGCGGCCACCCGACCTCGGGTCTGGATGCGGCGGTGTCGTCGGCGGTGCCTGCCGGCTCGGGACTGTCGTCGAGCGCCGCGTTCGCGGTCGCGCTGACACTGGCGATCACGGGCGGCAGCGGTTGGGAGGTAGGCGGCCGGGAGCTCGACCGTCGCGACCTGGCCCGGGTGGCCCAGCAGGCCGAGCAGCTGGCGACCGGGGTCCCCAGCGGCCTCATGGACCAGCTGGCGTCGTTGTTCGGCCAAGCCGGGCATGCCCTGCTCGTCGACTGTCGCACCCTCGACGTCGATCCGGTCCCCCTCCCGCCGGGGCTGGCGGTCCTGGTCGTGCACTCGGGGATCTCCCGCACCCTCGCCGCGAGCGCGTACGCCGAGCGCCGAGCCGCGTGCGAGGCGGTTGCGGTCCGCCTCGGTGTGCCCGCGCTGCGGGACGCCCGGCCCGAGCAAGTGGCGGACGAGCCGTGCGCCCGCCACGTCGTCAGCGAGAACCAGCGCGTGGTCGAGGCCGCGGCCGCGCTCCGCGCCGGCGACATCGGCGCGCTCGGTCCGCTCCTGCTCGCCAGTCACGCGAGCCTGCGCGACGACCTCGAGGTGTCCACACCCGAGCTCGACCTGCTCGTCGACCTGCTCGTCGAGGGGGGTGCGCTCGGGGCGAGGCTCACGGGCGCGGGCTTCGGCGGTTGTGTGGTTGCGCTCGTCCAGCGCAACCACGCCGACGACCTCGCGGCCAAGACCGTGCGGCGGTACCGCGACGCGACCGCGCTCGAGCCGTCGGCGTTCGTCGTCCGGGCGGTCGACGGCGCCGGCTCGGTCTCGTTGGAGCCGGCGTGACCTGGGACCTCCGGGTGGCGGAGCGTCCCCGCCCCGGGGCTGCGCCCGTCAGCGAGCACTCCGAGTTCGAGCCGGTGGCGCGGGCGGCGCCGGTGTCCTGGTCGACCGTCGACCCGGGCGCAGCGCCGTCGGGCAGCGGCCGCATCACGGTCGACCTCAACGGCGCCTGGCAGCAGTGGGCCGACGAGAGCGGTGATCCCGCGTTCCCCGCGGCGGGGGCACGGGCCGCGTCGGGAGTGCCCGGCGAGGAGGCGGAGTGGAGGCGAGTGGTCGTCCCCGAGAACTTCGGCTTCGACTCCGAGCTCTCGCGGCAGTTCGCGCCGGTCTGGTACCGACGGCGGTTCGGCTACACCGCGACCGACGACGCCCGCGGTCGCGCCCGCTTGCGGTTCGCCGCCGTCGACTACCTCGCCGACGTATGGCTCAACGGCGAGCACCTGGGCCACCACGAGGGCTACTTCGCGCCGTTCGGCTTCGACGTCACCGGGCGGTTGGCGAAGGACAACGAGCTCGTGGTCGCGGTGCAGGACCCGCTCGAGGACCTCGACCCCGCCGCAGTCTTCTTCCAGCACCGCAAGCGGGTGATCAAGGGCACGCTCAAGTACCACGACAGCCGCCCGGGCGGGCTGCCGGGGCGGATGGTCGGGCCGCTCGCTCCGGGCGAGGACCCGTGGGTGTGGACGCCCGAGTGGGGACAGTCGATGACGACCGCCGGCATCACCGGCGCGGTGACGCTCGAGCGCACCCACGACGTGACCCTCGACGCCGTCTTCGCCACTCCTCTCGACGACCCCGGCGGGATGCAGCTCGCGCTGGTGGTCACGAACCACACCGACGAGCTGCGCCCCCTCACCGCGCACCTCGAGATAGGAGGCGAACGGGCGGCAGTGGCGTTCGACGCGCCACCCGGATCGGGCCGGGTGGACGCGGTCGCCGGCCTCGACGCACTGGCGCGCTGGGAGCCGACGGGCTCAGCCGGCGCGCCGACCACCCACGAGGTCGCGGTGGCAGTCGCCGACGGCGAGCACGTTCTCGATCGTCGGCGGGCCCGGTTCGGCGTGCGGACCGCCCGGATCGTGACCGGGGACGACGGCCGCGCCCGTGAGCTCGAGGTCAACGGGCGGTCGGTGTTCGTCAAGGCGGTGAACTACATCCCGTGGCAGCACTTCGCCGAGGTCGGTCGCAGTTTCTACGACCGCGACATGCGGCTCATCGCCGCCGCCCACGGCAACTCGATCGGGGTCCACGCCCACGTGCAGTCGGCTGACTGCTACGACGCCGCTGACGACGCCGGCATCCTCGTGTTCCAGGACTTCCCCCTCCAGTGGTTCTACGACTCGGGGACCGAGACGAACCCGGGGTTCGTCGACACCGCCTGCCGCCAGATCGCCGAGATGGGGTACCTGCTGCACAACCACCCCAGCCTCGTGTACTACGCCTGCCACAACGAGCCTGCCCGCATGTTCGGCAACGTGACCGGGGTGCGCGGCGACGACGGCCCCGAGACCGACCTCGGGGAGGCGCATCTCGACGCCGCCCTCGAGGCCGCGCTCCGAACGGTCGACGACAGCCGCCACGTGCACCGCGCGTCGGGCATCGGTGACGACGTGCACAACTACGCCGGGTCGCTGGCCGGCGGCAGCCTGTACCGGGTGCGCGAGCAGCCGGCGTGGTTCGTGTCGGAGTACGGCTTCTGGACGATCGGTCCGCAAGCCCACAAGTTCGGTGACCAGGGCTGGCCGCCGGACCCGGCGCAGCTGCGGGAATGGGTCAGTCGGCTGTCGTTCATCGGCTCGACCTGCGCGTTCGCGGGGCTGCCGTCACGGTACGAGTCGCTCGACGCCTGGCGGGAGGCCACCGAGGAGTACGGCGCCGCCCTGGCCAAGTACCAGACCGAGTGGTTCCGGGCCCGCCGGGGCGAGCCGTTCATGGGGTACCGCTGGCATTTCTGGTCCGACTGGTGGGGCTACGCCGGCGGCGGCCTCGTCGACGTCGAGCGCGTCCCGAAGCGTGCCTATGAGGCGTTCCGTGACGCCAGCCGCCCGCTGCTCGTGATCGCGCTCCAGGACACGTCGGTGGTCGCGCCCGGAGACGTCACGCTCCCGCTGATCGTGGTCAACGACCGCGCCGGTGCGACCGACGTCGCGATCGACTGGGACATCGCCGAGAGCATGTCGGCGGTCATCGCCCCCGATCCCGACGGCGCCCGCATCGGGCTGCCGATGCCTGCCGACGAGGATGCGTTGGTGGCCGTGCCCCGATCGCACGGAGCCGTCGTCGCCCACGGCACGTGTAACGCGGCGGCGGCGCCCGAGTCGGCGACGACCGTCGGCGAGATCGTGGTGACGATCGCGGCCGGTGAGGCACGGACCGTGTTGCTGCGTTGGATCGACCCCGAGCTCGGCGCCCAGCAGAGCTTCGCCCACCTGCACTGCCCGGCCGAGGGTGAGCGGCATCCGCCGGGCCTTTCGCTCGCCGGGACGGGGGCCGGGTGACGCGCCGGCTCCTTGGCGGCGACGTCGAGGTCGACCTGGGCGACGGCAGCTTCACCGCCCGCTGGCCTGCCGCGGGTGTGACCGCCGGGCCGCTGGCCGCCCGGGCTCACGTCGACGGCGCGTCGGTGACGAGCGACGCCGGGCACGGTCGCTGGCACGTCGAAGTCGGTGACGGGCACGGGCGCGCGGGCGCGTGGGCCCGCTGGGTACCGCAGGACAGCGGGGTCACACTCGCGGTGCACGCCCCTGCCGAAGGAGGGATCCTGATCGCGCAGCTCGCGAACGAGTCCCGGGCCGAGGGAACGCTCGACCGGCTCATCCCGGTCGGCGGGTTGGTCGACCTGGGTGCCGCCGCGACCGAAGCGACCCGACTGGTGCAGGGGTACGACTCGTGGGCGTACGCCGGCGTCCGTCCCGCCGACGGGCTCGGCGTGTCGTGGTGGGGCACGGTGTTCGCCACACCGGCGGGAGCGGCGTTCGGCCTCCAGGCACTCGACGCCGAGCGCTTCGCCACGGCCATCGCCTCCCGGCCCGAGCGTGACCGGATCCTCGTCGACGTCGCGTGCGGGGCGACGTCACCGGTCGAGGCGGGCGCGGGCACGTGGGGCTACGAGACGCTCCCTCCCCCGGGCCTGGGACTTCCGCTGCCCGCAGGTACGACCGAGCTTGCCCCGCCGATCGCGCTGACCGCGGGGACCGATCCGTTGGCGGTGACCGAGGAGCTCGCCGCGCTCGCGGGCCGGGTGTCGCACGCCCGGCGATGGACCGGGCCGCCGGTGACCGGTTGGGAGACCTGGTACTACTACGGCCTCGTCGTCGACCGTGAGCAACTGCTCGAGAACGCGCGCCTCCTACTCGAGCGCTACCGGCACGGCCCCGGATTCGACCTCGTGCAGCTCGACGACGGCTGGCAGGTCACGTACGGGGCCTGGTGGCCCAACGACCAGTTCCCCGAAGACCTGTCCGAGCTCACGGCGGAGGTGCGCGCGCTCGGCGGGCGACCCGGCTTGTGGCTGGCGCCGTTCATGGTGCAGCCGGGCGCGCCCGGGCTCGGCGCCGACCATCCCGAGTGGGCGGTGCGCGGCGAAGACGGCGCGCCGATCCTGGATCGCCATGGGCGCTTCGGGCTCGACGCGTCGCATCCCGATGTCATCGACTGGTTGCGGGCCCTGGGCGAGCAGGTGCGGGCGTGGGGCTTCGAGATGGTCAAGCTCGACTTCCTCTACCTCGCCGCGGTCGAGGGCGTCCGCCACGACCCGCGCCTCACCGGCATTGAGGCGCTGCGCCGGGGGCTGCGATCGATGCTCGACGGCCTCGGCCCCGACCTCTACGTGCTCGGCTGCGGCATGCCGTTGCTCCCGGCGGTGGGGATCTGCCACGGCAACCGCGTCGGCCACGACCTGGCGGTGCCGGTGCTGCTGCGCGAGTTCGGGCAGCCGCTGACCGAGGGCTGGACCGGCTTCCACGGGGTGCGGCCCCAGGCCCGCAACGTCGCCGCCCGCTTCGCGCTGCACCGCCGCTGGTTCGACGCCGACCCCGACGTCGTCATGGCCTGGGGCAGCGACGGCGCCACGCCCCACGGCTACTCCATCGAGGAGTCGCGCACGCTCGCGACCCTGGCGGCGCTGTGCGGCGGACCGTTCCTGCTCGCCGACGAGCTGACGTCGCTCTCCACCGAGGAGCGGGCGGTGCTCGAGCATCCCGGCCTGCTCGACCTGGTGTGGGGAGACGGCTTCCGCCCCGTCGACCTGTTCGCGCGGGTCGACGAGCCCGAGGTCGAGCAGTTCTTCGCCCAGGGCGAGCCCGCGTCGGTCTGGCTCGCCGAGCGGGCGGGCCGGCGCGTCGCCGCCCTGTTCAACTGGACCGACGAGTCCGCCACCCGGGACGTGCCCGACGGGTTCAAGGGTGCACGCGAGCTGTGGACCGATGCGACGGTCGACGCGCCAAGCTTGTCTGTCCCCGCGCACGCAGTGCGCGTGCTGCTGTCGTGAACGCGATCGTCTCGCTGCTCGATGAGGAGCATGACCAGACGGTCCGCAATCTCTGGGCCGAGCTGGAGGGCGACTTCGGCGTGACCGCGCAGTACGCCAACCCGTTCACCCACTTCTCGTTCCACGTCGCCGACGACTACGACCTCGACCGGCTGCGCCCGATTCTCGCGGACCTGATCCACGACCACGGGCCGTTCACCGTCGGCACCAGCGGGCTCGGCGTCTTCACCGGCGCCCGCCCGGTGCTGTTCGTCCCGGTCGTGCGCAGCCCCGACCTCGACGCGCTCCACGGTGCATTGTGGTCGCGGTGCACCGCGGCCTTCGGGGTCGGACTCCCGTACTACGCGCCGGACGCCTGGGTCCCGCACATCACCCTCGCCCAGGGACCGGCGGCAGCCGAGCGCTTCCCCGACGTCGTGCGGGCCATGACGCGCCGCGAGTTCGACTGGCGCCTGCGGGTCGACAACCTCGCCGTCATCGAGGACGGCGGCCGCGACCGCGGCCTACGTCTGAACGTGGCGCTGGCGTAGTCGGCCCACTGCGAAGGGAGTCCGGATGCCCCACCAGAAGAGGTCGCGGCCGTCGGCCAACTGCACTCGCGCGTCGTGCAGCACCTGCTCGACCTCAGCGACGTGGCGGTCCTTGAACGGGTAGGGCTCGCTCGGCAGGATCACGAGGTCAGGCCGACGCGCCGCGACATCCTCGAGCCCAGTCTCCGGGTACCGCGCCAGCTCGGCGCCGAACACGTTGTCGAACCCGAGCAGGCCGAGTACCGACGCGCCGTAGGTGTCGTCGTTCATCGTCATCCACGGCCGCCGCCACACCATCGTCGCGGCCGAACCATGCCGCGAGGCGGACTGCTCGGCGACCCAGTCGTCCCAACGATCGAACGGCGGCGGCACTTCCACGCCCAGTGCGCCGGCCAGCGCGGCCACCGCCGGCCCCACGCCGGCCACTGACCGGGGCGACATCGAGTGCACCGCGACACCGGCCGCGGCCAGCGCGTCGGCGTCCTCGACCCGGTTCTCCTCGTCGTTCACGACCACGAGGTCGGATCGCAGAGAAACGATCTCGTCGACGTGGGGGTTCTTGGTGCCGCCGACAGTCGGCAGGTCCGCCTGCTCGCAGAACCGGGTGCACGCGATCGGCTCGACACCGAGGGCGCGCAGGGTCTCGGTGGCCGACGGGACCAGGGAGACGACCCTCACATTCTTTCGAGCAGGTCCGCCTTCTTCTTCTCGAACTCCTCGGCCGAGATCACGCCCTTGTCGCGCAGGCCCGCGAGCTTCTCGAGCTCGTCGGAGGCCGACGCCTTGGGTGTCGACCACCCGGCCTTCTTCTTGTCGTATCCCTCCATCTGCCGGTAGATCTCCTGCTGCACCCCGTCGGGGTGCCGGATGTCGGTGAAGTACGACTGGCCCTCCTTGCCGGCCGAGTCGATCTGGAGGTCGCCGGCGCCGATAATGCGCTCGAAGATCCCCTGCTCGAAGTTGATGTTGTTGATGCGCTCCAGCGGGATCTCGACGCCCCGCTTCGCCAGGACACCGTGGCGGTAGATGATCCGGTCGCTGGTCACGACGAAGTGCGTGAACCGCCACGACAGGAACTTCAACCCCAGCCAGAGCGCCCACACGATCGCGAGCGCGCCCCAGACGTACCCGAGGTACTTGCGGGCATTGTCATCGAGCGCGAGCACGCCGACGAGGGCGAGCGCGAGCGGGATTCCGGTGAGGATGTGCTTGGAGAAGTACCACCAGTGGGGGTTGAGGTCGAGGGCGACCTGCTCCCCTTCGTTGATGAGGTGCTTGGGATACGGCATGGGCGAGAGACTACGGCCGCCGCCCGCCGCTTGCTACTGCACCGGCCCGAGCACTCGATCGAGGTAGGCGTTGCGGAAGCGCCCGTCGGGGTCGAGCCGCCGCCGAACCGACTGGAAGCGATCCCACTCCGGATAGCGCGGCGACAGCGAAGCGACGTCCTGGAAGTGCATCTTCCCCCAGTGGGGCCGGCCGCCGAAGTCGTCCATGATCGCCTCGACCCCGCGGAAGTAGGGCTCGAACGCCCGGCCCGACGACATGTGCACCGCGAGGTACGCGGTCTCGCGCCCGCTGGCGGTGCTCAACGGGATGTCGTCGGCGGCCGCGACCCGCAGCTCGACCGGGAAATCGACCCGCAGGCCTTCGCCCTCGATGAGGTCGCGAACGCGCAGCAGGGCTTTGCCGACATCGGCGCGTGGCACCGCGTACTCCATCTCGACGAAGCGGACGAGCCGGCGGTTGCACAGGACGCGATGGCTCTCGTCGACGATCTCGGTTTTGCCTATCGACTTGGCGGTCGTGCGCATGAGGTCGGGCACCATGCTCGGGCGCACCCGGCCCAGCATGGTGAGCGCGCCAAAGAGGTAGTTCGAGAGCAGCACCTCGTCGCGCCACGTCTTGTAGGGCGACTTGCGCCGGACCGGATCCTCGGTGCGGTTGTTGACCTTGACGGTGGCAACATCCGTGTGGGGCCACCAGTAGAAGTCCATGTGCTCATTGGCGTCGACGGTGGCGTCGAAGTCCGCCAGCATCTGCTCGAGCGTCGTCGGCCGCTCGAGCGAGTGAAGCCGAAACGCGGGGACGCACTGGAGCGTCACCTTGGTGACGACGCCGAGCGCACCCAAGCCCACGCGCGCGCAGGCGAAGACCTCGGGCTCCTCGCCCGACGAGCAGCGCAGGACGTCGCCGTCCGCCGTGACCAGCTCCATCCCTTGTACGAACGTGGCCAGGCCGCCGAAGCGGGCCCCGCCGCCGTGGGTCGCGGTCGCGATCGCGCCCGAGATCGTCTGGCGGTCGATGTCGCCGAGGTTGGCGAGGGCGAGGCCCCGCCGGGCGAGCTCCTCGTTGAGCTTCCAGAGCGGGATGCCCGCCTCGACCGTGACCGTCTTCGCCTCGTCGTCGATGGCGACGAACCGGTCGAGGGCGTCGAGCCGCAGCAGCCGCCCGTCGGTACAGGCGATGTCGGTGAACGAGTGGCCCGAGCCCGCCACCTTCACTGTCTGGCCCGCCACCCCCGCCCGTTTGACGGCCTCGGCGACCTCCAGCTCGCTCTCCGGCTCCTCGACCGCGACGGGGAAGCAGCCCTGGTTCCGCCCCCAGTTGCGCCACGCATTCTCGCCCCGCACGTCCGGGAGCTTACGAGGGACGTCAGCTCCAGCCCAGGGCGTCGAGCTGGTCGTCGTCGATCCCGAAGTGGTGAGCGACCTCGTGCACGACGGTCACCCGGATGTGCCGGGCGAGGTCGGCTTCGTCACGCGCGAGCTCACACAGGGGTCCGCGGAACACCGTGATGCGGTCGGGCACGACGCCGGCGTAGGAGAGCGGCGAGCGGTCGGTGAGCGCGATCCCCTCGTACAGGCCGAGCAGCGTCCCGCTCCGACCGGCGAGCTGCTCGCGCGTCGGCCACTCCTCCACCAGCACCGCGACGTTGTCCATCTGCTCGGCCAGCTCGGGCGGAATGGAGTCGAGGGCGTCGGCGACCAGCTCCTCGAAGCGGCGCCGCGAGACGTGGACACCCGGCATGACCTGCGAAGTTACCGCCCGGCGCGAAACCTCTTGACGACCCCGGGGCGCGGTCGTATGTTCGACTCACTGGTTGAAGGTGGACGCGGTACCGGAAGGGCCCCACCCGGGGTACTCCGGAACACGGGTCCCGCCGGATGCCGGTCGGGAAGCCGGCCCCGAGGAGATCGAAGCTGCGACGCAGCCAAGACTACTCGGGGCCTTCCCGCGCCCCGACGCCGTCGCGGGTAGCCGTCATACCCGGCCGGTACTGTCGACGCGATGCCTGGTCCCGACGCGCTCCTGGAAGGTCTCGACGCGACCCAGCGCGACGCGGTGACCAACGACGCGGCGCCACTGGCCATCCTGGCCGGCGCGGGCTCGGGGAAGACGCGGGTCCTCACCCGCCGGATCGCCTGGCAGGCCAGCCGAGCGCACATCGAGCCCGACCACGTCCTCGCCCTCACCTTCACCCGCAAGGCCGCGGGCGAGCTGGTCGCCCGCCTCGGGCGCCTCGGCGTGCGCCGGCAGGTGACCGCCGGGACCTTCCACGCCATCGCGCTGGCGCAGCTGCGGCGCCGCTGCGCCGACCACAACCGGCCCATGCCCGGGGTGCTCTCGCGCAAGGCCCGCATCCTGGCGCCGATGCTGCCGGGCAAAGGGGCGGCGGCAACCGTCGCGGCCGCCGAGGTCGCGAGCGAGATCGAGTGGGCGAAGGCGCGCCTGGTCCGGCCGGACGGCTACGAGGCGGCAGTGGCACGGGCGGGGCGCGAGCCGCCCAAGCCCGCGGCCGAGATCGCCTCGCTCTACGAGCGCTACGAGGTCGAACGTCGCCATCGCGGCGTCGTCGACTTCGACGATCTGATCTGGTGGTGCGCCGACGCGCTCGAGACCGACGGGGAGTTCCAGGCGACACAGCGTTGGCGCTTCCGTCACCTGTTTGTCGACGAGTTCCAGGACGTGAACCCGGCGCAGCTCCGGCTCCTGCGCGCCTGGCTCGGTGACCGGCCCGACCTGTGCGCGGTCGGCGACGCCGACCAGGCGATCTACGGGTTCGCCGGCGCCGACCCCGGGTACCTCACCGACTTCGCCCGCCACTTCGGTGACGCGACCGTCGTGCGCCTCGGGAGCAACTACCGCTCGTCACCGCAGGTGGTCGCGGCCGCGGCCGCGCTCCTCGCCGACGCCGGCGCGCCGCGTCCGCCGATCAGCACGTCGAAGACCGACGGGCCCGCGCCGACCTTCGTGGACTACCCCGACGACGAGGCCGAGGCGATCGGTGTCGTCCGCGGGCTGCGACGCGAGCACGGACCCCGCCGGCCCTGGTCGGCCATGGCGGTGCTGTACCGCACCAACGCCCAGTCGGCCCGGTTCGAGGAGGCGCTCGGACGCGACGGCATCCCGTTCCGGGTGCGGGGCGCGACCCGGTTCCTGGAGCGGCCCGAGGTGCGCGCCGCGCTCGAACGCGTCGCCCGCACCGAGCGGGCGGCGCCGGGACGGCCCTTCGCCGGTCACCTGAGCGACCTCACCGCCGAGGTCGCCGAGGCGTCGGAGGAGCAGCGGGAGCACGTCGAGGCGCTCGTGCGACTCGGCCACGAGTACCTCGCCGCCGACGGCGGACCCGGAACCGTCGACGGGTTCCGGGCGTACCTCGACGTCGCCCTGCGGGGCAACGACGACGATGGCACCGGCCGCGACGCGGTCGAGCTCCTGACCTTCCACCGAGCCAAGGGACTCGAGTTCGACGCGGTCTTCGTTACCGGGCTCGAGCGCGGCCTCGTGCCGATCTCCCACGCCGACACGCCGGCGGAGCGCGGCGAGGAGCGCCGGCTCCTCTATGTCGCCCTGACCCGAGCCGAGCGGGCGCTCCATCTCAGCTGGGCCCGTCGCCGCAAGCTCGGCGCCCGCACCGTCGACCGGAAGCCCAGCCCGTGGCTCGAGGTCATCGAGCTGGCGGGCGCGCCCGCGCTCGACACGCCCGAGACCGCCGATCGGCGGCGCGAGCACGTGGCCCGGGCCAAGGAGAAGGCCCGAGCGGCCGCCGCGCCGTCCGGGCCCACCCTGGCCCCGCCCGACGCCGACCTCTTCAAGGCGCTGGTCGAGTGGCGCCGCAACCTCGCCCGGGTGTCGGGCGTTCCCGCGTTCGTCATCTTCCACGACAAGACACTGGCGGCGGTCGCCGGCCGGCGGCCCCGCTCGCGCAAGGAGCTGCTGTCCGTTCCGGGAATCGGGAAAATCAAGGTCGAGCGCCACGGCGAGGCCCTGTTGGAGCTGATCGGCCGACACGCGACCACCCATTGACGGGAACGAGACCCGCGGGCACGATGCCCGCACCCGGCTCGAGAAGGAGAGACGTCGTGACCACTCTCCCGCTCTTCCCTACCGACGACGGCTGGCCGTACCCCGATGCCGCAACGGTGGCGCTGGACGGCGGCCGCGAGCCGGTCGCCGACGACGAGATCGACCTCGACGCGCTCGAGCTGCGCGCCGATCCGCATGCCTTCGACGGGCTGAGCCCGGTCGAGTACGAGGTGCTCTCCCGCCGGTTCGGCCTCCACGGCCCGCCCGAGTCGATGAAGCAGCTGGCGCACGACCTCGGCTGCTCCCATGCCGACGCGGCCGAGATCCTGGGGCGGGCGATCGACAAGATGCGCGCCCGCCTGATCGGTTAGCAGGCGCCCCACAGCCCGAGGCCTTCGCGCTTGGCCTCCAGTTCGGCCTGGAGCATCGCCCGGGCGTGGGCGTGGTTGGGCTCGATCACCAGCAGCTCGGCGTAGCCGAGCCGGAGGAGCTCGTCGTTGAAGCGTTCCCCGCCGACGGTGACGTACGCCAGCCGCCGGTCGTACTGATCGCGAGCTTCGACGTCGCCTTCCAGTAGAACCGATCGACCGGTGAGGCGTTGGGCGGTGTAGGCGGCGGCTTCCGGACCGAAGCACTCGACCGGCTCGGTCGGATGGTGCGTCTCGGGTGTGTCGGCTCCGAGCAGCCTGACGACGTCGCGATCGCCGGAGGCGTCCACGACCTCGATGGTGTCTCCGTCGGTGACGGCAACGACGGTGTAGGCGGCGGTGGCCGTGCGCCGTTCCGCTCCCAGCCACCAGCCCCCGAGCGAGGCGGCGGCGAGGATCGCCACGACCACGGCCCGGGGACGGGCCATAGCCGCACGTTACCGACGGCGGGGCCGCCGAGCCAGGGTTACTTGGGTGGGGCGCCCGCGCCCGACTTGGGTGCGCCCGTCGGCGCGGCACTGCCACCGCCCCCCCGCCGGGGGATCGGCGCGGTGAAGGCGAGCACCAGCCCGAGGACGAGCCCGATGATCGGCAGGAACGTCAGCAACGGGCTGTTGAGCGGCAGGATGCCGAACGACAACAACGTGATGCCGAGGAACAGGCCGAAGAAGAACCCGGAGATCCCGCCCACTACCGGGCGTCCGCGGGCGCTCATGACGCACCTCCCACCTTGGGCCGGGCCGCGATCACGACGCCGGCCGCCGACAGGGCGGTGATGACGAACGCCACCGGCCCCGCCGGGCTGCTGAAGAACCCGCCCTTCACTCTCAACGTGACCGAGCCCTCGCACCGGGGCAGCCCGGCGTCCTGGTGGAAGCCGCTCACCTCGACGTCGTAGCCCTTGGGAGCGATCGCCGGTATGTCGTAGTCGTACGTGTCGGTCTTCTCGGTCTCCGCGGAGTCGTCGTCGCTCCACGTCCCCGGCGTGAAGTCAGGGAGCGGGAAGGGCAGGTCGACCTTGACCTCACCCGACGTCTTGCGCGGCGGCGTGGCGCCCTCCACCACGCCGACGTACTCGACCGTGTCCTTGGGCTCGATCTCGATCGTGCCCTCGGCCGTCTTGGCGTCGACCGTGACCTTGCTCTTCACGAACGTGCCCGCGGCTTCGCACGGCCCCGACAGATCGGCGGCCGCCGGCGCCGCGAGGACCATCAAGAGCCCGCCGGCTCCGAGCGCGAGCAGCACCGCCCGAACAAGAATCCGCATTCGCCCACCCCCTGTGAGGGCCTGTTTCTACGCCCGCGCGGGGTGGGCGTCAACTACTGATCGTCGACCCTGCTGGCCAATGCGGTCGATAGGGTCACGCCGATGTCACGGCGTGTCCGCCGCCTGGGGATTCTCGCGCTCGTCCTCCTCCTCATCGGGACGGTCGCGCTCGTGCTCACGGGCCGCCCGCGGTTGGAGGACGATCGCAGCCGAGTCGACGACAACTGGACTCCGCTGCGGGTTCCGTTGGGAATGCGCTACGACCAGCTCGTAGTCGTCCTTTCCGAGCTCGACGTCGCGGGCGCGGGCAAGCGCGACGTCAGCCGCGAGCTCGACCGTGAGCTCGACCGCTGGGAGGACCTGCGCCGCTCCCCGGACGACGATGTCGACGTGGGCGCCGCGGCCGCCGCGTCGAACCGGCTCGAGGCACTCGCGGCTCGCGCCGCGTCGACCGTCACCAACTCGGCCCGGCTCAGTACGGTCCCGACCCTGGTCGCCGCGGTGACCGCACTGGGGCAGACACTCCCTCCCGCCGATGCCGTGCGCGCCTACAACGACGCCGCCCAGCGGTATCAGAAGACGCGCGAGTCGTTGCGGTACACGTTCGTCGCCCGGATCTTGGGTTATGACAGCCGACCGGCTCTCGTCGTGCCCACCGCGCCGGCGGCTCCCGCCTAGCGCGGCGCGCCCAACAACCCTTCGTTGGCGCGTTCGATCCGGGCAATTTCGTCGACGGGCGCGACCCTCCAGAAGCAACGCACGGTGGCTTCCCAGTCAGCGAGCATGCCGCCGGCGAGGGGCGAGCCGGTGAGCTCCCGGTGGCGCTCGACCAGGAACAGCAACTCGGCCGCCTGGGCGTCGTCGCCGACCTTGGTCGCTTCCACGAGCTGCGGGTTGAGGCGCGACGCGAGCAGGCCCTCCGGGTCGTAGACGTACGCCTGGCCGCCGGTCATGCCGGCCCCGAGGTTGTAGCCGAACGGGCCGAGGATCACGCAGGTGCCGCCGGTCATGTACTCGCAGGCGTGGTCGCCGGCGCCCTCGACGACCGCGGTGGCGCCGCTGTTGCGGACGGCGAAGCGCTCCCCGACGGTGCCGGCGAGGAACACCTGCCCGGCGGTGGCGCCGTACATCACGGTGTTCCCGGCGAGAACAGGGTCGCCGGCGTCGCCCGCGGGCGGGCGCACGACGATGCGGCCGCCGCCCTGACCCTTGCCGAGATAGTCGTTGGCTTCGCCGACGAGCTCGAGCGTGACGCCGTCGGCGAGGAACGCCCCGAAGCTCTGGCCGGCGGCGCCGGTGAACCGGGCCATCACCGACCCCGGCGGGAGACCGTTGCCCCATTCGAGCCCGATGGCGCCGCCGAGCGACGCCCCGACCGTGCGGTCGGCGTTGGTGATCTCGTACTCGAGCTCGGTCTCGCCACCCTCCCAGAGGGCGGCGAACCCGTCGGCGAGCAACCGCTCGTCGAGCTCGGAGCGGGGCCGCTGGATCGGCACGTGGGCCACGAAGTGGCGGACGGCATCGGGGTCGGACGGCGGCACGAGCAGCGGCGCGAGGTCGATCGTGTCGGCGCGGGCGTCGCCGCTGGTGCGCTGACGCAGCAGCTCCACCCGCCCGATCGCCTCGTCGAGGGACCGCAGGCCCAACGACGCCAGCAGCCGGCGCACTTCCTCCGCCACGAACAGCAGGTACTGGGCGACACCCTCGGGCGTGCCGGTGAACTTCGCCCGCAGGTTCGGGCGCTGTGTCGCGACGCCGGTCGGGCAGGTGTCGCGGTGGCAGGCCCGCACCATGATGCAGCCCTCGGCCATCATCGCCGCGGTCCCGAACGAGTACTCGTCGGCGCCGAGCAGCGCGGCCACGAGCACGTCGCGCCCGGTTCGGAAGCCGCCGTCGACCCGCACCCGCACCCGGTCGCGCAGCTCGTTCTCGATCAGCGCCTGCTGGGTGTCGGCGATCCCGAGCTCCCACGGCATGCCCGCGTGCTTGATCGAGGACAACGGCGACGCGCCGGTCCCGCCGTTGTTGCCCGAGACCTGCACCACCTCGGCCAGCGCCTTCACGACTCCGGCGGCGATGGTGCCGACGTTCTCCTCGGCCACGAGCTTGACCGACACCTCGACCTGGGGGTTGACCTGCTTCAGATCGAAGATGAGCTGGGCGAGGTCCTCGATCGAGTAGATGTCGTGGTGGGGGGGCGGGGAGATGAGGCCGACGCCGGGCTGGGTGTGCCGGAGCCGGGCGATCTCGTTGCTGACCTTGTGGCCGGGGAGCTGCCCGCCCTCGCCCGGCTTCGACCCCTGCGCCATCTTGATGTTGAGCTCGTCGGCGAACGCGCAGTACTCGGGCGTGACCCCGAAGCGGCCGGAGGCGATCTGCTTGATACGCGAGTTGCGGTCGCGCGCCATCCCGCGGGTCCGGAAGCGGTACGGGTCCTCGCCGCCCTCGCCGCAGTTGCTGCGCCCGCCGATCATGTTCATCGCCATCGCCAGCGTCTCGTGCGCCTCCTTCGACAGCGCACCGTGCGACATCGCGCCGGTCGAGAAGCGTCGGGTGACCTCGTACGGGCCCTCGACCTCGTCGACGGGGATCGGCTCATGGTCGGGGACGATCTCGAGCAGGTCGCGCAGCTCCGTCACCGGGCGCGACTCGACCAGCTCGCGGAACTTGTCGTAGAGCTCGCTGCGGCCCTCGCCCACCGCCCGCTGGAGAAGGTGGGCGGCGCGCAGCTCGACCGGGTCGGGCGTCGGGAGCGGAGCGTCGCCCTCGCCGTTGCCCGCGCCGTTGCCGGGGAGGATCAGGACCTTGCCCTGGTCTTCGGGGGGCGCGGGCTCGAGCCCGTCGAGCTCTCCGTTGGTTCCGTCGCCATCGCCGGCCTTGGCGACGGCCGCCCGCCGACGTCGGGGCTTGGCGTCGCCGTTCCCGTCCTCGTCGCCGGCATCCTCCGCCGTGACCACACCCGACGCCGCCTGGAGCGCGTCGACGACATCGGGGTTGTTGGCGTGGTACTCCCCGCCGCGCTTGCGGAACCGGATCCAGCCGGGCTCGTCCAGCTTCGCTTCGTCATCGGCGTACCCCTGGGCGTGACGGGCGAGCGCGTCCGCCCCGAGCACCGCGAACCCGACACCACCCACGGTCGACGCGGTGTCGCGCAGGCACATGTCGACGACCTCGGGCGCGAGGCCGAGGGCCTCGGAGACCTGGGCGGCGCGGTAGCCGTCGACGGTCGAGATTCCCATCTTCGAGAAGATCTTGAGCGTGCCGTCCTCGAGCGCGGCCTGGAGCTGGTTCTGCGCATGCGAAGCGTGGAGCTCGCCCAGCTGACCGTCGTCGGCGAGAGCCGCCACCGTCTGGAGCGCGAGGCGCGGGCACACCGCGTCGGCGCCGTACCCGAGCAGGCAGGCGAGGGCGTGCACGTCGCGGGCGTCGCCGGTGTCCACGACGATCGACGCGTCCTGACGGGCGCGTTCCGCGATCAGGCGGTGGTGCACTGCGCCGGTGGCGAGCAATGAGGGGATCGGCGCCTGGTCCGCGCTGACGTCGGCGTCCGACAGCACGAGGATGCCGACACCCGCCTGCACGAGTTCGAGCGCCGCCGCCGTCAGCGCTTCGAGGGCACGCTCGAGGGCATCGGGCCCGTCGTCGACGGGGAACGTGGCGTCGAGGCGCGCCGCCCGGAACGGCGAGCGGGCGGGATCGAGCAGCGCGTCGAGCGCCGACGGGTAGAGGAAGAAGGTCGGGAGCTCGAGTAGGTGCGCCGCCTCCGCGTCTTCGCGCAGCAGCGGCTGGCGGGGCCCGAGGCAGGTGCGCAGCGACATGACCAGCCGCTCGCGCAGGTGGTCGATCGGTGGGTTGCTGACCTGGGCGAAGCGCTGCTTGAGGTAGTGGAACAGGGGCCGCGGCCGGGTGGCCACCGCCGCGAACGGCACGTCGTCGCCCATGGAGAAGGTGGGCTCCTTGGCGTCGGTGGCCATGGGCTTGAGCACCATCGCCACCTCTTCGCGCGTGACCCCGAACGCAGCCTGGCGCCGGGGGAGCTCCTCGTCGTCGGGCATCAGCTCGACGGCCTTGCCGATCTTGAACGGGCGCAGCCCGTCCCGGGCCCATTGCGCGTATGGCGCCAGCCGCGCCAGCCAGGACTTCACCGCGATGTCGTACTGCACGCCGTCGTCGGGATCGACGGAGAGCATGTCACCGGGCCCGAGCCGCCCCCGCTTGACGCTCCCCCGCCCCGTCACCGGCACTGCGCCGACCTCGGACGCGCACACCACCAACCCGTCCTCGCACACCTGCCACCGCAGCGGGCGCAGCCCGTTGCGATCGAGGGCGGCGCCGACTCGACGCCCGTCGGTGAAGACGAGACCGGCGGGCCCGTCCCACGGGTCGGTCAGGCAAGCGTGGTAACGGAAGAAGTCGCGCACGCCGGGCGCGAGGTCACGCTGGCCCTCCCACGCTTCGGGCACGAGCATCGCCACCGCGTGACGCACATCGCGTCCACCCCGTTGGAGCAGCTCGACGGTGGCGTCGAGCTTGCCCGAGTCGGAGTCGTCGGGGTCGAACACGGGACGGAAGAGGTCCTCGGGGCCGAGCCCGGCCTCCTCGGTGCCGAGTCGGCCGCGCGCCACCATGCGGTGCTGGTTGCCCATCAGCGTGTTGATCTCGCCGTTGTGACAGAGGTTGCGGAAGGGCTGGGCCCGCTCCCACGCCGGCGTGGTGTTGGTCGAGAACCGGCTGTGGAAGATCACGAACGGCGCCGCGAAGTCGGGCGCGTCCAGGTCGGGATAGAAGCCTGCGAGCCGGTCGCTGATCACGAGCGCCTTGTAGTTGACCGTCGCGAACGACCAGCTCGCGAAATAGTGGCGGACGTCCTCGTCGCGGCAGCGGGCCTCGGCGCGTCGCCGCGCCCGGTAGGCGCGCCGCTCGGCGTCGGCGTCGTCGGTCCCGGCCGGGCGCAGCATGATCGCCTGGAGCAACGCGGGGAGGTCGGCCTTGGCCTGGGCGCCGATGTGGGACTCGTCGATCGGGACCGCGCGCCACCCCGCCAGCTCGATGCCCTCGGCCTCGCACGCTTCCGCGACCGCCGCCTGCGCGGTCTTCACGGCGCCGTCGTCATGGAGATCGAGGAAGGCGGAGACGACACCCAGCCGTTCGGCGTCGAGCTCACGGTCGAGCGCGGCCCCACCCACGCGGGCAAAGAACTCGCGCGGAATCGGGGCGAGGATCCCGGCGCCGTCGCCCGAGAGACCGTCGGCGGCGATGGCCTGGCGGTGCCGGACGCAGGCGAGGCCGGTGAGCGCCAGATCGACGATCTCGCGGCCGCCCTCGCCGCGCGCGTCGGCCACGAAGCCGATGCCGCAGGCGTCGAGTTCAGCGCGGCGCGAGCGCCGGTCGGAGTGGGACACGCTCTCCTCGCTCCAGTCGGGGGCGAGGCCCGAGAAGTGCGCCTCGCCCGGGGTCGGTTGGGGCGACGGCGCTGTCGCTGGGTCCCATGGTACCGGAGGTCGGAGCCCGCACCGGACTAGAAAACGCCCGTGGGGGACGTCGTCGCGGTGCTGGGAGGCGGGCAGCTCGGGCGCATGCTCGCCCTCGCCGGGGTGCCGCTGGGCCTGGGTTTCCGTTTCCTCGACCCGATCGCCGAGGCTCCCGCGGGTGCGCTCGGGGCGCTCGTCGTCGGTGAGCTCGGCGACCGGGACGCGCTCGCCCAGGTGGCCGACGGCGCCGCGATCGCGACGTACGAGTGGGAGGGCGTGCCCGCCGACGGGGCGCGCTTTCTCGCAGCGCGGGGCACCACCGTGCTGCCACCCCCGGGTGCGCTGGACGTCGCCCAGGACCGGCTGGCGGAGAAGAAGCTGTTCCGGAGGCTCGGGATTGCGACACCCGACTTCGCTCCGGTCGACGATCGTGCCGGGCTCGACGAGGCGGTGCAGGCCGTCGGGCTGCCGGCGGTGCTCAAGACGCGGCGGGGCGGGTACGACGGCAAGGGCCAACGGGTCCTGGCGGAGTCGGGCGACGTCGACGACGCCTGGCGCGAGCTCGGAGGACAACCGCTCATCCTCGAGCGGCTGGTGGCGTTCGAACGTGAGGTGTCCATCCTGGCGGTGCGGGGACGGGATGGCGCGACCGCCTGCTGGCCGCTGGTCGAGAACGAGCACCGGGACGGCATCCTGCGGACGAGTCGCGCGCCCGCGGCGGGCGCGGCCGCCGGGACGCAGGCGGCCGCCGAGGCGTATGCCGGGCGCGTTCTGGACGAGCTCGACTACGTCGGCGTGCTCGCGATCGAGTTGTTCCAGGTGGGCCCGGAGCTGGTGGCGAACGAGCTCGCGCCGCGCGTCCACAATTCGGGCCACTGGACGATCGAGGGGGCGGTCACGAGCCAGTTCGAGAACCACCTGCGGGCGATCCTGGACTGGCCGCTCGGCTCCACCGCGCCCGTGGGTGTGAGCGCGATGGTCAACTGCATCGGCGCACTCCCCGACCGCGCCGAGGTGCTGGCGATCCCCGGGGCGCACTTCCACGACTACGCCAAGACGCCGCGTCCGGGACGGAAGGTCGGCCACATCACCGTGACCGCGGCCGACGAGCGCACCCTCGCCGACCGGCTGGCGATACTGCCGGGGTCGTCGTGAGCGGGCCGCTCTCTCCCTACGTGCGGTTCAGCCGAGACGAGTGGTCGCGGTTACGAGCCGCCACCCCGCTCACACTGAGCGAAGCCGATCTCGACCACCTGCGCGGGATCAACGAGCGCATCTCGCTCGACGAGGTCGCCGACGTGTACCTGCCCCTGTCGCGGCTGCTCAACCTGTACGTGTCGGCGAGCCAGGGTCTGCACCGCGTCACCGACACGTTCCTCGGTAGCCCGGCGGCCAAGGTCCCGTACGTGATCGCCGTCGCCGGCAGCGTGGCGGTCGGCAAGAGCACGACCGCGCGCATCCTCCAGGCGCTGCTCGGTCGCTGGCCCGACCATCCCCAGGTCGATCTGGTAACCACGGACGGGTTCCTGTTCCCGAACCGGGAGCTCGAGGAGCGGGGGCTGATGGACCGCAAGGGCTTCCCCGAGAGCTACGACCTGCGGCGACTGGTCCGGTTTCTCGCCGACGTGAAGTCGGGTGAGCCCGAGGTGGTGGCGCCGGTGTACTCGCACCTCACCTACGACATCGTCCCGGACGAGGAGCAGGTGGTTCGTCGGCCCGAGATCGTCATCCTCGAAGGGCTCTCGGTGCTCGAGGCCCGCGACGGCCACGCCGGGCACCGGGCACCGGCGCTGTTCGTATCGGACTTCTTCGACTTCTCGATCTACGTCGACGCCGACGAAGAGGACATCGAGCAGTGGTACGTCGAGCGGTTCCTGGCGCTGCGCGAGTCGGCGTTCCAGGACGAGCGCTCGTTCTTCCGCCACTTCGCCGGACTGGAGGAGGAGGACGCCGTGGCGGTCGCCCGCGACGTCTGGCGCACGATCAACGGCCGCAACCTGCGCGAGCACATCCTCCCGACCCGCGAGCGCGCCGACCTCGTCCTCGAGAAGTCCGGCGACCACTCTGTACGGGCGGTCCGGTTGCGAAAGTTGTGAGCGCTATTTGATCGCGCCGGCGTCGCGCAGCTTGGCGAGCTCGTCGGTATCGAAGCCCCAGTCGGCCAGCACCTCGTCGGTGTGCTGGCCCGGCCACGCCGGCGGCCCCTGGATCGAACCGGGCGTTCGGGAGAAGCGCGGCGCCGGCGCCGGCTGGGCCAGCCCGAACTCCTCGACGATCGTGCCCCGCGCCTTCATGTGCGGGTGCTCGGCCGCCTCGGACATCGGTAGGACCGGCGCGAAGCACGCATCCGTTCCCTCCAAGATCTCGCACCACTCGTCGCGGGTCTTCGACTTGAACAGCTCCGTGAGTCGCTCGCGCAGCTTCGGCCAGCCGCTCCGGTCCATCTGCGCGGGGAGCTCGCCGTCGTCGATGCCGAGCCGCTCGAGCATCTCGGCGTAGAACTGCGGTTCGAGAGAACCCAGCGAGACGAACCCGCCGTCGGCGGTCTCGTAGGTGTCGTAGAACGGCGCGCCGGTGTCGAGCACGTTCACGCCGCGCTCGTCCTCCCAGAAGCCGATGGCGCGCAACCCCCACATCATCGTCATGAGGATGGCGGTGCCGTCGACCATGGCGGCGTCGATGACCTGGCCCTTTCCCGACGACCGGGCCTCGACGATGCCGCAGGCCACACCGAACGCCAGCAGCATCCCGCCGCCACCGAAGTCGCCCACCAGGTTGATGGGAGGCGTGGGCTTGGCGCCCGCCCGGCCGAAGTGGGCCAGCGCGCCGCCGAGGGCGATGTAGTTGATGTCGTGGCCGGCGGCCTGGGCGTACGGGCCCTCCTGGCCCCAGCCGGTCATGCGCCCGTACACGAGCTTGGGATTGCGGGCGTGGCAGTCGTCGGGCCCGATTCCGAGGCGCTCGGCGACCCCGGGCCGGAACCCCTCGATGAGCGCGTCGGCCTGCCCGACCAGGCGCATGAGCGTCTCGACGCCGTCGGCGGCCTTGAGGTCGATGCCCACCGAGCGGCGACCCCGGTTCAGCACCTCCTTGTTGGGCGCGTCGAACGCGCCGGAGACCACCTGGGCCCGGTCGACCCGGATCACGTCGGCGCCCATGTCGGCGAGCATCATGGCGGCGAACGGGCCCGGCCCGATGCCGGCGATCTCGATCATCCTCACGCCCGAGAGCGGTCCCACCTGCACTCCTTCTCTGGGTTGCGTCGCCGACGATAATCGGCGGGTGCAGTTCGAGTTGTTGGCCTCGGGATACGGGCTCGTCGAGGGACCCACCGTCGACGCCGACGGGAACATGTTCTTCAGCGATGTGTTGGGCGGCGGCGTGTACCGACTCGACCCGGGCGGCGAGATCACGACCGTGGTCCCCAAGCGCCGCGGCGTCGGAGGAATCGCGCTCCATGCCGACGGCGGCGTCGTGGTCTCGGGCCGCGACATCTCGCATGTGCGCGACGGCAAGACGCGCGTCCTCTACCGCATCGAGGGCCTCCCGGGATGGAACGACCTCTGCACCGACTCGGCCGGTCGCGTCTACGCCGGCGCGCTGCGATTCATGGTGTTCGACGGTGACGCCGAGCCCGTACCCGGCGAGTGCCGGCGGATCGACGCCGAGGGAGAGGCGACCGAGCTCTACGGCGGAGTCGTGCACGCCAACGGCATCGCCCTCTCCCCGGCCGAGGATCGCATCTACCACTCCGACACCCGTGCGAACGTGGTGCTGGTGCACGACCTCGGCGACGACCGCGCGAGCAACCCGCGGCATTTCGAGTTCCCGCCCGGCGCGCCCGACGGGATGGCAGTGGACGAAGCCGGATGCGTGTGGATCGCGTCGGCGGTCGGGGGTTGCATCATGCGCATCACACCCGACGGTCGTATCGATCGCGGCGTGCACGTTCCCGCTCGTGCCGTGACCAGCTTGTGCTTCGGCGGCGACGACCGGCGCGACCTCTATGTTGTGACGGCCGACAACATCGACGAGCCCAAGCGCAAGGGCTCGGTGTTCCGCACGCGAGTCGATGTCGCCGGCGCGCCCGTGCACCCAGTGACGATCTGAAAGGACGCCTCATGGACTGGAAGCTCGAACTCGTGGCGGTTCCCGTCTCCGACGTGGACCGCGCCAAGGCCTTCTACACCGAGAAGGTCGGGTTCAATGCCGACCACGACCACCGGGTGAGCGACGACATGCGGTTCGTGCAACTCACACCGCCGGGCTCGGCATGCTCGATCGCGTTCGGCCAAGGAATCAGCGACGTTCCGCCGGGCTCGGTCCAGGGCCTGCAGATGGTCGTCTCCGACATCAACGCCGCCCGTGCCGAGCTGGTCGAGCGGGGGGTGGAGGTCGGCGAGGTCCAGGAGTTCCCGTGGGGGTCGTTCGTCTTCTTCAGTGATCCCGACGGCAACGGCTGGGCCGTGCAGCAGCTCCCTGCTCGCGAGTAGCGCTAGAACGCGAGCTCCAGCCCCGGGCGGGGCCAGGGCACCGACACGAGCTTCCCGGTGCCCGAGCAGGTGACATAAGCGGTGCGCCGGTCGTCGCCGCCGAAGCACACGTTGGTCACGAGCAGGTCGGCGAACGGCACGTGCTCCACGACCTCGCCCACGGGCGAGATCACCGTGAGCCCGCCGTTGACGATCGTGCCGATGACGACGTTGCCGTTCTCCTCGACCGCGAGCGAGTCGAACAGCTGGAACCCCTCGACGCCGGCGAGCACGTGACCGCCGTGGTCGAACAGCGGGTTGGTGCGGTCGATCTC
>JBQTGU010000001.1:0-3013 GCA_052390575.1 Actinomycetota bacterium | reverse complement strand
GCGGTGCTCACGATCGAGATCAGGAGCGGCTTCGTCTGGTTGGTGATGGCGGTGTTGAGCTCACCGCGAAACGCAGCGATCAGCTCGTACGTCGCCTTCTCGACATCAGAGCGAAGGAGCGCAATGTCGTGCTTCGTAGCCAACTCACTCGTGTCGAACACCGACACCAGCGTATCGGCGTCGGCGTCGTCGAGGATCTCCGTCAGGTGGCCACGCAGTCGCTCGACGGCGTGTTCGGTGGGCACCATCTCCCCTCCTCTGTTTCGGCGTCTCGGAGGGGAGCCTTCGATGCCCGGCTCCCGAGGCGGCACACCGATCGTACCGACCCCCTGTGACACCTACGCCGCTCTACACGCTCACCCGCGCGAGGCTGGCCGCGTCTGAGAACACGCGGCTTCCTGGTGGCATCGGTGATTCTGCTCGCCGCGTGCGGCGGCTCCTCCTCGACCGCCGACCTCCCGCCAGGCGATGACACGGTCGTCGAGCGGTACACCGACGGCGACACGCTCTGGGTCGAGGATCACGTGAAGATCCGCCTCATCGGGATCGACACACCCGAGACTCAGGACCCGGTCGAAGCCGTCGAATGCTTCGCGACCGAGGCCGCCGCGTTTCTCGAGGAACTCCTTCCGCTGGGCACCGAGGTGCGAGTCGAGTACGACGTCGAGCGTCTCGATCAGTACGAGCGGACGCTGGCGTACATCTACCGGGCGAGCGACGGCCTGTTCGTGAACGCCGAGATGGTCCGGAAGGGCTACGCCCAGGCGTACACGGTGCCGCCGAACGTTGCTCACGTCGACGAGTTCGTCGCCCTCCAGCGAGAAGCCCGCGATGCGGGGCGCGGACTCTGGGGATCGTGCGATGTGCCGACCCAGCCGGCGACCGCGGGACCGGGTACCGCGGAATGCGACGCCTCCTATCCGGACGCCTGCATCCCGCCGCCGCCACCCGATCTCGACTGCGCCGATGTCGTCGAGCGGGCCTTCAGGGTCGAAGGGGGCGACCCACACCGTTTCGACAGCGACGGGAATGGCATCGGCTGCGAGCGGTAGGAGCTCGCGACCTACGCCCGGATCGCGCCGAGGCCCGCGGAACGATTCATCCTCGGATCAGAGCGCCTGTCCGATGCCGAATGCGATTCCGATGCCGCTGATCAGCAGACTTGCCGTGATCCACGTCTGAGACCGGAGCCGCCGATCGACGGCGCCCAGCAACTCGTGGCGGAGCGCGTCGAACTTCGCATCTGTGGCTGCAAATTTCGCGTCGAGGTAATCCTTCGTGACCAGATCGCTCCAGCCGCCGGGTGGACGGTCCATCAGGATCGCGGCTCCATCGACGCCGTAGTTCTCCTCGAGCTGCTGTCGCAGCCGCTCTCTTGCCTCGCTCACAGCCATTGTGACCTCCCGCAATCGATCCAACGGGAAGCCGTTGCATGGCCGACTCCGAGCCAGCCCCAAGGATACGGCGTGCCTACGACACCAACCACGCCTGACACTCCCGTCAGGGCCGCGCGAGAGTGACCGCCGTGCCGGGCGCGCTCGACGGGATCCGCATCCTCGACCTCACCTGGGGCGTCGCCGGCCCCCTCGGCGTCCTCCTCCTCGCCGAGCAGGGCGCCGACGTCATCAAGGTCGAGCCCCCCGGCGGCGACCCGTTCCGCTCGTACGCCGGCTACAAGGTGTGGACCCGCTCGAGACGTTCGGTCGAGCTCGACCTGAAGTCCGACCGGGGCGTCCAACACTTCAAAAAACTCGCCGGCACCGCCGACGTCGTGGTGGAGAGCTTCCGCCCCGGGGTGATGGACCGCCTCGGCGTCGGCTACGAGGCGCTGCACGCCGAGCTCCCCCGCCTCGTCTACTGCTCGTGCCCGGCGTGGCCGCCCGGGCACCGCAAGGCCGGCCGTCCCGGCTACGACGCGCTGGTGCAGGCGGCGTCGGGCCAGCAGTGGGAGCAGCCGGGGTGGCGGCCGGGGCCGATCTTCCTGCCCATGCCGATGCCGAGCATGGGCGCGATCTACCTGGTGCCGTCGGGGATCCTCGCCGGCCTGCTCGCCCGGGAGGAGACGGGCCGGGGCCAGCACGTCTCCACCTCCCTGTTGCAGGGCGCGTTCCTCTACACCACCCAGATCTGGCAGTGGGTCGAGAAGGCCGACGCCGCCTTCCACGACCTGATGGGCAAGAGCTACCCGCCCGGCGTGCACCAGGGGATGATCTTCGAGTGCGCCGACCGGGAGTACGTGCACGTCTCGGTCATGAGCGGGCTCCCCCAGGACAAGACGCTCGACGAGATCCTCGGCGTCGAGCCGCCCCCGCCCGAGGAGCTCGAGGGCAAGCTGCCGCTCGAGGCCCAGCTGCTCATGAACTCCCGCCGGCGCGACGCGTTCGTCCAGTGGAAGGCCGACGACCTCGTCGAGGAGCTACGGGCGCACGGCCACGCGGTCGAGAAGGTGGTGGCGCCCGAGGAGCAGTACGCCCACCCGCAGACGATCGCCAACGACATGGTCGCCACCGTCGACGACCCCGACCTCGGGCCCACCACCCAGATGGGCGTGCCCATCCACCTGCTGGGGACTCCGGGCGCGATCCGGGGCCCCCAGCCCCGGGTGGGCGAGCACACCGACGAGGTGCTGGCCGAGGCGGCCCGCCTCCCGGCGCGCGCCGCCGAGGTGACGCCGGGCCGCCCGCCCCGTCCCGAGAGCCGGGGCCCGCTCGACGGGGTGCGGGTGATCGACTTCGGCCAGTTCCTGGCGGGCCCGTTCGGGCCGATGATCCTCTCCGACCTCGGCGCCGATGTGATCAATGTCGAGCCCGTCACCGGCGACGGGATGCGCATGGCGGGCAAGCCGCCGCTCGAGCAGCAGCTGCTCATGAACTCGCGCCGGCGCGACGTGTTCGTGCAGTGGAAGGCCGACGACCTCGTCGAGGAGCTACGGGCGCACGGCCACGCGGTCGAGAAGGTGGTGGCGCCCGAGGAGCAGTACGCCCACCCGCAGACGATCGCCAACGACATGGTC